>DATKGW010000001.1:0-5042 GCA_035510605.1 Patescibacteria group bacterium
TTATAATTACAATTTCTATCTGTTAAAAAAAGATTATTTTGTACCTTTAATATATATATAAATATATAGAAACATTTTAACCAAGTTTATCTTCTGTTATTAACATTTAAAGTGGGGGTTCTGGACCGGGAAGTTCAGCCATCATAAGCATTATTCACATATGACATGACTCAATAGCCGTATAATGAGACTTATGAAGATGATGAGGGCTATTGTATTAGCTGGAAATGTTTTAATGGCACTTTGGATTATTTATAACAGTATCGACTCGGGTTTCAGTGGAACCAAATATGAAATAATGTCATTCGTCTTTTTATTACTTCTTTTAAGTTTGAATTCATTTTTATTGATTAAAAAAGTTGATTAAAATTATGTCGCATTTACTACAACGTAATTTATTAGGGATACCAGTTATTGTATGAGTTTTCCAGTTATTATACGTTGCTTTAGCAATTGGATTGTTAATAGCGTTAAAAGCGGCTTTCAATAACCAAGCGCCTCAAATATTAATACAAGTTCTATATGTGATAGCTATCATTATTATCAATGTTGTGTGGCGCCTGGTATTAAAAAGAATTGGCCAGACTGGTTTTAAATTCGTCCAACAGCCCCAGCCAAGTTCGGCCGAAGATTCATAAAGCTAATGATTAAGGCAGGCTCAAGCTATTTTTGAGAAGGTCCAAGCATTAACACATCATAAGGCTTGACTCAAGTGCCTAGCCAACTTGCTCATGCTTGCGGTGTAATTTTGGGTTCGGTAGCCACTGGTTGGAGCATATCCATCACCAGGCAGCCCCATGTGAAATCGTGGGCACCGTAACCTTCGCCGGTTAACGGGTTAAATTGTTCACGGAAGCCTGATATTTTTAATAATTCAAGACTTTGATCGATAATTTTTTGAGCCTGGCTATTGTAGCCATAATCTTGCAAACCCTTGACTATAAACCAGTTAGTTGCCATCCAGATCGGCCCACGCCAAAAGCCGCCAGGATTAAAAGATGATTCGTTGAGTGCTACTGTTGGTACCGTATAATGTGTGGCAAATTCGAACTCATTCTCTAAGTATTTATGTACAAGGTTATCGGCCTCGGATTCGGTTAAGAGATTGGCAAAAAGTGGCGAAAAGATAGCCCAGGTTTTTATCTTAATTGGCTGATACATCCGGCCCATGGTTGAATACATAACACCTTGGTCATCCATCATTATTTTGCGCATGGCGTTTTTAACAGCTTCGGCTTGAGCACGAGCCCATTTTGCCTGGTCGTGAAGGCCCAAAACCTCTGCAATGCTGGCCTGGGCGCGCAGATTACGGACAAGGATGGCATTAAAAGGCACATCACGTACCCAGTGGCGACGGTCCATGCGGTTTTTGATGGCAAAATGATAGTTGCGGAAGTTTTTAATTAAAACTTTACGGTGATCAAAATTTTCATCGATATTCTGCCTAGAGATCATTGCCAGGGCGCTATCGAAACGCGGTGAGTTATCCTCGCCCGATTCGTCCGGATGAATCAGTCCGACCAAATGATGATTTCGAGGATCGCGGTACTTCAGCAAATAATGGTGGAAACGATTTATCGTAGCCAGCATTGACCTTAAAAACTCTGGGTCGGGTGCTAGGCAATGTATTTGCCAGACAGCGTAAGCTAGCATAGGTGGCTGAGTGATGCTACTGGTATGTCTGCGGCCCCACCTGATCCGCGGGAACGAATTGCTATTGCTGTTAGGCCAGTAAATCATGTGTGGCAACATGCCGTTGGAAAATTGGTAATGGGTCAAACTGAGCATCTCAGCTTTAGCAGCTGGGATATCAAAATGGCTAAGGATGATGGAATGAAAACAAGAATCCCACAACCACTGATAAGGGTAAGAGTCCGGCGAGGGCAAAGTATAAACAATATCCCTAGTTTGCCGGCGGTTTTGAATCATTATTTTTTGAATTTGCTGGTTTAGGTTTTTATCCATTAGGGATATTATAGCGTGGCTTTTGATTATTTGCTTACATAAATTTTAAAAAACAAAAATCAGCCAGTAGCCCATGGGCTGATTTTTAATCAGTTAGCCTTATAGACTGTTGTATATACTGCTTAAATTAAGCAGATTCACAGGACATATGCTTATTATTTGGGCATCATCTTAAGAATATTGGCGCAAGCAATAAACGCTAGTTATGCGTACTTGGCCAAAATTGCAAAGGTGGTAGGCAACGAATCCTATATACGGATAAGAATGCTTTGGTAGAAGTATACATAGTGCCGAGGTACTCAAATTTTGTATACGCAAAGCATTTATACTGACTTATGACAGGTGGGCCAAGGTTTTTAAGTAACATAAAAGGGGATTGCCTATAGACGATAATCTCAAGCAGAAAATTGATTAAGTTAATAAATACCGCCAGTTATTTATGCTGGCGGTATTTTTAGTACCAATTTGATTTATTAATTCTAATTAGTAAGATTTGCGAAAGTTGCCGCCGCCACCGGAGTGTCGATCTTCTTGTGGGCGAGCTTCGTTAACAATAATCTGACGACCACTGACATCTTTGCCGTTAAGTTCTTTGATGGCGTTTTGGCCATCTTTTACTTCGGCCATTTCGACAAAACCAAAGCCTTTTGATTGGCCGCTGTCTCTATCCTTAATTACTACTGCACTTACTACTGCACCTTGGCTTGCAAAAAGCTCTTCGAGCTCTTTATCGGTGACACTATAGGCTAAACCGCCTACGTAAAGTTTCATTGCCATGTTTGATAAATCCTTGCTTAAACTAATATCGCTCGCGTTTATTCTTCTGACCGCGAGATAGTTAAGTCTTATTAGGAGATAATTATGACAACGGAGAGGTTTCGTAACCACTTGCTTATCTTGATTATAGCACAGAAAGCTTATCTCAAGGCATTCCATGAGAATGATAATTGTTAAATATGACCGAAAACATATTTTTAGGGATTTTAAGTTAGACTATTACTAATGGATGGCAAGTTTACAGCAAACAAGAATTTCAAGATGATATGGCTGGTGGCATTTTTGCTGGTAATAATAAGCGGCCTATTGTTATTTTCCTGTTTTAAAGAGATATTTACCGGCGGCCATATCTTTAATGGCCATCACTATGATTTTATAGCATTTTATAGCGCCGCTAATTTAAGTTTGCATGGTCACATATCCCAAATTTACGACCAATCTGCTTTGTCACAATTACAACTGCAATATGTCAACCACCCCGTAGGTGCGGCAGGCTACATGCCTTTTATGAATCCGCCGCTGTTTGCCTTATTAATTAGCCCTTTAGCGCTAATTAGTATTACTAGTGCCCGGATTCTTTGGCTTTTTACAAGTTTGATATTGCTAGTTGTAACTGTTTATACGATCACCAAACCTTTACCGAAATGGCAACGTCTAGCCAGTGTTGCCGTACTGATTGGCACGTTTCCGATGTTCCAGGCTTTGGTAGAAGGCCAGCCGTCTATTTTGATTTTGTTCTCCGGTTTGCTGGCATACCTGTTTGCCCGTCAAAAACAGCTAATGTGGTGTGGTATTTTTTTAACCCCACTGTTTATAAAGCCCCAGATAGCCATTTTCGCCGTTATCGGTTTATTGATTATGAAGCAGTGGCGAGTGTTGGCCGGTATGTTGGCAAGTGCATTAGCCGTAAGTATTGCCGCTTTACCGGTTACCGGTATTAAAATCTATGGCACATATCTAAAATACCTAATCGAGTCTATTGG
The DNA here is from genome assembly GCA_035510605.1 of Patescibacteria group bacterium. Classification (GTDB taxonomy): domain Bacteria; phylum Patescibacteriota; class Saccharimonadia; order Saccharimonadales; family CAIOMD01; genus DATKGW01. The sequence goes on from DATKGW010000001.1 coordinate 3,726, forward strand.
TGGACACTTTTTAGGTGCCGGAGCAACCGTACCGACTGTTTGGAAAGGCTCTATTGGTAATATGGCAAGCATCAATGGGTTCTTTGTCGCCTTATTGGGGCAAAACCGCGTAACACTGGTTAATCTGTTAACTCTTCTAGTGGTTATAATCGGATTAAGTTTATTTGTTTTGGCCTTTCGCAAGGTTAAATTTGGATTGACACATAAAAATGAAGTTTTGATGCTGACGGCAAGTATAATTCTGGCTCTGTTAATTAATCCACACTTTTATGCTCAGGACGTCATATTGATTTATTTGATTTTACCTTTGTTGTTTATTTATAGTCTCAAAAATAGATTTACGATTTTATTACTAGTGGCGGCTATATGTAATCTACTATATCTGGATGACAAGATTCACTTGCATTTATTTACACTTTTGGCGTTTGGCTTGTGTATGGTAATTTTTATAAAATTTTCCAGATTGCACCCGATTAAAATTTAAAACTTTCTTAAACTGCTCATGCTTGCATATTGGATCACTAATTGTCATTCTTATCTTATGTCTGAGTTTTTGCCAAGAGATGAAGTAGAAGGCTGGTACAAAGAAATGGCTGATAAATTACCAGAAGCCGAAGATATCCAGACCATTAGTTTGTCTGGAGATGATGATCATTTTATCGCTGCCGTTTTATTAAGGGAAGATGACGGTGTTTGGTTATTTGCTGAAACGGGCGATTTTGAGCAAGCAGGCTATTCTGATGAATTTGAGGATGGGGTGCGAATTAGAACAACTGGTAGGCAATGGCTGGTAAATTTGCAGAAGCGTGAGTTCAGTACAGTGCTTTTTGAGTATGACGATGAAGGCATACAAGGCTTAAACTATAGTTTGAATCATTTCCATCGTGGCGGCGAACTCGATGCAGAAGCGTATGAAGCTTTTATAAAACGGCTATTAAAAGATGCTATTAAAAAAGCTGTTGATAAACAATTATTTGCTCCACTTGAGCTAGAACAAATAAATATAATCAAAAAAGTCTTATTAAATAATTGAACCTAGATCATTATTTGGATTCTTCGGCTTTTTGGGTGTCTTCGGCAGGTGATTCTTCGGTACCTTCAGCGGCTTCTTCGGCTGGGATTTCTTCTTCGACTTCTTCTGGTTCCGGTTCCTTAAGTTCTTCTACAACAGCAATGGAGTGCTCCGGTTCGGTTAAGATTGTTACATTATTGGGCACGATTATATCGGCAACAGTGATTTTGTCACCGATTTCCACCAAGTTTTCTTGGCTGACGGTAACCTCATCCGGCAAATCCCTAGGAAATGCCTCGACCTGT
>DATKGW010000002.1:0-7999 GCA_035510605.1 Patescibacteria group bacterium
GAAGGTGGTATTATCTTCAATTATTACTATTTTTTTCTGTGGTGTCGTGTCTTGCATATTATAACTTTAGCTCATAGTGTTTCTATTTGCTATAAAGAAGTCATGCTTAAAAGCAAGTGTGGGTAATCAATTTTGGTATTAGCTTCAATAAAGGTTCTAGACCGGGGTGCTTTAGCCAGTGACAAAATTAGCATCGGGCAATTATAAATGACAGACTAGTACATAAGCTAAGATCTAGGCTGGCGTTTCAGGATCATGAGTTTCGAGTACAATGTCTTCTTTTTGATCTACTGGTTTTAAAATGCTATCTACAAGTTGGTCAAGCTGGTCGTTGCTCAAGTTTGCTTTTACGGCATAACCTTCAATTCCTTGATCACGCAACCCCTCAGGAGCGTCTTCTTCACTCAAGGCTGAGATAATATAAACTTTAATATTTTTACCCCAATCGCTTGATCGCATAGTCTTAAGGATTTGATCGCCGGCAATTTTAGGAACCATAAGATCCAGCAGAACTAAATCTGGCATCTCTCTTTCTATCATAGCGAGAGCTGCCTCACCATCATAAGCTACTAAACACTTGTATCCGAGTAGTTCCAGCCGGGTTTTGTAAATCTCGGCTAAGTCAGTTTTATCTTCGACTATTACTATTTTTTGTGATAGGCCAAATTGATCCATAATGTTAATAATTTTAACCTATGAATACTGGTTTTGTCACCTAGCTATATAAAAAAGAGTCTCATTTATCTCATTCTTACTTAAGTAAGGTTCTAGACCAGTACGATCAGCCGGCGGGATTATAAAAATAACATATTACCAAAGTAAACTCCTTAAGATTACTGTATAAATACTGAAATTTTAGATTAAAATGATTGTATAAAGAAAGCTAACTCGAAAGTAGTCTATGGCAGGCTTACGGCTTAAAACTAAACATAACGATTCGGCTCGTACAGCTATCATAATAAGCAAAACAGACACCAGCCACTTAAACACCTCACGCCTGGTGTTAACAGTCTTGGTGCTTATTTTTGCGGCTGTTGGCTCATACCTACTAATATTCAGTCATGCGGCTACCAGTCTTTCGGCCGACTTTAACACTGATGGCGTAGTCAATGTCACTGATTTATCTATTCTAGCTACCAACTGGGGCAGAACCAGTGCCACCCATGCCCAAGGCGATGCCAACAGTGATGGCACTATTAATATCTATGATTTATCTATTCTAGCCAGTCAGTGGGGGCAAGTGGTATCAACGGGCCAACCGCCTAACTCTATTAATATCAAAGATTATGGTGCTACGGGTGATGGGGTGACCAACGATACGGCCAATTTATTAACCGCCTTTAACGCCGCAGTCGCCCAAAACAAGGTTGCTTACGTGCCGGCAGGGACTTACGCTGGAGAGTTTAACATCCCCGATAGTTTGACATTGGTAGGTGCCAGCAAGGATACCACATGGCTTAAAGGAAAGCTTACGTTTGGATCTAATGACACTATCAGCGGGCTCAAAATTGGCGACACTGGCGACTCGGCCGTTCATAACCGCAACGGTGCCAGTTACACGACATTCACAGATTGCCACTTCCGTGGCGGGAGTCCGGGCGCACCAGACGGTAACTTCAGCACAATTGCCCTTGGCGATGACGGATCCACCAATCACATCACATTCAAAGACTCCGACATTGAACGTAACCTGGGGTTGGGCGATAACATCGGTATCGTAGAGGATGGATCCACGTCGGGAGGAGCACACGTCGATTCCATTACCTTTGACAACGATCATGTCGGTGTCAGCAACGGTCGTACTGACATCTCGCGCAACATCGGTGGGCCACGCGGCGGTATCGAAATTTGGACTAATTCCAACAACGGTACAGCTCTTCACGGCTGGAGTAATATCAATATTCTCAACAGTACTTTCGAGGCAACCGATTCATTTTGCATTGACCTGGCCGATATGCCGCTAGCCTCGGGTCAACGGGCCTCAGGGCCAGTACGCGTTGCTGGCAACACCATCAAGGGTGGTGGTTGGGGTAGCGCACAACCCTACGGCTACACGCTTGCCATCGAGTCACCCAAAGGCGTGATTATAGAAAATAACACAATCTACCGTGGTCGTGATTCGACCATGGGAACCGGCGCCAGCAGTGGGCTTCCGAGCGGCTACATTATCCGTAACAACATTATTGACCTGTCTTTTGACAACGGAATTACAGTCGATTCGTCACCGTACAGCAAGATGATGGAATTTCAGGGCGACTCCGCCACTTTCTCCGGCAACACCGTCACGACCAACGTCGGTGGCATCACCTTGCAACTTGATCAGTTTACCAACGGCACTGTAACCGGTAATGGCTTTAATGAGCTACGTTCCAGCAATACGCCGTGGGCCTTGGCTTACGGACAGACGAGCAACACTTCAATCACCGGTAACACATTCAGAACGGCTGCTACCACTAACTCTGTGCTCTGGGATGCAGGCGGCAACTCAAACAATACCATTACCCCCAATACCTTCCTTCATAATTAAATCGCGACCTTTAGAAATGCTACATACCAATCTGTTTATTAAGCAATAATAGTTTATCTTGATAATTATCTTCTCGGGTTTCTATCTGATATTATTGTATTAAGAGGCCAAACATAAGAGGGAATTTTTTTGCTTCAGGTGACTACTCTAATGCTTGCTAAGATAAACAAAATCACCACTCTCCAATCATCGCTTATTATCGCGATTACCGGTTTTGCGACGTTTTTTCCGGGTTATTGAACCCCTTCATGAATGATGACAACGGCCAAATTGTAAATAATACACTGGTTCATTCCATCAGTCATATCCATCTATTTTTTGAAAGTGGTACCTTTTACGGTGGTGTGGGCAACCCGCTGACCGGAATTTATTACCGACCGTTAATGACTACGGTGTTTTCATTGTTATATACCGTCTTCGGCCCGCATTCTTTTTACTTCCATTTGCTGCAACTGCTACTGTACATACTAAGCGCTATCATCCTTTTTTTGTTATTTAAGTACTTCTTCAAGCCGGCCTTGGCTTTATTTTTGTCTTTAGTTTTTTTAGTGCATCCGCTTAACTCCCAAATCGTCTATGCCATCCCGTCAATGCAGGATGTACTATTCTTTTTCTTTGGTATACTAGCGCTTTATCTGCTGATTCGTTATAGTTCGGTAAAAAGCCTGCTGCTGGTGGCCTTATGTCTCTTGCTCTGCCTGTTGTCCAAAGAAACAGGCCTTGTTATTATTGCCATGGCTTTAATCTACCTGTTCTGGTTTGATCGGCAACGTCTGTTAGCGTTCACTGGCATAATGGCTCTGCCGGTTATCTTTTATTTGAACCTAAAACTTAATGCCGTCGGTTTGAATAATAGTACCGGTATCGCCCAGATTGACAGTTTGAGCCTGTGGGGCAGACTGCTGACCGTCCCCTCGATAATATTATTTTACATAATCAAGTTCATATTCCCGTACAAGCTGGCCACCGGCTACTATTGGACATATCCGACGTTTAGCGTCCGGCACGTCCTGCTACCGCTATTAATTGACTTGGTAGTCCTCGCTTTGTTGGTTGTTGTCGGCGTAGAGTTACACAAGAAACACCGCGACGACCAGTTCTGGGTTTTCGTTTTCTTTGGCGTTTGGGCCTTGATAGGTTTAACCATGCACCTGCAAATTATGCCGCTTGATATGACGGCTTGCGAAGATTGGTTTTTCTTTACCATGGCTGGTCTTTTGGGAATGGCCGGTGTAGTTATAGAATCATTGTTGCCCCGCCTAAAACCGGTCTGGTTGCCTGTAGTGATAGGTATTGTGATTATAGCGACACTAGCTGTCCGGTCGGCTATCAGGGGCCATGATTACAGTGATGAATACAAGCTGGCCAAAAAGGATATTACCGTTTCCAAAGAAAACTATACCGCTTACTACCAAATTTCTTGCGACCTAAGTTTCCAGGGTAAATTCAGCGAAGCCAAAAGCTATGCCCTAAAGTCGATTAGCCTGTTTCCGACCGCTTATAATTACTATTATCTCGGTTATGCGCTGACTAGTTTGGGTGATTATAACGGCGCTATAGAGGCCTACGAAAAGGGCGTAAAATATAACATTAGCCTTAATCCGCTGTACGATAACCTGGGCAACCTACTGGTGGTATATGGTGAAAATAAACCGGCCAATAATCAGTTCTTTTTGGACACTATAAAAAAATTTCCACTTGACTCCACCATATGGACAGATTATGCCGTCTTTCAATCTGAACATAATGACCAAGCCGGCGCTCAAAAAACTACAGATGCCGCTTCTCTATATAACCTTATTCCGGCACCAATCCATAAAGCCATCATGGATAACCAGCCACTGACCATCACGATGTCCGGGTTGGGCAAAAGTATAAAAATCAATTAGCCATCGGTTAATCTGTACCCAATTATTAATAATTAGACTGTCAGATATTTCACAGACATCAGATGACAATCTCAACATAATATTTATGGGATATTGTATTTCGGTTTAGATACCACAGACCCGATATAATAAACTCAAGATGACAAACGCCAAACAACCTAAGACTAATAAGCAAAAAATAGGCCAGCAAGAGACCCGTATTTCGGCCTTAAAAGTGTTATTAAACTACTATCAAGATATCACCGAGACAATTAGGGAACCGTTTATTATTCTTAACAAAGAGCTGCTTGTTGTTACGGCCAATGATGCCTTTTATAGCAAATTCAAGGTCTTAAAAGAAGATACCGAAAATCAATCAATCTACCGGTTGGGCAATAATCAATGGGATACGCCAGAGCTCCGAAAATTACTAGAGAACATACTACCCGAGCATCGGGTGCTAAATAATTATGAGGTCAAGAACGATTTCCCCGACATCGGGCCAAAGGTAATGCTCTTAAATGCCCGGCAGGTTGATTCCAAACAGCTCATTCTGCTTGCCATAACAGATGTTACAAAACAGAGGAAATTTCGAAACGATTCTGCCAAAATGACGGCCGGTCTAATTAAGCAACACGATAGACTCAAAAAGCTCAGTGATGCCAAAGATGAATTTATTATGGTGGCTTCTCATCAACTGCGTACCCCCGCCACAGCAGTGAAACAATATGTCGGCATGCTGCTGGAAGGATACGGCGGTAAAATGTCGAAAACTCAAACCGGTATGCTTAGCACTGCCTATGAGAGTAACGAGCGGCAGTTGGAAATTATAGAAGACCTCCTAAGAGTCGCTAAAGTTGACGAAGGAAAAGTTTATTTGACAAAGTCATCATATAATGTCGTGCGTCAAATAGAAGAAGTCATAAAGGATCAGCTTGCTTCATTTGACATTCGCCAGCAGACTATTGTTTTTGACAAACCGGCTGAACCGGTCATCGTCTATATTGATAAAAAATTAATGCGCATGGTTTTGGATAATCTATTAGACAATGCTAGTAAATACTCCTACAGGGGTGGCCAAATATTAATTAACCTAAAACAGACCAATAAATACACTATTATCGCCATTAAGGATAAAGGGGTTGGGATTCTTAAGAAAGATCATAATAAACTATTCCAGAGATTTTCCCGGATTGATAATCCACTATCGTTAACGGTAAGCGGTACCGGCCTGGGTTTGTATTGGGTCAAAAAAATATTAGATTTACACGAGGGCAGCATGGAGGTAATTTCAAAATTCAGCCAAGGCTCAACATTTACCATTAAGTTGCCAATTCTGGATGATAAAAAGTCACTAAAAAAATAGGTAGATTTTAATTTATTATTCTGCCTGGCGTTTATATTGTCTGAGTGACAAGGGGATAAAGACAATCAGGATAGCCAAAGACCATATAAGTATCTTCCAGACTGCGCCAGATTCGTTAATACCCAAGGACAGCTGCCTGGCGGCGTTTGCCAAAAACGTAATTGGTTGATTACGCACAAAAGCCTGCAACCATGTAGGCATGGTTTGAACAGCCACAAAAGCAGCGCTGGCAAATGTTAGAGGAAAGATAAACACAAAACTGGCCAGCTGGGCGGTTTCGGAATCTTTTACAGAGATACCGATGTAAGCAAATATCCACGAAAAGGCAAAGCCAAACAGCGTGGCCAGGGCCACCATGCCAACTGCGCCAAAGAAACCATTATGAAAACGGAAACCAATCATATAACCGACAGCCACCATTATCAAGATAACACTGATATTACGGATAGCATCAGACAAGGTTCTGCCGGCTATGACCGCCAAACGGCTCATTGGCAGGGAACGGAACCTATCGACAATGCCTTTGCTCATATCTTCGGCCAGCCCGATACCGGTCTGTACGCCACCGAACATAACCATCTGAACCAAAATCCCCGGCAATAAGTAATCGATATACTTACCACCGGGTGCGTGGGCCGTACTGCCCAGCGCCCCACCAAAGACATAGTTAAACAGCAACAAGAACATTATCGGTTGGACAGACGAGAAAAACATCAGCCGGGGCAGGCGAACGTAGCGTTTGAGATTGCGTTTGGTAATTATCCAGGTGTCTCGAAGTTCGTGGGCGATACTCATTTTAGCGTCTCCTTGCTTTTTTATTGGCCGCTTCAACGTTTTTGGCTTTGGCACCGGTTAACGACAAAAATACGTCATCCAAAGACGGGCGGTGCAGCGATAGCGAGTTAACCGACAGCTTGGCCCCATTTAGGGCTTTAACAATTTCCATCAGGTGTTTGGATCCGTCATGTACCGGTACCCGGATAACCAAAGATTCCTCATCAAATGTGGCCGGCTGCTTAGAAAATTGTTCGACAGCTTTTAGAGCCTTGTCTTTATCCGCCAGCTTATCCAGTTGAAACTCTACCACGTCGCCACCCAGCCGGGCTTTTAGCTGGTTACTGGTGCCTTCGGCGATCACTTTGCCTTCGTTGACAACCACAATCCTATCGGCTAGCTCATCGGCTTCCTCCAGGTACTGAGTGGTTAGCAAAATCGAGGTGCCCTCTTTGATCAGCTCGCTAATAATGACCCATATACCTTGGCGTGATTTAGGATCCAACCCGGTAGTCGGCTCATCCAAAAACAGTATGCGTGGTTCGCCAACCAAGCTGGCACCTAAATCCAGCCGGCGGCGCATACCACCAGAATATGTACTGACTTGTCGGTTAGCGGCTTCGGCCAGATCCAATCTCTCCAGCAACCTGTTAGTCCGCCGCTTGGCTTCCGCTCGGTTAAGCCCATATAGCAGGCCCGTCATATAGACGTTCTCATAACCAGTCTGGTATTCGTCAACAGCCGCAAATTGGCCAGCCAAGCCAATAAGTTTGCGGACGGCTTCGGGATGTTTCGTCACATCAATATCATGGACAAAGGCCGACCCGCTGGTTGGAGTCAGCAGTGTACTTAACACTCTAACAATAGTAGTTTTGCCGGCGCCGTTAGGGCCAAGCAGGCCGAATACTTTGCCTTCTTCGGCCACCAAAGACACGCCATCCAACGCTTTAACGGTCTTATAATGTTTTACGAGATTTTTGGTTTCAAAGGCATTACTCATCCATCTTTTCCTTTGCTTGTTTTATTACATCTTGCAGACTGGACATATGTTTATTTATCTTTTCGGCAGCCATTTCTAAACTGCTTGGTTTTATCAGCATCAGACTGTTGGCATGACCTCCGGAGACTACCAATAATTTTTCCCCGGAATGCAGATTTAACAGCGTCCGTGCTTCTACCGGTATGACCAGCTGGCCTTTTTCGTTAAGCGTTGCGATACCTAATAATTGCGGCATATGAGGCATATACTACCTTTCATATTATTATTACTTTTCTTACTAAATTTTAGCAAGTTATAGTTAATAGTCAATATGATTTATTACAGGTATCAGCTAATTTGCTGACGTTTGCAGAAAATTAGCCTCGGTATGTTTGGCTTTTAACCATAAACAGTTTCATAAGATATAGCCCAAATTTTGCTGTGTAAATAATTTGACAAGGCTGAATTTCGAGTTACGATTAGTA
>DATKGW010000003.1:0-8671 GCA_035510605.1 Patescibacteria group bacterium
CAGTGGTACCTCTACCGGTACACCAATGACCTTAACCTTTGGAGCCACCGCCCAAACTGGACTTACCACCGCCGGTAACTACCAGGCTAACGAAAACCTAATGGCTACAGGGACGTATTAGCCGTTTAAGCACAAAAATAATACAATAAGCATTAGTGTTAAAACAAAATATATACAAGAAGATATTAAAGAGATATTTTATGGCTTTAACTTTAGCCATTTGTATTATTTGTTTTAGTTGGCCGGCGTCAGCGGCCATTGGGTTGCCAAATCGATCAATTCAGCTGGATAATCCTTTGCCATCTGCTAATGGCGTAAATTACGTATTGAGCTTTGATTTGCCAAGTAATTATAATTTAGGTTCAATTACCATACAGTTTTGTCAAAACAGCCCCCTAGAAGCTGCAATCTGCCAGGCCCCTGCAGGTTTTGATGCCAGTAGCGTGCAACTAAATGCCCAGAGCGGTGAAACCGGTTTTACAATTAATCCAAATACTAATACCAATCAGATAGTGATTGGCCGCACTCCGGCAATGACAACCGCAACTAACCTTTCTTATAGCTTTGGCAATATCACCAATCCGTCAGCTACTGGCCAATTTTTCGCTAAAATCTTTTTATATAGTTCGAGTGATGGTACAGGTATTGATGATTATTTCGGCGGAATTGCCCTAGACACAAACAGTGCGGTAGGAATCAATACCACAGTACCGCCATATCTGTTGTTTTGTGCAGCGGCGACAATAGCGGGCTATGATTGCTCAACCGCAGATAATTATTATCTGGATTTTGGTAATTTTGGTACCGGAAAAACTTCAGCAACCACGAGCGAAATGGTTGTAAGCGAAAACGCCGCTTTTGGTTTTAATATTCAAATGTTTGGCAATACAATGACATCTGGGAATAATATTATTAATCCAATTGCTACCCAGGGGCCAGCCTTAACAGGAACTTCTCAGTTTGGCTTGAATTTGAGAGTTAACAATTTATTAAATATTGGCAATGATCCAGTAGGCATCGGCAACGCAGTTGTCGATAATGACTACAACACCCCTAACCAATTTAAATTTAATTCCGGCGATACGCTAGTTGCGGGTGTTGGCCCAATTGCTTATCAAAAATTTACTCCTACTTATATAGTAAATATAAACAGTAACGCAGCACCTGGTGTTTACAGTACAACAATCACTTATATTTGCTTAGCAAATTTCTAATTTACTGCTAAAATTATGCTAGCAATTAAAATGATATAAAAAATGGGAGGAATATGAAGTTCAGAAATTCTATATCAGCGCTGGGGATAGGTCTTCTAAGTGTGGTCTTTATTGTAAGTGGCCTAACAATAACAACCAGTGCCACTAGTGGCCAAATTGGCGTTGCCAATGGTTTTAAAATATCACCGGTTAGATACGAAGAAACTGTTGATAAAGGCGCGACCAAAACGTTTATTATTTATGTATCAGGTGTTGATGATTATCCGATAATAGCTCAGGCTGTTGTTAATGATTTCCAAGCATCCACTGATGAAGGCGGTGATCCATCTTTATTGCTTGATACTAACCAGGCCGTGCCGGCCGATAGCTTTAAAGCTATCACTAGCCCTATTCCAAATACAGAAATTCAACCTGGAGAAACGGCTCAGATACAGGTTGTTATTAAAGTTCCGGCAAATGCTCAACCAGGTGGTTATTATGGTATGGTTCGCTTTGCATCTGCACTATCTTTAACACCAAGTACCGCTCCAACAAGTGTTGGTCTTTCGGCTAGCACCGGTACCCTGTTTTTGATAACTGTGCCAGGCAATCTTACCGAAAAGCTCTCGATAGTATCTTTCTCGGCAGCTAAAGGTGGCAGCATGGGTCGCATATATACAAGCGGTAATAACCTTCAGATTATTACCAGGGTACAGAATACTGGCAATATTCATGTAGCGCCATTTGGAAAGATACAAGTCAGCCATTCTGGAAAAGTTATCTCGGAGCTAAAATTTAACAATATTGTGCCACCGGGACAAGTCTTGCCCAACAGTATCCGAAAATTTACCTACAGTTTACCCAACCAAAGCTTGTTTGGTAAATATACCGTGAATGCTTATTTAGGTTACGGTACACAAGGGAGTTTGTTAACTGCTAAAAATATTTTTTGGGTAATTCCCTGGTGGTTTATCGGCCTTATGATTGTAATAGTGCTTGTACTAATAAGTGCGGGCTATGTTGTTTATCGACGAATTCAAAAAATTCGCCAACATAGAAAGCATATTCGAAAAGTATAATTTTATTTAACCTTTATAAGATTTTTATAGAACAACAAAACTTGTAACCGCATCGATAAAAACCTGATAATTGGGGTTGGAGTTGGAGTCATTATATTCTAGGAAGTATTTATGGTTAGACCCGTTGCTGCTTTTTATTGTTACTCCGTAACCTTCTTGGATACTTGCAGTTCCGGCAGTGTGTGCACTGGACATATCACAGGTAAAACTTACTCCTTGCCATTTGGCAGTCCAATTTATATAAGCGTTTGGATTACCTGACAGATTTGGCGGTACTCCAGAAAATGTAGCGCAATTGCCTGATAATTTATCTGCAATCATTTTATTGCCAGTAACAGTCACCGGTAAAATATATGCAACCGGATAATCACTCGGGTAAAGATCCACATAAACCCTCAATATACCACCAAGATTATTCGATCTGTTGTTCTGAAATTCGTAATATGACTGATTAGAATAAGGGCTTTTTTTGCCGTTGGCCGCCCAACCGTCGGGCAGGCTGATTGAAAACAAATCAGTAGAAAAGACAGTAGTTTTAGGTGTAACAGTTGCTACGGATGTTCCAGATCTATCAAAGCTTACCGAAGATGATGAATTATTGTCATAAAAGAAAAACCATAAAAGACTGCCTACTATAATCATTAAACTTATTCCGAGAAGTATAAACATAAAAACATCCAGGTGTTTTTTTAGTCGTTTATTTGCCTTATACATAATGTTTTTGCTTAATCTTATTGTGTCAATATCCTATTTCTATTGCAAGCGAGCATTGCGACTAGGGCTTGCTTAATCCCTCTGATATAGTGGTTGTCTTTACGTTCCCTAAAAAACATATTATAGTTATGCTTATTAAGGCTTAAAAAGTAAACATGCATAAAACTGGCTTCAAAAGATTAATGACACTTAAGAATTCAAAATCAGTGATATTACTCAGTTTTGGTCTTATTTTGCTAGGTTTTTCATCTAATGTCGCTGCACTTACCAATCCAAGTGATGGCAGTATTGGCTTGAGTGGAACAGTCAGCGCGCCAGCTCCCACCCAAGGGGCAACGATTACCAGCCCGGCCAATGGGGCAGTGTTTACTAATTTACCGGTGACGGTGGTTGGTTGGTGCCCGGCCAATTTATTGGTGAAGATTTTTAGAAATAATGTTTTTAGCGGTTCCGTAATGTGTAGCAGCAATAGCTATAGTATAAAAATCGATTTATTTAGCGGCCGTAACGATTTAATAGCCAGAGTTTATGATTCACTTGACCAAGCCGGGCCGGATTCCAATATGGTCTCGGTAACTTTTAATGATAATTCCGCCAATCCAAACATAGCCAGCAGGATAAGCCTAACCAGTAATTACGCCCGCCGTGGGGCTGACCCTAAAACCGAGCTTACCTGGCCAATTATTATTAGTGGTGGTACTCCACCATATGCCATAAGTGTCGACTGGGGAGATGGATCATCCAGCGACCTTTATACGGCTACTATTCCCGGTGAATTTACCATAAAGCACACCTATGGCCAATCGGGATCTTTTGACATGCTGGTCAAGGCATCAGATCAAAATCGTTCGGTAGCGTATTTGCAACTAGTGGCCATCTCCAATGGCAAGGTGACACAAGCCAGTGTGGCTGCTGCATCAGCCAATAAAACCAAAACGACCAGTTCGGTTGTGTCTTGGGCGTTAATAGTAATATTCTTGCTATTTATCGTCTTAGCTTTTTGGCTTGGCCGTCGCTCCGAAGATTCCAGCATCAAAAAACGCATCACTAAGGGTGAACATCCTTTTGGGATGTGATTAATTAATCCGATTTCTGTTGTAAACTTATAAAGCTATGAAGACGGTGTATGTTGGTTTAAGTGGTGGTGTTGATAGTTCGGTAGCAGCGGCTCTATTAAAAGAGCAGGGCTACCATGTTGTTGGCGTATATATGAAAAACTGGAGCGTTAGCTTTGTCGGTTTTGCTTGCCCATGGAAAGAAGATTATCAAGACGCCAAACGGGTAGCCGTGCAGCTGGGTATAGATTTTAAGATGTTTGATTTCGAAAAGCAGTATCGCCACAAAGTTGTCGACTTCATGATAAGCGAATATAAGGCCGGCCGTACCCCAAATCCAGATATTATGTGTAACCAAGAGATTAAATTTAAGCTGTTTTTAAATACAGCACTAGAGCAGGGTGCAGATTTTGTAGCTACCGGCCACTATTCCAGGATAAAAAATGGGCATTTATATATAGGTCTGGATTCTAACAAAGACCAAAGCTATTTTTTGTACCGGGTAACTAGCGATGCCCTAAAACACACCATTTTTCCGCTGGGCGAGCTAACTAAGCCAGAAGTTCGTAAACTGGCAGCCAAATATAAATTAGTTACGGCTACTAAAAAAGAAAGCATGGGCATTTGTTTTGTCGGTAAAGTCGGTATAAAGGAGTTTTTACAGGAGTTTGTCAAAACTAGGCCAGGCGATATTATCGAACAAAACGGTGTAAAAATTGGCCAGCACGATGGTGCCATCTTTTATACCATCGGCCAACGGCGCGGCTTAAATATCGGTGGCGGTCTGCCTTATTACGTTACCGGTAAAAATATGGCCAATAATGAGGTTTATGTAACCACTAAACTGGACGATGAACAGTTGTGGCACAATGAGCTAAACCTAACCGATCTACATTGGATTAATAATCTGCCAAAACCAGGCAAAACCTACCAGGTACGTATCCGTTACCGCGCAGATTTGGTAGATTGTATCTTTATAGGCTCAAAACTCACAAAAGTAGAATTAAAAGACCCTGTTAAAGCGCTTTCGCCCGGCCAATCGGCTGTTATTTATGACGGCCAAGAAGTCCTCGGTGGCGGCATAGTTGTTTAAACCACGAAGACGATTTATTATTGCTGTATGATGAAGGAAAGCAGAGAACAAATCCTCGATCGTTTAAGAGAGGAGTTAGGGCCTGCCGTAGCCTTGGGAGACATACAGCTTGATAGCCAAGATGTTCGTGATTCACAGTACGAAAAGATACACGAACGTATAGAAACAGTACTGAGATTAAGAGCATGGTCTTTAGGACAATCAGTGCTGCACGTTATCCATTAATAGTTTGCTACAATTAATCCAAGATGACAGCACAAGAAATTCGCGCTAAATTTTTAGAATATACCAAAGAGCATGGCCACGTGGTTATTCCGCGCTCTGGCTTGGTGCCACAAAATGATCCAACTACTCTGTTTGTCGGTTCCGGTATGCAACCTTTGTTGCAGTACTTTTTGGGGGCTACCCACCCCAGTGGCAAAAAAGTGGCTAATAGTCAAACTTGTCTCCGTGTAGAGGACGTAGACGAGGTGGGTGATAATCGCCACACCACCTTTTTTGAGATGCTCGGCAACTGGAGTTTTGGCGACTATTTTAAGCAAGAACAACTGGCCTGGTTCTTTAAATTCTTAACTGACGACATTGGGCTTGACCCAAATAAACTATACCCGACCTGTTTTATCGGAGATGATTCAACAGGCATTACAAAAGATACGGAATCTGCCGAAATTTGGCAAAAATTGTTTAAAGAAAAGGGAATCGACGCCATAATCGCTGAAATTGGTAGCGAAGAAAACGGTTATAAAGTTGGCATGCAATCAGGCGAGCGGATATTTTATTATGATTCATCCAAAAACTGGTGGAGTCGCAGCGGCATACCAGCAGAAATGCCAGTTGGCGAACCCGGTGGCCCGGATAGTGAAGTGTTCTATGATTTTGGCACAGAGCATGATAAAAAATACGGTGAATACTGCCACCCAAACTGCGAATGCGGCCGTTTTTTAGAAATCGGTAACTCCGTGTTTATGGAATTTGTTAAGCAGGCAGATGGCACATTTGGTGAATTACCAACCAAAAATGTTGATTTTGGCGGCGGTTTAGAGCGTATAGCCGCAGCCAGCCTAGATGACTCGGATATCTTTAAAATCTCGCTTATTTGGCCGGTCATTGAGCATTTAGAAAAGCTATGTGGCAAAAAATACGATGACAACCAACAAGCCATGCGGGTCATTGCCGATCATCTTAGAGCAGCTACTTTTTTGGCAACCGATGGAGTGACTCCCAGCAATAAAGGGCAAGGTTATGTTATGCGCCGTTTGCTGCGCCGTGCTATTCGTTATGCATTGGAAATTGGCATAGAGCAGGGGCTTTGCGAACGAGTCGCCCCGACAATTGCTTCGGTTTACCGCGATGATTTCCCAGAGGTTTTAGCCTGTGAGCAAGAAATTATAGATATATTAATGCGTGAAGAAAAAATCTTTCGCCAAACTTTGCGATCCGGTATTAAAGTTTTTGACAAGATTACTGTATCTGAAGATGTAAATGTTAAAATAGCTGGTCCACTAACGGGCAAAGATCTATTCCTGCTTTATGATACATTTGGTTTTCCTGTTGAGCTTTCCAAAGAAGAGGCAAAGAAACGAGGAATTGCGGAATCTGAAAATGCAGATAAGGAATTTGATCGGTTGATGCAAGAGCAGCGGGAACGTTCACAGACTGCGGCAAAAGGCACGTTTAAGGGTGGTTTAGTTGATGCCAGCGAAATGACCACCAAACTTCATACTGCTGCACATCTGTTAGACGAGGCTTTGCGCCAAGTTTTGGGTGATCATATAGAGCAAAAAGGCAGTAATATTACATCCGAGCGTCTGCGTTACGATTTTAGCCATCCGCAAAAGGTGACCCCGGAAGAAATTACTAAAGTAGAAGAAATTGTTAACAAAGCAATTGCGGACGATTTACCCGTGACTTTGACAGAAGAAAATACTCAGGAGGCACTAAAAAGCGGTGCCATCGGTGCATTTGGTCACAAATATCCGGATAAAGTAAAAGTTTACACAATCGGCGACCTGGCAAAACCGTTTAATCGTGAAATCTGCGGTGGTCCGCACGTTCAGCATACCGGCCAGTTGACCGAAGGCGGCGAGAAGTTCAAAATCACAAAAGAAGAAGCCAGCTCCGCCGGCGTCCGCCGCATCAAAGCTGTATTAGCTTAAGGGGCATGTGTTAAAATTAAACAGATATGCTTGAAAAGTTAAAGCAAATAAAGAAGCCTAAAAAAGAGGCTAAAAGTTCTAGCAACGAGCGCTTAATTGTTGCTTTAGATATTGGTACCGAATTTATTAAAGCGCTAGTTACTCGCATTGACGAAGACAATCAACTGGAGATTTTAGGTGTTGGCCGGGCTCATCAGTCGTTGACAGACATGCAGGCAGGCGCTATAGCCGATATTGCCGCCGTGGTAGCCAACTGTGACAGTGCTTTAAACCAAGCCGAGCAGCTGGCCGGTGTGAGTGCCAGGAGCGCAGTCATCGGTATTGCCGGTGAGCTGGTAAAAGGCAATACTACAACGGTTAGATTTACCCGCAAAGACCCTAACAAACAGATTGATATTGCCGAGGTAGACCACATATTTTCTCTTGTTCAGGAGCGGGCTTTAAATACCGCTAAAAAACAGCTGGCTGCCGATACCGGCGGCAAAGAGATTGGCCTGAAACTGGTTAACAGTGCGCTTATTGCCATAGAAATCGATGGCTATGGCGTAACCAACCCGATCGGATTCCAGGGCAAAGACGTTCAAGTGCAACTCTATACAGCTTTTGCTCCGCAAGTTCACATCGGTGCCATTGAACGGGTTGCCGAGCAGCTTGATCTTGATCTATTAACCGTCGCAGCCGAACCTTTTGCCGTAGCTCGTTCTGTTATTGGTGACGACCCGAATGCCAATTTAAGTGCCATTTTAATTGATGTTGGCGGCGGCACTACCGATATTGCAGTGGTTAACGAAGGTGGCGTCGAGGGCACCAAAATGTTTGGTATCGGTGGCCGTAGTTTTACCAAATCTGTTGAGCGGGATCTGAATGTCGACTTTGAGCGGGCGGAGGCCCTTAAGCTGGGCTTAAGTAATGGCCGTACACCGGATCCGCGTCGCGAACCGGTAGAAGATGCTTTGCACAAAACTTTATCCGTTTGGATGAGTGGAATCGAATTGGCATTGGAGGAGTTTAAGCGTCTCGACCATTTGCCGCACAAAGTTTTACTTTGTGGCGGTGGTGCCAGTTTGGAGATGTTAACCAACACCTTAGCCGAAGACGATTGGTATACCGACTTGCCTTTTACCCGCAAACCGGAGATTCAACTTATAAACCCCAACCAGGTTGTCGGGATTACCGATAAGACAGGGGTGATAGACGACCATACTTTTATTACGGCTATGGGCTTGCTTCGCGTTGGCATAGATACCCTGTTACAATATGATGCGCCGGGTACTTCAATCCGTGATCGTTTAAATAAAATGTTGAAGACATGAAAAAAGATGTAATTTACGTCGATATAGACGACGAAATCACCAGTATTACCGATAAAATATCAAAAGCT
>DATKGW010000004.1:0-34900 GCA_035510605.1 Patescibacteria group bacterium
CGTCAGGTTGTACAAAACTATCGTTTGCGTTCGTCTGGCTCGGAGTTATGACGCTGGCGTTGAACATAGCCGAATCGGGCGGCAGCTGAGCCTGGCTGGACGAAGCGATAATTTCATCGATAGTTGATGCGGTGTCATTAGCCGCGGTGGGATTATTTTGTTTTTGGATAGCCGTTTGCATCATTTGAATGGCAGAAGCTTTTTGAGTCTGAGTTGATTGTTGCACCATTTCGTTAAAATGTTGGGCCACCGGACTGCTGATATCCATAATATCGTCAGCGGCGGTGATATCAATATCCGGAACTACCTGAGGCAGACTGGCCGGGTCGATAAGCCTATCGCTATCTTCACCGATGTATGTTGGTGAAGAATACATATTTACGTCAACGTTTTTAATAGCCCAACCGTGGCTATCAATAGTGTCGGCCAGGGCTTTCAGGCGGCTTTTGACCTCTTGCTGGCTCAAACCGTTGGACAAATGTTTTTCTATGCGTTTAGGTACGGTAATGGTGACGAGTTCTTTGATGCCGCTTTGATCCCAAATTCGTCTGCGCGGTTTTATAAAAAATCGTATTTTGGCAGCTAGCCAAATGTCTGTCGGTTGGTCACGGCCGAGCGGTGCGGCCATAATGCCGAATGCCAAAATAAACGGCAAAAACGGAATGGCAGCAAAGATGGTGGTTTTGCTGGCAATCATAAAGGCGACAAAGGCAAAACAGGCTGCAATAGCCGCGAAAATGAACTGCTTTAAAGTTAACGGCCCAACAAGCTTGTCTTCTGCTTCTATGTCTTGGATTACTTTATATATTGCCATAGTCTAATGTACATCATGTTAATGTCTTCTTATTTCTGATTAAACCTGGGGAGTCCTCCCGTAATTAGTTGCAGCATCAGTACCAGCCGCCGCTGCTTCTGCGGGAGTGGCTCCACGTGCTGCTTCAGTACTGGCTGCCATTGCTGCTGCCGTTGCTGCTGCTGGGTTATGTCCATCTCCTACTGCCTTTTTATACGCTTTTGCTGCTTCAGTACCGGCCGCCTTTTGTTGAGCGGGAGTCGCACCAGCTGCTGCTGCGCGTGTAGTAGCAGTAGTTTCGTGAGCTGCTGCACCAGCCGCTGTTGTGCCAGCTGCTGCACCAGCCGCTGTTGCAACTGCAGGAGTGGCTCCACGAGCTGTTGCACCAGCCGCCGCCGCCGCCGCCGCAGGCGTATAAGCTGCTGCCGCTGCTGCACCAGCCGTCGCCGCTGTCGCGGGCGTTGCACCAGCCGCCGCCGCTGCCGCACCAGCTGCCGCCGCTGCCGCGGGCGTTGCACCAGCCCTTGTCGCTGTCATATGAGCCGCTGCGAATGTTCTTCCTCGATCTCCTAATCTTCCGGAGTACAACGGATTACTGATTAATTCGGCTAATGCATTAGGGTCTGCCATTGCCGCATGAGGACTAGCCCAAAAAGTATCGTGCATATCGGCTAGATCCTGCGTACTCATTTCCGGTATAGTTGGTGTACCAACTAAATCTCTTCTCTTCTTTGCGACTGTTGCGCCAAACTCACCATCTCTGTCGGCTAGGTCTTGTGTAGTACCAGGCCTAGCGGCCTCTACCTGATCTAATAATCCAAAACGGCCCGAGTTTGCTATTTGTCTAAGAGCTGTATCCCTGATTCTTCTATCACGATGCTGTGCCAACTCTACTAAAGTATTCCCTTGTGTTTTAAAATCTTGGCTAGATAGCTGGCTAGCAACTAAAGCGGCTGCTTGTTGGTTTTGCTTTTGAGAGTATTCTAGCCCGGCCGCTGCTAAACTCGCCCGGCCTCTTCTGGTTGGGCTTAGATTACCCGTACCTACTCTTGTGGCTATATTATTTAATCTACCGCCAAAACCTTTGGCTCCTGGTTGATAACGGTTTGATGCCCAAGATTGTCCTCTGGTTTTGACCCATTGTCCACCTTGTTTGGAAAGGCCGCTACCCAATTTGTTCATTGCGCCGTAAGTCTTACCAAGCACGCCACCAGACGCCTTTAGCATTGAGGGTATAAAAAAGAAAGGTCCAAAGTAGGCTACTAAAATTATAAAAAAGTTAATAGTTCCATTGGTTTTAGTGCTGGCTGCTATCATAGCAAACACTTTACCTACCATAAGTAGGCCGGCAATTAGTGGAAACATAAACAGTAGCTTAGTAAATAAACTCCAGTATTTCTTCCACAAATTTTGTGTGTTGGGCAAAATCCAAGCCACAATAGCAAGCGGTGCGATAATTAATAGGGCTACTATTATTACTTTTCTAAGGACTAAAGTTACGAATGCTATTAAAACTGCTGCTAAAATTGGTAGAGCCATGGCCAATAGACCGAATCCGCCGCCTACTAACATAAAACCTGTAGCTACCGAAAAAGCCGTGATAGAAAAGGCCCCGAGTTGATCCCCCGATCCTGTACCGGCATAGTACTTGCTAAGGATACCGCCAATCGTTTTTAGCTGGTCTGCTCCACCAAATGGTGCAGCGATTAGGTCGCTAACTCCCCTACCCAAAATATTGATTAAATCAATTGCTGCTGTAAACAAAAACCACGATAGCTGCATGAGGATAATTGCAATTACCAGCCGAGGCATAAGTTTTTTAATGGTGTAAGCACTGACAAATTCGAAATTAAATATTTGAGCAATAATCATAAATAACGCGATACCTACTAGGGCTATCGTAGATAGAATCCTTACTGCCGACCAAGCTGTTTTGAGATTTGTTCCTTGTCCGGAAGAATAAGTGCTGCTGTCAATCTCTAATAAATTCTGGATTTGTGTATCAACGTAACCAGCAAATTTAGATGTAAGATCGGCAATCGAGCAGATAATCCATCCCAAAACTGGAATACCGCCCTGACAGGCGTCTTCGGAAGTATTGCCGCCTGATCCGCCACCTGATCCGCCACCTGGGTCAACTGGCGTAGTATCATCAGCAGGTTTATCTCGCGTTGAATTTATCGCTGATAGAGATACAAAAACTGTTGCCACTCCGCCACTCCCATCAGGTTCTTGTTTATTACCAGAGTAACAAGAGCCTGTAGCCGTACGATAAGAAATTATATTATACTGTGGTTTCACGTCACCGGTTGGATCATTCATGATTGAATAGTAGTCTTGTTCATCCGCCTGCTCGCTGTTGGAATAATATGAGGCGGTAGTATTGCCACTATTTATTACTAGTTTGTCTTTGCACTGGCTAGTCGTGTCTTCTAAAAAAGTATTACCGGATTTTCTTATATATGTGGCCGAATCAACGCTGCCGTAGGCGAATCTACTAATGGTATTTTTATCTACCCAGTAATAAAGGTGGCCGTCTGATGCCCATTCAGCTTTAGTGGGGTCCGAAATAGACAGCCCCACCGAACCCTGGACTTGAATTGAATGTCCACCATCTTGAGTACAACCAGTGTCTGACTTATAGCTCGTTATATATAGAGTAGCCGTACCAGCTTCCATGCTAGTAATAAAATCTTTACAGTCCGCGGATTTACCAGTTTTACCAGTATCACCCTGTTTAATGTATTTGGAGGTATACACCCCCATATACAATTCTGGTGTTGTGTCGGATACCCAAATTTTTCCATCAGAGCTATAAATGGTGAAAATGTTTTCGTTGTAATATATCACTGGTCCGGTTGGGTGGCCGGCTGCTTGAGCGTGTTGAATAGCTAATATTGGGGCAATACTTGGCACGAGTACCGCCGCTAGAAATACTAGTAAGCCGATGGTCGATAACAGTTTTGATTTTAGCTTGCCCATTTGGGGCTATAATATCATAAAACGCTTGTGCTAGCACAGATAAGCACAAGCGAAAACATTGATACTTTTAGAAAAAACTGGCAATATAAAGAAAATGACATCTAAAATTAAAAAGTTTATAAAACCAGCCAGCCTACCTATATTTTTGATTTTTACAATTTCTAATGTTGCGCTGGCCGCATCTAATGATTGCCAAAACGGTAATGCCACCGATTGCTTGAGTCAAGGCAATGCTGGCCAAATAATGAAAATTTTAGAAGTAGGTTTAAACTTTTTGGCTGCCGCCGTTATGGTGATTGCGGTAATTATGCTGATTATCGGTGGTATACAATACAGTAGCTCTAACGGTAACCCACAAGCTGTTTCTGCCGCCAAGAAAAAAATCATTGATGTTCTTACGGGCTTGGCGGCATTTATATTTTTATATGCCTTTTTGCAGTGGTTAATACCGGGGGGCAGTAGCATTTTCTAATGAAAAAATTAATTATAATTTTAGCCTTACTAATCGCGCCATTTTTTATGGTGGTTGTGCCGGTTTCAAATGCTCTGGCAGCCACTGCCAGCGCACAAGCCTGCAGCAAGTCCTTTTTTGGGCTACCTACTTGGTATGAATTCCTCACATTGAGCAAGCCACCAAATTGCGAAGTGCAAATGTCGGAGCAATTGACAACTACAACCACAACCCAGGACGCAACCGGTAAAGACGTAACCACAACCACGGTTAATGGCACAACCAGTTTTAAAGATATTTGGTTAATAGTGCTAGCTATAATAGACATATTAATGACGGTCGCTGGTGTGGTGGGTGTGATATTTGTGATTGTTGGCGGCTTTAAATATGTCACCTCAACCGGTACGCCTGAAAAGGTCTCTAACGCCAAGAATACGATATTATATGCTGTTGTCGGGGTTGTCGTGGCAATTGTGGCTTCGCAAATAGTAGGCTTTATAGGACATAAACTAGGTACATGATGTATAAAATTATTTATAACTTTGCTCAGCTTGTTAACTTGGATTTGCCCCATAATGCCAAAACCGATAATTTAACACTAATTTTAAATTTTGTTTTCGGCATTTTGGGCGCAATCAGTTTTTTGATTATTACAATTGCCGGTGTGCAATTTGTAGCGTCTAGTGGCGACCCGCAAAAAGTCGCTAAAGCCAGGGCCACAATATTATATGCGCTGGTTGGTTTGACGGTGGCAATTTTTGCAGCCGTAATAGTTAATTTTGTGATTGGTAAAACAGCATCATGATTAAAAAAGTGTTATCAATTACATTAATTAGTCTATTTGCTATCTGCAATATAGCTATGCTTAGTAATTTGGCTGTAGTTAAGGCCAGTAGCGTGTCTAACGGTTTAAACGAGGCTTGCGCTGCCGACAATTCAAATCCTTATTGTGTAGGTCAGGGACAAACAAATGACCCGGTTGCCAACACTATCAAAAATGTAACGACCATAGTTGCCGTTGTCGGCGGCATTGTGGCGGTAATATTCATTATGATTAGCGGGCTGCGATATATAACAAGCTCTGGCGACCCGCAAAAAACCAAATCTGCCCGCAACACATTAATTTATGCTTTAGCTGGGCTGGCTGTTATAGCGGTGGCTCAAGCAATTATTTTATTAGTATTAAGTCGATTGAAAAACTAAGGAGAAAATATGCAACAAATTTTAAAAAAAATGAGTTTGATACTCGGTGCAACCATTTGCGCATTAATAATGAGCTTTGGATTTTTAGGAGCAACTGCCAACGCTAGTAATATTGAGGCTGTTTGTAACGGTGTCCAAATAGCGGGTGGTGCAAATTGTGCCGACCTGGGTACTGCCAATGATACAACAAGCAGCAGCATAGACCATGTTGTCTCAACCGTAGTCAATATTTTATCTTGGATTGTCGGTATAGTAGCCGTAATAATGGTGATTATCGGTGGTTTGTTCTTTGTTATTTCCAGCGGTGATTCCACAAAAACTGCCAAGGCTCGCAATACAATTATTTATGCCTTGGTGGGCTTGGTAATTGTTGCCCTGGCTCAGATAATCGTTCACTTTGTACTAAAAACGATTAAGTAATAGATAAAGTACGAATTCCTGCAGCGCTAAGCCAATAACGGTTGTTAATTAGTGTAATTAATGCTATAAAAAACGTATAATAACATGCATAAGAAATTTAAAAGTTAAAGAAGGATTACATATATGAATAAAATCAAAGCTTTTATGGCGGCCGCTTTTATGGCAACCTGCCTATTTGTGCCGGCTGTCGCTTTAGCTGACAACACTGTTAACCTTAGGGGTAGCCTTTGTTCCGGCACCGATCTTGACGCTAGCGGTATTAATAATAGTGGGAATTGTACTACAGATAACACTGCGGGTGGCAGTGTCCAAAGCATTGTTACGACCATTGTCAATATTTTGTCTTGGATTGTCGGTGTTGTATCTGTTGTCATGATTATTATTGGCGGTTTTAGGTATATTATATCCGGCGGTGAACAGAAGAGTGTGACGGACGCCAAGAATACGATTTTATATGCAATCGTTGGCTTGATTATTGTGGCACTCGCCCAGATAATAGTTCATTTCGTAGTCAAAACGGTTAGCGGATAATAAACTATTAACAACCGTCAATTTAAAAGCGCCCTTTAGCCGGGCGCTTTTTTTGATGCTGTTTTTAATATATTACAAAACCTGGATTTTCTTTACGGAATCTTGCTTGACTTTGGTAAAACTAATAGTCAAAACACCGTCTTTTAAGACAGCTTCGATTTCATCTTCTTTTACCGGAATCGGTAAAACAATACTTCGCGAAAATTCACCCCAGTAACATTCTTGCAGATGATAATTTTCGACATCTTCTTCGTAGCCGGATGAAAGCGTACCGCGAATCGACAGGGTGTTGTCAGAAATACTGACATCTAAATCGTTCTTGTTGACCCCTGCCGTACGAGCCTTAACGTAAAGTTTCTCTTTGGTTTCGTATACATCTACAGCTAACTGGCCCGGAACAGGTTCTTCTTGATCCCATTCGTCGTCAGCGGTAGGTGCCGGTGCCTGCGCTGAGCCTAAATCTTCTTCGCTCAAAAACGCATTTGTCAGCTCATCTTCCATTAACAGCTCATCATCTGTCGTACCTCGTGCCATTGTTACCCTCCACGCTTAAAACTTAAAAACTATATTTGCGTTTTTGTCTTTTCCTGAGATTATAGCTGAGTAACAAAAGGTATAGCAATGCCTAGGCGTATGATTTACAACATAATTTATACAACATACATCTGATAGACAGGTTGTTCTCGGTATTATCACCAAACTTATGCACAGGCTGCAACCGAGAAGGGTCAATTTTGTGTTCGGAATATGCCGAAACCATGCCACAGCTACCCAACATTTGCCATCTTTGTGGCTGGGGGGGCTACGCGCGAGCTTAGAAAACATCAGCTTAAGGGCGTATTTAGGCCCACGGGCAATAATTTAACGGAAGGAAGGCATTATTCCTACTGGTAGATGACGTAATCACGACTGGCGCCATCCTAGAAGCCTGTACCAAAGAACTGATTAAAGCTGGAGCTATGTGCGTTGATGCTGCCGTGTTTGCCCGCACGCCAAATATAATTGGTAAATAGACTTTAATTACATCTGTTTCATCTGGTATAATTCCCTTGCGATACGGAGGAGTACCCAAGTGGCTGAAGGGGACGGTTTGCTAAATCGTTAGGGGGGAGCAATCTCCCGCGAGAGTTCGAATCTCTCCTCCTCCGCCACGCACCAGAGACGATACGTGGCCCCGCCAATCCTACTGCATTATAATTTATGCTTCGGCCGTGGCGTTATTGAACGACGCGAATGCAAACATTCTTTAATAAGGTACTCTTGCCCTGTTGATTTAAGAACATAAAGCCAGTCGTAAACATTGGCTTTGGTTTTTTTGACCACATACCCTTTAGAATTGGAGTGTATTCTTCTCAAATCAACATCACTCCCACTGCTAAACCTAACTTGTACACGATTCATATATGTGCCATCGTCTACTACGATGTCATAGGCTGCTGATTCTGTTAATGGTAGAGCAACATCATAGCCCATTTTTGTAAATGTTGCGACAGCTTGGGCAACAGCGATATCGCCCTTCCTTTGAGTTGTCCTCATACATACATAATACAAACATATAGTGGTATGGGCAACCGTTATTTATGGATGTTATACTAGGCTAATCGAGGAGAGGTGCAGGAGTGGTTTAACTGGACAGTCTTGAAAACTGTTGTGCTGCAAGGCACCGTGGGTCCGAATCCCACCCTCTCCGCCAAAAGTGTCGCGTTCGAACCATAGTCCGGGTTCAAGTCTTGACTCGCCCAGGTCGCCGAATAGTCCGACTTATTGCCTATTTTTGATGAAGAAAATATCCGCGTTTGAATTTCCAAAGTACACCCATAGTGGCAAAACCATAGCGCAGGCTTGCCCGTACACCAACCGAAGAAGCATCTTCAGAATAATAGCAATTGGTTTTAACTTCATCGATATGAAAGTCATTGGCAATAGTCCATGCGATGACTTGGCTATCAAAAACAAAGTCATTAGAAAATTTATTGTAAGGCATCATCTGTAAAAGTTTTATATTATACGCACGCAAACCAGAGTGATATTCAGACATATGTTGTCCGTATATTTGATTCTGGATAGTGCTAAGTAAGCGATTCGACAAAAATTTCCACCAAGGCATCCCATTTTGTCGAGCGGTCTCCATTCGTGAACCCAAAACCAAGTCTGCGCCATTTTCGATGCATTTTATCATTTCTGGTATGCAGTCGGTATTGTATTGGTTGTCAGGATGCACCATAACAACAATTTTTGCCTTACTTATTATGGAGTTATCGTATAGGCTTTTTTGATTGGCACCATAACCTCTATTAATATTGTGCTCGATCATCTTTAGGCCCAAACTTCGGCCAACATCGACAGTTTTATCATTACTTGCGTCATCACAAATCAATACTTTGTCACAGATCTTTGGAAGATTTTTAATAGTCTCCATTAAAGTTGATTCGGCATTGTAGGCAGGCATTACAACTAAAATATTAGACATTTCATCTACCCAATCACGTTAGTAATAGATAAATATTTAACACGAATGATGTTATTAAAAGGGTTTTCATCCCCATCGTTAATCGGTTGTGGGCTTCCCGGTACTTCATAATAAATAGTAAGTATACTAAAGGCATAAAATCAAGCGCATAACGATAACCAAATTGGCGAAAACCAATCCCATAGTATAGAAAAACCAGTGCAGCTGTTATGGCAACAGTAATCAAAATATGTATCGTCCGGCGGTTAAGCTGAGATCTTTTAATAGTAAATAAGTAGAGCAGGTACGGAGATGTTAAAAATATACTCATACCCCAAGGATTACTCTTTATAAACGGGAACTTTAGGACGTGCGATACCGAGTCTCTAAAAACGGGTACTGGCCCACTGAAAAAGGCGTAGAAGATATTGCCGGGTAAATGTATCGGGCTAAAAATCCCATAAGCTCGAGCTTTGGTTAGTGAGGGTACCAGTATCTGCAGCCCATAACCCTGCTCCAAAACATTACCAAAACGCACATAGTTATAGGTCATCAATAAGACCATGGCGATAGCCAGGGGCAATAATAACTTAGTAGTATCTTTTAGCTTAGTTGTTTGGTTTTGCTTTTTGTCCCAAATTTCGAGTAAGAAAAATATCACAATAGTTGCGGCTGTAAGCCTAGTGATGGCTACGAGAGCAATTGAAATGCCAATGGCCCACCAATGTCGACCAGTCAAGAACTTATAAATGCCAAAGAACAACAATAAAGTCGTAAGGACTTGTGCAAAGTACCAGCTTGTAGAAACACTGGCCACCCCTATAAACATGCTTCCCAATATGAATGCAAGGCATAGCAACACGCTATCATCGATGCTATAACTAAGTTTACGAGCGATTTTTATCAATATGTACGCCAACGCTAAAATCAATAAAACTTGCAGATACCCTTGGTAAAAAAAGTGGTTAAGGATGCTAAATAAGCCTACAAATGGCATTAGAACTATAGCGGGTAGCGGCCCCAGTGCCCAATAAAATTTTCCGTTATAGTCAACCAAATCCCCGCCAGGGGTATTACTCCCATTTAAAAAATATGTATGACCGTGCAGGAAAGAATTTGCTAAATATGAAAATTGTTGGTCACCTTCTATGCTCAGACAAATCACTATAACCAATACAAAAATCGTTATTGGTATTATAAATTTAAAAACAGGATTTATTTTTAGAGTCATCGCTGGTACTAATGATATTCTACGCTGCATACTGGTATAGACAAATCGGTCCAAGGTTTGTTGGGTCATTCCTAAGTTAGTCCAAGATAATCTTGCGGCTATTAAATATCACCTGCCGAAATAACCATAAGTGCTACAATAATCTTAAATGGACGAACAGCAAGAGGACCAACCACCAAAGCAGTCTGTGTTGTCAGAACCGGTTGTAATTGCACCCCAAGATTCGGGAGCGCTTAAAGTCTCTCACGATAATGACTCGCCGCCAGCTGAGCAACCGACACAAACCACCGGCCAAGTATCCGAAAACGTTCCTGCGGCGCCACAACCGACAGCCACACAAGAGCAACCACCCGCAAACCAACCATCTCAAGTACAAGACCCTCAAAATCAATGGCAGTATCAATCGGGGCAACTGAGCCAGCAGGGAGCAATCAATGACGCAACTGATCCGGACCAAACCGCTGCGTCACAATCAGGCCTGGCAGAAGATTCAATAAAATGGAACGCCTCAGAATTTGTCTCCCACGAAAAAACCAGAGGCTGGTATGTAATTTTGGCATTTGGAGCTGTAGCTTTGGGAGCCGCAATTTATTTTATAACTAAGGATATATTTTCTGTTGTAGTCATCGGTTTAATTGCCCTGACTGTCGGTTTTTTGGCAGCTATGAAACCACGGGTCTTGGATTATTCAATCAGCCCGGACGGCATACAGGTCGGCAGCAAACATTTTACGTATGAAACTTTCCGGAGTTTTTCGTTCATAGAAGACGGCCAAATGCCCAGCATACAGCTTTTGCCCCAAAAACGTTTTATGGTTCCGATAATAATGTATTTTGCCCTTGCCGATGGTGACCGCATAGTTAAGGTTTTAGGTGATTATCTGCCATTCGAACACCGCGAGCGTGATTTGGTAGATAAAATCAGTTCCAAAATTCATTTTTAATTTGACATATCGTTCAAATTTCGGTTAACTA
The DNA here is from genome assembly GCA_035510605.1 of Patescibacteria group bacterium. Taxonomy (GTDB): domain Bacteria; phylum Patescibacteriota; class Saccharimonadia; order Saccharimonadales; family CAIOMD01; genus DATKGW01. Next base: position 11,035 of record DATKGW010000004.1, read on the forward strand.
TTCTCCATGCATTTTTGCATTTGTATAAATAGTTTCGATTCCAAGAAGAAGCTCCTGCCCTAGCCGGTTGGCAGCTTATTTGATATTTATAGAGCCCCAACCGCGGGGCTCTTTTATTTTCTCGAATAAAAGAGGTCATTTAGGGCAAAAGAGAAATAAACATTAATTTTAGGAGAAATATAATGGAAAAAATTGCGATATTTGATGAAACAGAAACGCTATTTCATCCAGAACAAATTGTACGCGATATTGATAACAGAGAAGCCACCAGAGTAGGAAGAGGCTTGACCGAAGTCGGGTGCCGAATGCTTGGTAATTTTGTGGTATCATTCGAGTCCGACCAAACAGTCGCCCTAGTTAAAGCTGAGATAGAAAAATCTAAAACATACCAAAAAGACATTGATGGCGCTCCGAATGTCATTATGGGGCCATTTTTTATCCGTTATGGTAAAAATAACGAATTTGATTTTTGCCCAAAAGGGGGTGCTGCTGCTTGGAGAGTTCCTATAGATAAATAGCCATTAAAGACGCTGCCGCTAGGTAGTAAAATATCGGATTAATTTTTTACCAACCATCTGGAAAATCGACTTCTTATCTGTTATAGTATGCTAGCTTGTAAGCGTATAACGTGCGCCCGTAGTTCAGCTGGATAGAACGTCGGCTTGCGGAGCCGAAGGTCGTAGGTTCGAATCCTATCGGGCGTACCAGACAAGAATGTTGGATGTAGAAACTGGGGTGATTTATATCCCTGTTTTAATTTTGTGTAGTTTACAGAAAATCACCAACACCTTAGCTTAGGTTAGAATCTTGACCGGTTGTTTACTGATTTAAGGTTTATGATGAACGCATGACGAAATAGTAGTCAATACCAAAGCTTTTCTTGAAGTAAAATTCAATGCCGAGGGTTCAGGTCATGACTATTGGCACAAAGCGTTCTTACTCCGTTGATGACGCTTATCAAATCTATTGACAATACATATTATATGTCATAAACTCAATGTGTGAAGTTTTTTGATTGGAACGAGCTCAAGAACATATATCTTAAGACGGAACGTGGTATATGTTTTGAAGATGTTCAGACAGCTATTGAAGAAGGGAAAGTTCTTGCTGACATAGACCATCCTCAAAAATCTCGCTATCCTAATCAAAGGGTCTTCGTAGTCGAGTTCGGCAACTATGTTTACATAGTTCCCTATGTCGAGGATGACATAAAGATCTTTTTAAAAACCATTTACCCCAGTAGAAAAATGACAAAAAAATATTTAAAAGAAAGGAGTAAATCATGAATTATTATGAATTAGAGGAAGAAGAAAAGCAGGAACTTGAAGCAATTGAGAGTGCTCTAGAAAAAGGCGAGCTAAAAAACGCTCTAGCCTTTGATAAGCGTAAAAAAGAGCTGCAACAAATTGCTCGGAGTACAATGAACAAAACTAAAAATATAAACATACGTCTTTCGGAAAGAGATTTGTATAAACTCAAGACCAAAGCCATAGAAGAAGGAATTCCTTACCAAACCTTAGCTTCTTCCATACTCCACAAGTCCGCTGCCAAATAAGTTCTTACTTCGTTGATGACGGTGTACCACACTAAGACCCCATTTTTTGGGTTTATTTGATGATATAATTACCTCTGTTGAGGAGAGGTGTCCGAGTGGTTGAAGGAGCCGCTCTCGAAAAGCGGTATGCCAGCAATGGTATCGAGGGTTCGAATCCCTCCCTCTCCGCCACTTAAAGTTCGTCTCCACCTTTAATTGCCGGTACTACTGAAAAGATTAGGCGCAAAATATTGCCATATTTGATTGATATAATTAACTGGTATGAAAAAGCTAGTAATCTTGCCAACATACAACGAAGCAGAAAATATTGGTGTTGTTATAAAAAACTTGATGCAGCTTAAAGTTAAGCAGCTTGATATGCTAATCGTAGATGATAATTCCCCGGATGGTACAGGCAAACTGGCTGACAAATTATCTAAAATGCATGGTAACAAAATATACGTCCTTCATAATTTCAAAAAAGAAGGTCTTGGTGTGGCATATATGGCCGGTTTTAAATGGGCCATTGCCAAAAAATACGACATTGTATGCGAAATGGATGCCGACGGATCCCACAATCCACGAGATTTACCTAAACTAATTAATGCGGTTGAGCAAGGGTACGATTTGGCGATTGGTTCCAGACGCGTCAGGGGTGGTAAAATTGTCGGCTGGCGGTGGCACCGTCATTTAATTAGCTGGGGTGCTACGACATTATCTAGGATTGTTTTAAGATTGACGCAAAAAGACGTAACGGCCGGTTTTAGAGCCTATACAAGCGATGCCATCAGATATATTTTGAGCTGTAAAATAATCAGTAACGGTTATGCCTTTCAAGAAGAAACTCTTTGGATTTTGCATAAAAATAATTTTGAAATTATCGAAATACCGGTCATATTTACTGATAGAAAGCGTGGTGAATCTAAACTGTCACCCAAGGATTCCAAAGAATTTTTTATGACGTTATTCCGTTTGGCCAGGCTTTAAATCATTAGTATGTTTGATACTTTTTATGATGCCTATCTTCGGGTATCGTGGGCTGTATAGCGGCCAGTGGTATGGCGTTTACTGGTTATTATTAGGTCAACGCTATCGATTGAACTATTAATATGGGTTATTCGGAAATTGGGCTTGACTGATAAATTACCAGTTAAAAGACCAAAATTTAATAACTAAATAGTTTTTTGCCTTACCGGGTAAATTTTGATAACCCTGGCGTAGCTCTTTTAGTTAGTCAGCAGTACTGAGCCGTTGGCCCGGACAACCGGCTTCCAGCCTGAAGCTTTTAAATTAGCGATTGTTTTATGGTTATCAGAACTATCACTTATCAGAACACAGCGGACGTTATATTCTGCAAATTTTTGTTGTTGGTAGTTCTGATCATCAAAAATCTTAAAATAGATATTCAGATATTTTTGGCCCTGCCCGTTTTTCCAGGTTGGCATGCGGCCATCTATAAAAACCGGCTGCCTTGGTAGCTTCCAGATAAGATATCCGCCGTAGTTGTAACTGTTAAATAATTGCCCTTTGCAGGGGTGTTTTTGTAAATAGTCAACAGCTTGTTCGGGGTAATTCTGTTCGCGGTCTTTCCACGGCAGATCTTGGAACTCCAGATATGTTAGGCCACTAATCCAAATTAGTACTACTGTTACCAAAACAAAAATAATAATCTTTTTAGCCTTGGCAGCTTTGTCGGGTAGCTCATCTTTAAATTTTTCCCAGTAAGTGTTGAGGTCGTTTGTAGTAACTATGACAAATAAGGGGATATTGCGGGAGGCCGAAACAGAAGCGGCTAAAAGTATTGGCCCCAACCCCAGCCAATTTTTTAAAGGCCGCCGGGCAAATATCCAGAAGCCTGTCGCCCAAAGCACCACAAAGGTGGCAGCCTTAATTGTAAATGTGATATAACCCCACTCTGTTATCTGGCTATGCAAAGAACTGTCGAATACTGTTCTGAATACTTCGGAGTATAGCCTGAGCCCATAAGGGTTAACCAAGGTGGCCCCAAGGCTAACCAGCAATATGACAATTAACAGCCTGCTCTTCTTTTTTATAGCGAAGTAAGCCAGCAGAGCTAAACCTGCAATAAAACCGGCATGCAGGTTGGCCCAGGCAATAAACAGCACAGGAATAAAATACTTTATTTGTTTATTATGGCTGCTAAGAATTTTCAAAAGCAGAGCAAAAAATAACACTGTCCAGGTAATGGCTCTGACGCCAGCATAAGGCAATAGGGCCAATGTGGCCAAAAGCAGCACAAGCATCCGATTCTTTAAGCTGTTAATCAGTAAACTAAAAGTCCAGAGGCCGGCATACAGGATAGACACCAAAAAGAAGCCCCCAAAAGAGTAAAACAATGACACCAACACGTCATTTCCCCACTCGTGGTCTATCCAGCGGAAATTTTGAGCCGTGTAAGAGTAAAGGTCGTGGGCGGGGATACCGTGTTGCCTAATGTAATTACCGGTTTGCAGATGCCAGCCAAAATCCGGATCAAGCATGGCCCAACAAGCGGCCCAAAAGATAAAAAATATAAGAGCTACTATTATAAAAATTTTTTGCCGGTCACTGGGCCTTGGCCTAAAAGACTTTATTTTGTCTTTAAAAACAGGGTGATGCCAAAAAGTCATGCTTTTATTGTACATACTATAGCTGCTATCTTATTGCATATGGAACCTTCAATTTTTACAAAAATTATCAACGGCGAAGTCCCCTGCCATAAAATATACGAAGACGAAAAGACGATTGCCATCTTGGATATTCACCCTGTACAACCAGGCCATGTGTTGGTTATCCCAAAGCTGCAAATAGACCATTTCGAAGATCTGCCGGATGATATCTATCAGGCCGTTTGGGCAACCGTTAAATTGGTTGCCCATCAGCAAAAGAAGGTTCTCGGCCGCAGTCGTATAGCTGTTAGCATAGTCGGTACCGATGTGCCTCATGCTCATGTACACCTTATGCCATTCGACGAGACTAAAGACATCCACCGCATTATTGATCTAACCGGTGAGCCGGATTATGTGGCCCTAGCCTCTATGGCTGAACGCCTAGCGATAAAGGATAAAACAGATGAGTAATCGGGTTATAGCTTTCTTAGTTGCTATTAGCGCCGGTACCTGGCTTTATACAAAAATGCTTAGAAGAACCGGCAATAATGTCAAAAACAGTTTACTGATTGCAGCTATTTCCGGTGGGCTTTTATTCGTGTTTTTGTGGATGGTGCTCAACTTCGCAGAAGCTTTAGCCAAGCATCATTAAATCGCAGTTTGGCCAGATAAGGTTAATTTTAGCGTCAACGCTAGCCATATCATGCTAGAATAATATACATGAATGAGGGGGTGGGAACCGCTGGTCAAGAGATGTTTTTGGGCAAGGCTATTGCTAACGCTAGGCGTAAAGCAGGTCTGACTCAGCAGGAGCTTTGTGCCAAAGCTAATCTTTCCTACTCGACGCTGGCCAAAATTGAGCGTGGGGCTATAAAGACACCTAGTGTCTTTACGGTTGCAGCCATTGCAGAGGCCACAGGGACGACCGTTGAGTTCTTGGCAGGCAAAGAGACCAATATGGGCACAAAAGCGCCTCAAAAAGCTTATAAAACGTCAAAAACAGGCATTAAATTTGTTTACTTTGACGTTAACGGGGTGTTGGTGCGCTATTATCAGCGGGCTTTTACCAAAATTGCCGAAGATACCGGCGTATCTCCCGACGCTGTCGAGGCTTTGTTCTGGCACCATAACGATGCAATTTGCCGTGGCGATATGAACATGCAAGAATTTAACTCCATTTTAGCCAAACGCGTAGGTGTAGATCATATATCGTGGGCTGATTATTATCTATCCAACATCGACAAGAATAGTGAGATCCACAATCTGGTTAATTGGGTGGCCGAACATTATCGGTTTGGCTTAATAACCAATATTATGTCGGGCTTGGTTAGCTCCATGATCAATAAAGGTTTGTTACCAAAACTGCCCTATGATGTAATTGTTGATTCTTCAGAGGTGGGTACCATAAAGCCTGAAGTGGCAATATATAAATTGGCAGCTCAAATGGCTAAAGTCGAACCGAATGAAATTTTACTGATAGATGATGGCCGTACCAACTTAATAGCCGCCGAAAAACTGGGGTGGCATGTGCTGTGGTTTGATGATTACCATTCCGAAGAAAGTGAATTCCGCATCCGCCAAATTCTCGAGTTCTAACTTACTTAGTTAGGCTTTGAAAATTAGACAGTTCTTGGTCTGTTTTGGCCAGCAGTTCTTGCTCGGTTTTAAGGTGTTCTTTGGTCTGATTAATAACCTCAGCCGGAGCTTTCGAGGTGTAGGCTTTGTTATTAAGCCTTTGGTTTAATCTATCGATGTTGGCCTCGTGCTCTAGCTTGTTGGTATGCAATTTGGTCACATATTTTTGAGCGGTGTTTAGGTCTATATCCAACCAGCAATTAAATCTGGTTTTGGTTAAATGCATTCCCCGCCCGGCTTCGACTTCTGTGCAATTGCTTAAACGAGCCAGCCGTTTTATAAGGTCGGCATTTTGAGTCAAAAAAGGCTGTTTTAAGAAGTAAAGGCTTGGGAATTTTACATCCAGGGCCGTGTTAATATATCTAATTTCGCTGACTATTGTTTTAATTTCTTCAAAATCAGCGGCCAGTTTTTTGTCATGGCCCCTAGATTTCGGACGCGGTTGGTTAACTAGTAGATTCGTGCCCGTCCATTCTAGCGTTTGCCAGATTGTCTCTGTTACGAATGGTGCAAAAGGATGCGCCAATTGCAAAATGGATTTTAAAATATATGCCAACAGTTTGGGATTAGGCTGGACTTTGCTGGTCTCTATATACCAATCGGCTACTTCATCCCAGACAAAGTGATAAAGCTTGTTATAGCCTTCGGCAAAACGGTATTGCTCCAACGCTGCATCTACCTCTGTTATATTGCTTCGTAACTTATTAAGTATCCAGTGGTCGGCAGAGCTGATTGGTTTAGGACTATCGTCGAATTTAAACCCGTCACCTAAAATATTCTCCGTGAAACGTGCGATGTTCCACAGTTTGTTGCAGAAGTTACGGGCAGCAATAACTTTTGGAGTGCCAAACGGCTGGTTGATAGACGGTGATTGGCCACTGATTATACCCATGCGCAAGGCATCGGAGCCATATTTTGTGACTATATCCATTGGGTTCATCACGTTGCCCTTGCTTTTGCTCATCTTGTGACCTTGGCTATCAAGTACCATACCGTGTAAATAAACTTCTTTAAAAGGTACATCACCGGTAACATAAAGCCCCAGCATTATCATCCTGGCGACCCAGGCAAATAAGAGGTCAGTACCGGTTTCCATTAAATTGGTTGGGTAGAATTTTTTATAATCTTCGCCATCAGGATAATTTAGGGTTACAGATGGCCACTGGCCGCTAGAAAACCAGGTATCAAAAACATCCGGATCGCGGTGGTAGGTTTTATTCCCAACAGTGATCATTTCTTCCCCTACCCTGGTGTCGAATATCCAATCATCGGGGTTATCTAAATTCTGAAAGGCCGGAATCGGTATACCCCAGGCAATCTGCCGGCTCAAGTTCCAATCCCTTAGGTTTTTAAGATAAGTTATCAGGACTTGCTTTTTGGACTCCGGATAAAAAGAGATTTTATCATCCGTAAGGACTTTAATAGCTTTGGCAGCTAGTGGTTTCATATTAACGAACCATTGTTCGCGAATCAGGGGTTGGATAACATTGCCGCACTTGTAGCAATGCCCTACCGAATGGGTGTAATCATCTTCTTTAACCAGTAGTTTGGCAGCCTTTAAATCTCGAACAACTAACTCGCGGGCTTCTAGGAAAGGTTTACTCCTGTAGGCTGATGGCATTTCCTGTGTGATGTTGCCTTCGTGGTCAATTACATTGATGCGCGGTAAATCATGTCTTTCGGCGACATCAAAATCGTTGATATCGTGGGCCGGAGTTATCTTGACGGCTCCGGTGCCGAACTCCGGGTCAACCATCTTATCGGCAATTACCGGGATTTCACGATGAGTCAGTGGTACTTGAACGGTTTTGCCAATCAAATCCTTATATCTTTTGTCATTGGGATTAACGGCAATGGCGGTGTCGCCGAGCATGGTTTCGGGCCGGGTGGTGGCAACGTTAATGGTTCCCTTCCCATCCGTTAAAGGATAGGCGATTGTCCATAGTTTACCGGCCACGTCTTTATACTCGACTTCGATATCAGAGAATGATGTGCCGTGAAAAGTGCAAAAATTAACCAATCTCTCGCCCCGATAAACCAGCTTATCATCCCAAAGCTTTTTAAAAGTTTTATAAGCGGTCTCAACGACTTTATCATCCAATGTAAATGTAAAACGGCTCCAGTCGCAGCTGATACCCAAAGATCTTAACTGGTTTTCAAAATTGTCTCTGTTGAGCTGCACAAAATCCCAAACTTGGGTATATAGCTCTTCCCTGCTAAAGTCGAAACGGGTTTTGCCTTGTTTTTCTAATTGTTTTTCGTACACCACCCAAGTTTCAAAGCCGGCATGATCAGCCCCTGGTAATAACAAAGCAGATTTACCCTGCATCCGTTCGTAACGAATAACAATGTCTTCGATCTGGTAGGATAGCGCATGTCCAAGATGTAAATTACCATTGGCATTAGGTGGTGGCATAATAACGGAATAAGAATCCCTACCCTTTTTTGGGGTGAATGCTCCACTTTGCTCCCATAGGGCATAGATGTCTTGTTCGTATTGACCGGGTTCGTAAGATTTTGCTAGTTTCATCAGATTCTTGCTCTTTAGTAAAATTACTTCTTTCACATGAAATAATTATGACTTTTTTGCAAATTTCTATTACGCATAGTATTTATTGTATTTTACCTCTTAAACCAGCACTACGCAAAATTACATCTTTAAATTAGGACAAGCCTCAAGTTTATAGGGGTCGGATTTTTCTTTATTGGATTTAACTTTAAAGTAACCTAGTGCGGCGACCATAGCACCATTGTCGGTGCACAGAGCAGGTGGGGCATAGGTAATATTAAGTGGCAGTGCATCTGTTAGTTGTCGCCTTAGCTCTTGATTTGCGGCTACGCCGCCGGCTATTACTACCGTCTTTGGCTGGTATTCTTTATAAGCCAGCATGGTTTTTTCGACCAGTGTTTCTATTGCTATCCGTTGGAAACTGGCGGCGATATCCAATTTTTGCTTCTCGCTTAATCGATTGGGTAGTTCTGTGCTAGGGGTTCTAAAATCACCACCAACAACCTGTTGAGCGACCCTGAGCACCGCCGTTTTTAAGCCGGAAAAGGAAAAATCATATATTTTATCGACCTTGGCTTTGGGTAAATCATAAGCGTACGGATCGCCACTCAGCGCAGCCTTGGCAATACTGGGGCCTCCGGGGTAGGACAGGCCTAAAATTTTGGCAACTTTATCAAAGGCTTCACCGACAGCATCATCTTTTGTCTGGCCCAAGACTTGATAATCGTGATGATCTTTAAAGTAAACCAATTGGCTGTGGCCGCCGCTGACGATCAGTGACAGAACAGGGAAGCTGGGGACTGGTTCAACTAGAAAATTGGCATATATGTGGGCTTCGACATGGTTGATGGAATAAAGCGGTTTGTTTTTAATAATTGCTAATGTGCGGGCAGTCAAAATGCCAATTAGTAGACTGCCCAACAAACCGGCTCCAGTAGTAATGGCGATACCGTCAATATCCGACCAACCAAGACCGCTATCCGTGAAAGCCTGTTCGATAACAGGGATAAATGATTCAATATGACTGCGGGCAGCGATTTCGGGTACCACGCCGCCGAACTGGGCATGAATGTCCATTGACGAGGCCAGAGCATTACCTAAAAGTGTTGTACCATTTTCCACAATAGCTACTCCGGTTTCATCGCAACTGCTCTCTATTCCTAGTATTTTCATAACTGCTTCACTGTATCACACGTAAAATAAAATTTTCAGGTATATTAGAAACATGAGCAGCGTAAAGAAAATAGTCAGAAAAGTTATTCCGAAAAAGGCATTAAAGAAAGTCGAAAGCACATACCGTATACAAAAGGCTCGGGCCGCCATTGTTCTACAAGGTTCTCCGGCCAAAAAGATGCGTGTCATTGCCGTTACAGGTACCAACGGCAAAACTACTACTTGTGCTTATATTAATGAGATATTAAAGGCCGGTGGCTATAAAACGGCAGTATTTACGACGGCATTTACAGAGATAAATGGCCTTCGTCAAGCTAATAATTTTCACGTGACGGTTGTACATGTTTGGACACTGCAAAAATTCTTTAACCAAGCCAAAAAAGCGGCTGTTGACTGGGTGGTTTTAGAAGTAACCAGCCATGCGCTTGATCAGCATAAAGTGCTTGGTGTACCTGTAGAAATAGCTGCCGTGACCAATCTGACCCAGGATCATCTGGATTACCACGGCACAATGGAAAATTATGCTCTAGCAAAAGCCAGATTAATTACAGAGTTTAAGCCAAAGACCACTGTTCTAAATGCGGATGATGCTTGGTTTGAATTTTTTGCTCGCAAGGTTAAAAACGGTTTATTGACCATCGGCCATGGCAAGGCAACAAACCAGATTAAGGAATTGGAATTAACTCCTAAGGGGACGGTATTTTCTTTGATTGGTGCCAAGGGAGTTCTTAAAGTAAAGACTCATTTGGTAGGTGAGTTTAACGTTTATAATGCAGCAATGGCGGCTACGGTTGGGGAGGCGGTTGGTATAAAGACCGATAAAATCGAGGTTGGCATAGCTAATGTACCTTTGGTTCCGGGGCGTATGGAGCCGATTGATGCCGGGCAGCCTTTTATGGTGCTGGTCGATTTTGCTGTGACTCCCGATGCTTTAGAAAAAGTATTGACGACTCTAAAAGTTGTGGCTAAGGGTAGAGTGAGGATAGTTTTTGGGGCAACCGGCGACCGTGACAAGGCTAAAAGACCAATAATGGGTGAAATTACTGCCAAATTGGCTGATTATATTTATTTAACGGATGACGAAACATATACCGAAGACGGTGATAGTATCAGAGCGGCTGTTAAGGGTGGAATATTAAAAGCCGGCGGTGTAGAGAAATTTGTAGAAATTGCCGATAGGTTAGAGGCCATAAGGAGGGCATTTAAAGATGCTAAAGAAGGCGATATTGTCGTATTGACAGGGATAGGTCATGAGAATTATCGGAATCAAGGTGGTAAAAAAATACCGTGGGATGAAAGAGAAGTCGCTCGCCAGGTTTTGGAAGAGATAAAGTATTAAAAAAGAAAAAGGCCCAGGTGGGCTTAAGAGGTCGTACGCTTTTGACGTATAACACTTACTTTGGTTGCCGCACAGGGCCTGGATTAGATGGGCGCGAGCGCGCCCTGGAGTGGTGCACGTGTTACGGAAAAAACATCGCGGGCCGAAATACTCGGTCGTTGATTTTTGTCCGGAGACAACGTGCGTGGAGCGAGAGTATGGGCCGGCTGATATAAGCCGGATCTTACTGTAATTGGTCATGCTGACGGCTTGGTAGCTAACGGCATGGCCCGCTCACGTACACCACCCAGGGCGCTTAGAGAAAAAGCTGCTTGAGTGTGCTAGGATCCATTTCTAGCCCCATAGGGGAGTGATCCGCACATCTTTGCATCAGGCTGCATAGCAAAACACATCCAAGCCGACTTATCGGCTGAGCTTGGCGCCAATATGGCAACTGGCGTCCCTGCAGAGGGAAATGTTTTACTAAGCGTCTAAAGCTTTTTCTTTTTGTTAACCCGCTTGTGGAGTCTTCTGTCAAACCAACCTACTTGGTAGACTAAACATTGCTCCCTTCGTCGAAATTTCTCTCGAATACATTCTGTTATACGTCTAATAATAGTGATTGTCAAATATGGTAGGTTAAAGAAAAAGCCCGAAGGGCTGGGAATCGTCAAAAAGACGAACTTCAGCCTGTTCGGGCAAGGTGTGAGGAGAGGGGCGGGTTAGGACCGCACCAATACCACTTATTAAGCGGTCTCTCCTCTGTTGGCGGGGGCTACAACTAGCAGCGCGCATTCTTGCTAGGAGCTCAACCCGCGGGTTGGAAGGGGTCGGAGGTTACCCCTTCCGAAGCTCCTCAAGCAGAAACTGCCGGAGGAGCCATGCGCACCGATTTTTAAAACTGGTGCGTATCTCGGTATCATCAAGATGAGGCGATTTAATTCTCACCAAGATACCGGTGGGGGAGTTGACAATTGTGGTTTTGTTACCACTGACACGACGTTCGTTAACACGATGTCCGTTAACACGGACAATGAAACAAGCCGCCGTGAAACTGTCACCTATGACGACGCTGAAGGGATGCAGACGCATCTCTACAACGTCGCTTCTGATCTTGACCCACGACTGACTGTCGCAGGTCTCGAACATCTCGCGGTGTGTAGCCTCGATGTTCATCTCTGCGATTACGTCGTCGCAGAAATGCTGTGTAGCCTCGCTGTTCGTAGTTTTCACTACTACTTCAAAGGAGTTGGGGCAAGCACTGATGATGCCATGTTGGTTCTTCGAGCTATTAAGTCGCTCGACGAACCCTATTGGATCAAAGTGTTCGCCTGTCATTGACACAACATATGTGTCGGTGGCTTTAGACAAGGCTCCATTGAATTCCACGGGTCCCTCCAGACCTCGTGATTCTATTGACGCTTTTGGCGCCAACCTTTCGCTTGGGCCTCCACCCAAGATTATTTAGTTATACACCTTTTACAAAATATTGACAAGTACTAAAATAATTGTTGTAATATGCGTATGGGTCATGGTGCTAGTCCAGAATTTGGGTTTAATGACGACTTAGAGGATATCGAGAAGAATATTACTGATAATATTTCGCTTTTGGAACAGTTCTGGCAAAAAAATTATATTGCGCTAACCAAATTTGAAGAAAGAATTGCGTTTTACGAAGTTGCCAGATCTGAGGAATCAGAAAGAAGCAAAATCTTGCAAGAATTGGCCGAGGCCAGACAAGACACCAGGCAAATGTTTATCTATGACACTAAACTGTTGCTGGCTTTGGTTTGTAAATATAATTTTGACGAATTTTTATGTTTAGATGAAGCATTGGCCAGAAAGCAAAATTATGCATTCAAACACTATATCTTTTACGATTTAAAAGAAGAAATGCGGACTAAAAAAGGTTATGAGTATGTAAATACTGTGGGTTTTATACTTAGACCAAAAACAGAAACGGCAAATCATAATGACGAGATGCATATTCGTTTTGTTGTGCCCGGACACTTAATTTTAGATGAAGATGTACAAGAAGATGAGGTGTTGGATTGGATAGAATCAATACAGGATGTATACGTTGAATATACAAGAGACTCAGATAAAGGACTTGAGACAGAAACTAATATTGTATCGGCCGAAGGGTTACAAAGTTATCCGCTGCCAGAACTTTTAGGCACAAAGCATATAGATGACCTCAACAATCCTCTGAAACGCCAGCAAGCCGACTTTAAGGAAATTAAAAAACTAGAAGAACTATACCGTTCATTAAAGAATATGAAGCCGGTTAGTTACTATAAGACAGTATTTGACTCTGAGTAACGGTGATCAACTACAATGGGTGATATGGAAGATAATTTTAAACAGATTTTCAAGGCCTATGATGTTCGCGGCAAAGTAGGCAGTGAACTAACAAATGATGTGGCAGAAAAAATAGGTAAAGCGCTGGCCGATTGGCTGCCCCATAAAGGGCCGGTGGCGATTGGGCGAGATATGCGCCCCGATAGCAAAGAATTGGCGAAGGCTATGGTAAAGGGGCTAATTGGGCAAGGCCGAGATGTATGGGATATCGGCCAGGTTACCAGCGATATGATTTATTTTGCAGTGGGAAATTTTCGCTTAGCCGGTGGTGCGATGATAACAGCCAGCCATAATCCTGGAGAATATAACGGTATAAAACTATGTCACGAAGAGGCCAAGCCCATAGGTGAAGAGACGGGGTTACTCGATATAAGAGATAAAGCAATATCCGATAAGTTTGTGTTTTCAAAAGACCAGGGCCAGCTTATTAAAAAAGACATCACAGAAGATTGGATTAGCCATGTCCTTAGTTTTGTGGATGTTGAGCAACTAAAACCACTTAAGGTAGTAGTTGATGCCGGTAACGGAATGGCCGGCAAAATTTTCCCGGAGATGGAGCCCTATGTGCCTTTCGAAGTTAGTGAGATGTATTTTGAGCTGGATGGCACGTTTCCTAATCATATTGCCAACCCGCTTGAACCAAAAAATTTAGAAGATTTGGTTAGGGTCGTAAAACAACAAAAAGCTGATGCCGGCCTGGCATTTGACGGTGATGGCGACCGCGTCGTATTGATCGACGAAAAAGGTGATTCTTTAAGCGGTACTGTAATGACGGCCATTTTAGCCGAGTATTTTTTGAGTAAAACCAAAGGTGCTACTGTGTTACATAACGCCATTACGGGTCGGGTTGCCAAAGAAGTTATAGAAAATAATGGCGGGATAGCCATTCGTACAAGGGTCGGTCATAGTTTTATAAAGCAAGATATGCGAAAACACGGTGGCGTTTTTGCTGGGGAACATAGTGGCCATTATTATTTTAAAGATAATTTTATGGCCGATAGCGGTTTAATTGCTGCGGTTGTGGCTTTATCGGTTCTTAGTCAAAGTAACCAGAGCTTAAGCCGCCTAGCCGACAAATATCGTAAGTATCACGCCATACCGGAGACTAATTTTGAGGTCGAAGAAAAAGAAGCTGTTATTAATAAAGTCGCAAACTCATTTAAAGGGGCAGAAATTGATTGGCTAGATGGATTGACGCTGATTTTTGATGATGGCTGGTTAAACTTGCGACCCAGCAATACCGAGCCTTTATTGCGTCTTAATGCCGAAGCTGATAGCCAAGCGAAACTTGATTCTTATGTTTCTAAGGTTAAAAAAATAATAGAAGAATAGATTTGTTTATATATTAGGGCAGTTTTTCTGGCAGGACTTCGTCGCTATTGAATATCTCTAGCTCTGCAGGATCTGCAGGATCTTCGGGTATAATCAGGAATGCTTTTTTAGAAATAGGTTCTTTACCTGTAAAGCATTGGCCTTCGGCAACCCGTGTAGAATAATTTAATTCATATTCTGAATCAGGCGGTATTGGAGTAGACAATCTGTCAATAATGAAAGTTTTTTGACTAGGAAAGTTTTCTAAAACTATCGGTTGCGGCAAATAGTGCGATGCTATAGCTCCCGGGTAAGGAATATCAGAATCTATGAGAACAAAAGCTCTGATACCCAACAGTCTAACCGTAAGATCAACAAACTTATCTCTTTTTGTCTCTCTTAACTGTGCATCTAACTGCTCTCTGCTATTGTCGACTATATATAACTCTGACATAAAAGAGTTAATATAACATAAAAATAACTATAGAGCAAAGCGGCCTAGATCTCTAACAATTTTGCACGGTATAAAAGTGTCGCCTTTTCTATCATATTCACGTATTTTGGTATACGAAACGCTTTCACATGCCTGCCAAATAGCTTCTATTGCATCTGGTGTAGTTTCTAAGCTGAATTTTAGCGGGGATAAAAGCATATTGTCGGGGATACCTTTTATGCCATAGTCGGCCGAAAGTATAACATTCCCCTTATCGTTGGTGCCGGTACCTATTATCGGGGCCTTGATGGAGGCACGCGTACCTCCGACAGACACTCTGTCTCTGACACTTTGCGGCATATGGCTTTTAATGTCTACACCAATCCATTTGTTGTTTTCTGTTGCAATAAATACGTCCACTCCGGTTTCGTCTTCTTCTGTGGTGGCGTCAAAGTACTTTACATCTGCTGTTTTGAGCAGGTTTATCAATGATTGCTCGTGCCACATGCCGAAAGTAACAGATGCCAATTCGTCAATTAATCTTTGTCTGGCTTCGTCGTTTGGACCCTTTCTGGCAGGGTAAATAGAGTTAGCAATTGTATTAACAGTTTGCTTAAAAGTAAAAGTTGTAGCTGTGGCTTCTTTGATGCATTCACGTATAAAATGGTTAAACATTAAAACTTTGTTCTTATCGATGCCAGGCATTTTTTGTTCGCTATAAGAGGGTTTTCTTTTTTGTGCTAACTTGTCTATTTCATCAACAGCCAAAAAAACACCCGTCCAGTTACGATCTGACTCATCAGCTATTGATTGGCAAAGTTCTTTAATACGATGGCAAGATATAGATTTTTGGTGTTTAGCAAAAAAATAATCAGCAAATTTATGGCCAAAGAGAAAACCGTCGAGAAATCTGCGGTTATTTGTCTCAATGTCAGTAAATTGCCTAGGAGGTCTGGTGTTTGTGAAAGTCTGTTCAGACATATTTGTTTTTGATTTACAGATAATATATTAGCATAAGTATAATATTAAGTCAATATTATGATGTAATAATATTAATCTTGACAGCTCAAAAGGCTTTTTGTATATTAATTCTTAAATTAGCACTCTAAGCCCTTAAGTGCTAAAATAATCAGTAAGAATTTAAGTTTAAAAGAGGAGTATTATGAGCGTTAAAATTCAACCTCTCGCAGATTATGTTGTTGCCCAACAAGAAGAGGCCGAAAGTAAAACCGCCAGTGGCTTGCTTTTACCTGATAAAGCGGCCGAAAAGCCAAAAATCGCCAAGGTCCTAGCTATCGGCAAAAAGGTCGAAAGCGTTAAAGTCGGCGAGCGAATTCTTTATAAAAGCTATAGCACTACCGAGGTAAAAATTGGTGCAGACGAATACATGTTAATCAAAGAAGAAGATATTTTAGCTACCTTAAAATAATTTTGGAAGGATATTGAATATGGCAAAAAAAGTTTTTTATGATGATGACGCCCGTCGCCGAGTTCTGGCCGGCGCAGAGATTTTGTATAACGCCGTAAAGACCACTATGGGCCCTAAAGGTCGCAATGCGGTTATCGGCAAAAGCTACGGTGCGCCCAGCGTTACACACGACGGTGTAACAGTTGCTAAAGCAGTTGATTTACCCGAAGTTGACGATGAAACTTTGGGTTATAAAATTGGCGCGGAACTTATTAAACAAGCTGCCAACAAAATGAATGATGTCGCTGGTGACGGCACTACGACCGTTACTATCTTGACTTATCACATCTTAAAAGAAGCCAATCGTTTGATTGCCGCCGGCCACGACCCGATGCAACTGCGCCGGGGCTTAGAAGCGGCAGCTCACGATGCAAGTAATAAATTGAGCGGATTAAGCGAAGATATTCATACTAACAAAAAACGGGTTTCAGAAGTCGCTGCAATTTCAGCTGGCGATAGTGAAATCGGTGAATTAATCGCTGAAGTTATCGATAAAGTCGGTAAGGATGGCGTAGTGACTGTTGAGGAAGGCCAGGGTCTGAGCCTGGAGAGCGAAGTGGTAGAAGGTTTTACCATCGACCGTGGCTTTATCAGTTCATTCTTTGTGACTGACGCCAATCGCATGGAAGCTGTTTACAACAAACCGGCTATCGTTATCACCGACAAGAAGATAACCAGCGTCCAGGAATTTTTGCCACTTTTAGAAAAGTTAGCTCAAGCCGGTAAAAAAGATCTGGTTTTGATTGCCGAGGATATAGAAGGTGAAGCATTAGCTACATTGGTTTTGAACAAACTAAAAGGAGTATTTAACACGGTGGCTGTTAAGGCGCCGGCTTTTGGTGACCGTCGCAAAGATATTTTAAATGATATCGCGGTATTAACCGGTGCTACGGTTATCAGTGAAGAGCAGGGCTATACTTTCGAAAATGCCGAGCTAGCAATGATCGGCACAGCCCGCAAAGTTATCGTTACAAAAGATGACACAACTATTGTTGAAGGTTCCGGCAATCCGGTAGAAGTAAAAGCTCGTATGTCTCAGATCAACGCTCAAATATCTAAGGCTACCAGCGAGTACGACAAAGAAAACCTGGAAAAGCGCCGCGCAGCACTAGGCGGCAAAGTAGCAGTAATAAAGGTTGGCGGTGCTACCGAAACTGAAATAGAAGAAAAGAAATATCGTGTAGATGATGCCGTTAACGCCGTAAAAGCTGCTCTTGATGAAGGTATCGTACCAGGCGGGGGCGCCACATTGATTCACTTAGCCAGTCAAATTAAAGCTCAAGAGACTAATGCCGAATCGGCAGGCCGGCAAATCTTGAAGAATGCTCTAGAACAGCCATTTAGAATTTTGCTCGACAATGCCGGATTAAATGCTGATGAGTGGTTGCCACAAGTTAGGACAGGTAAGGGGCTGGTTGGTATTGACGTAAATGAAGGATCAAAACTTATTGAGCTGAAACCAGCCGGGATTATCGATCCGACAAGAGTTGCCAAAGAAGCTCTGCAAAATGCCGTTTCAATTGCCGGTACGGCCATGACTATGGGTGCATTAGTTGTCGATGTTCCGGAAAAGACACCTCCGGCACCAGCACCGGGCCCAATGGGTATGGATTACTAAGCCTAATAATCACACATTTCGGCATTCTTTATTTGTCACTCTAATTTTTAAGCATAAGCTACATAACATTTAATTGATTTTGTAAACGAATCAGCCTAAAATTATCTCTAAACAAGAGGGAATTTTAGTATGTGGTTTAAGAAGTGGTCGGTCAGTAAAGATGGAATTAAAGAATATTGGCATGCTACTGATGCAGTTAGCCGACCCCTGGCAATTTTAATGTCTTTAGCCATTTTTGTGGTTTGTATTGCGGTTTTCTTTAGCCTATTTTTTGGTGGGCGTTGGCTCTATCATGTGATTTGGGGTAAAAGCAACCAACCACCGGCTGCTGCGCCAACCGCCCAGACAACCAAACCTATAGCATCCTCAGCCAAAACCAACACTCAGGCCAGCTCACAAACCAATAATATGACCATAAGTACTACTCAACCGACAACCACACCAAACACCGGCCAAAGTACTCCAGGCTTGGTGTTTATATTTTTGGGGACATCAGCCACAGGTGCTGTTGTCTATCAAACGATTATTCGTAGAAAACTAAAAACCGGTTTTATAAATAAATAGTAGAGTTTTAGAAACCACTAACTACTTTGAGTAAAGTAGTTTATCTCATTAATAACGTCCAGCAAGGCTTGGGCCTTGGCTTTTTCGTCGGTAATCGCCTGAGCGGCTTTATAAGCATCGGGTAATAGTTTTTTATTATCAGTTGCCTGAATCATCATCATGGTGGTTTTAAATTTTTCTTCAGGAGTCTGATCCAGGTGATTAACTAGCGGCGATAATTCTTGCAGGGCTTTTTGTTTAATGCTTAGTAAGTCAGAATCTTCAGCATTATCGTGAGAGACAGACGAGGGCGGGTTAAGGGCGTTACTTTTACTTGGTTCTGGTGGCATAAAAGGTGGGCCGGAAGGGCTACCGTTAGAAGGACTGCTAATCGCGGTAGTTGGTTCTTCTAGAGAATCTTCATGGAAAACCGGTTCGGGATTAACAGCAGGATCAGTCGAAACCATACCATGATTATCTTTTATTGGTTGCTTATCATCTTTATCGTCGTCGTTTAGTCCAAACATTCCACCCTCCAATATTACTTATGCTTTGTAAGTACAATAACATAAGCTTGATAACCAAAAAAGAGCCCTCTTTATCGGTTAGGGCAAATCGTGATACGGTATAGTAAAGAATGATTAAAAGAAAAGGGATATAAGATGCTTGATGATTTGAAATTAATCCATGAGCGTGATGCCGAGGACGCTTTAGGAATAGCCGAAAAGCAGTGGCAACAGCTGGAATATGAATTTAATATGCCTGATTTGAATTTCGGAAAGGCTGATGTAGATAATATTGTTTTTGCCGGAATGGGTGGTTCCGCCTTGGGCGCATTGCTCAGCCAAACATGGCCAGGCCACAAAATTCCCTTCGAAATCTGCCGCAATTATGATATTCCCAAATACGTTTCGAGCGAAACTTTGTTTGTGGCTTCGAGCTATTCCGGCAATACTGAAGAAACACTTGAGGCTTTGGGCAAAGCCGAAGCGGCTAAAGCCAAAATAGTGGTAATTGCATCCGGTGGTAGATTAGCAGAAATCGCTAAAGCTAAAAATTATCCGATGGCGATTTTGCCAAGCGTTACTCAGCCGCGTTACGCTACTTTATATAGTTTTAAAGCTTTTGTGTCTTGGCTTGTAAAACTTGGGTTTGTTGATGCCAGTGAAGCTTCTTCTGCCATCAAGCCAACCATTGATTTCCTAAAAGAGGCAGTAGCCGGGTGGCGGCCGGATGTGGCGACGGCTCAAAATTATGCCAAACAACTGGCTTTGGATGTGGTTGGTAAAAGCGTAGTTGTGTATGCTGGGCCGCTAATGTTCCCGGCGGCTTACAAGTGGAAGATTAGTTTTAACGAAAATGCCAAAAACGTTGCTTGGGTTAACCAGTATCCGGAGTTTAATCATAATGAATTTATCGGCTGGACGAGCCACCCGTTAGAAAAGCCATATGCGGTGATTGATTTAAGATCTAACTTAGAACATCCGCGCATACAAAAGCGTTTCGAGGTCAGCGAGCGCTTACTTAGTGGCCGCCGCCCGGCACCGATTGTGGTAGCAGTGCAGGGGCAAACTATTTTAGAGCAACTTATATGGACAGTAGCACTTGGCGATTTTGTAACAATTTATTCGGCTTTACTAAATGGGCTTAACCCCACGCCGGTTGATTTAATAGAGAAATTCAAAAAAGAACTCGGCTAAATTATCTGAGGTATTTTTTTAACCAAATCACAACACCAATTTCTTTGTTAATCTGCTCCGCTAAATCATATTGTGGCGCTTGATCAAATAAATCCAAAAGCTCTTCCTGCTTAGATTCTAGATAATCCAGTGCCTCATCTATTGTATTAAGGTTATTTTCTGCGAGTACCCTCGTTAAATAATCTAGACAATTAATTTCTTCTGTTGTTTGTTTCCAATAAGCTTCTGCATTGGGGTTGCTTTGTTGAACAAACTCCGCGTGCTTTTTGGTATGTTTTTCTATATCTGACTTAAGTCTGCTAACTTTTGTTTGAAGTTTTTCATCTAATCCGTCACCAATTTCTGGTGTTTCCTGACTTAACGCTCTCTCTAATTTTCTCTGAAAAACATCAAGCTCGTAAAGGTTAAACAGAGCATCCGATAAATTACTACGTTTTTCATCTTCGATATCACCAGAAGTCTCAAAAAGTTCAAGGGCGGTTGTTTTTATAGCTGTAGCCAATTCTTTCTTGTGCTCTATCAAATGCATTATTAGTTCTGCGTTACTAGCAAGTTTTAAGTTTTCTGGCACAAAACGGTGTATTTTAGCATCAGGATCACCCCGTAAAACAAGGGTGCGCGATTCGGCTTCGCCCAAAACATCCTTATAAATTTCATCTTCACTGACATCGGGGTATATTAAAGGCAATAGAACTTCATAAATTTCAGACGCTTCGGGGTAGCCAAAGCCCTCAATATCTGCGGTAGGATTGTCAGCCATAACAAAATCGCCGCGAGTTTTAGTTTCGGCTATGCACGATAACCCAATAATAAAATTTTCAGGGTTGCGCTTTATTTTTGCAACGGTTTCTGGCCGACCTAACGTTCCTAACTCGCTATCACCTCTGACTAAAAAATCTTCATGCGCATCGATAATCTCGATATCATCAGGGTTAGTTTCTCTATCTTGCTCTGTCAGTCGTTTTTGAATGTTAAAAAAACGGTAACAAGAAGAGGATAATTCGTTATTTCTAAGTATGTTGCCGTTCGGGTCAGTGCGAAAGGCGAGATTGGGTGTATCTGGTGTAGTTTTTAATGGTTCCATTTTTGTTTTTCTAACTTAAATATATATTAGCAGAAAAGCTACAAAAAGTCAATTAAGTGTAGTAGTTAAAAAATAATATTTCACTTGAAGCTATTCGTGGCGGAGGGCTTCTATGGGGTCTTTGCGGGCGGCTTGGATAGCTGGCGCCATACCAAAAATAATACCTACTACCGTAGATACTCCGGTGGCCAAAACAATTGTAGTTAGCGATAACGAAGGATGGATAGAAGTGGTCAAGCGAATAATGAAAGAGGCGAGAAGGGATAGTAATATGCCTATTCCCCCGCCCAAAAGGCTGATAACCGTTGCTTCAATTAAAAATTGGCTTAAAATTTGCTGATTTGTGGCACCAATAGCTTTACGTACTCCAATTTCACGAGTTCGCTCGCTGACGCTGACTAACATAATATTCATAATGCCAATCCCACCTACAAGCAAAGAAATGCCGGCAATAGCGGCTATAAAGCTGGTTAGAATATTAAAAACCTGATTGGTAGCATTTAAATATTCTGTTTGTTTGATGATTGTAAAATCTTCTTGCCCGTTGTGATTATTAAGTAGGGCTTGGTGAATAGCATTACCAACCGAAGTGACCGAACTACCGCTAGCAACTTTAGCATCCAATTCGCTAATTTGTAGATTTCCACCGCTTAATTGTTTGCCGACATTAAAAGGGATATAGATGACATTATTAAAATCCGTACCAAAATTCAGGGGATTTTCTGGAGTGGTTGCCATAATACCACGGATAACAAATTGCTGGCCCTTAAAACTAAATTCATTACCAATTGGATCTTGTCGTCCGAACAAATCATTGGCAATATTGCTACCAATCACGGTTGTGGCGACATCAGAGCTAGCCTGATTAAAAAATTCTCCGTAGGCAATCTTCTGTCCTAAAACCTGGTTATTATTTGGCAAAGTCGCCAAAACGGTGGCATTGGTGTAGTTGGGGATATTGGATGTACTGACTGTTCCTGTAATCATGGCGCTATAACTAGCATCAATCACTCCGGGGGTAGCCTTAACACTGGCCAAGTCTTTATCAGTCAGGGTGCTGGTACCAATTAAGCTATCGATATTAATTTTAGTAATTTTACCAGACGAATTAAGATTAAACGCTCGCCCGGGCCGGATAGAGATAACATTATTTCCCAGTTGGTCTATCTGTGAGACGACTTGGTTTTTAATACCTTCGCCAATTGAAACCGTCATAACAACACTGGCAACGCCAATAACAACACCGAGCATGGTCAGCAGGCTGCGTATTCTGGCTTCCCTTATGCTGGTCGCTGCCATTTTGATGTTGTTCAATATCATTTCTTTGCAGCCTTAATCTTCTTAGTCTTAACTTTTTCGCGCTCTTCGATTAGTTCGACCTCATCAACGCTCGGTGCATTGTGCAGCTCGGTAATATCGGCAGTTTCATGTATACCGAGATCTTTATCCTGGTGGATACGGCCGTCGCGCATATAAACAACCCGGCTGGCATAGGCTGTTAAGTCGGGGTTGTGAGTAACCATGATAATTGTGTTGTCACCGTGGTGAATATCGCTGAGCAACTCCATTATTACCTTACTACTGGCAGTATCGAGGTTGCCGGTAGGCTCGTCGGCAATGATAAGATTAGGTCTGTTTATTAGCGCCCGGGCAATCGCTACCCGTTGAGTTTGACCACCACTGAGTTGGCGGGGTAAATAATATTCTCTGGATTGCAGCCCGACTTTATTTAGAATTTCGCTTGCCCGGTGCAGGCGTCTTAAAGATGTCATGCCTCGGTAAGCCAGGGGCAGGGCAACGTTTTCGATAACTTTCATCTTGGGAAGCAAATTATAATTTTGAAAAACAAAACCGATTTTATCACGGCGGGCCTTGGCGCGTGAGCGATTGTGTAAATGAGATACATTGCGGCTATCAAAGATATACATGCCTTGGCTGGGGCGGTCTAGTAAACCGATAATATTTAGCAAAGTACTTTTACCGGAACCACTTGGCCCCATAACCGCCACAAATTCGCCCCTTTCGATATCTAGACTAATATCATCAAGGGCTAGAGTAGTTGCACCACCAAAGCCGTAGACTTTGCTAACGTGTTCCAGTTTAATTAATGCCATTGCTATTAGTTTACGAACAGAGGTGTAATAAGACAAGGTGAATTTATATAAATTTTTCGTATATAATTTAATCTGTTGCGGAGAGGTCGCATAGTTGGTCTAGTGCGCCGCCTTGGAAAGGCGGTATAGGGGCAACTCTATCAAGGGTTCAAATCCCTTCCTCTCCGCCATTTTATTAGAGGGAATTTTTACTGCAAGTGGTGAATTTTAAACTTATTCTAATTGTGCTGATAATCAATAAATGATAGGGGGAATAATTATGCCGCGAATAGGTCATTTTGAGCAAGCCTACGACGATCCGGAAGCTGCTGCAAGATTTTATAAAGAAGTTTTCGGTTGGAAAATCGAAGTCTGGAATGGCGGGGAACAACCATATTGGATGGTAACCACCGGCCCGGACACCGAATTGCCGGGCATTAACGGTGGATTTGCAAAGAAAATGCCAAATGTGCCATC
>DATKGW010000005.1:0-11645 GCA_035510605.1 Patescibacteria group bacterium
CGTGGTGCAGGGTGTAGGATTCGAACCTACGAAGGCATAAGCCAAGAGATTTACAGTCTCCCGTGTTTGACCGCTTCACTAACCCTGCAAAGTGCGTACCATATAGGTACGCACATATTTTAACACCCCCCTGGACTACACTCACGTGAGTCTCGGGGTATTAGATGCTCTCGCAAAGGCATCTAACTAGCGCAACCTCGTAAGGTTGATAGATTTGGAGCCGACAGAGGGATTTGAACCCACGACCCGCTGTTTACAAAACAGCCGCTCTGGCCACTGAGCTATGTCGGCGACAGAGGTAATGTTACCAGAACTAACATATAGTTTCAACACAATTCCTCTTTTTGATGTGGTATACTAGTTACTACTGGTAGTATTAATATACTCATATGCTTACAAGAGAAACCCTGAACACAATGTACAACATCCAAAATGCGTCAATGATGGATATTGCCCGTATATTAGGATGCTCTCAACATAAAGTAGTCTACTGGATGAACAAGCATCAAATTAAACGAAGATCCATCAGCGATGCCATTTATCAAAAACACAACCCTAGCGGAGATCCTTTTGTGATTAAGCCAATAAAAACCAAAAAAGAGGCAATGCTGCTGGGTTTAGGTTTGGGATTATATTGGGGTGAAGGGAATAAATCAAATATGTACTCAGTGCGCCTCGGTAACACTGATCCCGAATTGATTAAGACTTTTATGAAGTTTTTGACCGATTTATTTGATGCGAAGAAAGAGAAAATGCGGTTTAGCCTGCAAATTTTTTCAGACATTAATCCCGAAAAAGCTTTGGACTTTTGGATAAACCATTTAAATGTAAGTCCGATACAATTTTGCAAAGTCATAATAACAAAATCCGGGTCAATCGGTACATATCGTAATAAAAGTGTCTACGGAGTTTTAACAATCCATTTTCATAACAAGAAGTTACGAGATATAATCAATGGGATGTTGCCGAGGTAGCTCAGGCGGTAGAGCGCATCTATGGTAAAGATGAGGTCACGGGTTCAACTCCCGTCCTCGGCTCCAGACTTGAATGAAACCATCCAATCTGTTAATATATATTAAATCTTGAATTAAAGGAATTAAAAAATGGCTAAGAAGAACCCCAAGCGTAAGGTCATCGGCCTAGTTTGCAAAAATTGTGGTCAAAGACACCATTATACTGTTAAAAGTATTCAGAATACGCCTGATAAAATTAGTTTACGTAAATATTGCCCGACTACTCGCAGTTACACTACGCATACCGAAACAAGTAAAAATCTTGGCCGTAATGTTGTAAAAGCCAAAAAGTAGCAATTACTGCTATTATTTTTATCTAAATCTAACAGAATATAATTTGCTTGCTATACTAATAGACAAGTATGGGCACAATGTTAAAGAACAAACCGGCGGCTTTGCATTATTTTGATTCGCGCAAGCAAGCTGGCATTCTGTTGGCGGAAAAATTAATCAAATACCGATTTGAAGATACTATTGTTCTAGCGTTAAGCGAAGGTGGAGTGCTGGTAGGTGCAGAAATTGCCCGGCGACTACACTCATTGATTGCCATACTTCTGACCAAAGATATATATTTGCCCGATGGACGCACATTAGTAGGAGTTATTAATGAAATAGGCGGCTTTGTATACAACAACAGCTTTTCGACTGGTGAAATCGAAGAACTGGAAAGTGAATATCGCGGTAATATAGAATTTGCCAAAATGGAGGCCATGCACGAACTACATGTAGCCCTGGGGCAAGGTGGACTAATTTCAGCAGATTATTTTAGAAACAGGGTAGTAATTGTAGTAACCGATGGCAGCCTTAACGGCATGGCCTTTGATATGGCTAATGATTATCTTAAAGGCATAAATGTAAAAAAGGTTATTATGGCAGCCCCCGTCGCCGGTGTGCCGGCTATTGATAGGATGCATATATTAGCCGACGAACTTTACTGTTTATCCGCCACCGATACGATTTTTGAAATCGAGCATTATTATGAAGATAATAATTTACCAAATCGCCCAACTATAATTAAAATATTGAACGACATTATATTGCAGTGGCAAAGGCCTAAAACACCAGTAAAACTTGGCAAATAGGTTTGTTTTTTATAATATTAAGCTTGGCCATATAGGGGAGTAGCTCAGTTGGCTAGAGCATCGGTCTCCAAAACCGAGGGTCGTAGGTTCGAGTCCTATCTCCCCTGCCAAGAGCATATATTTGACAGGGTATCCAACAAGGATTTACGTTACTAAATATTCTAATTTGCTCATGCTTGCCTAGCTAACAGCAATAGTTCTAAAATTGTAATTAATATTTAGGGGAATATATATGGCAGAAAATCAAAGCTTAAAATACTTTAATAGCATTGCTCTTGCCGACGTTATCACATGCGTAGAGATGCCAGACGATGCTGAACTCAGCGATCGTACTATGGCTACCCGAAGAAAGGGAGCTTACAGTATGATGGTTCACTTAGTAACCGGAGAATGGGATCCTTCTCAGAAACCTGTAATGCAAGAATTCTTAGGCCGTGTTGCAGCCAATGCTGCTCGCCAAGGTATTGAAATCAGTGTCGAAACCCACTCCTCTGCGAGTACACAGACAGAGGATACTTCAAGAAATACGGGGTTTGATTCTCAAGATTATCGCGACCAACAGTCAGCTAAAACCGAGGAGCGCATAAGAACCGTTCAAGACCTGAGAAACAGTTCTTAGTGTTCTAGACCCGCAAGTACTGCCACAGGAAATATATTAATATTTTGCAAAAGTTATAACAACATCTTCTAAAAAGACTTCAAAATTGTTAAACTAAAGAACATGAATAAAAACCGCTTAGAACATCCGGTATTGATTTATATGTACGGTTTACCAGGTTCGGGTAAATCTTTTGTTTCCAGACAGTTGGCCGAGATGCTGGGTATGGCTCATGTTAGTAGCGATCGCCTCCGCTCAGAACTATTCGAAAAACCAAAACACGATAAAACCGAGTACCAGATTATTACGCATTTGATGGATTTTATGACCGAGCAGTTTTTAAATGCCGGTGTCAGCGCTGTATATGATATTTCTGTCAGCCGTTTGGCTGACCGCCGGGCTATAAGAGACATGGCACGAAAATTAGGCGTTAAAGAAATGATGGTTTGGGTGCAAATTGATGCCGATACAGCTTGGGTACGAACACAGTCTCGAGATCATCGCAAAGCTGACGATAAATACTCTTTACCTATGAGCCAAGAAATTTTTGACCGTTATATGAGTTTAATGCAAAACCCTCAAAACGAAAATTACCTTGTTTTAAGTGGCAAACACTTATTCAATAACCAAAAAACATCCTTGGTTCGACGACTGCGCGAAATCGGAGTTATAAGTGACAATACTCTGGAACAAAAAGTTCCCAAACCGGAGTTAATCAACTTAGTATCCCGCGCTCAAGTTCAGGCCGGTAGGGTTGATTACACTCGGCGTAATGTTATTATTCGATAATTTTATTTAGGTTATGTCAGTTAAAAGCTTTTCTATTGATGGCATAGGCATTGTGGCTATTCATAAACGCCGCGGTTCTAAACGTTTGAATTTAAGAATCGATGGCCAAAAAGTCCGGGTAACTCAACCGCCTTGGCTGCCATATGCTAATGGAGTCCGTTTTGCCTCCAGTAACAAGCAGTGGATATTAATCCAAAGACAGAATCAACCTATTACTAAACTGATTGACGGCATGGCAATCGGTAAAAATCATACGCTTATTTTTCAACCCGGGGCATCGTTACGTACCCGTGTAGCCAAAGATATCATTACAGTCTTTATACCGCCCAATCTGCATTCAGCTAGCCCAGCCACTCAAAAAGCCGCTCAACAAGCGGCAAAAAAAGCCTTGAAAATAGAGGCCGAAGAACTCCTAGGCAGCAGATTGTCGGCTCTTGCCACAAAATATGGCTTTACCTGCCACGATGTAAAATTCAAAAGTATGCACAGCAAATGGGGTAGTTGTAATAATAAAAAAGTTATAACAATTAGTATTTATTTAATGATGGTACCCTGGGAACTTATCGATTACGTATTACTTCATGAGTTGGCACATACCCAGTACTTACATCATGGTAAAGATTTTTGGGCTACAATTGAAGCTATAATGCCCGATTACAAAGCCAGGCGTAAAAGACTTAAAGAATTGCAATATTTGGTAGCTCCGCTTAAGTGAGTAGTGGACTTGGGAAGAATCTCGTATAATTAAGTTTATGCCAAAGGCAATACACAAAACTTCCGTACCAAAACCAAACGATCACATTGCGGCCTTAGAGCATGAACGTTTAATCTCTCTAATAAATAGCATGGCAGATGCTGTTATCGCCGTAGACGAGCATCAGGTTGTAGCTATCTATAATGGGGCGGCATTAAACATTTTAGATTTGAATATCGAGCTTAGGGGTAAAAAGCTACACTCACTAATAAAATTAATTGATAAAAACGAACAATTAGTTGATATAGAAAAACTGATAAATAGAACTCTAACTCAATTTACTACCAGAGATTTGTTACTCAAATACCCAAACAACGAAACCATTAATCTTTATCTTAGCGTCGCTCCGGTGCATCTTGGTTTTGGCGTTTCAGGTGCACGCGGGCATGTACTATTACTCCGCGACATTACTCACGAAAAAAGCCTAGAAGAAGAGAGAGATGAGTTTATATCAGTTGTAAGCCATGAACTACGAACGCCAATTGCCATAGCAGAAGGGAATATCAGTAATGCCCAGTTTGTGGTTGATAAAAACAAAGATGTCCCTGAAGTAATCAAGCAATCTTTAAAAGCCGCCTATGATCAAACTATCTTCTTAAGTGGTATGATCAATGATTTGGCGACTTTATCCCGAGCTGAGCGAGGAAAATTGAATGTTGAAGTTGAATCAATTAATTCAAATGAATTGCTTAAAGATTTGGAACAAAATTATGCTCCACAAGCTAAAGCAAAAGGCCTAAAATTGATGATAGATGTCGATCCGGAACTCCAACTTTTGCAATCCAGCAAGCTCTATACAAAGGAAATATTGCAGAATTTTATCACCAATGCCATAAAATACACTGAAAAGGGTAAGGTGATTATCTCGGCTAGGCCAAAATCTAATGGAGTAATGTTTGAAGTCAGTGATACGGGTATCGGCATAAGTAAAGCCGATAAGCAAAAAGTGTTCGGCAAGTTTTTCAGGAGCGAAGACTATCGTACCCGACAAAGCACTGGTACCGGGCTTGGTTTATATGTAACCAAAAAACTGGCAAGCCTCATCCATGCCGAAATCAGCCTAGAGACTGAACTTAACCATGGTTCAACTTTTTCAATTTTTATTCCTAGCATTGATTAATAATGTATTGACCCCCAGAGATAAAATTGCTACTATTGACTTGAACGGCCTAAAGAATTAATCTTTAGGCTTATTATTTTTGGAGACTTAAATCAAGTGGTAGAAGAAGACAACTTAAAGAAACAGCTCAAACGACACAAGAGCCATGAGACTGTCCGTGAGTTTGCCAGCAAACAAGCACAAAAAAATGAAATTCCGGCCAGAAAGCTAAAAGGCAAAATTCATCGTCCTTTGAGTGTACTTGGTAATTTAAGCAAAAAAGAATACAACCCGATACATGTACCGGAAAGTAAAGCCGGCCGTATATTAGGCAAACGCATACATATAATGCCAAAATTTTTAAAAGAAGCCTGGGTGGAATTAAAGTTAGTCACTTGGCCATCCCGCCGCGAAGCTGCACGATTAACTGGAGCTGTGTTGATATTCGCCATAATTTTTGCCATATTCGTACAGTTAATCGGGATTCTGTTTGATAAGTTATTTAAAGTCATATTGCTCGGCAAGTAATCATTAAGAAAGGTCCAATCAATGAACAGTAAAAAAAGATACGATTCCAGTAAACAATGGTACGCTATCCATACTTATAGCGGCTACGAAGAAAAAGTTGCTGAAAGTATCCGCCAACGTGCCGATAGCCTAGATATGGCCGATAAAATTTTTGATGTCTTAGTACCTAAAGAAAAACAAATAGAGATTAAGAATGGTAAGCGTAAAGTAGTCGAAAAACGTATCTTTCAGGGTTATGTTTTAGTACTAATGAAGCTTAGTGAAGATGCCTGGTATATTGTCCGTAACACCCCTAATGTGACTGGATTTGTCGGTAGCGGTACCGAGCCTACGCCAATTAGTTTAGATGAGATGGAAAAGATCAACAAACGCATGGGTGTCGACCAGCCTAAGCATAAGATTGATTACACTGTCGGTGAGGTTGTCAGTATAATTGACGGCCCGTTTAAGGGCTTTGATGGTTCCATTAATGAGATTGATACCCAAAAAGGCAAGATAAAAGTCTTGGTTAATATGTTCGGTCGCGAAACACCCGTAGAACTAGACAGCCTTCAAGTTAAAAGAGTCTAGACATAAAGGTTAAAACATTATAAAATCTACCAGTTACGCACATATTTTACTTGCTTCAAATTACAATAAAATAGTATCAATTAGGAGAAGATTATGGCTAAGGCAATTAAAGCAAATATTAAATTGAAAATCAGGGGAGGTCAAGCCTCTGCCGCGCCACCAGTTGGTAGTATTCTTGGACAATACGGTGTTAATATGATGGATTTTATAAATCCATTCAATGAAGCCACCAAAGACCTTATGGGCCAAATGGTTACTGTTCACATTATTATTTTTGAGGATCGCACCATGGCTTGGCGAGTAGTCGGTACTCCAACAGATGATTTGATTCGAGCAAAATTAGGAATCGAAAAGGGCTCCGGCCGCCCAAATACAGAGAAAATCAGCAAAAAATTGAGTGATTCAGCCCTAACGGATATTGCCGAAGCTAAAGCTAAAGATATGAATACCGAAGATATTCCGGCAGTTAAAAAGATGGTTGCTGGTTCCGCTCGAAGTATGGGTGTAGAAGTCGAAGGATAATATGACGTCGCAAGAAGTTATACAAGGAATATCGCATAATTATAGGTTAGGTACCCTTATTAACACTATTCCTGAATCATCCAAGCAATACACTCATTTATTAGGTGATACTTGGCAATTAGCGCAGGAAGTCGGATTTGGCGACGATGACGGATATGATATTAGACCTAAGATAAATACTTTTTTTTCTGGCTTAAATGAAAGATTCCCAGAACTGCATGAAGAAGCAAGTCAAGACGCTGCCAAAAGATTGGCCGGCTATCTTAGCACTCTTAGAAAGCTACAAGCAGATAAACAAGCTGCGAGAGATAGGGGTGAAAATGTAGATTACACTCAAAACGTTGCATACGTCATTGCAAAGACCGAAATTGGGCGGATAGGCAATCTCTTTCCGGAAATCTTTACTGAATATACGAAAAAACACGATCAAATAGCTAAAATGGCTCGGATAATAAATATAATGATAGATAAAAGAATATTGGATCAGAGTCTAGTATATCCAAGAGATATTAGCACTACTCATGGCCACCCTCTAGAGATAGGAGTCGCTACTGCTTTGGACATATCAGACGAAACTAAGAAAAGCCTTGGTTCAGAAGGCATAAAACCAATAAACTTTATCCCCAAGAATGACTTAAGACGAAGGCGTTAATAAATTAATTGTGGGAGGTTTAATAAACCGTTAATACCACGAAGGAGTAAATATGGCAGAAGCCAAGAAACAAGCAACAAAAAAGACAATAGCCCCAAAGGTTAAAGCTGTCAAAAAACCAGCAGCAAAAAAAGTAGCCATTAAGGCTACAAAAGAACTAAAAGCGGCCGAATCGGTAGCTGTTAAAGAAACTACCAAAAAGTTGGCTGAACTTGTAGATATGGAAACTACTGCAGAAGTAATTGTAGAAACCGAAAAAGAGTTAGAAGAGACAGATAAATCTATTGCTAAAGCCGGAAAGCGAAGTTCTAAAGCCATTAAAGAAGCCGAGGCTAAAGCTGCCAAAGAAGCTCGCAAAGCCACTGTAGAAGATACTAAAGAGGCTCCAAAAGCCAAGCCTATTCATATTCGTACCCAATTAGAACGCAAAGGTAAGAAATTCCGCAAACTGGCTGAACAAATAGATAAGACTAAAGTATATTCCATCAATGATGCACTGAATTTGGTTATTAAAACCAGCCCGGTAAAATTTGACGCCACTGTCGAGCTGCATGTACGGCTGGGTGTTGACCCTCGTCAATCCGATCAAAATATCAGGGGCACATTGGTCTTACCAGCTGGTACGGGTAAAACTGCCCGTGTAGCTGTATTTGCCGAGGCCAAAGATGTGGAAGTTGCCCAAAAAGCCGGTGCCGATAATGCCGGCAACGATGAAATTTTGCAGCAGCTTGATAAAAACATTATAGATTTTGATGTTTTAATTGCAACACCGTCCATGATGCCAAAACTAGGCAAATATGCCCGTATTTTAGGTCCAAAAGGGTTGATGCCTAATCCTAAAAGCGGTACTGTTTCAAACGATGTTGCCAAAGCTGTGACCGAAGCCAAAGCTGGACGTGTTGAATATCGTGTCGACAGTACCGGTATTGTCCATGTTGCCATAGGCAAGGTCAGTTTTAGCCCGGATAAATTAATTTCAAATACCGAGGCATTATTGGCAAGCATTAAAGCCGCCAAACCAGCCAGCATTAAAGGTAATTACGTATTATCCATTCACGTAACTACCAGTATGGGTCCCAGTATTAAAATTACACCGAACCTAGCCTAGTACTGGCTATTTATCGTGGTTAGATTTACTCTTTTTTACTTGCATGGCTTTATTTACGGCCATCATAGATCTGGTAAAACCGACCGCCCCATCTTGATAGGCAACATAGCGGTTTTTCCATCTAGGCTCAAACTTCTTTTTAAAGCGTTCTAAACCGCTAAAACCAAACAAACGGTTACCATTTTGATAAACAAATTTTAATACGTTCGTAAGAGCTGACTTTTCTTCTATATTTGAAATCCCGGCTAACGGACATAAACCGATATTAACTGTTTGATAGCCTTTTTGTTGCATTTCCTTCATAAAATTGACGAACATGTAGTCACTAACATTAGGTATCGCATCCTTTAGATGTCGCATTAAGTCAATGTTAGCTTCAGAAGTTTTAGTAGGCACTTGATTTAAAAAGCCGATGATTTGCTTGGCATCGTCACGAATCATCAATATAGGGCAGTCATTTAAATAATCCTTATCAAAATAACCTAACATAAAGGTACGTTCTGTTTTGTCGGGTAAGCTTAACCAGCTGTCCGAAATACGTTTTAAGGCATCAAGCAGTGCCTGTGAGTGTGGTGGCTGTAATAGTTCGGTGCTATAGCCTAATTTTTCAAATCTGTTACAAATATTTCGAAAATGCTTATTATGGATAGTCGTCTCTGTAAATTGTTTTAGGTTTATGACGGCTTCTTCGCCAAGTTTTTGTACGTCTAAGTCACAAGTCTCGAATAATTCTTTATATTGGTCATCTATATTTATGAATGCAACTGTCCAATCATTTATATGACATTGATCAATAAATATAGCCACTAGTGTTTTAATATCTTTTTGTAAACCGACCGGATTTCCAACTACCAGAGCAACTCCAGATACAGTCTTGTAAGCTAACCCAGCATTTTTGTAAATTAAATAATGCTTGTCTTTCGGCCAAACTTTAAAAAAATCTTCACTATCGGATGAATAATCTTCTATTAACTTTGCAAATTTCTCTCTACGAATAGTCTGGTCAACAAATCGTTCACGTAATGGACCAAAAATTGAAGCTATTACATAAGCAATGGTCATAAAATTTATGATATATAAAGAGTCCAGTAAAATACGACCATCAACAGTTAAAGGTTTTAGATCTTCGCTAAATAATCTGAATGTATCTATTGTATAGTAAATACTTTGGGAAAATGATATTTCCCGACCGAAGGCTGTCCGGTCTAATAATAAAAATCCTATTATTCCATATGTCAACATCAAGACGATGGCAAATATGATATTCCGCAGAACAACCCAACTGCTGTTCAAGCCACTCTTTACGATAAATTCGCGGCGATATTTTATAAGCCCAAAAAGACTAATGAGGGCTAAAATAATATCACTATAACTGCGCACCAAAATTGAACCAAACAAATATATGACAAACAGCGCTGTTGCGATTAACCACGCAGCGTGTTTACGACGCCTTAAAAGTAAACCTAGATAGACAAAAGCCAAACCAATAGCCAGTGGTGCGGCGTTGGATAGCCGGGCCACAAAAAGGGCATTAGCTTTATGATGAATAATCGGATGGCTGGAAAATAAAACTTCAATAATTAATAACAAACCCACGCCAAAGACTATTGTAGATACTAATTTTAAGGCTAGTCTATATCGCAAACGTTTTAGTATTAATCTGACAATCATTGATAATATTGTATTAAAGATAAGCTCATGTTCATAGCCAGTTCTTAACTTAATGATATCGTATTAAACTTAAACCTCATTTTTCATATTGCAATTTATAACAAAAATTACAACTTATTAACCGGAAATATTTAATGTGCTTTCTGCTATTATATTAAATAAGTAGTGGGAAAAACGAAAAATTAATAAAAAACAACATCTTTTAATTGTGTGATTAAAGTAAGTTTTAAATATGTCAGTATATAGCAACCAGCAGATACGGGATGCCATACAAAAAGGGCATATTGTCTGCCACCCATACAATTCAAAACATGTTAGTTATGCCAGTTTGGATATTACTTTAGGTTACTATTTTTACCGAGTAGAACAAGTTAATGAACGGACCGTTTACAATCCGTTGGACCGCGAGGATGTTGAACGCTATTTTGACGGCCCATATAAGGCTATACCACACAAACAGTGGTGTGACTTGAATCATGTTAAAACTAACCGCAATATACCAGAAGATTTTCCGATTATTGCCCTAAAACCCGGTGAACGTATTTTAGCTCATACGCATGAGTTTTTAGGTATTAAACCACCTGGTGCTTACGAGCTTAAAAGCCGATCCAGTTGGGGACGCAATGGTATAGCCGTTTGTTTTGACGCCGGTTGGGTTGACCCCGGTTACATCAATCGTTTAACGCTTGAAATTTTTAATTTGAACCAACGTGAGACTATTCTTATTCCCGTTGGCGAACGAATTGCTCAAGCCGTTTTTCATGATACTGGTCCGGTAGAGGGTAAATATGGCGATGATAATGGTATAAGTGGCAAATACCAGCAAGGTAACAACCTTAACATTATTATAGCGACATGGTCGCCAGACCAGATGTTGCCAAAAGCTTACCGTGATCAGCGCCAATTACCGACTAAAATAAAAGGTTTAAGTTATGATTGATAAACCATCGGGTATGTATATTGTTCTGGAGGGTGCGGGAGGTGCGGGAAAAACAACTCAAATAGAATTATTGGCTGAACGGCTACGTCAAGATGGTTATGCCGTGCGCATGTTTCGCGAACCGGATAGTCAGACTGATTTAACTGCCCGTGTAATCCGTAGGCTGACACAAGATCCTCGATACCCAATGAATACCAAAACCGAAGTTTTGCTATACAACGCAGCTAGGTCACAATCGCTAGAAATAATCCGCCAAGCCCGCCAAGAAGGTGTCATCTGTTTGTGTGATAGAAATTTTTTAACAACTCTGGGTATCCAA
>DATKGW010000006.1:0-59588 GCA_035510605.1 Patescibacteria group bacterium
TGAACAGGCATTAGCTAATAATGCTGATGATTTTAGCGGTCTTGACGGGCACTTAGCTATTGGACTTGCACGAGGGCTAGATGGTCAACCACGAGATTTCAGGCAAGTTTATGAAGTGCTTGAGAAATACTATTTACTGAATAATCTTACAAAAGGAAAAGAGCTAGATGAAGCTCTGGTAAAAGCACAGAATACCGCTTGGAATCGTTCAGTTCGTACATTTCGAGGAACAAATTGTAAAACACCAGGGGTATGCTTCACAAAAGATATTATATACAGAGAAGGAAATATGGGCGTCTGGGATGTTATTAGAAATAACCCAGAAGAAATGATTCATTTCAATATAGGAAAATATGACCCCTCTAATGTCAGACATTTGTGGATTTTAGAACAACTTGGAATAACCGAAAAAGATTTATCACAGTTTGAAGAAGAAGAAGAGGAAGAACTCGAATATTAGAACAGCAAGTTTTGATTTATAAAAAACCTCCTGTTTTTAGGAGGTTTTATAATATTGGTCGCGGGGGCCGGACTCGAACCGGCGACCTTGTGGTTATGAGCCACACGAGCTGCCACTGCTCTACCCCGCAATAGGGTAATGCCAATACTACGCTATTTAACTCCTTAAGTCAAGATTGCTGACGGTGTAAAAAGAAGTTAATCCAGTCTTGAAAATTCTGTACAAAATGCGATTTTGGCTTTGTTGGTTTATTGCTCAGTGTGCTTTTAGGGGCCGGATGAACGTATTTTTGGGCCACCTCATCTGGTACCAAAATTAACTTCTCGCCGGGATTAGCTAAACCAAAATATTTGCGGGCTGCCAAATCCAAAAAAGCATTGGTGTTGTAATACTGATTCTTCAATTCTTGATTCTTATTCTGTTGATCTAGCACATCAACCTCTTGCTGCAACCTGGTAATTTGCTTTTCTAAGCCATAATTTTTTTGGATTACTTTAATACTGCTCCAAGTAACCGACAAAGCAATAATAACCAATAAATACAAACCCAAATTATGGCTGTTGATTAACATTTTTAATGTTTGATTATTTTTGATTTTATTTAACATTTTGGCTACTCATCATTATAACTCACTAGTAAATATTACCCCTGTTTTGCTATACTAGGCAACGTCGGGGGCGTAGCTCATCGGTTAGAGCAGGCGGCTCAAGAAGTTCATTCTAAATTATGCTGCGGATAATGTAGTTCCTGAGGGCAATTGCAGCAGACAAGGATACATTTTTGTACCTCCTTATCTATCGATTCTTCCTTCCGATTGGATAAGGCTCGTAAATCGAGCTTAAACTCCTTTTATTCAGGGTTTCGATGGTGAAAAGCTAGCGTAGACAAATTTTTATTGTAGCCACAAATGGAACATCTTCCTACGTATTTTAGTACAACAGCACGTTTTCTTTTTAGACCTCTTGATTGTTGAGCTAAATATGATTGGAGATAGTTATTTTGACATTTTGGCGAACAATAAAGTTTCTGTTTACCTCTCAGTAGTTTCCCGCATTTTACGCAGGTTATGATATTATTCATAACCATTAGCACAACACGAATGATCTTGCAGGGCTACCTGAAAAGTAATTTTCAGGTGATAATCTGTCAAATTCGGGGAAGCCTTAAATGGTAATCCCGAGCCAATCTCGCCTTGGCGAGCAGGTGTAGAGACTAAACGGCAGACATCCTTAAGCACAAGTCGAAGGATGAAGAGATAGTCCAGCTCACAAAGTCGAAAGATGTTGCGAAAGCAATAGTGAGAGCATAACCGCTTGGTAGTTGGTTCGATTCCAACCGCCCCCACCACTTTAAGCATTGCTTAACTTAATCTACATAAAATGTAAGTTTTACTTATGCCTGTAGGTTATGTTAATAATTAACTGGTAAACCAAAATAAAAACATGGAAGACCAAACCGAAGAAAACCAACAATATGAGAACCTTCCCATACATCGAACTGAACTAAATGATCACACGGAAAACAATTTGACGGAACAAAATCAATCGCTAAATGTAACAGAAGAGACAATCTCTTTCACTAAGCCAAAGCCAACCATACTGCACAGAAAGTTCAAGCCTACTTCTATAATCCAATTCCCAAAAAGGCCCTCGAAATTATTAATAGCAATTTTAGTTATTATCGTTTTGTTATTAGCTATATGCGCGGGTGCTACTTGCTGGTTCTGCGGTCGCAAGATGCCGACTTCCAGCTTGACCCAGAGTAACTCAAAGAGCAATAGCTCCAAAACCAACGCAGTCTCTAGTACCCCAACCCCCTTATGCAGTGTAGACTACAGCCAAGTTCCTAAAATGTCAGACTTTGCCGTTAAGGCAGATCAACTATGTGATGAAATTTATCCAAAAATATCGCAAAAACTAGGTAACGTTAATCCTCTTGAGAAAATTCAACTTGTGTTTGTAAAGTCGCAGCTAAATCCTGGTCAGACATCTGGCAACATTATTTCCCTAGACAGCAATTGGTACGCACAACATCCTGATGACTTAGGCTCCATCGCCCATGAAATTACTCATGTTGTTCAGAGCTATCCCACAAATGTTTCCTGGATTACGGAAGGGATGGCTGATTATATCCGATATTGGGCAGGCTATCAAACCAGTTGGAGCTATCCTCATTGCGGTGCGGGTAGTCTAAGCTACACTTCGGGGTATTGGTGTGCTGCCACCTTTTTACGTTTTATAGAAAAAACATATGATCCGAATATTGTTCCAGAATTGAATAGCGCCTTAGATAATAATAACTACAATGATTCATTGTTCGTATCATATACAGGAAAAGATTTATCGCAGTTATGGGCCGAAT
Source organism: Patescibacteria group bacterium (assembly GCA_035510605.1). Taxonomy (GTDB): domain Bacteria; phylum Patescibacteriota; class Saccharimonadia; order Saccharimonadales; family CAIOMD01; genus DATKGW01. The sequence continues at coordinate 2,822 of DATKGW010000006.1, forward strand.
GCATAATGCAAGACTGTGCCGGAGGCTCCCCCTAACCTAATTCCTACTATGATAAACTGTTGCCAAGGTGTTGCAAAAAGTACTTATTAAACTTATGCTAATAACATATTAAAAGCAAAGGAAAGTAAAAGTGGGTAAACTCCAAAAAAACCAAAGTGGTTTTAGTGCAATCGAAGCCATACTAATTTTAGTAATTATTATTGTTATTGGCGGTGTTGGCTACTATGTCTATAATTCCAGAAACAAAACAGACAACACTTTGAATACTACGGTTCAAACCAATACAACAGTTCCTGCGGTCAAATATGTAACAATTAGCCAATGGGGAGTCAGAGCGCCTTATTCTGGTAGTTTAACAATGCAATATACAATTGACCCGAGTAATCCCAATAGCGTTTTACTTACGTCGGCTCAATTAGTTGCATCAGATATAGCTTGTAATACAGATTCTGCTAAATTTATGATTACGAGATATCATGCTGATGATCAGGTGGTTGGCGAACTTGCTGCTAACGGTGGCACTGCTGCACAAGTTGCAGCAAACGTAGCAAAGACACAATATACCTATATTGGTGATTATTACTATTTTGGTACCAGTGGCCCACAGGCAAACTGTGGAACAAGTCAGGCTTCTATTAGTGCCCAGCAGCAAACAGCTCTTGCCGTTGATGCAATATTACAAAAATTAGAAGCCGTTAAATAATATATCTTTCAATTGATCAAATAGAAGACAGAAGCTTGTCATTTAGCTCCATGAATGTGTCTTCATGCTGATGAGCCCAAAAGGGCGAAAGCGAGTACATGCTTTTGTGTGGTTTGGGTTATAATAATTGTCATGACTGCGGATGAATTTACTAAACTCTTCAACCTATGAACAAGCGGTTTGATAAGATTGATAAGGTCTTAGAGGATAAAGCTAGTTCTGCTGATCTGCAGAGAGCTTTGGGGCTTCTTGACACACTGGCTAAGCGTCAAGAAATCTCTGATGACGAGCGTTTAGTGATGGCTCATTAACTTACGTGCCTCCATGAATGGGTTGAACAAGCTGCTGCGCGCATTGATCTAAAGTTCGTCCATTGATCGCCTAATATATTGGTGTTCAATAACGTTAATTCGATTGTAGTTTGAAGAGGCGTTTTATCTCATCCCGTAGGTTCGAGAGTTGTCCAGTTAGGTCCACCATTATGATTATATTAATAATTAAAAAACCTCCCCTTAAAAAAGGGAGGTTTTTATTAAAGTTCTAGTAAGAATTACCAGCTTTTTTTACGGAATGAACCGCGATCTCCACCACCGCCATTACCGCCGTGGTAACCACCGCGATCTCCACCACCATTTCCGCCAAAGTCGCGACGTGGGTGATCTTCGCGTGGACGAGCTTCGTTCACAACGATTTCACGGCCATCGAGTTCTTTGCCGTTCATAGCAGCTTCGGCAGCTTTGCCTTCGGTCTCATCTTCGAACTCCACAAAGCCAAACCCTTTGCTGCGGCCACTATTGCGATCTTTCACAACAGTTGCGCTGACAACGGTGCCAAATGGAGCAAAAGCAGCCTGCAAGGCAGCGTCATCAGTATTCCATGATAGGCTGCCAATAAATAACTTATATGCCATTGCTTGTTCTATTTACTTCCTTGTTCTTAAACTTACGCAAGTACGACCTCGTCTGCCCTTGCGCCTCAAGATCCAAACGGCCTTAAGAAGAGACAAAACCTTGCTGCAGGTAGTAAAGCATACTATTTAAAATCTGTACAGACTAGATACACTTTATCTTGTTGGCGGCAATACGGATAGCTTCATTCCAAGATGGGAATGGGTGTGCGGTATTGGATATTGTGCAGGCGTAATGGTGATGTTCAATAGCATAAGTAAGCTCTTGCAGCATCTCACTGGCATATGGTGCTACGATGCAGGCGCCCAATAATATTCCACTGTGCGTAGCGATAATTTTTACGAAGCCGGTACTATAGTTATTGGTCATAGCTTTACCGATAATTCCAATCGGGGCGATGGCAGTTTGATAAAGTTCACCTGATGTCTTTAGTTCGTGCTCTGTTTTGCCGACAACCGCAATCTCCGGGTCTCCATGAAAACAGCGGGGGACAGCATGAAGATTAATGGCAACCTTCCGGCGGTGAAACATGTTATGGACGGCTATTCGACCTTCTTGTATGGCGGCTTGGATAGAAGCGTTTATGTCTATGACATCACCAGCTGCAAAAATGTGTTTGGCGCTGGTTTTCATAAAGCGATTTACTCTTATACCGTTGTCTGTGGTATCTACGACTGCATTATCCAGACCTATGTCTATATTGGGCTGGTCGCCGACGGCTACCATTACTTCTTCTACCGCTATCCGATGTTGGCGATTGCTCCAGATAAAAGTGATAATTTTCCGCCCGGGAGAGCCTATGACATTTGTAACTTTGGTGTTGGTGCAGACAAATACACCCTTTGAGCTTAAAGCGGCTTCGGCGCTATCACTAACTTCCGGATCTTCTTTTGGCAACAGATGATCTTTGGCTTCGGCTATATAAACCTTAGTGCCAAATATGCTAAAGATTTGAGCATACTCATAGGCAGTTGCACCGCCACCGATGATGAATAAACTGCGCGGTGGTTTTAATAGATGGCCGGCTTCTTTATAGGTAATAAATCCAGAGGACATTAACCCTGGGATATCGGGTATTTCCGGGCTGGCACCGGTGCTGATTAAAAATTTAGTTGCACTGTAGCGTCTTAAACCGGCACTAACTACCCACGGATTTAAAAAATGGGCTGCCCCGTGGATTATAGTGATACCTTCGGATTGATAGACTTTGGTTTCGTTTTGTATACCGCTGCTAGCCAGCACTTTTTCTTTCCAGGCTTGTACCGCTCGGTAATTAAAACTGGCTCCGCTGGTTTTGATACCAAACTGGTAAGCGTTTTGGACGGTTTTTAGAGTCAAGGCGGATTTAAGCAAGGCTTTGGTTGGTAAACAACCATTGACAAAGCAATCTCCTCCCAAAATATGAGATTCTATTAAGCCGACTCTTTTACCTTCGGCGGCAGCTAACTGGGCAGCCACACCGCCACCGGGGCCGCTGCCAATAACGATTAGGTCAAAATCGAATTTCTTGGGTTTTTTGGGCTTTATTTTATACATATCGCTTTTACCAAATTATACGGTGGTGAAGATATAAATAACCGGCACCAGGGTTAATTTCTGATAAATACTTACCGGCTACCTTACGGATATCGTTAGCGGTAACCTCATTTTTATTAAATAGCCAAGTTTCAATATCTTTGGTAACTTTTTGAGCAACTAATTCGGCAGCGGTGGGTTGCTCGTGTACGCTCAAGCACGAAGCATAAATACTGGCATATAATTTGCGGTTGTCAAAGCCTTCTGTTTTACCATTTCTTTTAACAATATGCTTCATAATATTTAGCCTAATACTCCATTGAGTAATAGTAAGATTATCCAGCCCAGTACTATATGTGTCAGCCCGATAGTCAGGCGCATCATGGCCTTATTATCCTCTTTCCATTTTAAGATGGCACTGACTTTTATACCCCTAAGACTGAAAACAAAAATAGTTACTAAAGGCACCAGAAAAACTACAGCTAATAAAAGCATCCAGGCTGGCGAATATGGTTTAACTAGCGCCAGTATTAACGCAAAGCTGATAATTTGAATGCTGATACCAATAAGCGAAGAGGTGGCGGCAATAAAACCCAATATCGCCGCACTGAACGGGTCATTTTTTTTAACGGTGTAGCTATGCAAAGTGCCATGGATAAACCGAGGCACACCACCACGGTTCCCATACCAGAAAAAGTCTTTGATAAATCTCAAGCCCCAGAGTATAGCAATGGTAGCCACGATTAATCCAGCCCAGTTTAGTAAATTGATTGACGCCGAGCTTAAGATTTCTAACAGAGCTACGCCAAACAGTGCCATAAAAGCTCCATATGCCAGCAGAAAAGAGATGGCTACTCCGTGGATCATGGTTTTAGTGTGGTTTTTACCAAACGCTCCGGCTATTAAAGCCGCAAACAGGGCAATATTAAACGGGTTTAAAGAAAGTAATAACCCGGCCACCACAAACAGTGCAAATAGGCTAAAGCTACTCATAATATTACCCCGACGGTCTGTTGAATATGGTCCAGGGCAGTTGCCAAGAGTATGGTGGTGGTGAAGGCAATGATTATGACAATGAGGACGAATAATACCAACGTAACTCTTTTATTTTTTCTAAATAAAGCTGTGAGGGCCAGCAACAATATTAAAGCTGCGGTCGTGCCAACTACCACTCGAACACTCAAATCTGTCACAGCACTAGTCGCGGCTGCAAAATAATTAATGCCCATCTTTTCGTTTTGCCCTCTTTTAATAAAAACTATATCATTAAAATAGCCACTAGCATAATAGGCCTTAAGTAGATAGTAACTGCTAGTAGAAGTGATTGATGCGATGAAACCATGGTATCTGCAAACAGATAAACAAGTTCAGACTTTTTTTGATGTTGATTCGTCAGAAGGTCTGGATGAACAAAACGCGCTGGTGAGGCTTAAAAAATTTGGCCCTAACACCGACCCTTTACTGTCTCCGGAAATGCAAGGTGTTTATCAAGTCTGGGTAAAGCGACAGGGTCAGCCCAAACGGATTCCGCTGATACAACTGGTGCCGGGTGACATTGTGATTTTGAACTCTGGAGATAGAGTTCCGGCGGACCTGCGTTTGATAAAGGTCAACGACCTTTATATAGATCAGTCAATACTCACTGGAGATAGTCTACCGATGGCCAAAAACACGTTTGCCCTAAACGAAGAAACACCATTTGCCGACCAAAAATGTATGGCATATGCCGGTTCATTTGTGTCTTATGGTTCTGGCTTGGGGATTGTAGTGGCCCACGGTGATAAACTGGCTATAAAAAATATTTTGCCCAAAATTCATCACAGGCATAATTTAACTCCTAATTTAGCTGAGCGACATCTTAAGAAAGCTGGGGTCGTTGTTCAAAACGCCCAAGCCAGTCACTTGCTTGGTTCGATTGACGTGGTTTTTATAGATGCTGAGATGCCCGATGAAAAAATATTGGAAATTATTAGAAAAGTCCAATTTAGTCATGGTTTACCATGTAAATTTTTACTGACCGGTTTGGTAGCCAAGCGGTTAAAAAGGGAACTATTGGGAGCTTTAATATATCCGGGTGATCAGTTAGCCAAACATGTGCCAAAACAGTTTTTAGGTATGATTATTGATGCTCAGTTTACAGCTGATGCTGCCCTGAGCGATGTTTTAAAACTGGTTTGCACAATGCAACGTCACGGTACCAAAGTTTTATGGGTGAGCGATGGTAAAAAACCGACACCAATTATTCAAGCGGCAACTGTCTCTCTGTTAGTGGGCAACTTGGCCAGAGGTGATTGCATCGCTCGGGCTGATCTTATCGCACCGGGGGCTGATGCGACTGTACTAACAAGTATTTTATACAACAAAAAATAAGCATAAGACTGTTGACAAATAAAAACAATATGTATACAATGCCATCATTGCCGTAAAAAAGCAAAAATCAAACAAAATTAAAGGAGAAAGAGCCAATGAATGAAATTGGTTTTAGCTATGAGCTTTCTCCTACAAACAACGAGGAACTCCAGAAGATTGACAAACTTCTGGCCTAAGCGGGCGTAGGAACAAGCGCCTAAAAAGACTCGCCAAAATAGCGGGTCTTTTTATTCTACAGGGTTGGCTTAACAGAGATAAATTTGTTATAGTACTTCTAGTGAGGCGGTGCCATGTAGTGGACTTTTGCTAGTCTTTGTTTTGCACAAAGACACATGCAAGCACTATTGGTACTTGCTAAGCAAAAGCTCACTACATGGCGGCGTAGCTCAGTTGGTTAGAGCGTAGGACTCATAAGCCTAAGGTCACTGGTTCAATTCCAGTCGCCGCTACCATAAGCATTTAAATGGCAATATTACTGGTATAATTACATTGACTCTTAGTAAAATATATGTTATAAATAATATATAAATATAAAACAAAAAATTATGCCTGCTGTATCAGAAATTTACCCGCATTTAGATTCACAAGAAATTGCTTCTTTGGAGCAAGAGGAATCTGGTGAATTTTTAATCACAAAGGAACTTATTGGCAAGTTGGGTAACGTAGCAACTTCGGAATTGCTGAAGACTAGCGAAATTGAAACAAATTTAGCTAATCAAACTGATGCAAATGAAAGAATATATTTAAACCCGGAGTTTACTAAACTTGAGCCTGAGCTAAAAAAAGCGATCCTTGATATAAAACCATTAGGTACTTTACTGGATACTCTTGAAAGATACGGCGATCCAGATATAGAAAAAGGGCAGGATGTAAATTTAGAAAATATTGTATTTATTAGAGCCGCCGATTTTTATCCAGTTGAAAAAGGGGGCAAATTTGTAGTTGAAACGCCGTATGAAGCAACGAAAAATGAAGAAGACCCTGATATGGTATCGTTACGTTTAACATCACACTGGACTTTAAATCATAAGGTTACGAGTCATATGATGGGCAATTGGGAGGGGGCACCTTACACTATATTGGCACCGGGTAAGCAAATGGTAGAAATTAATGGTGCTCCTACCGACCTGTATCCGATTGATACTTTTTGGACCCGTAGTTTAGAGCTTCCAAAAGGAACAGCCATAATAAGCGTTGACAATAATTTTGAAAATAGACTAGACATTATAGATGGCGTAGATGTAATCCACGTCAAACCCAATGAGCCAGTTGATGAGGTTATATCTTTGGTCATGAATAAAATGGGCTTTTCTGAAATGTCTGGAGGCAGTCATGGCTCAGCATCGCATGAATTTGAGAAACAGGTTACTACCACCCTGGCAGATAAAATGGGTGTTGAATTGAGAGGAAAGCATGAGTCAGCAGCACTTCATGGCAACTTGGAAACACTTATAGAAGTCGGATTTGAGAATAGTTTCGCCAGTCTATTAGTTTCTAGAGACGAGGCAAGGAGAATAATAGTGAACGAACGGTGGGACCAATTACCTCAAAAAATGAAGGATCTGTTAATTGATAGGATGGACATTATCCCAGATATTGATAGTATTGGCTCTACTTTAGATGAGCAAATTGAAAGAACCAACGCTCTATTTTCAAATGGATCGAGATCTCTTCCAGAGGTATACAGGTTTGAGAGAAGAAAAGAAATTTTTGATAAAAAACCTCCAGAATTTTGGATTAGCTATGTTAGAAAACTGTTTCAACTAGAGAAACAGCTTAAAGATGCGGGTAAATACGATTTTATGAGTAAGGTGACTGAAATTGAAACCGATAGATTTGGTTATATGTCTGAAGGATATATAAAAAGCCTTGCAGAACTTATAGCCGGTGATAATAGCCATGATAGTAAGCTTGAAGAACTTGAAAACCGCTTAAGGACCGAGATAGGGTCATAGAGGAAAATCAGTAATATGTTCCCAAAATAATTATTTATAAAACACTGCTCTCGGTCTCGGCGTTTATATCTATTTATATCAGACAGCCAAAGCTTAATCATTTCTGTAAATAATCATTAAATAATTATTCATTTGCCACATTTCTAGTAGCTCCAGTTTAATTTGGTTCCATTTCGTTACAGTCCGACCTACCAAACAAAGGGCCCTATTTTTTGGGGCTTTTTGTATAGTAGTAACTATATTTTGATATTTACGTTAAACTCCGTCTGAATTATTACAGCCACTAATATTCTTTTACTACATACTAATGTCGTAATAATGGGATGGGTGTTATGGCTAATGCTTTTGGCAATATTTATACACAGTTAGAAGATACAACTAAGTCAATCGATGCTTTTGATTTTCCGGTTAATATTATTGGCGCGATTAAAAAAGCCATCGCCACAAGAACAAGAGCCTCCACTTATCCAAAAGAGATTTTAACTAGTCCTGATAGCCATAGTCTGGCCAACGTTATAGTAAAATGCCACGACGAACTATTTCGTGCCAAAACAGTTTTTCCTTTTACACTTTTTCCCAATAAAGTCACATTGGATAGGGAGAAGGTAACAATTATTAATCGCCCATTTTTCTATAGTGCCAAAATTATTAGCATACCGATTCGGGACCTTTTGAATGTCGAAGCCGATGTGGGTCCTTTTTTCGGTTCGATACATATGTCTTCAAGATATTTTGCTACCACTCCCTGTTCTCTCAACTATCTTAAACGGAGCGATGCCCTGCAGCTACAGAGATTATTGCAAGGCTATATAATTTGCGAAGAGCAAAAAATAGATTGTTCCAAAACAGATAAAAACCAATTGATTATTTTACTAAATGATCTAGGCCGTGGCGATATAGGGCTCAAGTAAAACCTGTTCAATAAAAATTGATCTAGTTGATTATCACGTATCTTATCGGGGTTGACTAATTTAGTTTTGTTTAGTTTGCAAAGATGACTACCAAATAAAAAAGCTCTCTTGTTTTGGCTTAAAATAACTGGACTTAAATCTTATTGTCTCAGTGCCAAATAGAGAGCTGAAAAATAACAATTTTTACATTTAAAATTCTAACGCTTTACTAACTCTGTCTGCAGTAATAAATTTTACTCTTTCAAAAACACTGCCGTTAAAATTATTACAGATAACTACCCAAGGGTTACTATATTATTTTGCATAACAGACACGCTAAACTTTTTGGGGAGTCATGATGTCGGAGATGTATGAGGATATACACAGTAGGCTGGAGGGTAAGGATGATTTTCGTACTGCTTCTGAAGAGACATTATTTGGTCCTGTATCTGTGATTAAAGGTCTAATAATTTTTATTAGTGCAGTAATTATTAGCCTGCTGGCCTTAAGGCTTATTTTTATTGTGATGGGCACAAGTTCTGATAATGGTCTTGTTAGTTTTATTTACACCGCTACCCATCCGCTAGTAGTACCTTTTACAGGGGTATTAGATCATCATTCTGTTTTTGGGGCTATAAATTTTGATCCAGAATCATTGCCGGAATCATCAATTGCTATTATCGTTAGTTTATTCGTGGTGTGGATATTAAACCGGTTATTGTCGGTTTTTTACTTATTTAATACTAAAAAACCTTCTCTAGACCATTAATGGACAGCGTAACAGGGTAATTTCTTTTGTGTATGATAAAAGTGTGAGTTAAGCCATATGAAATTAAAACTGATTCAAAAAAAAGTCGAAACCAAAGATGTGGAGTCGTTTGTATTTGAGCCATCCAAACCGATAAAATGGCAAGCCGGTCAGTTTTTGCATTATGTACTTGATCACAAAAATCCGGATGACAGGGGTATTGAGCGGTGGTTTACAATTTCTAATGCTCCGTTTGAGGATTGCCCGAGAATCACCACTCGCATAACTGACCCGGATGGCAGTACTTTTAAAAAGGCTTTGCTGTCAATGAAAAGCGGGGATTTTATTGAAGGTGATAACCCCGAAGGTGATTTCATTTATGATAAAAAGGCTCAAAAGCATATTTTGATTGCCGGTGGGATTGGCGTGACCCCTTACCGATCAATGCTTTTACAGCTAGATCATGATGACCAACCCATTGATGCCGAGTTGCTTTATGCTAACAGGGATTCTGATTTGGTGTTTGATGCAGAATTTTCTCAGTTGGAAAATAAATATCCAGATTTTCACATTTTGCGGTTTACTGACGATAAGTACATAGAAAAAGCCGATCTGGCTAAATATATCAACGAAAAGAGCATCTTGTTTTATATATCCGGCCCTAAAAAAATGGTAGATATTTATCAGGCTATGCTGGCCGAACTCGGAATACCTGAGAATCAGATTATTTTAGATTACTTTCCTGGCTACGGTGCTTACAATTAAGCATAAGTACGTATTGACAAGCTAATTAAATAAGTGTATAACAAAAAACAGAGATGAATAATTTACAACAAAACAAAAATATTGCTGACTATTGTATGCTGACCGATCAGGAACGGTTGAAACAGTGGCACAGTGAAGATGCTGAAAATAAACGTCTAGCAGAAGAAAAACGCTGTCAGCCCATTAAAGAAAAATTATTATCGAAAGAATTTAAGGAAAAAATTAAAGTAATGGCCGGAGAAGCAATTAAAAGTTGTTTTGTGGTATATGACGACGGAAAGACTAGCCAAATAATTGCATTAACAGATCAAGAACCATACGATTTATTTCAAAAGACTGCGACGGATACAGCTCTCGGGCTAGATGAATTTGAGAAATTATTTATAGATAAAGATGTTGATACTGGTGAAGTCAAACGCAAAACTGGTATTTCGATGGTTGTGTATACGCCTGATCTAGATAGCAAAGATGCAACCATAGCCACAGAGGAGTGTCGTGTTAATCCATCATTGCGAGATATTGAGCTTTTAGAGCGAGCGAGCGAATATAATCCTGGTATCACAGAAGTTCTGGTAGTAAAAGAGAAAAAAGATATGGATATAGTATTATCACGGATAAATCCAGAAAGCCATTATCACAGACCCCGGTTAGATAATTTGGGTGCAACCGCCACTAAAGAAGTTGTTCGTTCTATGTATGAAGGTAGCGGCGTTAGTGTGAAAGAAATACATAAAAACGGTAGTGAAATTGCATACGGTCTGCAGGTTAAAAAAGCAGTTCCTAAGTTAATGCAAAAATCAGCCGCCTGATTTACTGCCTAATTATCAGTCTCTAAAGAACATTAAATTTGACCTGTTGTATCATTAGTAGCAAGTATGGATGAGAAAAATACATTACCTCCGGGTAAGTATGTGGTGGCGGTGTCCGGTGGAGTAGATTCCGTTGTGTTGCTCGATGTATTAGCCAAACACAAGAATCTAGAGTTGATTGTGGCTCATTTTGACCATGGTATCAGAGAAGATTCGGCCAAAGATGCTGATTTTGTTAAACAATTAGCAGGCAAATACGGTTTAACTTTTGAAATGGCTCAAGGCAAATTGGGTAGCGAGGTCAGCGAGGCTGATGCTCGCGAAAAACGCTATAACTTTTTAAGACAGACAATGGAGAAATATGACGCCAGAGCCATAGTGACCGCTCACCACCAGGATGATGTGATAGAAACCAGCATTCTGAACATTTGCCGCGGTACCGGTCGGCGAGGTTTAAGCTCATTAAAAAGCCGCCATGATATTGCCAGGCCATTCTTGCACATCCCTAAATCCGAATTAAAAAAATATGCCGAAGATAACGACTTAATTTGGCACGAAGACAGCACTAATGCCGACCCAAAATATTTGCGTAATTATGTACGTCTTAATGTTGTCCAGAAGATGAATAATGAAACACGGGCTAAATGGTTGCAAATCTTACAAAATATGGATCAAGTAAACAATAAACTGGATGCTGAAATCGAGCAGATTTTAAGGCACGGTTTGCATAAGGGGCAACTGGTTTTAAGCAGAAAATGGTTTATCATGTTGCCACATAGTATTGCCAAAGAAGTTTTAATGAGCATTTTAGATAAACTAAATGCCCAGGATATTGATAAAAAAACTATCGAACGAATTACTGTGCAAATTAAAACTCTGCCGCATGGTAAGACTTTGCAAGCGGTCGGTGTAGACGTTTATTTAACAAAACGTTCGGCCAGATTTAAAAAACGATAGCCAATCAAGCTCAGAACAAGTATAATTACATCTTATGGAGAAAAAGTTACCAAGAGGTAAAAATCAGACCACTCAGCGCAAGTGGTTCAAGAATATTGGCTTTGTTGTAATTGTCGGGCTGATTGCTGCGATATTTTTAGTCGGTTATAACCAGCCGGCTAAATTAACCGAAGTGCCATATAACCAAGTGATTAATAGTGCCAACAAAGGTGAAATATCTAACTTAAACGTCAATGGCGCGAATATTACGGTTACCAAAAAAGGTGATAGCAAAGCGAGCGAAAAAACCATTATGCAATCCGGGTCGGATTTGTATAACTCAGTCGGCGGCTTAACTAATCGCAATGTTACGGTTAGTTTTCAACCGGTTTCAACCAGCGGCGCAACTTGGACGGCTCTGGCGATAAACTTACTGCCGGTCATAATTATTACCATGGTTTTGGTTTTTATGCTGCGCTCAGCGCAGGGTCAGGGTAATCAGGCATTGGGTTTTGGCAAAAGCAGTGCCAGATTGTATGGTAATGAAAAAGAACCGGTAAAATTTGCCGATGTCGCCGGCAGTGTCGAAGTAAAACAAGATTTGGAAGAAGTTGTAGAATTTTTGAAATTTCCTAAAAAATTCCAGAATGTCGGTGCTCGGATACCAAAAGGAGTTTTACTTATCGGACCGCCCGGTACCGGTAAAACATTATTGGCTCGGGCCGTAGCTGGTGAAGCCAATGTACCATTTTTTAGTATTTCCGGTTCGGAATTCGTAGAAATGTTTGTGGGAGTCGGTGCCAGCCGGGTGCGGGATTTATTTGCCAAAGCCAAAAAGAATGCTCCTTGCATAATTTTTATAGATGAAATTGATGCTGTCGGGCGCCGTCGTGGATCCGGTATGGGCGGCGGGCATGATGAGAGAGAACAAACACTCAACCAAATTTTGGTTGAAATGGACGGTTTCGAACAGGGCCAGAATGTTATTGTTCTGGCGGCTACCAACAGGATGGATGTGCTCGACCCGGCGCTACTTAGGCCTGGTCGTTTTGATCGTCGGGTAAACATTAGTTTGCCGGATCGTAAAGACCGTCTGGCTATTTTAAAGGTGCATTTTGCCAAAAAACCGCTGGACAAAGATGTAGATCTGGATGCACTGGCTGCCAAATCAGCCGGTTCCAGTGGTGCGGACCTTGCTAATATAACCAACGAAGCGGCCATTGTGGCAGCCCGGGCTAACCGAACCACAATTAGTTCAAGTGATGTGACCGAAGCTTTTGAAAAAGTAGCTATTGGCCCGGAGCGAAAAAGTAAGATTATGAGCGATAAAGAAAAGGAATTAACCGCTTATCATGAATCCGGCCATGCGGTTGTCGGCCACGTTTTACCGGACAGCGACATGGTACATAAAGTCACCATTATCCCAAGGGGAAATACGGGTGGCGTGACCTGGTTTATTCCACCGGAAGATAAAAGCTATCATTCGATTGTTGAATATAAAGATGTTTTGGGGCGAATGCTTGGTGGCCGTATAGCCGAAGAAATAATTTATGGCTCGGATAGAGTTACGACAGGAGCTGGTAATGATTTGCAGATGGCCGCCGAACTAGCCAGAGAAATGGTAGTAGAGCAAGGTATGGGTAAAAAACTGCGTGATCAAGTGTTCCACATAGATGAAGGAATGATGATGGAAAGGCTGGTTCATGAGCGGCAATATTCTGACGAAACAGCCAAAGTGATTGATGAAGAAGTGGAAGAATTAATAACCGAAGCCGCCAAGCGAGCCCGAATTGTAATTAGAGCCAATCGTGAACCATTGGAAAAATTAAAAGTTGCGCTGCTGGAAAAAGAAACCGTCGAAGCTAACGAGGTTGCCGAAATATTAAAAGGTACCAAATTGCCGAAGGAAGCAACTTTATATTAAATATTTTTGCCTTAAAAGTGCATAAACAACTTATAATCAAAACAGAGTTTTAAAATGAACCGTATATTTGGACGCGCAAACAGAAAGCTATCACTCGGCTCTGCAGCTATGCTTCTATCCAGTACCGCATTGGTGGGTACGGTACTAGGCATACTGCGCACCAAATTGATTAATGCCAACTTTAATAACTTCGAATCAGATGCTTATTTTGCCGCTTTTAAAATACCTGATTTTGTGTTTTTTACTTTGGCTTCCGGTGCTTTGGGTGTAGCCTTTTTACCGATTTTAAGTGAGCGTTTGCGAAAAAATAAGCAAGCCGCCTGGGATGTTGCCAGCTATATCTTAAATGCATTAGCGGTTGTAGCCTTTTTTGCAGCTCTATTTATTATGATTTTTGCCGGGCCGCTTCTGAAATATGTAGTAGCACCCGGTTTTACACCCGAACAGTTGCAATTAGCGATTGCGATTATGCGTATAATCTCGGTCAATATCTTTTTATTTGCTATTTCTACGGTTTTGACTACGGTGCAGCAAGCAGTCGGCCGATTCTTTTTTATGGCTATAGCACCACTTTTTTATAACGGTTGTATTATTGCCAGTATCTTTATTTTTGGTAATCGTTTTGGCATTGTGGGCTTGGGTTTGGGTGTGGCAATCGGTGCCGTTTTGCAGCTACTTGTTGTGGCTCTGGGAATGATTGGCATGAATTTTCGTTTCAGGTTGGCTATTAATTTTAAGAACAAAAGCTTTAGAGAAGTCTTGCGCATTTTACCGGCCCGCTCTATCGACCAAGGCATGGACTATATAGAAGGTATCGTTGAAACCCGTTTTGCTTCGGAGCTCAGCATTGGCTCGGTCACCAATTACGAAAATGCGCTTATTTTGCATAATGCGCCGGTGGCATTAATCGGTACAGCCATATCTACGGCTGCTTTCCCAAGGTTAACGGATCGTTTAGCCCAGGGTAGGTCAGATCTGTTCAGGAAAGACTTTTTAAAAATCCTTCGAACTATGATCTGGATTGCCGCCCCTGTAGCAGTGCTTAGCTTTTTTGCTCGCGGTTACCTGGCCCGTATTATCTTTGCCCGAAGTAACCGTGAAATTGCTCTTATATTTGGCTTTTTGTGCATAGCGATATTCTTTAGGATTATCTACACTATGGTTTCGCGTTATTTTTATGCTCATAAAGATACCAAAACACCACTTTATGTTTCGTTGTTTGTAATTGCTCTAAATATCTTTTTGGCCTATAGCTTATCCAAGCCTAATGTTTATGGTGTGGCTGGCCTGGCTATCGCTCAAAGCATAGTAGCTTTCACGGAAGTATTTACTTTAATGACAATAATGGTTTACCGCGATCATAAATTCTTTGATATTGAGTTTTTCCGTTCGGTACTGAGGATTTTCTCGGTTACCGGTTTTAGCGCCGTGACCGGATATCTGGCAGTCCACTTTTTGCCATTGAACCAGCTTGATCAAGGGCTGGGATTAATTGTCAAATTAGCATTTATAACCCTGATAGTATTTAGCGTACATATTACCCTGTCTTATGTTTTTGGTTTTGACGAGGCTAAGCTGGTTGTTGAGCGCCTGAAGAGAATAGTCCTTAGACCTGTCAAGTTGGCTTAGCCCTGTTATAATTATTTCACTTATGGAACATATCAGGAATTTTTGCATTATCAGTCATATTGACCATGGCAAGACGACCCTGGCCGATCGTTTACTGGAGTTGACTGGTACTGTTGCTATGCGCGATATGCGTGACCAGCTTTTAGATCGCATGGATCTGGAGCGGGAAAAGGGTATTACCATTAAGCTACAACCTGTTAGGATGCAATATAAAGGGTTTGAACTTAACTTAATCGATACGCCCGGCCATGTCGATTTCAGTTACGAAGTTTCGCGCAGTTTGGAAGCTTGCGAAGGAGCTCTATTGGTAGTAGACGCTTCGCAAGGCATCCAGGCGCAAACTTTGGCCAACGTTTATCTGGCTTTGGCGGCTAACCTAAAAATTATTCCGGTACTCAATAAGATTGATTTGCCGGCGGCTGATATTGGCCGTGCTAGCAACGAGATTGTTTCTTTGCTGGGCTGCCAAAAAGAAGACATTATAAAAATCTCAGCCAAAACCGGTGAGGGTGTAGAGGCAATTTTGGATGAGATTATCAAGCAAGTTTCGCCACCCCGGGGGGAGATAAATAAACCATTAAGAGCTTTGATATTTGACAGTTACTATGATGATTTTAGAGGGGTAATTTTGTATATTCGGGTTGTCGACGGGATTTTAGCTAAAAATAACGGAATACATATGATGGCTTCTAAAAACCATGGTATTACCTTGGATATTGGTGCCCTAAAACCTGACATGCTGCCACTTGAAGATCTAAAAACCGGTGAGATCGGCTATGTGGTGACAAATCTTAAAAGTACGGCCCAGGCTCAGGTTGGCGATACGATTACGCTGAGTGAATATCCAGCCGTTACAGCTTTGGCTGGTTATAAAAAAGTCAAACCGTTTGTTTATGCCGGAATATTTCCCAATTCCAACGAACAGTATCAGCTGTTAAAAGCTGCCATAGCCAAACTGAAACTTAGTGATTCGGCTCTAGTTTATGAGCCGGAAAATTCCCCGGTTTTGGGTTTTGGTTTTAGGGTCGGCTTTTTGGGTCTGCTGCATATGGATATTGTCAAGGAGCGGTTGGAGCGGGAATACGATCTGGAGTTGATAATCACCAACCCCAGTACCAATTATCAGATAATTTTAGTAAATGATGAAACCATTGATATAAAATCAGCCAATGAATTACCGGATCCGGTCAAGATTAAAGAAGTAAAAGAACCATGGGTCAGGGGTGAGATAGTTTGCCCAAAAGATTATGTGGGGGCAGTAATTCAGCTAATTGCTAACTCGAGAGGCCAGCAAAAAAATATTAACTTTATTGATACCGAGCTGTCGATTATCAATTTTGAAGCACCGTTGGCTAATTTATTAACCGATTTTTATGACAAATTAAAAAGTATCACCTCTGGTTATGGTTCTTTTAATTATGATTTAGACGATTATCGTTCAGAAAATCTGGTTCGGTTGGACTTCTACGTAGCCGGTGAAAAAGTTGATGCCTTAAGTATTATGGTACACAAATCAGAAGCCGATAGAATCGGCCGCGAAACGGTAGGTAAGCTAAAAGAGGTTATTCCTAAGCAATTATTTAAAGTCAGTTTGCAAGCTGCTGTGGGGATGCGTTTTATTGCCCGCGAAGATATCCCTATGCTTAAAAAGGATGTAACCGCCCATTTATATGGCGGTGATGTATCGAGAAAGAAAAAGTTATGGGCCAAACAAAAAAAGGGCAAAGCCCGGCTAAAACGGTTTGGCAAAGTCGATATACCAGCCGAAGCTTTTCAGATAATGCTCAAACGCGACTAGAAAATTCAAACAACCTGTTTATAATTTCGGTGGTGACCTCATCTTGTTTGGGGTCGCCGTTGATTTCTATCAACAATCCTTTATCGCGGTAAAAATCAATCACCGGTATGGTCTTATCCTGGAATTCAGCCAAACGAATCTTAATCGATTTTTCGTTGTCGTCGGTTCTTTTGCCACGGTCATTAATTTGCTTAGATACTTCCCATCGATTCCAAACTTCACCTTCGCTTAGTTGTAAAAAGATAACTGCCATAAGAAGGTGGCCAGATAACGCTGTAGCTTTTATAACTCCCTCTTCTTCTCCGTGCCATCGGCCAACGGAACTTAGTATTAGAGGTTTGCCTGTAAAATCTGTTTGTCCCAAATAAGGTAAAACTATTTGCATATATTCTTCGGTGGGTGCCAACTGTCCGGCCTCCATATGGTTTTTTACATAATCTGGTGTAGCCTGGCTTCTTAAAATATCCCCGCCACCAATCAGCTGGCCGTGGAACAGTTTTGCTAATCTTTGGCCCTGGGTGTCTTTGCCGGCAAAAGGGCTGCCAAAAATGTTAATTGAACCGGTTCCCAGCCAATTGTTAATAGTTTGGATTTTATTTTCCATCTTAACGAAATTATAGCATGTTGGCACTCTTGACATGAGAGTGCTAATTTAGTTATTATTAAACCTAAGTTAGCACTTTAGCTAAACGAGTGACAAAATGACTGATAGACAAGCCAAAATATTAAGTGCCATCGTTGAACAATATGCCGAGGTCGCTGCTCCGGTTGGTTCAGTGCTGTTGGCGGATTTGTTTGGCGTTTCTTCGGCTACTATTCGAGCCGAAATGGTTCATTTAGAAGAAATGGGTTTTATAGAACAGCCCCACACTAGTGCCGGTCGTATTCCGACAGATAAGGGTTACCGTTTTTATGTTAATAATCTAACTGAGCAGAATCAGGGCAGTACCCTGTCCAGGATGAATCGCAATGCAAGAGCGATTGATGTGAGAGTGCGTGGTGCCGGCGAGGCTACGCGAGCAATAAAATCGGCGGTTGATAGCCTTGTAGAAATCACCCATAACCTAGGCATTGGTACTATCGGCGACCAGCTATATATGAGCGGAATCTCTAACCTGTTTAGCCAGCCGGATTTTGCCGATGGCATGGCGGTGTACGAAGTTGCCAAACTGTTGGATAACCTGGAACCATGGCTACGCGAGGCTCAACCCAACGAACCGTTAAGCGTTTATATTGGCCACGAAAACCCTATCGGAAAAGCAAGTGGTTGTTCGCTAATAGTCAGCAGGTTCCGCAGCCCCTATAGCGACCGAAGTTATATAGGCGTGGTTGGGCCAACGCGGCAGAGTTACCGCCAAGTTATGAACTTGGTCAACCATACCGGTGCCACACTAGAATCATTAATGTATTAAACATAAGAATTCAACATGCCAAAAAATAAGCCTAAATCACCAAAAAACGACGAGATTAACACCTTAACAGCTGACTTGCAGCGCATCCAGGCCGATTTTATTAATTTTAGAAATCGAGCCGATGCCAACCGCGTACGCGATATCAATGCTGGCAAAGAAGCGGCAATAGAGGCATTCTTGCCAATCCTAGATAATCTGGACCGGGCAATTGCTCACGAGCCAAAAGATATTATTGATCATCAGTGGGTTAAAGGAGTTACCCAAATGGTAAAACAGCTGGACAGCCAACTAGAATCAATAGGTGTCGTAAAAATCGACCAGGTTGGTGAAGTGTTTGACCCTTACAAGCACGAAGCCATTGCCATGGAAGAATCAGACGGTGAAACAGAAGTGATAGCCGAAGTTATACAAACCGGTTATCAGTTCGGTGACACGGTCATTAGGGCGGCAAAAGTGAAAGTAAAAAGGATTTAGTTATGGAAAAAGAATTTATCACATCACTTACATCTAAGGAACAGGCAAAAATTGTGTTTTATGCCTTCGTGGGAGCATTTAGAGATGTAAATGTTGGCGACCCGGATCAAACACAAGAAGATTTTGGACAATCTGTAAGATTGTACGGATTAGGTGCTGACTTTGGAATCTCGCAGCCAGACTTAGACTTGGCTTATTCAAAAGCAGAGAGCGATTATAGATAATTTAATAAATTGTAAAGGAGATTTAAGATGGGAAAAATATTAGGAATCGATTTAGGAACAACCAACAGTGCCATGGCGGTAATGGAGGGCGGCAAGCCCGAAATCGTTGCCAACGCCGAAGGTAGCCGTACGACACCTAGCGTAGTTGCTATAAGTAAAAACGGTGAACGCTTAGTGGGCCAATTAGCCCGCCGCCAAGCTGTCACTAATCCCGGCAATACCGTTTATGAGATGAAGCGCCTTATCGGCCGGCGTTGGGAAGATAAAGAAATTCAACGCGATATCAAGCTTATGGGCTACGAAATGGTTAAAAGCGGTACCAGCGTAAAAGTTAAGATGGGCGATAAAGAATACAGCCCCGAAGAACTTAGCGCTATGGTGCTCGGTAAACTAAAAGCCGACGCTGAGGCCTATCTTGGCCAGCCGGTAACAGAGGCTGTAATTACTACACCTGCCTATTTTGATGATGCTCAGCGTCAGGCCACTAAAGATGCCGGTAAAATTGCCGGTTTAGAGGTAAAGCGTATTATTAACGAACCAACTGCCGCCGCCCTAGCTTACGGCTTGGATAAAGACGGTAAAGACGAAAAAATCGCTGTTTACGATCTTGGCGGTGGAACTTTTGATATTTCTATCTTAGAACTCGGTGACGGAGTTTTTGAAGTTAAGAGCACCAACGGCGATACACATCTCGGTGGTGCCGATTTTGACCGCACAATTGTTAATTATTTGCTGGAGGAGTTCAAAAAAGATCATTCCGTTGATATTACAGATGATCGCAGCGCTATGCAGCGTCTGCGCGACGAAGCCGAAAAGGCCAAGATTGAGCTTAGCACTACCAATGAGGTAGATATTAATTTGCCATTCTTAACAGCTACAGCCGATGGCCCGGTTCATTTTGAGCTAAAACTGACCCGCGCCAAGCTGGAAAGCCTGGTTGGCGATCTGGTAAACCGTACCAAAGAACCTTGCGAAAAGGCCCTAAAAGACGCCGGTGTTAAAACCAGCGATATAGATGCCGTAGTTTTGGTCGGTGGAATTACTCGAATGCCATCTGTTGTCGCCAAAGTTAAAGAGATTTTTGGCAAAGACCCGATGAAAGGCGTTAACCCGGACGAAGTCGTAGCCATTGGTGCCGCCATACAGGGCGGTGTGCTGGCCGGTGACGTTAAAGACGTTCTGTTACTCGATGTTACCCCCTTAAGCCTCGGTATAGAGACTATGGGCGGTGTCAGCACCAAACTAATAGAGCGCAACACCACTATCCCTACATCAAAAAGCGAAACCTTTAGTACTGCTGCCGATAACCAGCCGCAGGTAGAAATCAATGTTTTGCAGGGCGAACGCGAAATGTCGGCTGATAATAAAAGCCTTGGTCGCTTTCTTTTAGATGGCATTGCTCCGGCGCCTCGTGGGATTCCGCAGATCGAGGTTACCTTTAACTTGGATGCCAATGGCATTTTGAATGTTACGGCTAAAGATAAGGGCACCGGTAAAGAACAGAGCATAACTATTCAGAACAGTGGCAACTTAAGCAAAGACGATGTCGAAAAAGCTCGCAAAGAGGCCGAAGCTCACGCTGATGAAGATAAAAAGAAGCGCGAAGTGATTGACAGTAAAAATCAGCTAGAAAACGCCATTTATCAGGCCCAGAAATTGAAAGATGATAACGGTGATAAAATTAGTGAAGATGATAAGAAAACTTTGGATGAAGCCATAGAAGCAGCCAAAAAAGAACTGGATAACACTGATAAAGATAAGCTGGAGGCTGCCGGCAAAGAACTTAGTAATAAGATTATGCCGATTGGCGCCAAACTGTACGAGCAAGCCAGTAAACCGGCCGAAGATGCAAAGTCTGATGAGGATAAAAAAGACGACAAAGAGGGCCCGGTAGAGGGCGAAGTCGTCGACGATGATAAGCAGGAGAAATAATGATCGTTATGCGGCAGACTTTGGCTGATATACTAGTATTGACAGAGAGAATTTAATAGTGATAACAAGGAGTAGAAATGTCTTTAATAAACAGACACGAATTAGGATTAGATAATCTGTATGCTTTAGAAATTGATCGTACCGATGATGGTTATAAATTGCACAAAAGGGAAGTTATAGATGTGACAAAGGTTAATCAAGCATTCCAAGAACTAGGTGCTGCAGCCGCAATCGCCTCTGATATCGAAGCCCCAAACGTACAATAAGTTAGTATGACCAAGCGGGATTATTACGAAATACTGGGAGTAGGTAAAGATGCGAGCGCCGACGAGATAAAAAAGGCGTTTCGCCGGTTAGCCGTGCTTCATCATCCCGATAAAGAAGGTGGCGACGAAACCAAGTTTAAAGAGATAAACGAAGCTTACGAAGTTTTAAAGGACAGCGAAAAACGTAAACGTTATGACCAGTTCGGCCATGCTGGTGTTGGCGGTAATGGCGGCCCGAGCGGTGCGGGCGGCTTTGATTTTAATAATTTTGGCGGATTTCAAGGCCAAAATATTAACTTCGACTTCGGTGATATGGGCCTGGGCGACATATTCGGCAGTTTTTTCGGCGGCGGCCAGCGCCAACAACAACGTTCTCGCCGTGGCCGGGATATAGAAACGGTAATTGATTTAAGCTTCGAAGAAGCGGTTTTTGGCGTCGAAAAATCCTTGAAACTGAATATCGAAGCCGAATGTGACCATTGTAAAAGCAGCGGCGTTGAGCCGGGATATGAACTGGTCACATGCGACACCTGCAAAGGCTCAGGCCAAGTCGTATCTGTTACACGGACGATTTTTGGCAATATTCAGCAGCAAAGCGTTTGCCCGACTTGCCATGGTACCGGCAAAAAACCGGAGAAAAACTGTTCGGTTTGCAGTGGCAAGGGCGTAAAACGCAAAGATGTGACGGTCGAACTAAAAATCCCGGCCGGTATCGACGATGGGGCGACCATTCGATTACGCGAACACGGCGAGGCTATTTTAAACGGCCCCAAGGGTGATCTGTATGTTCACGTAAGGGTAAGACCGCACAAAAAGTTTACCCGAGAAGGTGTTTTGATACTCTCCCACGAGGGCATAGATATGGTTACGGCAGTGCTGGGTGGCGAAATTAAGGTAGATACCGTTGACGGTCCCATTAAGATGAAAGTACCGGCCGGCACCCAGAGTGGGTCCGACTTTAAATTATCCGGCCACGGCGTGCCGCATTTAAAGGGTGAGGGTCGAGGTGCACACATAGTAACTTTAGAGGTAGAAATACCCCAAAAGTTAAGTAAACACCAAAAAGAACTGCTAGAAGAGTTCAAAAAAGATAGCGGCAAACACAGCTTCTTTAGCTAGACAAAAGTTAACTTAAGCGCAATAATCATCTAAATGAGCCGAAAAGATCAATCTGGCTTTATACCAATGTTAATCATGATACTTTTAATACTTATTGTAGCCATTGCGTTTGCGTTTATTAGAGTCTTGCACCACAACAGATGAAATTAGACGAACCTACCATTGACAATATGCTAAAAAAATGCTATTTTATAGTGACTTTTTAAATGAGCTAGATTTAAGCAGTTTTACTTAAATTTAAAGAGTAATTGTATGGTTAAGCGAGAAATTCACAACATTGGCACCGTTGAGTGCATTAACCTGCCTGATGCGGGCGTATTTAAGATATCTGCAAAAATTGATACCGGTGCGACCTTTAGTGTCATCTGGGCCAGCAATATCAGAGAAGAAGATGGAATTTTATACTTTACTCTTTTTAACAAACAAAGTTCTTTTTATACAGGCCAAGAGATAGTTGCTAAAAAATACGAGGTTGCCAGAATCCGCAACTCATTTGGGCACATTCAACAAAGGTATAGAGTAGCGCTTAAGATCACTATGGGTTCGCAAACTTTTAGGGCCAAATTTTCTTTAGCCAATCGCTCTCGTAACAAATATGCAATTCTTCTGGGCAGAAAGTTGTTACATGGGCGATTTGTGGTTGATGTAGCTAAAAAGAATATACATAAATTGCAGGTCAAAGCCTGCTAAGATTAAGAATGTAAAAATTATGAAAATAGTAATACTTTCTAAAGGGCCAGGTAACTTTTCTACCAAACGTCTTAAGCAAGAAGCTATTGACCGCGGCCACGAAGTTCGAGTAGTGGACTATGCCAAGTGTTATATAAGCGTAGAACAAGATAAGCCGCGCGTTCGCTACGAAGGCGAAGATATTTCTGATGCCGATGTAATAATTCCAAGAATTGCCTCTAGCTATACCAAGTATGGTTCGGCTATCGTTAGGCAGTTCGAAATGATGGGCGTTTACACCACCACTAAATCAATTGCTTTAGTTCGCTCAAGAGATAAATTGCGCTGCTTACAAATTTTAGCTAAATCTGGTGTTGGTATTCCTAAAACTGTTTTTTCCCGCGAAACGGCAGAGATAGAAGACGTTTTAGAGCAAGTTGGCGGGCCGCCGGTTGTTATTAAAGTTGCCCGTGGTACCCATGGCAAAGGCGTGGTGTTGGCCGAAACCAGAAAAGCAGCCCAGGCCGTGATGCAAGCCTTTTATGTAGAAGGCGTGAGCTTTTTGGTGCAAGAATTTATCACCGAAAGCGCCGGCACGGATATTAGGGTCTTTATTGTTGGCGGCCAGGTAGTCGCCAGCATGAAGAGACAGAGTTTGGACGACGATTTTAGATCTAACTTACACCAAGGTGCCGAAGGCTCGCTTGTAAAACTAACTGACGAAGAAAAAAGAACAGCCTTGAAAGCTGCGCGGGCCATGGGCCTCCAGATTTGTGGTGTAGATATGGTTAGGTCAGACCGTGGGCCACTGATTTTGGAAGTAAATGTCAGCCCGGGCTTTGGGATAGAAAAAGTTACGGGTAGGGACGTTGCTTCAAAAATAATTGAATACGTAGAAAAAAATGCCAAACAAACTCACAGAAAAGACCGAGTCGGCGCCTAAAAAAAGCAGGATAACCTCTTTTTTGGTTATGGTTGTTTTCATTGTTTTGATTTTTACCATAGGTGTTTTAGTGGCTATCGAACGCAACCAAACCCATTTTAAAGATGTAAAAATTGGCAATACGGTTTTTACGTTAGAGGTTGCTGATACTGACAAAACAAGGGAAAAGGGGCTTTCTGATAGGTATAATCTGCCAAAAAACAGCGGCATGTTGTTTGATTTTAAAACCTTAGGCGATTGGCGGATGTGGATGATAGACATGCGTTTTGATATTGATATGGCCTGGCTAAACAGCAATAATCAGATTATTTACATCAAAACCGATGCGACTCCTGGTTCTTATCCACAGACTTTTGGTGCCGGTTCGCCAAGCCGTTATGTCATAGAGGTGCCAGCCAATACCTTTAATGAGCTTGATATTCATATTGGCGACCCTATTAAAATTAATTAGTTAGATGTTATGCTAGTGCTTATGAACGCACCGGTACTTTTAGGTATTGTCGCCGTAGTTTTTGGTGCCATGCCTCTATTATTAGGCAGTAACGCGGTATATATTTTGCTGACTTTGTGTGCCGGAGACCTGCTCGCGACACTAGCGGCGAAAGATGTAACCCAAATTATAAATTCGATAGTTACCGTTAATGTGCCGCTTTACAGCTACGTTCAGATTTTCTTGTTGGTGATTGCACCGTTAATTGTTTTACTGATTTATCGAAAAAGCATCGGAGCGGGGCGGATTTTACAGATTATCCCTGCCGCCGCCGCAGTTTTAATCTGTTTTATGCTGGTAACGGCGATGTTACCAAGCAATATGCAGAATAATATTCAAAATTCTCATCTATATTCATTGCTAAATCCTTTTTTTGAATTTGCCATAGCTGCCGGATTATTGGTAAGTGTGTTTTATCTTTGGACAAAACGTACCCGCAATCATAAACCGGGTCGCAAACACCATGCCTTGTAACTCTTACTAACAGATTGACAAAACGTCGTAAATAAGAGAGAATAACAATGCTTTTTAAGCTTATTGCTGTTAAAGCCAAATGGGGGCCCATAGCTCAGTTGGTTAGAGCACCTGCCTTTTAAGCAGGGTGTCGTGGGTCCGAGTCCCACTGGGCCCTCCAATATATTTATGCTTAAACGATTTTATGATCGTTTAAATTATGGATATTACTTGACATATAAACTACTAGGTATATACTTGGTAGTATGAATACAGTTATTAGCGTAAAATTAGATAAAGATCTGAAGGACTCCGCTCAAGAAGTAGCGAAGAGCGCTGGTCTTACTATAAGTTCTCTGGTAAATGCTTACTTAAGACAAGTTGTAGCAACTCGACGTATTGAGTTATTCGCACCAGAGCCCATTACTCCAAATCTAGAAAAACTAATAGCTGAAGTCGAAAATGAATTAAAATCAGGAAATATAAGTAAGAAGTTTGATAATGTTGAAGATTTCTTAGTAGACCTTAAAAAATAGTTTTATCATGACAATTCAGTACATGCCAAAATTTAAGAAGCAATATAAAAAACTGCCTATTAAATTTCAGAATCAATTTGATGAAAAAGTACAGTTATTTGCGATCGACCCGACTAATTCCATATTACGTATTCATCCACTTAAGGGAATCTACAAGGGTTACTGGAGTATGAATGTTAACGGAGATATAAGAGCACTTTATATTATGCGGGGTCAAGAGATGATAATTTTTGCACTTATTGGCTCTCATAGTGAATTATACGGTTAACTGATTCAATTGAATTTTAGTTGCGATAGCATCTACTATGGCCCTCCAATCTATACTTAGTGAAATACTATCGCAACTGAGAGCCGTAAGGCTCTTTTTGTTATAGTTATAGGATGACAGAATTACTGTGCTTGTCCAAAAACAAAAAACGAATCTATTATGATTCGGTAAATTCCCACGCATCAACACACTTTGCAGATACTCTAGGTCTACGAGAACTAGTTATTGAGGTACTAGAGAATAGAGATTTAGATAATGATAACCTTGAGTTTGACGTTGATATGGGTCGGCCTATTGGAACATCAGATGTGTTAGAAACTAATGAATCTGATGAGATTGTATATGCTATTCGTAAAAACCGTTCTGAGCAAGGATATGTACCTTTTACAAAATCTCGCTCTGCACAGCCCAGCACAAATCTCTCGGTAGCGTTAGTGGCTAATACGGACGAAACTTATCAACTTTCAAGTGTTTGGATTGGTACTTGGGATGACCCGCCATTCCCACAACAGCCACATGCAACTCTCGAGAGCAAACCTTATTGGAGTACACATGCATTTGTTTGGGGTAGTCAGGAGATTGAACCAAACTCCGAGCTAAAAAGTTGTCCTTGGTGATTGTTTAATTAAGTTGCGACACTTTAGTAAAATAGTGTTATAAAAAAACTAATTAGTATTATTTTAATTGTTGGCTTTTTATTTGTAGATTTTTTATTCTTTCATGATATTTTTAAGCCCGGGGAGACTACAAGCATAGCCCAATACTTAACCGGTGTTTTGAGTCTTCCAGTTCTTGCCTTATCAATACGAGAATTTCTAAAAAATAATAGTCACACCAAAAGTTCATAATGTATACGCCTACTTTAATTTCGGTTGCAATAGTGTCTATTGTGGCCTTCCAAGTTTATATTTCCGCCTAATTAAAATCCCTGTAGATTTCTATATAGTAAACAACCGCACCTATCAGGCTGCCAACAATCAAGAACATAAGCCAAAATTGTTTATTGGGTATATTGCTTTTTATGGCGTGGCTTAGCATTTCATACCAAAATATAAGCAGCGGGATAATCAGAAGCATGGGCAACAGCCATAACAATATATCCATCAATTTATGATATCTCATTCTAAGCCACTGACGATAAAAGTACTGCTGTAATAATAATTAAGCTAAGCCTGATACTATAAGTAAATGATCTTATATTTAGCGTTATTAGCGGCATTCGGTTGCGCCTTATGCAATGGCATCGCGGCAGTTTTACAAAAAGTGAGTGCCGACAAAGAAAAGATAACATTTTCGCTAAACGTGAAGTTTTTATTTCGTTTACTAAAAGATTGGCCGTATTTGGTCGGGATAATTTTAGATATCTTGGCATGGGTGTTTACGCTTATAGCCGTACATAATTTACCATTATTTGTAGTCCAGCCGATTATCGCATTTAGTGTCGTAATAACGGCGATTGTAGAGAGATTTATATTCCATAAAAAATTTACTACTACAATAATTTGTGCGATTGCCCTAACAATTGCAGGTTTATCATTATTAGCTACCACTGCCGCACCAGAAACCTCGGTTAATGTGAGGGGTTTAGTACAAACAATAATAATACTCGGCCCGATTTTGTTTGGTATTATTGGCGTAATTTTTGTAAAAAAGAAAGATCAATCTGCAACTATAGTACTGGCTGCTATTGCCGGGCTTTCTTTTGGCGGCACTACCGTTACCGGCAGGATGCTTAAATTTTCGCAACCCTATTGGCATACGTTTTTTAGTTTTCTGTTTGTGGCGCTTGTTGCCTACGGGATAATCGGTTTACTTCTATTCACCATGGCGCTTCAGAGAAATCTAGCTACCATAGTTAGCGCCGTAATGATAACTTTTGAAACAGTCGTGCCAATTATTATCGGCTTGCTTTTTTTGGGTGATACACCTAAGCATAATTTATGGACTGTAATGGTTATCGGAGCTTGTATCGCACTATCGGGCACATTACTTATCGCCGCTAAAGGGCTGTATCCAACTTCCAACCGTACAGCCAACGACTAATTATTGAATCAATTCTTAGTCAAATCTCAATTTACTGGCTTGGTTTGCCAAACGCCCAGCAGCTCAAGACAGGGCCAGCATTGATATAAGCAGCTTGTTAGTTTTATACGTAATTATTATCATAATTACTATTGGGCTCAAAAACGAGCTGCATCTGTTAGAATAAAAGCAAGAACAACTAGTGAGGCTTGATTTTTTATGTCCGGACATTCTAAATGGTCAACAATTAAACGTCAAAAGGGTTTAAATGATGCTAAACGGGGCGCACTGTTTACCCGCATTGGTAACCAAATAGCTATTGCTGCTCGTGGTGGTTCAGATTCTAAAATGAATCCATCTTTGGCTATGGCAATGGAAAAAGCCAGGGCGGCTAACATGCCGATGGCTAATATCGAGCGGGCTATTCAAAGAGCTTCTGATAAAAACGCCGCCACTCTGCAAGAGGTCATGTATGAGGGTTATGGCCCGGGTGGCGTCGGCATTCTGGTGGAATGCGCCACCGATAACATCAACCGGACACATCCGGAAGTACGCAATGTGTTTGTAAAAAAAGGTGGAAATTTGGCAGAATCCGGTGCCGTATCGTTTTTATTTGACCGCAAAGGTCAGATTAGACTGAAAGATACTGGAGACGAAGCGATCTTAAAAGTACTGGATGCTGGAGCCGAAGATGCAACCGAAGAAGATGGCGGTATAACGGTTTATACCGATCCGAAACAGCTTGCCAAAGTGCGCGGTGAAATCGCCTCACAGGGACTCACAATTGAAGAAGCCGAATTAACTTATGTACCAAAGAACACAATTGAAATAGCCGATCAAGATACCGCCAAAAAAATCGTTAATTTGCTCGATGCGTTAGAAGAACTTGATGATGTAGTGGCGACGCACACCAATTTTGATATCGCCGAAGGTGTTGAGGTAAGCTAAATGAAAATTCTGGGTATTGACCCGGGGACGGCAACAGTTGGTTTCGGCGTCATTGAAAGTGATGGCCACAAACATTTACTTATTGATGCCGGCATCATAAAAACTCCGGCCAACCAAGCACTGGAGCTCAGACTTAAAACTATTTACGAGAGCGTTCAAGAATTAATTAAGCAGCATAAGCCAGAAGTCATGGTGATTGAAAAGCTGTATTTTGCCAAAAACGTAACGACAGCCATATCAGTCAGCCATGCCAGGGGTGTGATAATGCTGGCCGGCTCTTTAAATAAACTAAAAATGGCCGAATATACCCCACTGCAAATTAAACAATCCTTAACCGGTTATGGGCGGGCCGATAAAGCTCAAATACAGGAGATGGTGCGGGTATTTTTGGGGTTAAAAGAGAGGCCTAAACAAGATGATTGTGCCGATGCCTTGGCGGCTGCCCTCACGCATGCTACCGCCTCTTTGTTATACTTAAAAAGATGATATCGACTCTAACCGGTAAAGTTACCGAACAACTTGGCGAGGTGGTGGTACTTAATGTGGCTGGAGTTGGCTACGGTTTATGGGTACCACAAGAAGATTGGGGTCATTTGAGTACTGGTGCAGAAGTTAAAGTTTACGTTTATGAACATATCCGTGAGCAGACGTACGACCTGTACGGATTTTTGTCGCCAGCCACCAAGAGTTTATTCGAGCAGTTACTAAGTGTAAATGGTGTTGGCCCAAGAATGGCGCTGGCAATTTTAAGTGTTGGCTCTATAAATGAAGTAAGAGCTGCTATTGCCGAAGGCAATGTTAAATATCTGCAAGCAGCTAGTGGTGTAGGTAAAAAAGTTGCCGAGCGCATCGTTGTGGACCTTAAAGATAAAGTTGGTTTGGGCTTAAATCCGGATGCTACAACTTTTTTGACGAATCCGGTTGTCAACCGGTTTGATGAAGCTCAAGAAGCTTTGGTTTCGCTTGGATTTTCTGCTCAAGATGCCGCCACTGCGCTTGGTGGCGTAGATCCTAAATTATCGATAGAAGAACGAGTTAAACTGGCACTTCGAGGAAAAACCAAATGATTGAGAGACTAGTTGATGGCAAGAATGTTGATGTTGTTGATGAACAAATTGACATGACTCTTAGGCCTAAAGATTTTAAAAATTATATTGGCCAGGAGAAAATGAAGCAGAACTTACAACTGGCAATTACTGCCGCTAAAAAACGCGGTGAGCCGATTGATCATGTTTTACTATATGGCCCACCCGGCTTAGGCAAAACTACTATGGCAAGTGTGATCGCCAACGAAATGGGCGCTCAGATTCGAATTACCAGCGGCCCAGCTGTAGAACGGTCTGGTGATCTGGCCAGCTTACTGACAAATCTGCAAGATGGCGATATCTTGTTTATCGATGAAATCCATCGTTTAAATCGTACGGTAGAAGAAGTTTTATATAGCGCCATGGAAGATTTTAAGCTTGATATTATGCTTGGCAAGGGTCCCAGCGCCCGGTCTTTAAGACTTGATTTACCTAAATTTACAATTATCGGAGCGACCACCCGAACCGGTGCCCTATCGGCACCGCTTAGAGATCGATTCGGTTTAGTTCATCGCCTGGAATTTTATACTCCCGAGCAAATAGGTAGAATTGTTAATCGTTCAGCCAAGATTCTAGGAGTAAAGGTAAAGCCAGAAGCAACAGATGTTATTGCCGAACGATCGCGATTGACTCCAAGAATCGCCAACCGCTTGCTAAAACGCATTCGTGACTATGCCGACGTTAATGGCGATGGTATTATTGATAAATCAACAGCTCATAAGGCTTTAGACTTGTTAGAAATCGATGAACTTGGATTAGATTCGGCCGATCGCATGTTACTTTCTGCCATAATCGATAATTATCACGGTGGCCCGGTAGGCGTTGAAACGCTAGCGGCGCTAATTGCTGATGAGCGCTCGACAATTGAAGATTTCTACGAACCATACATGTTACAAATTGGGCTTTTAGAGCGAACCCCCAGAGGCCGTAAAGCGACCCACAAAGCCTATAAACATCTGGGTAAAACTCCTAAAAAAGATTTATCACAGCGTAGCCTGCTGTAATTTTTTATGATAAATCAAGCTAACATACAAACGCTACAACCCAAAGTGGATAGCAAGATTGCCGAAGTACTGCTGCCCAACGAGCAACATATTGTAACTATACATCAGCACATAATCGTACTTATAAAATATTACTTGATTACTGTAGTAGGGTGTGCGGGGTTTTTCTTGTCATTGGCAATATTGTTTAAATATTCAACCGTAATGAGTGATACGGCAACAAAGGCCGTTCTATTGGTTGTGGCCGCCTTTACGGCATTAGTTTTTAGCTTTGTGTTGTTCGTTGTCACCACAGCTTATAAGCAAACGGTATTGGTAATTACTAACCGTAGTGTAGTTCAAATAATACAGACGGGATTATTATTCCATAAGGTAGCCAGATTATCGATGGCAGACGTGGAAGATGTTTCGAGTGAGCAGAAAGGTATACTGCCAAAACTTTTTGGATATGGGTCTTTAACTATAGAGACAGCCGGCGAGGAAATAAACTTTGTCTTTAAATATTGCGTTAACCCAATCCATATTACCGAGATTATTTTAAATGCCCGAGACCAGTTTAACGAAAATAATAGCGAGTAATTTTAAAACATATTTGATATTACTTGATATTTGTTAGAATACTATTCAAATGGGTTGGCACGACCGTTATTAAATAAGGTTTCTATGTTAATATTTTGATCTTGGAGCTGATTAATTTTCTGTACGGCATTATCGTCGAGCTTAAACGTTTTTAGACTGCTTTTAGTATCCTCTATTTGATACTGAGTTGGTTCCAGATTAGAATAATGAGCAATAAGTAGTGTCATAAAGCTAAAAATACCAACTACACAGACTATAAAAATAAGTACGGCATAACGCACTACAAAGTTTTTTATTGGTAATAATTTGTCGAGTATTTTCTTTAGTTTCATGGCTTTATAAAAATAGTTAATGTTGCATCAAAGGTGATACCGCCATTTTGGGTATCTGCCTGGACGGATATATTTTTAATTTGCATGCTGCGCCGGTTGGCTTCTACATTCTGTAAAAATTTAATCATATTGTCATAACTGATTGATTTACCGGAAGCCGGCAGTAAGCCGATTTCAATATCAATACCCAGGACCCCAGGCATACCAGTGACTGGTTGAGCCTGTGTAACAACCGAGGCGGCTGAGCTAGCCGTGGTGGCCGTAGAACTAGTGGTGGCTGTTTTCTGGCCTAAGGTTGAAGTCGGGAATTGGATCTTATCGATTACGATGCCGGTTTCATCACCTATTTGATATAACTCTTTGACTGCCTGGGCCTGATCTTTACTTTTGGGTAGTATTTTTTGGATGGTAGCGTTAAGGGAGCTGTATTTTTCCAAATCTTTACGGGCGTTTAAATAAGATTGTTCTTCGGTATCAGCACTAACATTGCTAAGTTTGGCGTTGACTAACTTATTGGCATTTTTTTGCATGAGTGAATTGCCAAAATATAACATGGCGATGGCTCCGGCAATAGAAAGAGCAAGTAAGCCTATCATAATAAAATAAAACTTTTTGGCAGTCATTAGTTTTTTGCTCCACCGGTTATAGAATTTAAAAAGTAGAATGAGGAATCAGTTTTAATAACAACTTTGATTACCGTTACACAGGGATATTTACCAATGGTACCACTGTTACTGGAGTTACTTTGAGCACAACTGACAGACACTAAATCGGCTTTTTCAAAGAGTCCGTTAGCCGGGTCGCCGATATTTACAAAAGCTTGCGTAGCGGTATCGCGGGTTGTCGAAGCTATGTTAATATCCAGTACAGAATCCGTATTAGAAAGTGTAATACCACTTAAAATAGCACCATTTGGAATGATGCCACCTATTTTTACAAACAACTTGGAAAATAATAATTGTTTGCTTAGTAACTGTGTCACGGTTTTAAAATTATTTGATAAGTTTTGAATATCTGTTTGGGTAGATGTTAAATTTTGGTCGGAGATCCTGGCCTGAGTAAGTTTAGCAACAGATTGCAGAGTGTGGACGTTTTTATTTATAAATAATTCGCCAAAAACAGTCATACCACCGACACCGGCAATTACAATAATTACCGACATAATCCAATGTAGTAATACCCGGTTACGCCGGCCATAAATAATTTCTTTTTTGATTTGATCCGGTAAAAGATTTATCATTTCCAAATCTCTCCGGGGTTTATTAAAGCCAAACCGGCTGCGGTAATATACAAGGATTTTTCGACTTCATTGGGTGGCTGTAATTTGCCAAAACTAAGACTGTCCCACGGGATACACATGCGGGTAGGCATACGCAGTTCACTGGTAAGGAATTCTGACAAGCCCGGTAAATTAGCGCCACCACCCAGTGTTATGATCTGGCCAATCTTATTTTCGGTTTTGGTGCGTTCGTTATAATAACGCAGCATCTTACGGATTTCTTTGCTTAAGGAATTTAAGATTGGCTTTAGAGCTTCTTCTATCTCATGTTGTTTTTTGCTGACACTTAAACCATATTTGGTTTTTATTGTATGGGCGACCTGTTTGCTGACATTCAATTTTTCGCCGATTAACTCTGTGAATGTATCACCGCCACCGGCTACCGTACCGGTGACAATTAGTTGTTTGTCAAAAATAGTTATATCGGCCGACAAGGAACCGAAGTCAATTAGTATGGTTGGTATATCATTGCGTTCGGCGTGGGCTACTAATCGGCTGGATGCTCCAATGGTTGTTTCTAGAACGCAAATATCTAAACCAAGCAGATTAGTGTAAGTAACATAGGAGTCGATTATTTGTTTAGGTACGGCCACAACCAAGAGCTCAAAACCATCTTTGTTCTCGGTTGTAATACTGTAATCGATATATAACCCCTCTAGGGCTACGGGTATGTATTGTTCGGCCTCCAACCGGACGGCTTCATCCAGATCTTTTTTGCTCATACTGGGAAGTGTCATCACGCGGTTGTATGTCCTGGCTACAGGGACGCTTAAAGCTACTCGCCGAGTCGTAATTTCACCGATAATATTTTTTTGAAATAGTTCTTTAGTGGCCTTGGCCAAGGCTAGGGGATCTACAATAACCCCATCTTGGACAGCTTTTTGATCATAATCAGCTACACCGTAGCCAATAATTTGTTGGTGTTTACCTTGAGTTACTATTTGCATTACTTTGACGCTACTAGAACCAACGTCAAGGCCAAAAAGCGGTTTGTCTTTATAAAATAGCCCAGTATTCATGTTTGTATAAAAAGTAATTAAGTATAAGCGTTTTCAAGATTACTCTACCACACTTTGCCCTTAAAATCACTGGTTTAAAGAGAGAGCTGGCTATGGTTTGGTAAGAACCTCGCGCCATGATAATACGTTATAGGTACTGGTTATCGGAAAACTGGGCGGTGGAGTATAAAGCAGATTGTAATCATATTGAGAGCTATTATTTTCGATACCGGAAATATACTGCCCACTGGTATTATCTCTTACTGCATCACCACAAGAGCCACTGCCGTCAAGCCAAGTCCATGTCCAGGTTTGTCTGGTAGCTATTGCCCCGTAAAAGATGTAAGTCTG
The DNA here is from genome assembly GCA_035510605.1 of Patescibacteria group bacterium. Lineage (GTDB taxonomy): Bacteria > Patescibacteriota > Saccharimonadia > Saccharimonadales > CAIOMD01 > DATKGW01. The sequence continues at coordinate 37,156 of DATKGW010000006.1, forward strand.
ATTGCTGCTAGTCCAGCCGCGGGTACAAGCATTAGAATTAGAGCGGTAGGTGCCAGGATACCAAACCTCACCCGATTGGGCGATGATGGCTCCGTCGACTTCGAAATTAAAACTACCGGTAGCCGGCGGAGCGTAGGGTGCAATAATTACTGAATCCTCGGCCACCAACCCAATTGAATCGGAACCGTTTTTAGTGCTGTATAGCAAGTCGTCGGCAATGACTATATCGGCGTTAGTTGATGTTGCTAAACGTCCAGCACCAATTGTCACTCGGCCATGGAAAGTTGGGTTGGTTCTAACCCAGACATTGTCTTCGGCAAAAATAACACCGGAACTTGGGACACTGATACCGGTAGCTACGGACTGCAAAGTCAGGGCGCTGGTATAAGGAGTCAAAGTATCATTCTCGGCGTTGACGTAATATAAATCGTATGTACCATTGGTGTTGAGCTGAATAAGATAACCTTTGCTTATGCTATAACTGCCACTGGTACTGCGTTGGGGTAGATAAGCTGCTGTACGGGTAGTGGGAGTCTGTGAACAGGCATTGGACTGACTGGCCAGGGCTGCCGTAGAGGAGTCTGACAAGAAAGCCGTCTTCTTCATCGTGCACAAGCTGCCGGTTACACCGTTAAAATCTAAAGAAGGTGCCCCCATAAGCCAGTTGGTCTTTGATCTGGTATTGCAATTAACCGGTGAAGTTACGCTGGCGCTGCACCATACTCCGGCGTGGCTGTTGCCATCGCCGCCCAATTCGTAGGATGGTACATAGGTCAGATTACTGCTAGAGACAGTATCTGTATTTGGGCCGTCCATTCTGATGCCTTGGTTTGATTCAACCGGCCCGTCAGCGGTTTCAGTATTGCCAAACCACAGGGCACTATCGGACGCTACAGCATAACTGGCGTAAGACGGTGAACCAATTTGAGCATCAATTGTGCGGGTAAAGTTGGAACCGGTGACTTTACCAATCGAACGGATTTTGGCAATGGTTGATCCACCGCCTTGGGGGTTAATCCATAAAGTAAATGTGCCTTCGGTAATGGCATTATTGTCGACATAATTATGAGTGTAGGGACCATAGCCTAAAGTTGCATCCGGTGTGGTGGGGGTTGATTGGCCATCTTTAAAATCGTTGGGATTATGGCTAAGATGCCATAAGTAATAATTAATTCCGGCCTCGGCAATGTTAAAGGCCTCCTGGCTTTTAATACCATTGCCAATAATACCGGTATTTGTGCTAATAACCTCGATAGCTACTACAGAAATAATGCCGATGACGACCATAAAAGCAATAATAGCCGGTAAGATAAAACCCTCTTTTGATTGTTTTAAATTAATGATTTTCATAGGTTGGTCTTTCTGTTTCTAAGGCTCACCTGGTTAGATATCGTGGAATAACTGTTAGCAGTTGGCCCAGTGGAAGGCACACTTAAGTTAACCTTGATGCTCTTAATGGTATTTAAATCGCTAACAGGAAAAGACAAAGCTGTACCGGAGGCATCAAGATAATCAAAAATATTGACCCCATTGACCGGGTAAACCTTATCGATTACCGTATAAGTTATTTTACTAGAATTTATGAGTGTACCAATCGGCGGATTGGCTGTCATATGGGTAACGTCCGCTAAAAGAGACGACCCGTTAATATAGTAATGAACTAGCGATACGTATGTATCATTGGGTGAAAAGTAGGCATAAATTTGTAAATCATTAGCCGCGGCATTGTTAATACCGGTTAGCCCCCGCAGTACCGCGCCAATTCTTTGCGACTGCAGTGCCATATCACCAAACTGGACACCATCCTGCTGCAATCCGAGATACTGATCGAAAGAACTGTTAAAGAATCCGAAAGCTATCGTACCGACTATGACTGTGACGACCAGAACAATTAAGACCTCAACAATGGTAAAGCCTTTTTGCTTGGATTTGGATGGCTTAAGGTGTAACAATGATGCCTCCTAACTGCCCACCGTTTGGCAAAGTCAGTGTATTGCCGCCGGAGCTGATTTGTAACTGGGTATTGCCCTGGCTGGCAGCACTCAAGTTAACGGTACAATTTAATGTGGTACCGGCTGATGAACCGGTACAGGCGGCTGTATAAGTTGATGAGCCCTGCAAAAACTTGACTGTTGTACCACAGCCACTGCCATTACTGGTACATGGCAGATTGACGCCGGTAATTGAGAAGCCAAAGGAGTTCAAAGTACCTGATGCCTGACTGGCATCATAAGGATTCAAATTATAAACCCTTGGGAAATTGCTATTGGTTGTTAACATCAGGCGGACTTTTTGATAATAGCCTATACCACCATAATCATAAGTGGTGGATGGAGGGTTAGAAGCCAAATAGGTCGGTACGTTTACGGGGTTAAACGGATTGACTCCACCGTAAGGTACTGCTGCCGCTAGATAATAGGTAGTTGAACCGATTTTACAATTTGTGCTGCCATTATCGCCACAGAAGATATAAGGGCCGGGCACAAGATTGGTGAGACTGGTTTGGCCACCACTATCGGTTGTCGGGCGATTATCAGTCGGGGTGTAATTGTCATAATAATAGTTTGTATCTGCAGCGCTGGTATATTTTTTATAGCCACCCTTAACGTAAACTTTTACACTGGCTAGTGGTGAACCGGAGGTATCGGTAGTCTCTATAACCAGGCTATTCTGGCCCGTCGGCTTAATAGTTAATGTAACAAAAGAAGATAGCTGCGTAAAAACATTTTGGTTGGAATAATTTGGTTGCAATGAACCAGATGGCACAATAGTTGTTAGCGTTGAGTAACCCGACATAGAAGCCGTTATGTTATAATCGTAGCCCGAAGTATCTGGCGGTAATCCATAAAAAATTGATATGCCGTTTGTATCTGTCGAATCAGATAAATTTATGGTCGGAGAGAAAGTGCTGTTAGTAATCTGGACAGTCACACCGGATACCGGATTGCCATTGCCGTCTATGACTTTTACAAACAAAGCGCCGGTAGTGCTGGAAGTTTCGGCCACCCTGGCCGATACATCAGTATCAACCTGAGCTATAAGAGCGTTATTTTTATCATACACACGTACATTCAGGTCTTTATAATCCATAGGGTTAAGATCTTCTGCAGGTGCACCGCTAGGTGGTGGATAATTACGGCAATAAGTTTGCAAAAGCGTTTGATTGGGGTAGGAAGTGCAGCCATCGTAAGCGTCGTCAACATAGGCTATGGCTGTTGTAATCGTATAGGTAATACCGTTGACGGTTTTAGTAAAAGAGGCAGGCAAGGGATTGGAGTTGACAATATCACCACCAGCTACCGCCAGACTATCGTATGGCAGTGATTTTAGATATTCCATCTGGTCGGTAGCTAGCGTCATGGCCACGGCTTGTTTTTTTATATAACCGGCACTAAAAAATAATCCGGCCAGTAACGTAAGCGTACCCAAAGTCAACAAACCCAACACCACGATAGCAATCATTAATTCAATTAGCGTAAAACCTTCTTGGGAGCTGTTTTTTTCCACCATGATATTAGATTGATTATAAACCATAAGCACCTAAGTCATAAAACTGATATAGCGGCCTTTATGGTAAATAAAAACAAGCGAGTTATTTACTCGCTTGTTTTTGTACTTACTTTTTAAGCCTAGATATTAATTCAAACTATTCTTAACATAAGTACCGGAACCGTTGATAGTACCTTCTAGGGTAGCTGTCAGGGTGTACTTAGGACAAAGCGTACCAGTAGCACCTGTGCAGGCGGTCGTGCCGTCTGCTGCCCATGTCTGATAAGAATATGACTTAGAGGCCGGTGCTGATACGTCGACACAGCCGGTCTGGCTGGATGCACTAGGATCGCACAATGCACTGGGGTCTAGACCCTTCATATTAGTTGTTCGCCAGGCGGCTGTGTTTAAGTCAACCAACACTGGATATCCGCCACCGTTCTGGGCATAGAATGCTTCGAGCATACTATACTGAGCACGGAGATCTGTTTGCCGCTTGGTATCGCGGGCCTTCTGTTGGATACCACTAAAGGTGGTAATAACCAAGGCTGCCAAAATACCGATGACAACGATTACGATTAACAGTTCCACAATGGTGAAACCTGATTGTTTAGTTTTTTTGATACTCATACTTATTTTGCCCATCCTTTTATCTTAATAACTTAGTTTATACATCAAAAAGCTAATGATTACAACAGTATTTCAGCTAATTCAAACTATTCTTAACATAAGTACCGGAACCATTAACAGTTCCTTCAAGGGTTGCTGTCACGGTGTATTTGGGGCATGTCTGGCCGGTAGTAGCTGTACAAGCGGTCGTGCCATCTGTTTGCCATACCTGATAGGCATATGACTTGGCGGCCGGTGCTGATACTAAAGCACAACCAGTCGTAGCACTGGCACTTGGATCACACAGAGCACCTTCATCCAAACCCTTCATATTAGTTGTTCGCCAACTGGCAGTATTGAAATCAACCAGCACTGGATATCCGCCACCGTTCTGGGCATAAAATGCCTCGAGCATACTATATAATGCCCTGATATCTGTTTGCCGCTTGGTATCGCGGGCCTTCTGCTGGACACCACTAAAAGTAGTAATAACCAAAGCTGCCAAAATACCGATGACAACGATTACGATTAGAAGTTCCACAATAGTGAAACCTGATTGTCGTTTTTTCATTCTGAGCATATTTTGTGCCTACCCCCTTATTTACTTTTTTATAGATAACACAAACAAACGACCCGTGTGGTCTGGTCTAGATTATCAAACATAAGCATTACTACTGTCAACGGCTTTCTTATAACTACTGGCCTATATTTTTACTCAGGGATGCAATTGGCCCCATAACGCTGGCGGCAATCAAACCGACAATAGCTCCGAGTATTACAATCATAATTGGCTCAATCAGGGCGCTTAAGCTATTTATAACGGTATCGACTTCTTCTTCGTAAAAATCAGCGACTTTTAAAAGAATAGTGTCAATTTGGCCGGTCTCTTCGCCGACAGCCAGCATTTGGCTGACAATCGGTGGAAAGTATTTGCTTTTGCTTAGTGGTTCAGACAGCTGCTTACCGTTTTTTACTTCTTTAGCAGCCTTTTTTAATTCTGACTCTATAATCTTATTACCGATTGCGCCGCCGGTTACGTCCAAAGCCTCCAGAACTCCCACCCCGGCCGACATTAATGAGGCAAAGGTGCGCGAAAACCGGGCGATGGCAATTTTGGTAATAACGTCTTTAATAATCGGAGTATTAAGCAATAGCAGGTGAAATTTTACCTTACCTTTTGGGGAGCGGATATAAAAGCGCACTCCGAATATAACCACAATAAAAGTCAGGATAATAATTAGGGAATTCTTCTGGACAAAATGAGAAGTGTTAATCATGATTTGAGAATATATCGGTAGTTTGGCGTTGGGGGTAAGGTTGTTAATTATAGAAGTTATTTTAGGCATTACAAAAATCATGATGCCAAAAAAGGCCACCACCGTGATACTACCGACTACCATGGGGTACATCATGGCGCCCTTGATTTTTTTACGGATGCTGGAATCTTTTTCTACTTGCAGGGCCAAGCGTTTTAGGATTTCGTCTAAAATACCGCCGGCCTCTCCGGCGCGAACCATATTGACATAGATTTCAGAGAAAATATTGGGATATTTGGAAAAAGCATCACCCAAATTTGAACCACCCTCGATATCTTTAGCGATTTCGGATATTGCTGTTTTAAAATATTTATCCTGGGCTTGTACTTGGAGCGTATTAAGCGATCGGTTAAGCGGGACGCCAGCCGATATCATGGTAGACAGTTGGCGGGTGAATATTACCAAGTCCTTGAGTTTAACTTTATTGCTTTTACCGATTTTTAATCCGAGTTTAAAACCGGTTTTTTGTTTGATAATCAGGGGCCGGTAGCCTTGGTGTTGAAGGGACTCCATTAATGATTCTTTAGAAGTAGAGTCAATAGAACCGTTGACGGTTTTACCTTCTTTTGTTACGGCGGTATATGTGAATGTTGGCATTTTACTCCTCAGAAGTAACGCGCAATATTTCCTCGATGGAAGTTTGGCCACGCAGGGCTTTTATAAAACCGTCAAGTTGCATAGTCAGCATGCCTTCTTTGACGGCTTGATTTTGAATAACTTCGCTGGTGGCATTACTGACAATCATTTTTTGTATCTCAGGGGAGTTATTGAGCGACTCATAAATACCCATTCGCCCCCGGTAACCGTTGTGATTACATTCGTCACAACCATCTTCGTGGGTTTTCCATAGCTTTAATATCTTAGTTTCCGAGGTAGACAAGGGAGCTGTAGATTTGGGATTAGTACTGGCCAGCGTTGTTTTACCGATGCCACCCTCCAGAGCCTTGGCTTCGAGCTCATGTATTCGTTTCATCGGCAAAGCGTCATTGATGCCGAATGATTCCTCGATTTGCTTAATAGTCGCCGTATCGGGGACATAACTTTCACGGCAGTTCGGACAAAGCTTGCGGACTAGCCGTTGGCCCACTACAGCCCTAACAGTCGAAGCAATCAAAAAAGGCTCAACACTCATGTCCAGCAGTCTGGGTAGGCAGGTTGCGGCATTATTGGTGTGCAGCGTGGCAAAAACCAAATGACCGGTTAGAGCAGCCTGAACAGCCAATCCGGCAGTTTCAGTATCGCGGATCTCACCGACCATAATAATATTAGGATCTTGGCGTAGCAGGGCTCTTAAACCGTTGGCGAATGTCATATTGGCTTGAGGATTAACCTGTGTCTGATTGGCGCCAATAATTTTATATTCCACCGGGTCTTCGACGGTCGAGATATTGACTTCCGGTTTGTTTAAGATACTTAAAATACTGAACAAACTGGTTGATTTTCCGGAACCGGTCGGGCCGGTAATCAGTACCATGCCGTGTGGTTGAACGATGGCGTGGTTAATAGTGTCCAGCGCCGTTCCCCAGTAACCTAGTTCTTCTAGAGTCAGAGCTTTTTGCCCCTCGCTTAGGATACGCATAACGACTTTTTCACCTTCGGTGATCGGCAGAGTTGAAACACGCAGGGCATACAGCAGGCCATTTAATTCTATTTTAAAGCGACCATCTTGAGGCGAACGTCGCTCATCAATTTTTAGATTGGAAAGAATCTTAATGCGAGAAACCAGTGCGTTATGAACTTTTTTTGGTAGTTTATTGACCTCCGCCAAAATGCCGTCGACACGATAGCGTATAGAAACGTGGTTTTCTCGTGGTTCTATATGTACATCAGAAGCACCGGCTTTAATGGCGCCTTCTATAATCAGATTAACGGTTTGGGAAATTGGTGAATCTTCGGCCAGGTCGGCTTCATCGACTTCTTCATCTTGTGATTGGTCTTCATCCTCTTCTGATATGACCTGAGTGATTTCGCTGCTGATATTTTCACGGTATTGATCAATCGCCTGTAGAATGTTGGTCTTGGTAGCGATATAAATTTTTAAATCAGTACCCAGTTGTTTTTGCAAAAAGCTGATGGCCTGGATATCGTCGGGATCCTCCATGGCCAGTTCTTTGGTACCGTCTTCTGCAACCTTAAAGACCACAACATTATACTGGCGGGCAATCCGCTCGGGGATCTGGTGGAGGACTTCACGTTCAATATCTTTGGGGTTGATATCTACATAGGGGACTTCAATTTCATCGGCAAATAATTGAGTTAATTCTTTTTCGGAAACTATATTGCCGGCAATAACCACATCCTGGAGCGGCTTTTTTTCGTTTTGCTCTTGTTGTTTAAGTGTTGTCAACTGCTCGTTGGTGACTTTTTTGGTCTTTTTGAGCAGTTTTTCAACCAAACTGTCTGATATGCGCATACTTGTCATCATTATACAGCCAGCATAAGCGTTTTTGCTCACGTTTTTTGTGGGTTTTTGTTTGCCCCACCCTGTCTTGGTTTTGATATACTAAAACCAGTCTAAATTTTAAGTGAAGCAGAAGGGAAATTATTAGATTATGGCGGCAAAAAAAGAAGCCAAAGCTGTAGATAAGGTTGAACAAAGTGGTAAAGATCAGGCATTGGGGTTGGCAGTCGATCATATAAAGAAACAATTTGGTCAAGGCGCCATTATGCAACTTGGGGCTGATCAAAAAATTGATATAGAAACTTTTTCATCCGGTAGTCTGGGGCTGGACATTGCCCTTGGCGGTGGTATACCAAAAGGTCGAATCGTGGAAATTTATGGCCCGGAAAGTAGCGGTAAGACAACGCTAGCTCTACATGCCGTTGCTGAAATTCAAAAACAAGGCGGTACGGCGGCTTTTATTGATGCCGAAAACGCCCTGGACCCAATCTATGCCGAAAAAATCGGTGTCAATATCAAAGACTTTTTAGTATCGCAACCGGATAATGGCGAGCAGGCCTTGGAGATTGTTGAAACTTTGGTGCGCAGCAACGCAGTGGATCTAATTGTGGTTGATTCGGTCGCGGCACTGGTTCCGCAAGCTGAAATCGAAGGCGATATGGGTGATGCCCATATGGGCTTACAAGCCAGACTGATGAGCCAAGCCTTACGCAAACTAACCGGTGTGATTAACCGTAGCAAATGTACGGTAATATTCATTAATCAATTGCGCATGAAGATTGGCATAATGTTTGGTAACCCGGAGACCACAACCGGCGGTAACGCCCTCAAGTTTTATGCCTCGGTACGCATGGATATCCGGCGGATTGGCCAAATAAAGAACGGTGATGAAATTATTGGTAATCACGCCCGCGTCAAAGTCGTGAAAAATAAGGTTGCCCCACCGTTCCGCGAAGCCGAATTCGATATTATGTATAACGTCGGAATCAGCCGCGAAGGCGATGTACTCGATTTGGCGGTTCAGCACGAAGTTGTTGATAAAAGCGGTTCATGGTTTGAGTATGAAGGCGTTAAAATCGGGCAGGGCCGTGAATCAGCCAAGCAATATTTGAAAGAGCACCCCGAGATTTTAAAGAAGATTGAAACTGCAGTTCTTAAAGCTACAATTGCCGATTAAATAATATTTCGTATGCGCATCACTCGTATTACCGAGCAGATAAGAAATCCAGAGCGGGTGAGTGTTTTTTTTGATGGAAAATATGGTTTTTCACTGAATTTAGACCAACTATTGCAAACCAAGCTTAAAACCGGTGACGAAATTGATGGAGCTGATTTAAAAGTTTACAAAAAACTTTCTCAAGACGGCAAGCTTAAGATGCGAACATTAGAATGGCTGATGATTAGGCCGAGATCAGCCAAGGAGCTAAGGGATTATTTATACCGTAAAAAACTTGAGCCCGAAGAGATAAACGGTTGGCTGTTCAATTTTCAAGAAAAAAAATACCAAAACGACGGGTCATTTGCCCGTTGGTGGATTGAACAACGTCGCAATAAACAACGTAGCAGTTCATTCATCAAACACGAACTTCGATCAAAAGGAGTAACTGTTGAAATTATCGATGAAGCATTAAACGAATCCGGAATTGATGACAGGCAGGTACTCAAAGAATTGATTGTAAAAAAGCGCCACTTGGCCAAATACCAGGACAATCAGAAACTGGCTGAGTATTTAATGCGCCAAGGCTACCACTATTCTTTAATCAAAGAAGAACTTGTCGAATAATTCGTTGACAGCTTGGGTACGGCAGCAGTTTTTTTACTAGTGTCTTTAACCTCGGGACCGGAAATTACAATATGGTTATCGGTGACTTCTATAACACTAGTTCGGTCAATGGTTAAACGGTTTTGATTAATGCTTTGCCAGACCGGTGGTTGTACGTAGAGTTTTTGAATAAACAGACCTTCTTTGTCGATAGCATACTCGGCAACTTTGCCAATTCTTTTTTTACCGGCCAGTACCGGCTTATCAACCAGTTGAAAGTTAATATCCAGCACCGGTTTTAGACGGATTAAGTCATCAGGTTCGCTCAAGCTGGTATGGCCATCAATAATAATTCCGGCAGGAGTGAACTCTCTAATGTCAATATCGAGCAAAACTACCCGGTCTTTGCTGTGAGGCGTCTGGCAATAAAAGCCATCGATATGTAAGTTATGCGGGTTAATTATCGGTTCTAAAACTGTACCGATTCGACCCGAGTTGCGGATACTTAAAAGTGGTAAGTCAGCCAGTTTTGTGGATAAGAACAGCATTATGTATTTATTGTACTTTAAAAAGTTTGTGCTTAACAAACAATCAAACAACTACCTTGATAATTGATGCCGCAAATATAATAATCACCAAGTTGGAACCGGATAAAACCGCCAAAATAACCGTTACAAAAGTTGATAGTCCAAGCTTAATTGATGCACCTCATCCGCTACCAACTTGGCTGCTTGCAGTGTCAGGGGCTTTAGCTGTAATCTATGCCTGTTATGAATACCGATTTGAAATCTCAAATTACATCTACAAGCTCAAGCAATACCGAGAGAATCGCAGCGCAAATCGGTAAAAACTTGCATGGCGGTGAAGTAATCGAACTGGTTAGTGACTTGGGTGGTGGCAAAACAGTGTTTGTTAAAGGCCTGGCCAGCGGTGCCGGTAGCAAAGATGATGTAACCAGCCCGACTTTTACAATTTCTAAAATCTACAATTGCTCCAAATTTGCCATTCATCACTTTGATTTTTACCGTTTAAGTGACCCTGGCGTAGTAGCTTTGGAGCTTAAAGAAGTGATGCAAGACCCAAAGATTGTGGTAGCAATCGAATGGGCCAATATAGTCGACAATGTTTTACCGGCCGATCGCTTAAGAGTAGAGATTGCCCAAACCGGTAATGATAGCCGGATTTTAAAAATATGCTATCCGGCAAATTTGTCTTATCTTATAAAAGGGGTAAACGCATGATTATCTTATCGATTCGAACCGATAAACCAGAGGCTGAGATTGCTTTATTTAAAGATGATAAAAAAGTTGACGAGATTATCTGGGAAGCTCATCGTACGCTGGTTGAAACTATCCACTTGCGTATAAAAGAATTATTAAATACAAATTCTTTTGATTGGGCGGACATTCAAGGAATAGTTTGCTTTAAAGGACCGGGCAGTTTTACGGGCCTCCGGATTGGGCTAACGGTTGCCAATACATTGGCTTATGGCCTAAATGTTCCAATAGCCGGTTCGGTTGGTGCTAAATGGCAAGCCCGGGCTATAAATAATTTGCTGGCCGGCAAAAATGAGGTAATTATAGTACCCGAATATGGCGGCGAAGCCAATATAACGCCGCCTAAGAAATAAAAAGTATAAAAATGCCGAATAATTATGACGTACTAATATTCACTCTTATTGGCAGCATTGTCTCCCTGGTAGGTGGTTTTTTGCTGATTAGCCGTAAAAAGACTGCTTTAGGATTGGCAAAATATGCCACTCCTTTTGCTGCCGGTGGTCTGCTAGCCGCCGTGTTTATTGACCTTCTGCCGGAGGGTATTAAAACCGCCAAACCGGAAACTGTTTTTACCAGCACCATGATTGGGTTAATCGTTTTCTTTTTTCTGGAGAGGTTTTTGCGCTGGTTTCACCATCATCACGAACATGTTGGTGATGAAGATAAAAAGCAAACTTCAATACCTCTGATAATCACTGGTAACACGCTTCATAATGCACTTGATGGCGTAGCTATTGCCTCGGCTTTCTTGATTAATTTTCAGGCAGGGGCGGTTACCACAATTGCAGTGGCGGCACATGAAATACCCCGGGAAATCGGGGATTTCGGGTTACTTTTGGCTAAAAAAATGAGCCGCCGTGGGGTTATTTGGGTGCATATTTTTAGCTCTTTGGCGACTATTTTGGCGGCTTTATTGGCCTTTAACTTGGGTGGGTTGGGTGATCTACCGATTGGTGTGTTGTTGGGGTTGAGCGCCGGTTTTATGCTATACATTGCTTCGTCGGACATTATTCCGACTATTCACGAAGAAACCCGGGATGACAATCTGCTTGATATCCGGCCGTTTTTGCTGCTTGTTGGAGCTGTGGTAGTCGGTTTGGCAATAATTATCGCCAAACATTTTGGCGGCTAAAACCATCTTGTAAATAAATATTATTGTCAGCTTGGCATGATTAGCGGTATTATATTATTTAGGATTTGAAGTGAAGTTTTCGAAAATCCTTACCTGATAATTAAATTTTATTCGATACTCAGATAATTTTGATGCTAATGAAGTGAGAGTGATGCACCAAAAATATCTGCACCGATAGAAAGGAAGAGATATGGAAGTAATTGCCATCATTTTGGCTGTAGTTGGTATTGGAGCTGGTTTTGGAACCAGCCAAGTTGTTATGCGCCGTAAAATCGGCTCGGCAGCAGACGAGGCCGAAAAGCAATTAGCCAAGGCCAATAAGGAGTCCACAGCTATTACTAGAAAGGCTCAGGAAGATGCTGCCAAAATTGCCGAAGACACGCGCAAAGAAGAACAACAGCATCGTCGTGAATTAAAAGAAACCGAAAGCCGTTTGCTCGACCGGGAAACTTCACTCGATCGAAAGCTGGACGACTTGGATAACCGGAGTGAAAAATTACGTAAAAGCGAAGACGAAGTTGAAGAACTTAAGAATGAAATCCGTGAACTTCGCACCAAGCAGCAGGATAAGTTAGAAAAAGTTGCCAAGCTTACAAAAGCCGAAGCGGCCGACAAACTCATGCAAATGACGGAGCGTGACATAAAAAACGATTTAACAGGATTAATAGTTAAGTTACAAAGCGATGCCCAGGATTTGGCCGAAGAAACCGCCGGTACGATTATCGTTTCGGCGATGGAACGGATGGCCAGCGAAGTGGCTGCCGAGCGCACCGTAACTGCCGTTAAGCTCGAAGACGAAGAAATGAAGGGCCGCATAATCGGTAAAGAAGGTCGAAATATCCAGGCCTTACAACGTGCCACCGGAGTTGATGTTTTGGTTGATGATACCCCTGGAATGATTGTGCTTTCCAGTTTTGATCCGGTCCGACGCGAGGTTGCCCGGGTGGCGCTGGAGATGCTGCTTAAAGACGGTCGGGTACATCCCGGACGTATCGAAGAGGTTGTCGAAAAAGCCCAAAAGCAAGTTCAAAAAGAAGTTGTCCAAGCCGGTGAAGACGCTGCCCGAGAAGTCGGTATCGTAGGAATCCCGCGCGAAATTCTGCAGTATCTGGGCGAGCTAAAATTCCGCACTAGTTATGGCCAAAACGTGCTCAAGCATTCTACCGAAATGGCTCATATGGCCGGCATTATCGCCGAAGAATTAGGGGCAGATGTTAGAATCACTAAATATGCCGCCCTGATCCACGATATCGGCAAAGCCCTTAGCCATAAGATGGAAGGCAAGCATCATGTAATTTCCGGCGAAATGGCTCGTAAATACGGTGTGCCGGAAGAGGTTGCCCATGCCGCTGAAGCTCACCACGAAGACATGGAAGCTACAACCGTAGAGGCTTTAATTATTCGGGTTGTAGATGCCATTAGCGCTGCTCGCCCAGGTGCCCGTAACATTAGCAGCGAGAACTTTGCCGAAAGAATGAAGGAGCTGGAAAACGTAGCCACCGGTTTTGACGGTATCGAAAAGGCTTACGCTATTAGTGCCGGCCGAGAAGTTCGTATTTTTGTTAAGCCCGGTGAAATCGATGATCTTAGCGCCATAAAGCTAGCCCGAGATATTGCTACCAAGATAGAATCTACCATGCAATACCCCGGCACGATTAAGGTAAACGTTATCCGTGAAACCCGCGCCATCGAATTCGCCAAGTAGAAAAATATAGCTAATTACCCCTTAATCTGTTACAATTATGCCGTTTTAACGGGGTGTGGCGCAGTTGGCTAGCGTTTTGGGATATTGCAATGGCACCCAAATCAAATATAATCAAGGAATGCTTAAAACCTGTCGTTATTGTCATAAGCAATACCCAGAAACGGACTTTGGTGTAGCGGTGACACTTCCTGAAAAAATATATCGTCGTCAAAAATGCCGATATTGTTACAGGAAAACCAAAAGACTACTAATAGATCGTCATCGCAAATGGATTGAAGAATATAAACAATATGAACGTTGCGAAAAATGTGGGATAGCTGACTTTCGAGTGCTAGATTTTCATCATGACAGTCTTGAGAAAAAAGATTTTAACATATCTGATTTTCGCTACAGGGCAGGCTTTAAGAAACTAAAAGAAGAGGTGAAAAAGTGTTCGGTGCTTTGCGCAAACTGCCATAGGATTGTACACTACGAAGAGAGCAAGAAGTAATACTTAAAAATCTCGGGGATTGGCGCAGTTGGCTAGCGCGCGCGCTTTGGGAGCGCGAGGTCGGAGGTTCGAGTCCTCTATCCCCGACCACGTCGCAATAAACTAAAACGCTCTGCAATCCAAAAGCAGAGCTTTTTAGTTGTTATGAGCTTACCGTTATTGTTTCTTTAAACTACTTAAACAGCTAAAGCTTGGTTTAAGTAGTTTTGTTAAATTGCGGAGCTTGTCTCCGGTCTTTTTACGCTGTCAATTTGTGATATATTACAGGCATGAATACAATTTCAATCAACACGAGTTTGGCAGTCGCAATAGCCGCTGCCTTAATATTAGATCTAATATTAAGAGGCTTCGCTCTTTGGCGGGCCGCACATCGAAATGACAATGTGTGGTTTATTGTCTTATTGGTGGTCAACACCGTAGGCATATTGCCATTAATTTACTTGCTATTCTTTTCCAAACCACAAAAGAAATCAGCAAAATAATCTAGTTTATTAGTACAATAAAGTATATCTGCATCCAATAACGGGGTGTGGCGCAGTTGGCTAGCGCGCAGCGTTCGGGACGCTGAGGCCGGAGGTTCGAGTCCTCTCACCCCGACCATGTTTGCAGATTAGAGTATAATAATTACCTATGAATGGAATGCTGTTCGCAGCATCAGGCACAGCCGCTCTACTACTTATAGGCGAATGGTTGTGGCGAAAAAAAATAACCAAAGGTGAAATAGCCCGTAAGTTTGTTCATATTACTGCGGCAACTTTCGCAGCTTTTTGGCCTTTGTTTATGAACCGTAATGACATCGTAATTCTAAGCCTTTTATTTGTTGCCGCACTTGTCGTTATCAAAAAATTACATATATTTAATTCGCTACACAGCGTACAGCGGGCAACTTACGGCGAGATATGGTATGCCATAAGTATAGGTGTAATCGCACTAGTGTTTAAGGATGATGTGATTTATGCCATTGCCATTTTGCATCTGGCTTTGGCAGATGGTTTTGCAGCAGTGATTGGGGCAGGATTAGCTAAAAGGGCCAGGAATTTTAGATTCAGAGGTTGCCGAAAAAGCATTGCCGGTACGCTTACTTTTTTAATAATTTCATTTGCGCTGAATTTAAGCTACTGGGCATTTGCTACTCACTATCCAATAAATAATAGTGGTATATATTTATCACCTATTTTGTATAGTTTGTTATCTGCCGCCCTGCTGGCCGGTACGGAAATATCTGCGCCAAAGGGCAGTGATAATGTTATAGTGCCGCTACTGGCCGGTGGATTGCTGTGGATACCCACAGTTCTATTGGCTGCTAATGTAATTTTTTAGATAAAATAATCGACCAATCAATAGTCGATTATTTTATTTGGGGCGAGCGATGAGGCTTGAACTCACGACCTCCTATTCCACAGATAGGCGCTCTGACCAACTGAGCTACGCCCGCCTTGTTGACGTTCACTATCGGCTAACGCAAGTTCGGTAAACTCTCTTGCTTACGCCTTTCGCTACGTCTTCTCTAAATCAATTAAACAACTAAAGTTTGGTTTAATTGATTTTATACACTGTTTTAGCAAAAGCTATAACAGGGGTAATTATACTTGGTCATTATCGAAAACTCAACCAAATGAAGTGGTACCCCGGGAAGGACTCGAACCTACACTACTATTATTTGTCACTAATCTATTGAAAGATCGTATTCGGTGACAATTAGAACAAACGACTTCACACTTAGCTATCTCACGATTTAAAGCATCCTTATTATACCTTCGTACAAATTCATTAATTAGACCCTCTTTATTATCCAGATGATCAAAGTCCATCACATAATGTGGGTATAGTTTTCCGCAATCGGTACACGGAGTTGACTCTTTTATCTGCGACACATAGTGTCGCAATTTAGCTCTATTGATTCTATTTCTGTCTAAGTATCGCTACTTATTTTCTCTGTAATGTTTTTGCTGAACTCTAATTGTTTATTATGGTCTTTATAAGGCATAATTGGATTATAACAACAAATAGTAGTTCAAACCAATAAAGTGGTGCCCCGAGCAGGATTCGAACCTGCGACCTTGAGCTTAGAAGTCTCCTGCTCTATCCAGCTGAGCTATCGGGGCTTACTATGACGTGGTGCGGGTGGGGAGAGTCGAACTCCCGTTTTCAACTTGGAAGGCTGACATAATAGCCGTTATACGACACCCGCTAACAGGGGCAATTATATCACAATAAGGTGTAATTATTCTTGTTCAACACTGAATATTCTGGGTTTTAGCATGATTACCCTAAACAACAACGCAAATGAATATATGCAAATTGTATATAGGATGACAGACATTACAAGCCACAACCACGATGAAGGACTTTTTAAGGTAGTGACAGATACAAAAAAATGTCTAGTAAGACTGATGTTAATAGACTTAATAAAAACAATTGTCCAAAAAATTAAACCAAAAATGCCAACTATCCGGACAGCAATCTTTGTTAAAAAGGCGTTAATTTCATGTATTCGGCTACTGGGATTTTGATAATAATGGATTAATTCGACTTCGTCATCGGCACTTTTTATAGTTGCAATCATGACCGAGACTAAGACGAACACTACACAGCCGATTATTATCCAAACAAAAAAATCAATGACATGAGGATTTATTTTATCCAGATTATTTTTAATAAACCTGCTAAATAAATTATCGGTGCCTTCGATATTATTTACCCAGTTCAACGTATTACCGGATGCTAACAACCAAAATCTTTTTGCGTTTAGCGCAATCAAAACAAACAAACCAAGCGCTGTAAATAATATGATTTCAATCCAGCTTGGTACCAATAATTTATAATATTGTTTCATGGAGTTTTAACTAGATACTAGCTGCAGTTTTTTATAAACACAAGTTTTTGAGAATATATTATAAGTCGTGGAGCGTGTTTATGCGTGCACCAAGCTCTTGCAACCGTTCGACCAATGATTCATAACCTCTGTTAATTGAGTACACATTTCGCAAAACCGATTTTCCCGGTGCTGCCAACATGGCTGTCAGTATTATTGCGGCTGGGCGCAAGGCGGGCGGGCAAATAACTTCTGCGGCTTTAAATTTAGTTGGCCCGGCGACAATCACGCGATGCGGATCCAGCAGACGAACCTGGGCGCCAAGTTTATTAAGCTCAGTAAAATAAATTGCCCTATCTTCGTAAACCCAGTCATGGATTAAGGTTTCACCCTTAGCTATAGCGGCAATCGGTACGAAAAAAGGTAAATTATCCATGTTTATACCGGGGTATGGCATAGCGTGAATTTTATCATCCAAAGCAGTTAATATACCATGGTGGTGAGTTGTGATGTCGACTAGCCTGGTATGCCCGTTTTTAGCTGTATATTCTGGGCTAAAGGTGAATTTTAAGCCCATTTTTTGAAGTTTTAAAAGCTCAAGTTCCAAAAAATCTATCGGGCATCTGTTTAATTTGATGTTTGAGTTGGTTAAAACGGCTGCCGTGATAAATAACATTGCCTCTAAGGGGTCTTCGCTGGCAGCATAATGAACTCGTTTATGGATTTCGCTTACACCGTGAACGGTCAGGGTGCTGGTGCCGATTCCGTCAATCCTAACACCCATTTTTTGTAAAAATAGACAAACATCCTGGACCATATAATTGGATGAAGCAAAGCGGATAATGGTTTTGCCTTTGGCCATGGCTGCCGCAAACAAGGTGTTCTCGGTAGCGGTATCGCCGGTTTCGTACATGGTAATTTGGCCGGGTTCTTGTTTCTTGACGGTTACGCGATATTCACCACTAATGGTTTTAATATTTGCACCAAATCGTTCAAGAGAATATTTGTGGGCAGCAATCGTCCGTTTACCGAGGCTGCAACCACCAGCATAAGGTAATGAAAATTCTTTATAACGGTGTATCAGAGCTCCCATAAGCATAATAATACTGCGGGTTTTTTTGGCCGATTCAACGTTGATATTTTCTAATTGCAAACGGGCAGGTGGTTTGATTTCTAGGTCACCTTTTATCCAACGGACACGTACGCCGATACTTTGCAAGACCTCAATAATTCTAAAAACTTCTTCGATTTGGGGGACTTGTTCAAGATAAGTCGTGCCACGATTAAGTAGAGAACCGGCCAGTAACGCCACAGACGCGTTTTTGGATGTTTTCATAATTATTTCACCATGCAGTTCATGGCCGCCCTCGATTTCAAAACCAAGAGAACCGGGGTTAAGACTGACAATATTACGCCCTAAAGCCGTACTAACTCTGGATATGGTGTCGAGGCTTAAGTTTTGTTTGCCTTGCTCGATCCGGTTAACTGCCGATTGGCTGGTTTTTAGGCGTTTGGCAAACTCCGATTGGGTAAGTCCGCGTTCTTGTCTTATTTGATAGATTAACTGGCCTATTTTTTGGTTATTTGTACTCATACGTTCGGTAATTATATCAAGCAAGGTAATAATAAAGCAATTCGTTGGGGCGTGATATACTATTTCAGTTATGTTGCACGATCCCGAATTACAAAAGTTGGTAGAAGCCGAAGAAACTCGACAACGTGATGGTTTTGAGCTGATTCCATCCGAAAACTATGTTAGCCGTGATATTTTAAATGCTCTTGGTAGCGTATTTACAAATAAATATTCCGAAGGTTATCCGGGCAAGCGTTATTACGGCGGTCAAATTAACACTGACAAAGTTGAAACAATCGCCATTGAAACCGCCAAGCAATTATTTAGAGCCGATCATGCCAATGTCCAGCCTCATTCCGGTGCCCAGGCCAACGAGTGTGTTTACCATGCCTGGCTGGAGCCAGGCGATACGGTGCTGGCCATGGATTTAAGTCACGGCGGCCATTTAACTCACGGCCATCCGCATACAGCCTTGGCCAGATTTTATAACTATGTGCATTATAAAATTAAAGATATTGAAACGGGCGAGATTGATTTTGATAACCTGCGCGAGCTGGCTAAAAAACATCAGCCGAAGATTATTTTAGCCGGCTATTCGTCATTCCCGCGGGCGCTGGATTATGCCAAGTTTGCCGAAATCGGTAACGAAGTCGGAGCAGTTTTGATGGCGGATATTGCTCATATTGCCGGTTTAATCGCCGGTGGAGCTATGGCTAACCCCTTTGACTCGGGTTTTCATGTCGTCAGTACCACTACACATAAAACTTTAAGAGGCCCACGTTCGGGCTTAATCCTGACCAAAGGCAAACCCAGTAATCCGTTGGTGGCGGTTGAAAAAACCGTAGAACACTTACCAACTTTGATAGACCGCACGGTTTTCCCGGGCGTACAGGGAGGCCCGCACATGAATACGATTCTGGCAAAAGCCGTTTGTTTTCGTGAGGCTCAAAAACCGGAGTTTAAAACCTATGTTAAAAATGTAATTGCTAACTCAAAAAAATTAGCCGACGAGCTAATGAAGCAGGGTGTCAAACTGGTTACTAACGGAACTGATAACCATATGATGTTGCTGGATGTCCATAAAAGTTATGGCATTAATGGCCAAATTGCCGAAACCGCGCTTGATAAAGCCGGCCTGACGGCTAATAAAAATGTTATCCCGGATGACCCGCTGCCAATGTATACGCCGAGTGGTGTTCGATTAGGTACACCGGCTATCACTACCCGCGGATTAACGTTAAAGCATATGCCGCAATTGGCCGTTTGGATTGTGCAGGCCATCCTAAGTCGTGACGATGATAAAAAACTGGCTCAAATCAAAAAAGAAGTAACAAATTTAGCCAGGCAATTTCCTCTACCGTCCAGCCATTAATTATTAGCCAGATTGCGAGCTTTTTTGTTATATCGCCTAATACGACTTAAGGCATCACTGGTAACGCATTGCTCTATCCATTTATCGGTGGGGTGAGCTTTGGAATTGGTGACTATTTCAACGATATCTTCATTGTTTAACGGAGTTTTTAGGGCCATATATTTGCCATTAATCCGGCCGCCACTGGCGTGCTCGCCAACCTGAGTATGAACGGCATAGGCAAAATCTAAAATGGTGGCCCCAACCGGTAGATCAATAACGTCACCTTTGGGGGTAAATACAAAGATTCTATCCTGCACAAAATCCGTGCTGAGCCGTTTTAAATAATCACTCGGGCTTAAATCGGCTTTTTGAAGCTCTCTGAGCTGCGCAACCCAAGCAAAACTTTCCTGATAATTTCCAGAATGGAACTGATCCATTTTATAACTGTGGTGGCTGGCGATACCGTATTCATCGAATTCATGCATGGCAACAGTTCTAATTTGAATCTCTACATTTAGACCATCACCGCTAAACACCACGGTGTGCAAACTTTGGTAACCATTTGGTTTTGGTACGGCGATAAAATCTTTGATTCGATTTGGTACCGGCCGCCAATGCTCATGAACAGCTCCCAGGGCTTTATAGCAATCACTTACCGTATTAACCAAAGCTCTGAGGGCTACCAAATCGTAGATTCTATCAACCTCCCAGTTATATCTTTCCAATTTTTTGTACAGGCTGTAGACTCCTTTAATGCGTTTATCGATTATGGGTAAATAACCCAAAGAAGTGTGCAAGTCAACCGATAAATTTCTATACATTTTTGTGATTGTACTGGCACTTTTTTTGATTTGAGTGTCCATTAGAGTTTTGGTTTTTTTGTATTCTTCGGGGTAGGCATAGGGGAAGGCCAGATCATTAATTGTGCTGACTAATTTACCCATTCCCAACCTGGACGCTAACGGGGCAAAAATCATGATACTTTCCAGGGCAATGTGTTTTTGCCTTTCAGTGTCGAGATATTGCAAAGTCTCCAGATTGTGCCATCTGTCGGCCAATTTTAATATAACCACTCTTAGATCCTGGGCTACCGATATAAGAAATTTGCGGAGTGATTCCACAAATCTTTCATTACCTAAGTATTGGACTTTGTCTAACTTGCTGACACCCTCTACCAAGTTGGCAATTTCATCGCCAAAATTCTTTCTAATTTCATCAATAGTTACTTTAGTATCTTCTATGGTGTCGTGGAGTAGGGCTGCACAGATTAGCGTAGGATCCATACCGAGTTCTAAGACATGTCGTGCCACCGGCACGCAGTGGTCTGTAAAATAGTCGTTACCACTAGCCCGGACTTGCATTTTATGGGCTTTGGCTCCAAAATCATAAGCTTTATTAATCAAAGCCAGCTCAGATGTACTAATGTCGGCCGACTCGGCTTTTATATGAGCTATAAAGCTGGCTTTATCTGATACGCTACTCATTTTAGTTAAATTATTTCTGGTTCCGGTTCTAAAATTACGCCAAATTTTTGGTTGACGGTACTGATTATGTGTTCGACCATTAGCCAAAGATCGGTAAAACTCTTCGCCGATTCGTTTATTAGTACCAAAGCCTGCTTATCGTAAACCCAAATACCATTTTGCTTGTAACTTTTTAAACCTGATTGGTCAATTAGCCAAGCGGCAGCTAACTTTTCCGTACCATCGGTTTGTGGATAGTGCGGCATATCCGGGTAAATTTGCAGGAGCCTTTTGGCTATATCGGGTGGCACAATGGGATTTTTAAAAAATGAACCGCTGTTAGCCAGTCTTACGGGATCTGGTAATTTTTCTTGGCGCAGTGCAATTACAGTTTGCCGCACATATTTTGGTTGGGGAATATTTATTCCACGATTGTTTAATTCCTCGATAAGCGAGGAGTAGTTTGGCGCCTGGTAGTTTTCGGGAGTTGGTTTTAGTTGCAGAGTAATCTGGCTGATAATAAACCGGCCATGCTCTTTGGTTTTAAATCGGCTATCGCGGTAACTAAATCCGCACTGGTCGTTTGGTATGTCGATGAATTGATTTATCGAAGTATCGAATGCCCGTACGCTCACCAAAGTATCTTTTATCTCTTGGCCATAGGCCCCGATGTTATTTACCGGTGCAGCTCCAACGGTGCCGGGAATGGCAGATAATGATTCTATGCCGCACAGATTGGCATCAATGGCTTTTTGGACTACTGCATCCCAAAACACACCACTACCGGCATGTACTAGACCAGTGGAATCATCGACTTCTAGGCCCATAACCCTGTTAATTAAGACGACTCCACTAAAACCATTATCCCTGAAGACAATATTTGAGCCGGCACCCAAAGTAATCAATGGCGAATTTTTGGTTTTGGCATAAGATACGATTTCGGTAATATCTTGCTCGCTATGTGCAACTATAATTTCATTGGCTGGGCCGCCAATCCGTATAGTCACATAATTAGCTAGTTGTTTGTCTGGCAAAATATCCATATAT
>DATKGW010000007.1:0-11407 GCA_035510605.1 Patescibacteria group bacterium
CCTTCTCGTTTACCCTTTTCGAGCAATTTGTCTTTAGCGACATTTAAATCAATCTGGGCGTTTGTATCGTCGTCTGACACTATAAAATAAACCTATTCTTTCTTTAAAAGATTATTAAACTCATCGAGCAATTTGGCAACCTTTTTTTCGTCACCGGCAGCTTCTGCTGTTCTGATTTCCTCTGTTAGTTCTTGTTTTTGCTCTTTTAAATATTTAAGTGTTAGCTTTTGAATTAAATCCCGAAGCTCCCTCAGCCGCTCATTGGCGTCAAAACTGTTATAGAGCTCCTCTGCTTTGAATACTAATATTTTTACATAATCCTCAACATCTTTCAAGTCATCGGGTATTTCATCGTTTAACGAGACATGAGGATTTTGTTCAACATATTCGTATACCCGTTGACGCTCCGGACTACTGAAAACTAAACGTGCCGTTTCCATTTCCAACAACCGCCTGGTACTCGGATAAGCCACCAAAAGACTGAGTAACTGGTCTTGATACATTGTCGGATCGGTACCGACGTGCTCCACGCTGAGTGTCCGGGCGCGTCTGATTGGTATGGTAGATTCCCCTTTTACGGTTTTAAGTTTGCTGCGCACAGCCGCCTCGCCAACCTCTGTCAGGCGAGCTAGTTCCAATAGATAATGATCCTGTTCAACGCTATCTTCTAGCCGAGAAACCGTTTGCAACAACACGTCGCTAAAAGCCCGTTTGCCGTGAGCTGTGGTAATGTCATAAATCTTCTGATAACGCTCCAAAAGCCAATCCAAAGCGTATTGTGGTTCGTGGATAGCCTTTTCCCACAGAGCCGGGTTTTTCTGTATTAATTCGTCAGGGTCTTTACTGCCCGGAACAGTAATAATCGATAGTTGCACACCTATATCCTGCGCCACACCAATTGCCCGCTCAGCAGCGGCAATACCGGCATGATCCTGGTCAAAACTTAAACGGATGTCGTCAGTAAAACGCTGAACCGCTTTTAAGTGGTAAGAAGTAATAGCCGTACCGGCGGTCGCTACTACATTGGCATAGCCAGCCTGATGGCTGCTAATTACGTCTAAATTACCTTCTACCACTACCGCAAAGCCCGCCCGCCTGATGGCGTCTTTAGCCAAGTGCAAACCAAAAACATGGCGACTTTTATCGTAAAGAACCGTCTGGGGAGTATTAATGTATTTGGGAGCGTTCGGGTCATCGTCTAAAATACGGGCGGTAAAACCAATTGGCGCCCCTTGGGCATCCATTAACGGAATCATAATCCGGCCCCTAAACATATCACCTATCCCCTTGTAGCGCTGATAAGTTAAGCCTGCCAACTTCATAGCTGCTTCATCAAATTTTCGCTTGGTTAAAAAGTTTATCATTGCCGTACCGCTATCGGGGGAATAGCCAAGCCTAAAATCAGTCAGGGTTTGTTTATTAAAATGTCGCTTTTTAATTACATAGTCCAATGCGTCCTGATTTTTTAACAGCGATTGTTGATAATATTTGGTAGCTAGTTCCAAGGCTTCCAGAGCCTTATCTTTTTTCTGACGAGCCTTACTGTCACCTTTTTGGTATAAGCTCAAATCCACCCCGGCTTTGCGAGCCAAAATTTCTAACGCTCCGACAAAATCAACACCCTCCATCTCCATGACAAAGCCGAACATGTTACCGCCCTTGCCAGAACTGAAATCATGCCAAATTTGTTTTTCCGGGCTAACCATAAAACTGGGGGTACGTTCGGCATTGAACGGCGACAAACCCTTAAAATTACGTCCAGCTCTTTTAAGCTCAACATATTCCCCCACGACATCTTCAATCGAAAGACGGCTCTTAATATCCTCTGTAGCGTCCATTACTGTTTGTAATTGTACACCGTGAGGACGAATTCAAGCACAAGCGTTGAGTGATAGCCGATAATTCGTTATGCTAAAGACAGTAAATTATGGAACCAAACAACCAAAACTCTTACGATTTTATCCTTAGCGATAGACCTAAAAGCCATAAGCTACTGGCATTTGGTGGTAGTACAAAAATGCGCGTTATACAAGTTGTAGTTGGCGCTGTGGTTTTGATTATAATTTTTGTATTAGCTTTTAATTTGATATTTGGTAGCGGCAAAAGTAAAAACACTCAGCTTTACCAGATAGCAGCAACCCAGCAAGACATTATAGATCTTACCAGACAAGGAGCTACAAACAGCCATAATGTGCAAATAATAAACCAGTCGGCCACCACCAGCCTGGTGTTAACTACGCAGTCCAATAATTTAAATTCTTATCTAACAAAATTAGGAATAAAAAAATTGGATAAAATAGTAGTGCCCTACCGCGATACCCAGTATAAAAAGGCCTTGAGTGATGCCCTAAATGCCGGTAAATATGATGATTCCTACCAAGCCATTTATGCCAATTTTATCGGTTCTTACCGCTCAAAATTGCAGACAGCCTATAACGCTTCGGGTAGCAAAACCCTAAAAAATCAGCTAGCTAATGATTATTCCCAGACCAATGCCTTTATCGTCAGCAGCGATTAGTTCTCTTTGATTAATTCGTAACTGTGCCTAATCAGGCCCTGGATTTCTTCCCATGGCAGTTGGCCGGTTAGTAAAATAGTATTCCAGTGTTTTTTATTAAGATGGTACCCCACTAGAACCGTTTCGTATTTTTCGCGCAGCAGTATAGCTAGTTGCGGATCGCATTTTAAGCTTAGGCGGACAGGATCTGAACCTTCGGCAATTAACGCAAACATTTTATCATTTGATTTATATACGGCCACCTCTTTGCCAAACGGATAATCCAGCTTGGCGTTGGGCATGCTTAAAATATATTCTTCTACGGTTTTATGATCCATCACTTATTTCTTTGTAAAATAGTTCAGATAAAATTTTAGTTCAGCCATTGATTCACGGATGTCATCCATAGCTCGATGAGTCTCTTTTTTGTTAAATATCACATGATATTTATTCTGCATGACGATTTTAAACGAACTGACATCCAGTATGCGGTAGTGTAATAAATTAAAAACATCCGGCCACCATTGTTTAATAAAAGCTCGATCGAAATGCACACTGTTACCTGCTAAAACTGCCGGCTCCTTAAAGTTAAGTTTAATTAATTCGCTAAATTCATTTACCACATGCTGTTCATTTGGGGCGGCTGGAATGCGATCAATCAGGCCATTTGCAACCGTTGCTTCTCTCGACCATTCATTCATATGGCTTAAAACTTCCGGCGGCTGAAAAATCACCGATTCATAGGTGTCCAACTCGTTAAAATCAAAGTCGGTCACTATTGCGGCAATTTCTATAATTCGATCGTTGGCCACATCCAAACCGGTCATTTCTAAATCAATCCACAGCAACCGGCTGCTAGCATCATGTTTTAAGTCTGTCATATTAAAATTAATTATAACAAAGGTGAGGTCATTTCTTAGCCCAAGCAACTACGCGCTTGGCTTGCGTAGGCTCGCAGGTAATAATTACCCGGCTGTATTTTTGGTTTTTAGCTTCAATATATAAGACGTTATGCACGAATGGTTTTCTAAAACCATGGGGATTGGCAAGATACAAAAAGTCCCAGCCTTCCTCCGTCCAATAAGACCCGGCTACTAACCTGCCAGGTACGCTGGCACCCGGTAAACGCACTTCCCATTTTCGCCAATCATCAAAAACTTCCCGGAACTCAGCCTTTAACACATCTTTTTTATTAAGAACGATCTTAGCCTTTAAAGACCAGATTTGTTCCCGGCCATGAAGTTCGATTGTTAGAGTTTTTTTATCGGTAACGAATTTCATATTTATATCTTACACTTAAAAAGCGCTAAAAAATGCCGTTAAAAATACAATTCTTAATCTGTTCAACTTGGTTTACATGTGTTCCGGAGCCGGAATTTTAAGCAGACTCAGGCCGTTCTTTAACACATCAGCATAGACGGTAACTAATTTAATCCGCCATGGTTCTTGCGGGCTGCCAATAACTTTATCGTTTTCGTAAAAACGGTTAAAAACTTGAGCCAGTTCATAAAGATATGTACAAATATGATGCGGCATTAATTCATCCGTGGCCTTTTGCACTACCTCCGGGTATTCACTTATTTTAAGCGACAGATGTTTCTCAAATTCATCAAATTCTGTAATATTGACAGCTGTTGTTGTCTTGGTTGCTTTCTTTAAAATCGATCGGGCTCTGGCGTGGGCATACTGCAAATACGGGCCGCTATTGCCTTCTAAACTTAGTGATTCTTCTACATCATAAACAATATCGCCACCAATCCGGTTTTTTAGAAAGGCGTATTTAATAGCCGCTAGCGCAACATCATGAGCCGGAGTAGTTTTATCGGTCGCCATTCTTTGAGCAGCTTCTTCGGCATTTTTTAACAAATCCAGGGCTCTAATAACCTGACCGCTGCGGCTACTCATCTTACCGGTACTAAGTTTGACCATACCATGCGGAATATGCGTGGTGGCCTTGGCTTGTTCGGGAGCGAACTGTTCCAGGGCCTTTAGCATCACTTTAAAGTAATCGGCCTGTTCCTCAGCCGTAATAATAATTGATTTATCGTATTTATAATCCTGCATCTTGAGCATGGCATTGCCCAGATCTTTAGCCTCGTAGGTCGGCAGCCCCTGGGAGGTCACAAATACCCTGGTATGCAAACCATATTTTTCCCCGTCAAAAATAATTGCCCCTTGGCTCTTTTCAAAAACACCGTCTGCAATATGTTCGTTGACCAACTTTAAACCTTCGGCCGCCACCGTACCTTCTAAATAATTTTTCTCAAAAGGGGTAAAATCGAATTGCTTATAAACCTTGTCAAAATATTCCAAACTCCAAGCTCGGCCAAGTTCATGAATTTTATTTACCTTTTGATCGCTCCGGTCGTAAATCTTTTTATTCAAACTTTGAATTTCGGCTTTGGCTGTCTCGTCTTCTTCGAACATTTTGGCGCCGGCGGCGTACGCCTCGCCCAAAAACCGCGGCCTGTCAGTTACAGCGATTATCTCAAGTTTACTTGAGTCATTATTAATCCGTTGCAAAATTCCGTAAATTGCCTTGGCAACATGTAAGCCAACATCTCCTTGGTAAGTCACCCGGCGTACCTTGCCACCAGCCGCTTCAAACAACCTGGCGATAGCATCACCGACCGTGCCGGTATAAGCATGGCCAATATGAATTTCTTTAAAAGGGTTTGGATCAAGATATTCCACTAAGATGTTCTGGCCGGCATATTTTTGGCTGTGGCCATAGCTCTGCCCCTGTTTTACAGCATCATCCAGCACTTCGTTAAGTACATCATCCTTAAGCCACATATTCACAAAACCAGGCCCGGCAACATCGGCTTTTTGCAGCCAGCCAAATATTTGGCTTGAATTAAGATAATCGGCAATCTTTTGAGCCGTCTGCTTGGGCTCTTGGTCCAATTGTTTGGTCAACTTTAAGGCTACATTGCAAGAAAAATCACCAAATTTCTGCTCGGGGCGGGTTATCTCGACCGCCATATCAACTTTAAATAATTCTTTGACTGCTTTTTGCAGTGCTTGCTCAACTCTTTCCATATCTAAAGTTTATTGTAACAGATGCAAAGCAATTTACTTTTTAGATGAATTTGTCAGAGTATTGGTTCCAACCCAAAAAACATAATAAATCACCGCCAAAAAGGCAAAGAACAGTATTGTGGCACTAAAGGTTAGAATATGCTCACCCGGATTAACAATCCTGTCTGCAACATCAAACAAAAGGCCAAACGGGTTGGCAATCACATCCCAGCTGTTCCAGCGTAAATAACGGCCAAGATATATGGCAAAACCGCTGAGCAACAAACTGACAATGGGCAGCCAGTGGGCCAAGCGGCCGAATCGTTGCAAGGCCCTTTTGTGCACCATAAACAAAGATAAATAACCTAAAATAAAACCGCACCAAGCGTATGTTCCGATTAATACCACATCGTACATCAAGCCAATTTCGCCAGTACTGTGCAGGTGAATAAAATCGCTAAACAAATAAAAAGCATTCGGTAAAAAGATTAGCCACAGAGCAAACAAGCCGAAATTTTCCCAAGACCATCTAAGGCCTTTCGGAGTTTGTCTGTATAAAAGCCAGGCAAACAACAAAGGTAGCCAGGCTAATAATAAGTTCCATATTAAAAACCAATAGCGGTCCGAATGCGCAATGATGATTCTGTATACACTAAGGCTAACCGCAAAACCGCTAAGAATAAATAACGAGAATATAAAACTGTGAGCCAGTCTCTTGAGTTTAATCTCCATAAGGTTAATTATAACCGATTAGATGGCGGCTAATTAATCATACTTCTGCAGATAAGCTGGGCTGTCTATAAGATGTTCGATATGAAACTGGTAGTCTTTTAGTACCTGGGCCCGCTCTGCCCCGCTTAACCCAAAGGAGTTATAAACCACAAACGGCTCTAGTATATCCATGCCGCAAAAAGCCAATGTGCCATGGTGAATCGGATGCAAAAGCTGACCCATAGTGGCTTTATGTTTACCTTCTGGTTGATAAAACTCCTGCGGGCCACCAGCCACCACACAAAGCATTGCAATTTTTCCTCTTAGCAGACCTTTTTCGTATATTTTGCCGCCGTCCCAGGCTATAC
Source organism: Patescibacteria group bacterium (assembly GCA_035510605.1). GTDB lineage: Bacteria > Patescibacteriota > Saccharimonadia > Saccharimonadales > CAIOMD01 > DATKGW01. Next base: position 6,598 of record DATKGW010000007.1, read on the forward strand.
CCATCGTTAGCACTCTATCGAACCAACCCTTGAGTAAAGCTGGCACGCTTAACCACCAGATTGGTGTATGAATCAAAATAATATCGGCTTTTAGCAATTTTTGGATTTCGGCCTTAATATCCGGCGCATAGGCCATATCTTTATTAGCCGCATATCGCTGCTCCAGCATGTAGTTAAAATGATTGCCTGATAACACCGTAAAATCATACTTTTCGGCTTTGGCAGCAAAACCGCTGGCGTACAGATCATCCTCTACCACCGTATGTCCTTGGGCTACTAAGATGCTAGTTGCCGTATTTTTTAGAGAGCTAGTCAGCGAGCTCGGCTCGTGGTGGCAGTAAACCGAAAGGATATTCATAAGCATTATTCTACTATCTCTTTAGCGAGAACAAGAATAAATTTTTGTAGTCACCATGCCAAACACTTTCAAAAATTGTTCCAAAAGTCCGCGCTACCTTTTTATTGGTGATAACAAACATCCCAGCCAAACATTCCATGGGCAAAATGTAAGTTATGTTTAATGGTATGCTTTTAACGTGCATAATAAAAAGATTCTAACAACTTCAAAAAATGGTAAGTTGGTTTATTATAACTCGCTAAATTCACATGCTGCTGCCCATTTTACTGAAACCAAGCATTTAAAAACATACGTCAAAGAAGTATTAGAGAAGACTGATATCATCGATGACCACTTACTTTTTGACGTCGATATGGGCTGCAAAGTTGGTAACTCAGATTTGGTAGAAAATGATCCGGGTGACGTAATTGTTTACGCCAAACGAAAGAAGCGCGAGATTTATTCTTCATTCAATAAAACCAAGTTATCGCAGCCTTCCAGTCTAGTCTCTATCATTTTGGAAAAGCGTCAAAATGAAAGTTATGAATTGGTCAGCGCCTGGATAGGAGCCATTGACAGTCCAGCTTTTCCTGGGGACGAGCACGAAACACCAGAAAGCAAGGATTACTGGACAAAGCACTCACTAGTTTGGGGTACTCAAGAAGTGCAGCCTAATACCGAGATCGTCGAATGCCCTTGGTAATATACTTAAAATTATTTAGATTTAAAATCAGCTTGCCATACCAACTCAAAGACAGTCTTTAGGGATGCAGCAACGTCCTTGCTGGAAATAACAAATCCCATCAACCTCTTCTTATAAGCCATGAAAGCCACGTTATCGTTATACATCTCAATCTGGGTATAAATTTTAAATAGTTCCTCCGGAACATATTTTCTTACCCGATTTAACTGCTTGTCCTCAAATAATAGTTCAGAGGTAATAACTTTAGGAGATATTATCCTTGTTTTTATACCAGCAGCTACTTGCCTATTCAGATAGCCAGGCAAAAATTCATCTAATCTAACCTCATCAAGAACAGAACGGAATATTTGAACCTCTTCTGGCTTTGCCTTCAATATATCTTCAAAGATTTTTTTGATACCTTCAAGTCCTTCGAAATATGTAATCCCAGGCTTATTGCTTGATAAAAAATATTGGCTTGTAATTTCAGGTAATGAAGCCTGCACAGCCTTTTGGACTAATACTTTTTCATCAATTTGCTCATTAATCAGGTCGTTTAGCTTGTTCGGGTGCAAAAGCCGGTATCTTAATTTTTTTTATTCGTAACATCTTCTATTAGCTGTTTGTTAACCAAGGTTTTCAGAGCAGCATAGGTATTCTGACGCGTAAGCCCTGTTAGCATTGCAAGTCTTGGAGGCGTTAATTCCCCATAATCTAACAAACGCTTATAAATCTTAATCTCACTTTGATTTAGTCCGACTTGTTCTAAAAAAGTATTTTTTATCATAAAAAGAATAATCTCAAAACTATCTGTTATTGTCAATTAACTTTTGTCATTTTAAGGCTTCATTACTTTTAACTGCCCTATATTTTTGTATAAAGTACTATTGACTCAACAAATACTATGTAATATTCTGTAGTTCATGTCCAATTTAAGGAGAGATTAATGGAAAATAATAGACGTGAGGCTAAACCGTTTGAACATTTTGAATGCATTTTTCCAGCTTTTGACGTGTCTAATTATGACTCTGAAAAGTTTGAAGAAATATTAGGCGACTATGTAGCTGAAAGTTTAATAGAATGTCAAAACGAAGCAGAAATGATCGAGTTTAATTCAAAATTAAAAGAAGAGTTGATCTATTGGGTTAGCTGCTCTGCTAAGGAACCATGGAACCACAGTGATAGCGATAGTGATATAGCTCCGTTTGTGAGCATAGCTCTAAAAATGATAACGGATAAAGAAGAATTCAAACAAAGTGATGAGTTCGTCGATTCACTATTAAATTATGTAGGTAATGTTGCCCCATTTCATAAACAATCCGCCAAAGAACTAATAGAATTAACCGAGACAAATGTTAGTGACGAAGCAAATACAAAGATAATAAAGCTATATGAAGGGTTGGGCCAAAAACGTAAAACTGATGAATTTATCGGCAGCGTAGAATTTGGAGCTTTATTCCCTACACCCGAAGACGATTTTGATTTTTTATATCAGATTAGCGGACTCAATAGTTTGTTCCCTGATAAAGAAATTTTTGCTCAAGCCCAGGAGCTAGCAAAAGATTATTTAGCTAGGATTGTTGCGTATATGTATATGGAATGCGGATGGCCTAGACCCACGATGGAAAATCTAATCAAACTAAACAAAATTCAGCAAGAAAAACAAGAAAATATCAGAAGGTTAAATCCAATCTGTTTTGCAGAAGTTATGCAATTAAGTGATTATTTATCAGAAAACCTAGATGATTGGCTCAATGAGTTAGACGAAGAATGGCAGGAGTACTCAAGAGACTCGAATGAAGATTTAGAGGACTACGAAGGTGAATGGTGCTAATTATGGAAACGATAAATAACAACCAAAGATTGAATTTAGATGTAACGCAAGCAGAGGCACAAAAGCTTCTGCAAAAAGACAACAAATATCCAGCTAAACTGAACAAAGAGCAAGCTGAAGATGAAGCTTTTTGGCTTAAATGTATCGTTAAGGGCAATCTCGCCCCAAATTATAATGCCGCTGAAGAAATATGGGATAGCAACACATTAATGGAAGATACTGTAGAAAATAAATTATTCTGGAGTACTGTGGTAGAAATCTACAACGAACAAAGCAATGCGTACCGCGAAGAGCTTGAGCAAAAAAGAATCGATTCTATCACTAGTAAATATTGTGGCGGCGGATGCGAACATAAACATCACCAAGAAAACCCAGAATTAAAAGGTGAAAATATTCATGTGTGTTTTGTCTGCCAAAAAGAGCTAGTACCAGAATTCCCAGAATCATTCGAAAAGGGTAGTTATCAATATAAAAATGCTTTGATAGTTAACATGTATGGCAGCTACGGTATGTTTGTAGACCAAATACCACAAGAATATCTAGATGAAGAAGATAGATTTGACCCCAACAAAAATATTAAAACAGGTTTGCTTGGCGAATACACAGCCATAATTTGTCATGATTGCGCACATGATTTGTGTAAAAAAATATCATGGATAAACAAATTAATTGATCCTAATAATTCACACTCGCACTCATATGATCAAGACTGGATTAACCACACTGGCTGGGATTTGCCTCACAGAGATGATATTAATGACTAAAATACTAGGAATACTCGGTAAATCTATTTTTGGAGAAAATCATGGAAAGTTATTCTAACAATCAGAAATATACTTTAGAAAAAGCGTTGATAGAATCAGAAAAATTAAAGCGATTTATTGCTAATAATGAGGCTTCTAATTACAAGCATGCACATCAATATTTGCAGGATCTTGAGTATTGTCAGCGGGTACTGCCAAACTCTGCAGATTCATTGCCCAACTTTAAATTTGCCAAGAAAAAGCCTGTTGAGGTAGCAACCGAACAGTCTATCAAACCAGCCGATGGTTGGGAATTAGACAGTTACAAATGGATACGTCAAAATGGAGTATTTGTTCCAGCAACCGAAGAGTGGCAGCCGTTAGATTTATCACCACAACCCGCCACAGAACATCCACGGCCAGGCGACTTTTGCTATGTTTACCAGCACTCTGACTGTATTAAACGCACAATGTGCCCTAATTGCACAGCGTTATTAGATGTCACAAAACAACTGGCATTTGTATGGCTAGTTGATGAAGATGAGGGATTCGCAAATATAATGTTAACAACAGATAGAATTGACATGGCTAGCGACACAGACGCCATATTAAAACCCTCTGAAACAAGAATCCCCTATGAAGTAATGGTCTCACCGCTTTGCGGCCCAGTATTTTTTGACCAATTAAGTGCACCCATAGGTTATGCCGGCCAAGAAATTATCGATAAATTATTTGCTAACAATATAACCGGGGAGCAACATTTCTCTGTTGAAAAACGTGGTCTGCCAATAATAGACGATAACGACCCCCGCTATAAATATGAGTTAAGGCGGTACAGAAAACTGCAAAAACTATATTGTTTTTGCGTCAATAAATTGCTGGGTGAAGATTAATCTTGGGTAGCGGAGTTGTCGGCTTGATGGAGGCCGATGCCAACGCCTCCTGGGTCTACGCAATAGGCTTGGTAGCCCATACCCGGGATGGCCATTTTTGGCATCATTAATTTACCACCAGCGTCTTCGACTTTTTTGATGTAACCGTCTATATCATCCACGATTATGGTATTCACAACAGATGGCACATTTGGCATTTTCTTTGCAAATCCACCGTTAATGCCCGGCAATTCGGTGTCCGGGCCGGTGGTTACCATCCAATATGGTTGTTCCCCGCCATTCCAGACTTCGATTTTCCAACCGAAAACTTCTTTATAAAAT
>DATKGW010000008.1:0-15227 GCA_035510605.1 Patescibacteria group bacterium
ATCAGTGAGCTTAAGCAAATGCGTTTTGGCCTTAAAATCAGTGATCACGATATCGCAGTGAAACTTAAAAAAGTTAATTCATTCCTATCAGATGGTGATAAAGTACGGCTTAGCGTCATTTATCGCGGCAGAGAGTTGGCCCATAAAGAACTTGGTCACAAACTGATGGACAAACTAATAGCCAATCTAGGCGAAAATATCGTACAAGATCAACAACCACAGTTTGCTGGTAGACAGCTAAGCACAGTAGTAAGGAGCACTAATGCCAAAGCTAAAAAATCATAGCGGTACAAAAGATCGCATCAGTATTACAAAAAATGGTAAAGTATTAGCCCGCAAAAGCTATGGTAATCATTTTCTAGAAAAAAAGAGTATGGCTAGAAAACGTACTTATAGTGGGCTTAGAGAACTATCCGGTAAGACTAAACGAAACGTTAAACGTAAGATCGGAGCTTAAATATGAGAGTTAAACGCGGAGTTTCATCCCACCATAAGCATCATAAAATTCATAAAGCTACCAGAGGAATGACTCATTCACGCCGTCGTAGTGTACGCATGGGCCGTCAGGGAGTCATAAAGGCCTTACAGTATGCCTATCGTGATCGCCGTAATCGTAAGCGCTCTTTTCGCAGTTTATGGAACAGTCGTATCAATGCTGCAGCCAGAGAGTATGGTTTTAGCTATAGTCAATTGATTAATAGCCTTAATAAGGCAAATATTAAATTAAATCGAAAAATTTTAGCTGAACTAGCTGTAAATGAACCAACTACATTTGCCGAAGTAATCAAAGCTGTAAAAACTAAATAATCCTCGACCAATATAAAAAACTCCTCTTGTTTATTAGAGGAGTTTTTTATTGCCAGACTACCCATAAGCCGGGTTCTGTTTTATCTGGTCATCTATCTAGGCGTCGCATTGCTACGAAGCTCCAGCGGATTAAATCGTGAACTCTGATGGGTAACCAATCCGGAATACCGGACTTTGAGTCCACTCCTTGCAGCTGGCAGGGTTTACCTTTTCGCCGAGTCACCCCGACGAACTGTGAGCTCTTACCCCACTCATTTCACCCTTACCCTTTGACAAGCTCGGGGCGGTATCGTTTCTGTGGCACTTTCCCTAAGATTACTCCTGGTTGCCGTTAACAACTGCCATACCCTATGCTGCCCGGACTTTCCTCCCACTTAAATATAAGCGGGTGACCAGTCGATAGTCTAGCATCTATAATTATAACAACTTAAAATATTATTGGCCGTTTGAATCCAGTACATTATTGACTTTTTCATCAGCTATTCTATTCATTTCGCGGGGGATATGGACAAAATCTACACTTTCAAGCCCTTCAATCAATTTATCAACTTCCTTTTTTACTTTAAAAAGATCAGGATTTTTTATTTTGTATGTACCTTTCATTTGATTAACTACCAATAGACTGTCCATATAAACATGTACGACTCTGGCACCAATTTGATTTAAATAACTCAGACCCTGTTTTACTGCTTGATATTCTGCTTGATTGTTTGTTGAATCACCAATGTACGTACCGTCTTTTTTAATGATTTTATCTGTCATATCAAAAACGACAAATGCGGTGGCAGATGGCCCTGGATTACCACGTGATCCTCCGTCCGTAAATAGCATATATTCTGTCTCAATTGATGTATTGTTAACATCTTTTTCAGCAAGATCATCATTTTCTTTAAGCATTTTCATAATATTAACCCTATTTATTTAACTTTGGTCGGGGTGACAGGGCTTGAACCTGCGACCTCACGGCCCCCAGCCGTACGCGCTACCAACTGCGCTACACCCCGCTAAAAGCCCATCGTCCGTTTGGATTCCTGCTAGAACCCAAGTGGGTGCCTTCACGCTAGTCCCACGGGACTAGCAAATATTAGGCTCCCAATGACGTTAAATATTCAGAAATCAATGCTTGACGATGGGCTGCCTCCAAGTATACCGCAAATCTAGGTGTTGTGACTATCTGTTATTTGCCTATGACTAGACCAATCAGATGATTATCTAAAGATTGTAGAATCGGGCTTAGAAGTGGAAAAAATACCAAAATAAATATAACTATAGCAAAAAATCCAAGGCTTTCAATTTGAATCATCACTCTCTGCAAGGCTCGCGGTGCAAAAGCATACAAAACTCGTGAACCATCAAGTGGCGGAAATGGAATCATATTAAATAAGCAAAATCCTGAATTGATGGCCACAAATAACCACCAAAAAGTCACCCATAAATCAGAGTTAAGAGTGCCTGTTATTCGAAGCAAAACACCTCCAGCAACGGCCAATACTAAATTACTTAACGGACCAGCTAACCCGACTAAGGCGGCTCCAAATTCATCATATTTGAGTTTAAATGGATTAAATGGCACAGGTTTGGCCGCTCCAAACGGCGGTAAACCCATCAAAACCAATATCACCGGTAATAGTACTGTTGTAAACGGATCTATGTGTTTAAGTGGGTTTAGTGTTAGCCTACCACTCTGTTTGGCGGTGTCGTCTCCAAGGAAGTTACTTACAAATCCATGCATAAATTCATGGACAGTTATGGAAATGGCTATAACCACTAAAGAAAGAGTTACTAAAATGACGGAATTATTGCTAATCATTCATTCTTAAGTATAGCAAAACCATCACTTGACTTATCTTAACCTTAAGGGTAGACTTGACTACTGAATCTCAGAAAGAATATTAATTATGAATACTTGTGATATTACGGGCAAGGGCAAGCAATTTGGCAATAATATCAGTTTCTCGCAGCGTCATACTAAGAAGGTTTGGAAACCCAATCTTCAATCTAAAACAATAATAGTTGATGGTAAAAAGATCAAACTACAGGTTAGTGCAAATGCTATTCGCACTCTTAAGAAAAAGGGTTTGATTACTTAGACTTTTTGTTTTTAGCTATAGCTTCACTATTTAACGTTCGTACGTTTTAGTACCACCACTCTCGTTTTATCACCAAGTTCAGATTCTTTTATTTTGAGAGAATCCATCCATTCTGGATCCGATACCCCCATCTCAGATAAAAACGTTTTTAGCTCTGCTTGCGGAACCTCGTATTTTATAGAATTATCGGCATAATGGGTCGGAATAACAATTTTAGGTTCAATCTTTTTTATAAGTTGAGCCGCGCTTGTAGCATCAAGCGTATAACCATTACCACCTACCGGTATAATTAACACATCAATGATTCCTAATGCCTCCAACTGCTCATCGCTAAGCTCTGGATAAATATGCCCGAGCACTGCTACCTTTAAATCTTGCATTTGTAAACTGTAGATTGTCACCTGTGTTCCCGACTCATCTATATGAGCTCTGGCCGGAATCCCTTTTATAGAAACTTCAGAGATCTCATATTCACCGGGACCATTAATTAAAAATCGCCCCTTGCCGCCTACTTTTTTATCCAATGTATACAACGCTACGTCTTCTGGCTGTGTTACAGATTTTAAGCCTAGTTCTGCCAAGTTATCATCTATAACAATACTGGCCTTTTTATTATTCAGCTTAATGCAATTGGCACCATAGTAGTGTATCTCCATAATCTATAAATTCCCTCTCTACAACAATTTGTCTTTATCTGTGAATATAATCTTTTTGGCAAGCACCAGATTTGATACGAATCTATCGTTAACTTGTTTTCGATAGATAAATTCTGCCTTGTCAAAAACGCTATACCTAAGCTGCTTCTTTTCTGCCAGTTCAAGCTCTGCAACCAGGTGCTCTACCGCTGCTTGATTAACATCGCCGACTACAACTATATCTACTCCAGCCATTTCATCGCGTGTAAACTGCCCCGTGTACAGTGCCAGGCGCACATTGCCGACCTTCATTAATTCTTGAATAAATGGATCTTTAATAGCTTGTTCCGTTACTGGTTCTTGTTCAGTAACCTCACCCACGGTTTCTTTTACTTCATTATTCTTTTTTGGTAACTTTACTTTTTTACCACTAAAAATACTCGACAGGGCAATATAGTGATTAAATGACTGATTCACCTCGTAATACAAGCGATTATTGTTGGTGTCAGATGTGATAATTCCTATACTCAATAAATTAGCCAATTCACGTCTAACAGAGTTGATTTGTTCATCAATCTTACGTGTAATTTCGCGCACATAAAATGACCTATTCGGATTTTGGTAAAACAGTTGCAGAAGTTTTACACGCGTCTTTGAGCCAAACAATTGTTCGATCATATAAACATTGTATCAAGTCTAACTATATTTGGCGCAATATTATTGTAATCGTTACCTGGGTCGGCTTTTTGCGGTTTTAGCCGCTAAAGCCTCTAATTGATCATTTAAAGGAGATAAAATAATATTATTACCTGCCTGTGTGATGGCTAAATTTAATAAATAATCTGCAAAATTAGGTGATTTAGCCAAAAGTGGGCCATGCAGATAAGATCCAAAGACATTGTTCCAAACTGCTCCCTCGGTTTTATCTTTACCGTTATTACCTTGACCTTTTTTTGTCATCCCAAAAGATTTAACATTATCACCCAAAAACGTACGCCCACTATGATTCTCATAACCTATCACGTCTCCCCACTCTGTTTGGTCGGTTATATTACCAATTAGACGACCATCACTGGCAACTGTATTCAAATCCAGTATTCCTATTCCCGGTATTTTGTGATTGTCTTGAGTTTTAAAGTAATGGCCAAACATCTGATACATTCCGCAAATCATTAACATCGGTATACCATTTTGGGCAAGATTTTTAAGATCTTTTGCTTTTGCTTGCAGGTCTTCGGCAATTATCGATTGGCCGGCATCTTGTCCACCGCCACCAATAATAAGATTCGTGTCTGCCGGTAAATTATCGCCCACTCCAATATTAAGAACTTTTGCGGGTATTCCTCGCCATAAAAGCCTCTGACGTAAAACTAATACATTGCCATTATCGCCGTATATATTCATTTCTTCGGGGTATATATGCACAATATTTATGGGTTTCATATTCTCTCAACTTCAGTTAATTTAGTTAACTGTTTTCGTATATCCAGCATTGCGGTATAGGTTGTATAAATCAAAATTGTTCCACCCTCTTTTGTGTTGTCAATGGTTGATTCCAGACAGGCAGAAAGGTTAGGCTGTATGTCATTCACCAAAACATTGTCATATTTTAGCCTTAAAGCCATATCTGCTGCTCTTGAGCCACAAGCCACAATAGGATTAAAAAATCCCTCGCCAGAGTCAAAAGATACATCCCACAACCATGACACATCCCTACCATCTGCATAATCATCATTTATGGCAATAACTGTAGTGTTGTGCTCAATTCTCGAACCACTCAAAAGTGCATGTCTAAAGCCGCCAGGATTTTTGACTAACTGTAAAATGACCTTTTTACCACCCACTTTAATGCTTTCGCCACGGCCAAAAGCCGGTTTTACTTGAGCTATATTTGTTGCAATATTATCAACACTAATATCCAATGCCAGGGCTGCGGCACAAACCGCCACGGCATTTTGGGCATTATATGTACTGCTAGCTTTAAGGGGCAATGTTAATTCTCTATTATCAAGTTTGATGATAATGTTACCGTCATTTTTTAATTGTTTAAGCTCTGCTTTGGCGTTCACATTGGTTGTAGCCAGTACGGCCGCATGGAGTTCATCATCGTTACGATATAAATTTCTAAGTTCCGGAACGACACCAAAATAATAAACTTTGGCCGGAGTATGTTCAGCCATAGCCAGTACCCGTGGATCGTCTCTATTTAAGACCACAAATTCAGTGGTATTATTGACCACTTTCTGAATAAGCCGAGCTGTGTGATCAATTTCCCCAAACCGATCCATTTGGTCACGCATAACATTTAAAACAATCGTTGCTCTGGGCTTAAACTCTTTAACAAATTGAGCTGCGTATGCCTCGTCGAGTTCAAAAACCGCAATATCATAAGGCAGTTTACCCGACCAGTTCGAATTTTGGACAATCGACGCAACAATTCCCCTAACAAAGTTGCTACCGGTAGGATTGGTTAAAACTCTTTTTTCGGATTTTAAGATGTGAGTTAGCATTTTAGTACTGGTAGTTTTGCCATTAGTACCGGTAATAATAATCACTCCCTCGGGCAACAGCGACAGAGACGTACTCATAAATTTTGGAAAAAACTTTTTAACAAGCAATCCGGGTAGTGCAGCTCCCCGACGACCAATCATCTTAAGGCTGAAATATACTATTTTTCCTAACCATAAAGCAATTAAACGCATTGGTTATAGTTTACCGCTAAAAGTCCGGTCGAACCAATCAAGAGCTGAATCCAAATTTTCGAACCATATAATATCTTTATTGCGTTTGAACCAAGTCATCTGCTTTTTGGCTAAGTGAAGATCACTAATAATAAAGTCAGCTAGGCCTTGTTCCTGACTTTTTTCGCCCAACAATACACCCCTGAAAGCTTTATATATTCCACCGGTCATAGCCTCGGACTCCCATCCATACAGCTCTACGGCCTTTTTTACTTCTTTTAAAACATCAGCCTTGAGCATTAGGTTAGCTCTAGCCTTTATTCGATCGTGCAACACGTCTTTGAAAGGATTTAACCCTATAATTGTGGTTTTATTGGCCAATGGTTTTTTGGCTATTTTTGTGTCAGCTCTTTCAATCGCCCTAATAAGATACCGCTTATTAAGTCTGTTATCCGGCATTGCAAGACCAGCTTTTAATATCTTCTCCTGCAGCTGCTCAATACTTAGTTTGCTTAATTTATTGCGTAATTTTGGATTGGCCGGGGCCAGCTTAAAATTATAGATTACTGCATCAACATATAAGCCGCTACCACCGACAAGTATCGGCAGCTTACCCCTATTTTTTATATCTTCTATCATATCTTCGGCATATTTTTTAAAATCAGCCACTGTAAAAGTCTGACCCGGACCAGCTAAATCCAAACCCCAATGCGGTATACCGGATTGTTCCTTTCTGGTGGGTTTAGCCGTGCCAATATCAAGATATTTATATACCGTTCTGGAATCGGCTGCGATGATTTCTCCGTCAAATTTTTTAGCAATATTAATAGCCAAGGCAGTTTTACCGCTTGCGGTCGGTCCGATAACGGCTAGTAACTCTATTTTTTTGGCCACCATAGATATTCTTCTAATTTAATTTTGCTATCCTTAACAACAACCCCTTCGTCGGATAACATCCCCGTCTGGCCGCTCCTACCACCCCATGGGAAGCCACTAGCCATGCCACCCTTAATATTGACTACCCGATGCCAAGAGATATCCTCTGGGCCAAAATGAGCAATCTGGCCGACAACCTGTGCTGCTCCGGGATGACCGCACAAAGCCGCTATCTGACCGTAGGTTATAACTCTTCCCTGAGGGATATCCATTACCATCCTATAAACTGCATCGCGGAATGATTTGTCCATACTACATAGTCGTGTGAGTTGTGCGTGATTTAGCTTCGTTGGCAACAGTTTTTAAGAAATTATCGATTTTTATCAGAGATGGCTCTTGTACCACAAGATCGCTTCGCATACGAGGTATGGTTGTCCCAGTTTCTAGCTCCTTTTCACCAATCACCAGAGTATATGGTAGCTTTATTGTTTCGGCATTTCGTATTTTCTTACCGACTGATTCATTACCATCGTCAACACCAACCCTTAAGCCCAGTTTACTGGCTTGTTCAGCTAAATCTTTAGCAAATTTCACTATTTTTTCTGTTTGATTCACTGTGGCTATTCTAATCTGTTCTGGTGCCAACCAAACCGGGAATTTGCCGGCAGTATGTTCGATAAACATAGATAAAAAACGTTCCAATGAACCCATAATGGCACAATGTACCATCAAAATCCGCTCATGTTCACCTTTTTCGTTGGTACAAAATAAATCAAACCCTTCTGGTTGATTAAAGTCGAGTTGAATAGTAGCCACCTGCCAAGTACGGCCAAGAGCATCTTGCGTCATAAAATCTAATTTAGGACCGTAAAAAGCCGCCTCACCCTCTCCTAAATCATAATTGTTACCAGCCCTTTCCTGAACAATAGATTTAAGATCGTTTTCTATACTATTCCATGTCTTTTCGTCACCCATAAACGCCGACATATCTTTAGGATCATGAGTTGATAACCTAAGTTTCAGTTTCATGTCGAAGGCACTATAAAACTGTTCTACAACATCCCAGACATTCAGCATCTCTTGTTTGACTTGGTTATATCTACAAAAGATATGGGCATCGTCCTGAGTAAATGCCCTAACTCGCATGAGTCCGTTCAATTCACCTGATTGTTCATCCCTGTAACAAGCTGTGGTTTCTCTATAACGAATCGGCAAATCCCTATAACTACGCGGCTGAGAGTTATATATTTGAGTGTGGTGTGGGCAGTTCATGGGTTTTAATGCAAATTCATGTCCCTCACGAGTTGTAATTTTAAAGAGTTCATCATTGAATTTATCCCAATGACCACTTTTAACATAAAGTTCTTTTTTGGTAATATGCGGAATTGACACCTCTTCAAAACCATACTCATTACGCAATTCCTGAACAAATATATCCAGCTGTCTCCTTAATACAGTACCCCGTGGTGTCCAAAGTGGTAAGCCGGGGCCAACTAAATCTGAAAATACAAACAGATCCAGCTCTTGACCCAGTTTGCGATGATCTCGCTTTTTTGCTTCTTCAAACATTGCCAGATAATCATCTAGTTCTTTTTGAGTAGCAAAAGCCACACCATATAAGCGTTGCATCTGTGGGTTATTCTCTTTGCCACGCCAATAGGCACCAGCTATACGCATTAGCTTAAACGCTCCTATGTCTTTGGTATCTTTTACATGAGGACCACGACATAGGTCAGTAAATTCACCGATGGTATATAAAGTTACCTCACTCACTCTATCTCCATTACTCGGCAAGCCCAACTCTTCAATATCCATATCTTTTACCGAAGTAGTTCCGGACCGTTTTAGATCATTCAGCAATTCCTTCTTATAGATCTGGTTATTATCCTCGGCCCATTTGATTGCTTCATCAATCGCTACCTTTTTCATCTTGAAATCACAGTTTTTATCTATGATTTTTCGCATTTCTGCTTCAATTTTCGGAAAATCCTCTTCGGAGATAGTCATTTCACCAGGGTCAATATCATAATAAAATCCGTTTTCAATAATCGGCCCTACTCCAAACTTTACTTTTGGCCATAAATTTTTTACAGCCGCTGCCATTATGTGGGCCAAACTATGGCGCATTGTTTCAAGTTCTTTGAGCGATACGTCTGCCACGGTTACTAACCTCCTTATCCTATTATTGTACTAAACTAAAACGCACGAGGCATCAGAATGTACGACATTATCGTTTCTGAATTCTCGTGCGTCTCGGATCCCGACTTTGTCAGGATGGTTCCACCGGACTTCCCTTTTGCTTGTCTTACCTCGCAGCTTGAGTATTATCTCAAAAAAAGACAAGCATATTGTAAGGGCACTCATGAGGCCGCGATATCGCTCGCTGCCACCGCCGACGGAGCTGATACAGGTGGTGAGACTGTGTCTTTGCTCTCTGACCACCAGTGTAACACACCTGACAAAACTTCACCTGTGGGAGCTAGTATACTAGCGCTAGCCTAATATTACCAGTATAATCTTATCCACATATGTGGATACTTGCCTTTCACCTCTGTCATTTGATATATTAACAGTAGTTCTTTTAAACGAATTATTTATCGTCACCCGACGATAAGGGCTCTTAGCTCAGTTGGCTAGAGCGCTTCCTTGACGTGGAAGAGGTCAGAGGTTCGAATCCTCTAGAGCCCACCAGAATTATTTGTTAGTATTAATACATGAAGAGACGGGGTTATTACAGTTGGGACGAAACATTTATGCAAATGTGTCGCATTATTGCCCAACGCTCTAAAGACCCCAACACTCAAACCGGTGCTTGTATAGTCAGTGATAAAAATATAATCATTAGCTTCGGTTACAATGGGTTCCCTAGAGGTTGTGATGATGATGTTCTGCCTTGGAATCGAAAAGGTGAATTTGCAAAAACCAAGTACCCCTACGTAGTACATGCTGAGGCAAATTCTATACTAAATACTCCTTCTAGCACCGAAGGAGCAAAAATGTATTGCAACTTGTTTCCTTGTAATGAATGCACCAAAGTAATAATTCAAAAAGGCATTAAAGAAATAGTTTACGAGTCTGACAAATATCACGATGCCAAAGAAACAATCGCCTCGCGCAAGATGTTAGATCTAGCCGGAATAAAATATCGAAAATATATACCCAAACATAATCTGGTTGATTCAAATAAATAATCCTTTTTTAAAGGGATGTAATTTATTTTTTGTAATAACCCCTTAAACGTTTAAAGGCAATACTAAATAGCTCTTCTAGGGTGTGAGTATAGGCATGGAAGCTAGATTCTCCGACCAGGCCCATATTATCTTCTTTGGGGTCAAACCAATCATCTATCTTAAGTAATGCAATTTTATATCCTAACGCTTGAGCTCGCACCAAAACTTCTACGTCAAAACCCCAACCAAGCGTTTCTAACGGCTCAAAGAGTTTGATTGCCGCTTCTTTATTAAAAGCCTTGAAACCGCACTGGGTATCTTTGATTCCTGGAGTAGCCAGTACTCTTATGAGCAGGTTCGAACCTATCGATTTGACTCTTCTGGACCATGTATTGTGAATCTTATTAAGCGGTCGGTCGGCAATTAATAGATCAGCACCGGTATCTTCTAATATATCAAAGGCTTCTTTAATATATCGAGCTGGTGTAGCTAAATCAGCATCGAGAAATAAGATGTAATCACCTTTTGAGGCCAAGACACCCTCACGTACGTCTCTACCCTTACCAACCTTTTTGCCAGGTTTAATAAGCTTAAAAGAAGAAAATAAACTACTCCGCCCCTGGGCTAGCTCGGCAGTATTGTCGTTGCCATCAGCAGCCACCACCACCATCTCTGTTGCCCTGTACCTTTTTTGATCATTTTTTAATGCTTCAGCCACTATTTTAAGATTATTTTCTATAATTGCGGCTTCACTGTAAGCAGGTATAACAACCGAATATTTGATTTTTTGTGTCATCTTAGAACCAAGTATAACGTTTTCTGCCACTTAACCAAAGCACCAACAGATATGAAAACTAATCGTAGCTATTGACTTTTTCAATGTTTAATGTTATTATGCTTATGTTAAACGAGGCGTTTTGCTTGAGTAACAATTCACCGTTAGACAGTTTTCAACTATTCTACGAAGAACTGCGCTCATCAAAGGAGTTCGTTAACCGTATTCGTCGAATCCGTCGAACTACGGTTACTACGAACTAACGATCAGTTCGAAGGTTACAAAGGACGTGTTCCACAGAACACGTCCTTTTTTCCACTTGGTTTTATAATAGCGTTATGTCAATATATTGACATGGATTGCATATATTGTGGTAAAGAAACAAGAGTTACCAACAGCCGACCCCAGAGAGCCGACCATCAAACCTGGCGTCGCCGACAGTGCACCTCTTGCAGAGCCACTCTAACCTCTATAGAACGTATAAAACTAGATGAGGCTCTAAGAGTCCAAAAACGCGGTCGGTCAATTGAGCCATTTTTAAGAGACAAGCTTTTCTTGAGCATCTACCAATCTGTTAGCCATCTAAAAAATCCGATCGATACAGCGCATCAACTAACAAATACTGTTTTGCGACATATATTAAAAGAGATCAGCGGACCTACTATCTCAACCGATAAGATAGCTATACTCACCACCCAGGTTCTTAAACGATACAATGCGGCAGCCGCTGTACGATATTTGTCTTTCCAAAAACAGATGCCAAGACCAAGCGACATTAACCGCTCTCTTAAATGAACTAATATTTTTTAACAGCTTTTTCGGTAATATCAAATTTACCCAGGTACCAACCGAAGATTAGGCGAGTTTGGGAGTTAAGAGCTGCGAAACTGTTAAATATTATCGTTGTAAAAGGCATATAGACCCACTGTATAACCATATATATGCGGTGGCGTGTCTTATATCGCAGTGGTTTAGGAGGAAGCAGCCTAATACTCATATATATGCTTATAAATAGACCGATCATAGCCACAAGCTGAATTCTACTGGCCATTACCGGTAATTGGTTGGCAACGATACTAAGTCTCGAGTGGGGTGCAATATAAAGTGGCACAAACCCACCCAAGAGCAGCAGCAGCGGAGCGGTAGCCCAAGACACATGGCTGTCTATAAGGCGCATGGTTTTAAAGAACAAATCCACTTTGGGTACCCTATTTTTATCTCGCCAACCCTTTTGGAGTACAAAAGCTATATCGCTAGCACCCCAAGCCCAACGTCTAACCTGCTTGAACTGAGCCTTGATGGTTTTTGGATATGTTTTGGCCAATACGGCATCGAGATAAACAGGGATCATTATAGGTAATACATCGTGTCTACCATCGTACCTAAAATAAGTGCGCCAAAACTGGTGGCCGTCCTCTACTACCGTACGAACACTCCAAAAATCGGTATCTACAAGTGTTTGCATGCTTTGTGAATGGGCTGAAAAGTTACGCAGCATATGGGGTCGAAGCGCCAAAACAATATTCCAGAATGAGTTACCGGTGGCGATAACGCGCATCGGCGCTGAAGCATCCCATATATTGTTGGTATAAATCGTAATCGGTTGAAACGAAGTATGTAACGGATCAGGACAAGCTATATAGGCGTAAGTAACGGCGGCAAAGTACTGCGGATGGGGCCTGTTATCAGCGTCAAGTGTTGTAACTATGGCGCTACCAAACGGTATATTTTTTTCTTCTAAAATCTGCTTTGCTCGGTGGCCGGCATAAGTGATATTAGCGCCCTTGCCTATCATCTCGTCCGGGATATGAGCCGGATGTTTTATTGCTTCCATATGGTAAAAACGATGCTTGTATTTATCTGTTAAACTAGTGGCTACCTCTTCGGCCAGGGGCTCACATCTTTCCTCATAGCACAATAGTAAAATCACCTTTTTCATATCGTAATGGCTGGCCAAAACAGTTTTTATGGTAGGCTCAACCACCTCAACTCCTTCTATAGAATGAGCAATCATTATCACATGATATACATCTTTTAAGCGCAACCTATCGGCTGGGCGTAGATGGTTGGCTATCAGGTTGTGGCGATGCCAATCCGGGGCGACACCTTGTTCGTAATGCTCAAAAGCTCGCTTCGGATTATCCAGTTCACCTAGTAGCTTTGGCCAATCATAAGACATGTTTTGATTAAGTACTCGGTGGCCTTGGACAACCCGCATGTTCATAACAAGCATTTTTATAAACCAGATTAACAGATAAGCAATAATAAAATAAGCCGCCAAAGTCGGGCTTATTAAACTGAGCAAAATAGGTAACGACAAGGTAAACCAGCTTAAAAGACCGGGTAACATCTCAAAGAAACGATATACGCGGTCGCGGTTTCGCTCTAGAGGTATTTCAATGTTTGTCATTATTGTAAGTTTAGGATTGCGCCACTGACTATTAAATTAAAGAATAAAGCTATTATCGTAAGCGATAAAATTAAAATACTTAACATTCGCCTTTGGGTGTAAAGCCTGGCGCTTAAGATTATGGCAACTACTGTGATTACTAAAGCTAAAAGAGCAAAACCATAAAGTTGGAACACGCTGGCTCTTTGGAACCCTGCCAGCCCTAGCGCCACCTGATAACGGATAATGGCAATGGAGTGGCTGGTGTTAATCCGCAGAACAGTCGCGATTATGTTAATTAAAGACAATAGCACTACTATGAGATTTAAAAACAATATCGGCCTGTCTTGAAAATATTTTTTTGTAAACATTAGCTCCCTTAATTATACCTCTTAGCCTGCTGATCCAGTAAGAAGCGCTCAGAGTTCTGGTGCGGGTAGAGGGAGTCGAACCCTCGTCTCAGCCTTGGGAAGGCTACATAATAGCCGTTATACGATACCCGCTGGAGCCGAAGGCGGGAGTCGGACCCGCGACCTTCACTTTACGAAAGTGCTGCTCTACCACTGAGCTACTTCGGCAAACTCATCCATTATGATACCAAAACTAAACAGACTCGTCTTCTTTGGCAGCCTTTTGTAGTTCTGGTTTCTGCTTTTTATATTCACGCCAAGTTATATAAATAATAAAGATATCAAATATAGTTAGCAAAATCAGCGACAAAGAATGCGTGTAACTTATCCTGTACACCTGATAAACAATAAAAATCGCTGTAAAAATAATTAGCCCAATATATGCCCATAAATGACTGCGCAAAATTTCTATAACCAAAATAATCTTGGCAAAACCATGAGCGAGTAAATATATTGCACCAAATAACAGAGACCCGGCCGTAAGGGCATGGGCCGAATCCAAAATGTGATTAGCGATAAAATCGTGCGGATCGGTAGACAGTTCGTTGGCCGTCAAGCTGGTTACAAAATTTATTATGGTTCTCGGTGATATAAAAAGCAGTATTATGCCCCCCATCACCTCTAATAAGCCGTCTGCGGCCTTTAAGAGTATGGACACCTCAAATACCCTGTCGAACTCAGTCTTAGCCTTAAAAATAGCCATACACTGATTGTAGCAAGATTAATCTGTTATCTAATAATTATTTGAGTAATTCGGCTAAAAGTCTACCAAATAAAATACCCCACAACAAGTGAGGAGTATTATTTGGCGAACACTAACTTTAGGGGTATGTAAATATTTTTGTTTTAAGATTAGTAAGTTTTTGGGACTAAGTTTAATGACTTTGTGCCATAAATCTTTCCCAAGCCCCACTTTTATAAGCACGATCAGCTTCTTGTTGTGCTTCCAAATCTGCACGTTTTTGTTGCTCAACTGTCATCTTAAACCCTTGTTTTTGCCAGATATGAGTAGTGGGTTCATCTACACCAAAACGGCGAGCCTGTTCTATAACACTATTACGTGTACCCATAAGAACTTTAGGCATGTTTGCTATAACTTTACCTCTTGGAAGAAATTGTTGCCACGTTGGATCGATAATAATTTCACTACCTTGATCAGTATTTTTTAGAGTTACATAACTATGTTCTGGTACATCCCCGCTACAGCCAAGCTCATGATCTACTTCTTCATAACCCTTACCAAGCAGATATTCCACAATAAAAGAAGCCAACCTATGACATACAGGTAACCGATGTACTTCTTCTGCACTATATCCTCTATCCGTTAAAGACCCATATGCGCCTTCTGATGCCAAGAGTAAATCTGTTTTTGTAGCTTCGTCTAACGCTGGCAA
>DATKGW010000009.1:0-28198 GCA_035510605.1 Patescibacteria group bacterium
TTCAGTAAGAAGTGTTGATTGTTGAAAACATCGGTTAGGCATATACTGCTCTTATGAAGCGGCGTTGGTTAAGATCCATAATTTAAATCTAAATCCGCCATTTGTATTTGATTCTTGGGCTATACCGCAAATACACCAAATGTATCAAGCAACTGAACAATATCTTGATGAGCAAGGTAAACAATTGGCTCGCCAGGCTATTGACCGTTATGACTCGATTGATGTTAAGAAATTAGAGCACTGTTTCGTGCATGGGGACATTATAGCTACCAATACCTTAAAGGGCAGTGATGGAAAAATATGGATTCTAGACTTTGCCGTGTCAAACGTTTACCCAAAAATTCAAGAACTTGCAGTTATGACTTCAAGTCTATTGGCGGATGGCAGTAATAGCTTATCGCTAAAAGAAAGAGCAAATCGAGTTTTGCAAGCATATCTATCTGCAAATGGCAGAATTGCAGGGTATGACCAAACTGTTCTGTTGGATTATGCAATTGCTGGAGCTGCAATGGAGTTTTTGGGTGGTCACAAGGCAAAACATATAGACAAAGAAGATGTAGAAGAATCCGAACATTGGATAAGTATAGGAAAGCAGGCGTTAGAAGAAGCTCTTGCTTAGATTAAGTCTGGAGATAGCCCGAATAATTCTACAAGCTCGCTAAGCTTATTATCAAAACTTTCCTCTATTGCAGATGTTTGCAATGTGTCACATATCGTGCACCATTATTATTTCAATTTTAATAATTTCAGTAAGAAGTGTTGATTGTTGAAAACATCGGTTAGGCATATACTGCTCTTATGAAGCGGCGTTGGTTAAGATCCCGCAAACACTATCCAGCTTGGCAATGGGGGGTGTCGATAATATTCATTGTAGTTGTAGTTATGGTGATTGCTTTGGTTGGCGCACATATTGGAACTAAAAATAATACTCCGTCTCCCAATTCCAACACTTATAGTATTAGTACAAGGAAAAACAATAACTGGGCCGGTTATTTAAAGTACGGAACCAGCGGTACAGCCAAAGATATGACAAGCGTTAGCGGTGACTGGAACGAGCCCGCGATTACAGCAGATCCTAATTACGAAGGAGCTTCTGAGTGGATTGGTATAGGCGGATATGGTAATTTTGGTAAAGACCTCATTCAAATCGGGACAGTTCAAGATACCGGGCCTAATCTTGGTGCTTCTGGTGTTCTGCATTATGCGTTCTATGAGTGTGCGCCGCAGCTACAGACAAGAATTGCTGCTTTTAGCGTGCAGACGGGGGATCAAATCAAAGCTTCAATCACCCAATCTGCCAGTGGCTGGATAATGAGTATAACGAATATGACTAACGGTGGCACCTACCAAACTACAGTTAGCTGCAGTCCGGACCAAAGTACGGCCGAATGGATTTTAGAAGACGTTATACCGCCCGGACAATCTAACGATCATCCAGCGACAATGCCATCCTTTTCGACAGTTACCTTCAAAAATTTAAAGGTTAACAATCTTGCCCCTGGAAATACCAACCTGATAAAAGCCGAGATTGCAGACGGTTCGAAGGTGTTGATAGCCCCAAGCAGCTTATCAACTGAGGGTGGTAGTTTCTACATAGCCGGCACAAAATAACTCCACCTCTCACTTACATCGCAGATACTCCAGATATGGTACTTCCAAAATTTTTCTCCAACGTACAATCTCATCTCTGATCGAGTGTAAACTTTTTCGTACCTGCTGCACCAAACATAAGCGTTATAACCTCTGTTAACTCAGAGGTTTTTTGATTGCTTATGCTTGCAATATTTATGTTGATAAGTCAATCTATAATAAATTAAAGGGGAAACTATGTCAGAGAAAGCACTAATTGGTAATGAACAACAACCAGAATATGAAGTTCTTAAACCTGAAGGTAAGGATGGTGTACAAAAGTTAGAAAAACCAGATAGTTTTATTGGTATGGAAGAGGAATTTGTGTTTCATAGAGATAATCTTGACTTCCAATATGTATTTCCCATCGGACAAGTGGCTTGGACTAAGGATAGTCTCCTAGATGCAATTACCAATGGAAAAGTAGATTGTTTCACAGTAGAGCCGCCGCTTTATTTACTTACACCCGAATCTGGGAACAATATTAGGTTAGGTCATTCCGCTTACTACTTTGATGATCGTGAATTTGGTGAAAGAATCGCGAATATTGTCTTAGCTGGATTCAATAGACATCCAAGGCCATAATAATCAATGTCTCTCTCCTATTTAGCCAATAAAGACGCTTGATAGGGAACGTTCAATATTTTTCTACAGCGAGTTATCTCATCTCTTATCAGGTGGAAACTTTTTTCTACCTGGTGCACCAGAAGGTCTCGAAATAATTGAGGTCTTTGTTTATATATAACGGCATGCATAGGTTATAATTACAGACGTGACGGCACGTTGGCCGAGGAGTTAGGCAGAGGTCTGCAAAACCTTTCACACCGGTGCGACTCCGGTACGTGCCTCCAGAACTTTAACAAATGGTAGTCGTAAGTATTATGCTATAATCCGTGTATGCCACAAAATTGTAGGTGGACAGATGACGAATTGTACATCGCCGTAAAAAAGAGCAGAAGTTACAGACAAGTTATATTTGAGCTGAAGCTCATACCCGCTGGTGGCAATTACAATCACATTATGCGAAGGGTAAGAGAGCTTCGACTGGATACAACTCATTTCCGAGGCAAAGGTTGGAATAAGGGGTGGACGTTTGATCCGCGTAAGCCAAAAACACCGATTAGCAAATGGTTGGTTAAGGGGAGTACAGTTCAGAGTAATACTCTAAAAAGGCGGTTGCTACAGGAAAGTATTAAACTCCCGGTTTGCGAATTATGTGGATGGTCAGAAAAATCAGCGGATGGTAGAATTCCTATTGAACTCGATCATGTAAACGGACAAAAGACCGATAATAGAGTTGAAAATTTAAGGATACTATGTCCCAATTGTCATAGCTTACAGCCTACTCATCGTGGAAAAATAAAAAAGTAAGATATGCGCGGGTGTTGTAATTGGTAGCCAAGACAGACTTAAAATCTGTTGCTCGTAAGAGCGTGTGGGTTCGATTCCCACCCCGCGCACCATTTAATAGGATTTAGACGACCATAAAAATCCCCTAATTTCAAGGGGATTTTTTGATTAAAAACAATGTATACTATTAGGGTAAACTAAAGGAGTAAATTATGGTTGTTGTATGGATAATAGTGGCAATTATCGTGCTTATAGCGCTCTACGTAATTGTTGCTTATAACGGCCTTGTCCGCTTAAAGGTAAGGGTAGATGAAGCTTGGAGCGATATCACCGTCCAGCTAAAGAGGCGCTATGATCTAATACCCAACCTTGTAAATGCGGTTAAGGGTTATGCCGCGCACGAAAAAGGCGTATTCGAAAAGGTCACAGAGGCTCGCGCCAACGCCTTGAATGCCCAGGGTCCGGCCGAGGCTGCCAAAGCTGAAGATGCTCTTAGCGGTACACTAAAAAGTTTGTTTGCAGTCGCCGAAGCTTATCCGGATTTAAAAGCTAGCCAAAATTTTCAACAGCTTCAGGCAGAATTAATCGATACAGAAGATAAAATCCAAGCTTCTCGCCGTTTTTATAACGGTTCGGCCAGGGATTTAAACATCAAAATGCAAGTTTTCCCGAACAGTCTTTTCGCTAAGATGCTCGGCTTTAAACAACGGGAGTTCTTTGATGTCGATCAATCTCAAGCTGCCGATGTACAAAACCCGGTTGATGTAAAGTTCTAATTTTATTCTATGTATTCAGACATAGCCGCCAATAAGCGTAAGACAGTTTACCTGATATTCGGCTTCTTTGTTTTAATTGGAGTCATTGCTTATGGTATAGGATGGTATTTTCATACTTTTTCCATAACGCTGATTGCAGTAATCTTTGCAATCGCTTACGCTTTTTGGAGTTATTACGCCTCAGATAAACTGGCACTATCCGTTAATAATGCCACTCAGATAGAAAAGGCTGATAATCCAAGATTGTGGCGAACTGTCGAAAATCTTTCAATCGCCACCGGCATGCCAATGCCACGGGTTTATATTATCGATGACCCATCGCCCAACGCTTTTGCTACCGGTCGTGACCCGAAACATGCAGCCGTGGCAGCTACAACAGGATTACTGGATATGATGAACGACAATGAGCTAGAGGGAGTCTTGGCTCACGAACTTGGGCATATTAAAAACTATGATATTCGAGTAGCGATGGTGGTGTTTGGATTGGTCGCGATCGTCGCCTTAATGAGTGATTTTGTACTCAGGTGGATGTTCTGGGGCGGCATGAGAAACAACAATCGAGAAAGTAATGACAACAACCAACTGTTTTTAATACTCGGAATTGTCGCCTTAATCTTGGCGCCGATTATTGCCACCATAATCCAGTTAGCCGTGTCTCGTCGTCGTGAATATCTGGCAGATGCCACCGGTGCCCTAACTACACGCTACCCGGAAGGCTTGGCTAGTGCCCTGGAAAAAATAGAACAGAGCGGCTCGGTTATGCAAAAACAAAATCCTTCGACGGCTCATTTATTTTTTGCCAATCCGCTCAAGAGCCATTCTTTTTCTAGTTTATTTAGTACTCATCCACCGATCGAAGACCGCATAAAGGCACTCAGGGCTATGGAAACTAAAGCTTAAGGTAAAAGATGGCAAAAAAGAAAGTTAAAGCTAGTAAAATAGAAATAAAGAAACTCCCAAACGTCTGGGAGTTAATTAAAAAGACCTGGTTTGAAGGTACCACTTTTTGGCGCCCGCTAACAGGTTTGCTTATCATTTATGCACTTTTGTATTTCGTTTTAGTGATGGGCTTAAGTTTTTCTTCTTATTTGCAGAATCCTTTGTCTACCAGCACCGGTGGATTGTCAAAAACTCTTAGCACCATATTCGCGGTTATTAACACCAACTCTCTGACAGACGGCACACAGTCGGATGCCACTGTTTTAATACAATTTTTATTATTTTTGATTGCCAGTCTGGCGTTTATCTGGACACTGCGTAAATTGCAGGCTCTAAAAAAGATTAAACTGCGCGATGCCTATTACCAGGGCACTTCAACTTTGATCCCGGTCATTTTGGTGAGTATGGTTTTGATCCTTACGGTTTTACCGGCAATCGCCGGCAGTGCCATCTTGGCCACTGCTTTGCAAAGTGGAGCTTCCGGCATAGAGACATTAATTGTCAGTTTAATTTCCGGCCTTTTGTTATTACTGTCATTAGTATTATTTGTAATGTTATGGCCAGCTTTTTATATTGTATCTTTGCCCCAAACCAGGCCGATGCAAGCAATCAGAGCCGCCGCCAAAGTAACCAAAAAGCACCGCTTTGCCATTCTTAGGAAAATGATTATGCTGGCAATACTTAGTTTTGTATTATTATTTATTATTCTTTTACCGATTGCCCTTGCAGTATCTGTAATTGTGCCGGAGGTGGCTTTTGTTTTGCTGTTTATTGTTTTTGGTTTTTGCCATGTATATTTATATACGCTTTACAGGAGTTTATTGTGAGCGACGTTTCTGATAGAGTAGCGGCCCTGCGCGAACAGTTAAATCAGTACTCCTACGAATACCATGTGCTTGATAAACCAAGCGTTTCGGATGGCGTGTATGATAATTTGTTCGGCGAACTTAAAAAGCTGGAGGCCAAGCATCCGGAACTAATAACGCAAGATTCGCCAACCCAGCGAGTGGGCAACCAACTATTAGAGGGCTTTGCAAAAATCGAGCATAGCCGGCGGATGTTAAGTCTTAACGACGTTTTTGAAAAATCAGAAGTCGGCGCATGGATGGAGCGCATTGCCAAACTTGACTCGACTGTAAAGTCGGCAGAGTTTTGGGCTGATATAAAGATGGATGGTTTGGCTTGCGCGCTTGTTTATCAAGACGGTTCGCTTAGTCGAGCCATAACCCGCGGCGATGGTTTTATCGGCGAGGATGTAACGTCTAATGTCCGTACCATTGCCAGCGTGCCGCTACGATTAATGGGCAAGACTACTTTTAGTAAAGGCCGAACAGAAGTCCGCGGCGAAATCGTGATGTATAAAAAAGATTTTGAAAAATTGAATGCAGATATTGGCACAAAAGGCGACAAAGCTTATGCCAACCCACGCAATTTGGCGGCCGGTACCATTCGCCAACTTGATCCTAAAATTGTAGCTTCCCGCAAACTATATTTTAGAGCTTATGATTTGCTCCGCGACAATCCTGCCGAAGTTCCAACCCAGGAATTTGCATACAACAATCTTCACAAACTTGGAGTGCTGGTTAATCAGCAAGCCAAAGTTGTACGTACAATAAAAGAAATTACTGATTTCATAGAAACCTGGCGCGAAAAACGGCATGAACTACCGTTTAATACCGATGGCCTGGTAATAAAAATTAATGACCGCGCATTATACGAGCATTTAGGTGTAGTGGGTAAAAATCCCCGCGCGGCAATTGCCTTTAAATACCCGCCCGAACAAGCAACCACCAAACTCAAGGATATATTCGTCAGTATCGGACGCACTGGTTCGGCCACGCCCGTAGCGGTACTGGAGCCGGTAGTAATTGCCGGCAGTACCGTGCAAATGGCAACGCTGCATAATGCCGATGAAGTTAAACGCAAGGGCGTATTAATCGGCGACACGATTGTGGTGCATAAAGCTGGTGACATAATCCCAGAAGTTGTCGAACCGATTGTTAATTTACGGGATGGCACTGAGCGCGAATTTGTTATGCCCACATATTGCCCGGAATGCGAGACTAAGCTTGTCAAACCGGCTGACGAGGTAGTCTGGCGTTGCCCTAACTTGGCTTGCCCGGCTCGCAATTCTAAACATATTCAGCATTTTGCCAGCCAGGCGGCCATGGATATCGAAGGTTTAGGCGAAAAAAATGTCGATGTTCTGCTAAAAAATAAACTTATTAATGATGCTGCCGATATTTACACGGTCAAAAAAGATCAGTTATTAATGCTGGAGCGCTTTGCAGATTTAAGCGCTCAAAACTTGGTTACTTCGATTGCCGAGAAGAAGAATCCGATGTTATCTAGATTTATTTTTGCTCTCGGTATTCGCCATGTTGGAGTTCAAACTGCCATAGATTTAGCGGTGACGTTCAAATCACTTGATAATTTGGTAAAAGCAACCGTAGAAGAACTATCGCAAATTGAGGGTGTCGGCGAAATTGTGGCAGAGTCTATCGTAGCCTGGTTTGCTGACGCAGATAACAAAAAACTCCTAGAAAAATTTGCTAAATATGGAGTTAATTCGCAGAAGTTAAAATCTACCGGTGGCCCGTTAAATGGTAAAAGTTTTGTCATAACCGGTTCCTTAAGCGGCATGAGCCGCGAAGAAGCGGCAGATAAAATCAGGAATTTAGGTGGCACTTTTCAATCATCAGTTGGTAAAGGGACAACCTATTTGGTTGTTGGTGAAAACGTTGGAGCCAGTAAACTCGTAAAAGCCGAGCAGCTAGGCGTAAAACAGATTGACGAACAAGCCTTGCTTGACATTTTAAAGCAATAGCGTTATAAAAGGTGTGTAAATCGCGCGAAAGCGACTTTAAAACAAAAATTTCCAAAACAGACATTTAGAGTCGCCGGGTGGGCCCGCGCGATTTTTAATTTGATACACTATTAAAGGAACCTTGAAGAGGGGTGTTAGCTTAGTTGGTAAAGCGCAGCATTCGCATTGCTGAGACCACCGGTTCGAATCCGGTACACTCCACCATCCTACTTCGCCAAAGCTTCGTAGGATTTCGGGGGGATATAACTCAGCGGCTAGAGTGTTTGCATCACACGCAAGAAGTCGCAGGTTCGAATCCTGCTATCCCCACCAAAGGTAAATTTTATGGAAAATGAACCAAATAGCGAGTTTAATCTACTGTCTGCACCTATAGATTTAGATTTGGGTGATGATTTTAAAAATGCAGTGTTCGAAAGTTTTAGGGCGGATGAAAGCATAGTTAGTTTATATGATGCGGTAAAATCGGTGCTTGGCCAAACGGTCGTCCCTATGCCAGAAAAGAGTATTCCAGATGAAGAAGTTGTAAAAAAGACGCAGCAAGCGGCAACAAAGTTGCTTAGCAGAAGAACTAATAAAGTTAATAAAATATTTGGGCTTGAAACGGTTACTAAACAGGCAATTGCAGATGCACTAAAAGCAGAACATCCAGAAATCGCTGAAAACATTGACTCTGTACTGTTTGATATAGAAATGAAGCGGCAACAAATTCAAGATAGTGAAAACCAAGCATCAACTACCTTTTAAGAAATGGCTACTTTTTCGCTAGCTTTTTCAATGGGTAACTTGATAGTAAACGTGCTGCCCATATTAACCTCGGATTGTTCCAAATACAAATCCCCTCCCATTTTTTGGGCTAACAAACGGGAAATATATAAACCTAGCCCGGTGCCTTTGCTTCCATCTTGAGTGAACAGACTTTCACCAACTTGTTGAAATTTGTGAAATAAAAGACCCTGCAATTCTTCTGGTATACCTTCGCCTTCATCAGTTACGGTAATCATTAGCTGATCTTCATCTAAATAACCGTCTACCAAAACCGTGCCTCCAGATTGAGTAAACCTCAACGCATTATCGATTAGGTTGTAGAGGATTTGCTTAAAGCGTTCTACGTCAACCATAACCATTGGCAGGATGTCGCTATTTAAATTATCACTAACTTTGAGCGTGACACCGACTTTTCTAGCGTTTTGAGTCAGATCATTTTGGACAATTTTGGCTACTTCGCTAGCTGATGTTGGCCGAATATCGAAACTGACTCTGTCCAGCTCAAGGCTAGACATATCCAAAAAGTTGCTAACTATGTCAACCAATCTTACGCTAGAGGAATATACATCATCAACGAGTTGATGAACTGCAGGATCCTTCAATAGATTGGTATGGTATTCCAGTAAATTTAAAGCGTTACCTCTAATTGTCGTTAGGGGTGTACGGAGTTCTTGGGAGGCAATAGAAAAGAATTCGTCCTTGGAACGGTTTAAGATCTTTGCTTCAGTAATATCCTGTATTAAAACGACAATGCCAATACAAGAGCTATTATCATCTTTGACTAAAATAGGTGCTAGTAAAAACTGGTAATAGCGACCATTAATCATAAGCTCGTCAACTGTGAGCCGACTTTTTTCGGTTGCTGAATTTTTAAGGTATTCATCAAAGTTAATATTTTGGGTAATTAATAGTCGCTTTAGAACATCAAGGTAGGATTCTTCCGTTCCAGAACTTAATACTTTTCTTGCAATAGAGTTGGTCAAGATAACATGGTCTGATGAATCAGTCATTAAGTAACCTAGCGGTAAACTATCTATGGATGCGGATAAATCAGCCTTTGCGCCAATTAATTCTTTAGTCCTGTCCTCAACTTTCTTTTCGACGCTGGCCTTTTCTTTCATTAATAACTGGATTAGCCGCTTATTTTCGGTTACATCTCGCATTAGCAAGACGTAGCCAATCGGTGCACCATTTTTATCCTTCATAGTTGATGCATTAATTGATACATCAATTTTCTGCAGATTAGGCCGCACAAGCTGCGATTCATAGTTTTTTACAAAACTCGACGAAGAAAGTTGCTCGAACAACTCACTTAGCTCTAATGGTAAACTCTGGAAGTGCAGCCCAATTAATTCACTCTCTTTTTTACCGGTAATTTCTAAAATTGCCTCATCAACAATTACAACTTTCTTGTTGTAGTCGAAAACAATTAAAAGATCTGCCATGGTTCTAATAATGTTGTCGACAGCCTTAGCGGGCGTGATTACTAATAAATCATGTTTTACTATAGCGTAAGCTACAATAATCGCCGAGATTGAAGTTACAAAAGACGATTCAGATATAAAATTTTTACCAAAAAAAGAAGGTATAATTTCGACAGCAAATGAATAAATTAGAGGGGTAGCTACAGCGACAATCAGTAATCTAGCCTGAGACATTTCTTTAAACGATTTTCTGTTTTTGGAATTTATATAGAATTTAAAACTTAAAACCAGACTGAATACAACGTAAATTAACTCAAGTGTCATATCTAAAGCGAATAAGCTTCCTGGGGTACCATAATAGGTGCCATTGGTTAATACGTAACCTTTCACAAAAATCTGCGTTATAAAACTATGCAGTGTAATCATCAATAAAAACGGGGCGCTAATTAAAAATATAAACAGCTTATTTTTAATGTGATGTTTAGTAAATTCTAAAAAGAAATAGAGCAAAAATACACAAGCAAAATATGATGCATATGTTGATACATCATCGCCAATTTCAGCCATCAATCTAGAGTTGGCTATAGAAAAGATAAAATCACCTGCGCACCAAACAACTAAAGTCGATGTTACTATTATATATAATCTGCTTAATTTTTCTTTTGGGTTTAAGTAAAAAATATACAGCCCAAGTATGATATTGGATACAAGGCCTATTATTGTTAGTAATTCGTGTAAGTTCATTTGTATGGTTTGCTTACGTACCAGTTTCTCTTTATACATTGTAAGCCATTAGCGCTATATAAAACCATAAACTTTGTGTTATATCTTGTGCAGGTACTCACCTACAACTTGAACTAGAGCAGATAGCTGGTATTATAAATGAGTCAACTTGGGGTGTTAGCTCAGTTGGCTAGAGCGCTACGCTGGCAGCGTAGAGGCCACCGGTTCGAGCCCGGTACACTCCACCATTAATTTTGAATCTATATGAAAATCATAGTTGCCACAGAAGAAGATTTTAAAGAGGTACAAAATCTCTTTTATCTTTTGTTCAAAAAAGAAGTTGTATACCAGCCAACACTAGATATCAGCCTACCTTATAAAAATTCAAAACAAGGCGTAGGTTATATAAAAAAGGCACTCAAAAATCCAAAGTATATTACTTTATTAGCTATTATGGACAAAAAAATTGTTGGATTTCTTATTGGCGAATTTGAAGGAGATATAAAATTCAGAATCAATATTACTCGAGTAACTTTGAATGACTTATTTGTGATGCAAAATTATCGAAACAAAGGGATCGGTTCTGCTTTAGTGAGAAGATTCCAAGAGTGGGCTAAAAGTAAAGAGGCAAACGACATCGGGGTATTTGCATTTAAAGGTAATGAAAGAGGTATTGATTTTTATAAAAATTCCGGCTTTAAAGACTACGGCATAACACTAGAAAAACTAATATAGGCTGCCGTAAATGCCGCATTAAGTTACAATTAAAGAGTAATGACAAACTTAATAAAAAACCTACTTACAAAAATCTTTTGCGTTCAGATGCAAAAGATAATTGCCAAAAACAATCTAAAAATTGTAGCCGTTGCCGGCAGTGTTGGCAAAACCACTACCAAATTAGCCATTACAACTGTTTTGGCAGAATCTTTACGGGTGCAGTTCCAAGAAGGCAATTACAATACGCCAATCAGCATACCATTTATTTTTATCGGTAGAGAGATGCCGACCTTATACAATCCATTCGCATGGGTATGGGCATGGCTGCAAGGCCAAAAAGTTTTGCATAGCCAATATCCGTATGATGTTGCTGTCATGGAGCTTGGAGTAGATGCCCCGGGCGATATGACTGTCTTTAAAAAGTTGATTCATCCATCTATTAGTGTTGTAACGGCTATTAGCGAAGAACATATGGAATTTTTTGAATCCGTTGATGCCGTTGCTGCCGAAGAACTTACAATCTCACAATTTAGTGATTCGTTATTGGTAAATGCCGATGATATTAATGACAAATATTTAGAAAAATATATCCCGGCAGATAGAGAAATTCATTCGTACGGGTTTGGCCATGCAGAATATAAAATTTCGGCCCAACAAGATGGAGCGGGCTATTCAATCAGCATGAACATTGGTGATGGCAACTCAATCAAGGCAACTGTTCATACTCCAGCCAAGCATATTATTAAATCAATCGCTGCCGCTTTAGCAGTGGCAGATATTGTGGAACTTAAGCCCGCCGAAATCGAATCGGGAATTAATAAGGTTAAAACTTTTGCTGGCCGTATGCAGTTACTCAAAGGAATAAAAAATTCGACAATAATAGACGATACGTATAATTCCAGCCCGATTGCCGCCGAAGCAGCTCTAATTACTTTATATGATTTTAAAGCTCCTCAGCACATTGCAATTTTGGGAATGATGAATGAGCTGGGCGACTATTCCAAGGCAGATCATGAACGAATCGGCAATTTATGTGACCCTGCAAAATTGGATTTACTGGTCACGATTGGCCGAGATGCCAATAATTATCTGGCAACCGCTGCCGAAGCAAAAGGTTGCAAGGTTATAAGGGCTGATGGTCCAATCCAAGCTGGCAAAACTGTTAGTAAAGAATTAAAAGACGGAGCAGTGATTCTAGCCAAAGGCTCTCAAAACGGAGTCTTCGCCGAAGAAGCCGTAAAACTTCTCTTAAATGTTCCAGCTGACAGTGCAAAATTAGTCCGCCAAAATGCTTTTTGGCTCAATAAAAAACACCGCCTTATTAAAAGCACTTAACGCATCTTGATTATCACCGTATAATTAGTTGCAATGAAGCGTTACAACCCAAAAGAACTGGAACCCAATTGGCAAAAAACCTGGGCAGATAGCGATTTGTACAAAGCCGTAGAAGACAAAACCAAGCCAAAGCGCTATGTGTTGGAGTATTTCCCATACCCTAGTGGCGCCACAATGCACGTTGGCCATGCCCGCAATTACACAATCGGCGATGCTGTTGCCAGATTTTACAGGATGAGTGGCAACAATGTTTTACATCCGATGGGCTGGGATGCTTTTGGCCTGCCAGCTGAAAATTACGCCATTAAAAATAACATTAGCCCCAAAGTTGCCATAAAAGAAAATACTTCCAAGTTTAAGCAACAACTTATACAGCTCGGTATCAGCTATGATTGGTCGCGCGAAATTAATAGCAGCGATCCCAAATATTACAAGTGGACGCAGTGGTTTTTTAAATTACTATTCGAACGAGGACTCGCTTACCAGGATGAAAGTTTGCAGTGGTGGTGCGATTTCGATAAAACAGTACTGGCCAACGAACAAGTCGAAAACGGCCGCTGTTGGCGCTGTGGCAATATTGTTACCAAAAAACCGCTTAAGCAGTGGTTCTTTAAGATCACCGATTACGCCGATCGCCTAACCGACGACCTTGAAAATCTTGACTGGAGTGATGCCATCAAATCCATGCAGCGCAACTGGATAGGCAAGAGCATTGGCGCCGAAGTTGAATTTAAAATCGATGGCACTAAACACGCAATCACAGTCTTTACAACTCGCCCTGATACGCTTTTTGGTGCCACCTTTATGGTTTTAGCTCCTGAGCATCCGTTGGTCCAATCACTCACAACCAAAGATCATGAAAAAGAAGTAGAGCAGTATATAAAGCAAGCCGAATCCAAGACCGATATCGCCCGTATGGAAACCGAACGCGAAAAAACTGGCGTCTTTATCGGCTCTTATGCTATAAACCCGATAAATAACGAGAAGATTCCAATCTGGATTGCCGACTATGTGCTGATGGGCTACGGCACTGGAGCAATTATGGCTGTTCCGGCTCACGACGAGCGCGATTATGCATTCGCCAAAAAGTTCGGCATAGAAATAAAAGAGGTCGTTTTGCCACATAGAGTAGATGTTAAAAATCCACCAAAAACCGGCAAAGAAGTTGGCGAGAGGCGCGGGATTCATGGTATTGTTTATGATCCTAAAACCGATAAATATCTTTGCGTGCAGTGGAGAGAATTCCCCTGGACAGCCTTTATTGTTGGTGGGGTCGAAGATGAGGATAATGGTGATGTCGTAGAAGCCGCTAAACGCGAAATTTATGAGGAAACCGGCTATAAAAACCTAAAATTTGAAAGAGTTTTAGGCAGCCAGGTAATTTCAGAATATTATGCTGCTCATAAAGATGTAAACCGCAAGGCCTACGTAAATGCGGTTTTGTTTACGCTCGAAAATGATCAAAGGGATATCCCGTCAAAAGAAGAACAAGCCAAGCACGATCCTGTGTGGTTAAGTCGCAGTGAAATTACCAAAGAACGTATGACATGTGCCGAGCTTGACCTTTGGCTAGATAGAATTGACGGTAAAGAAATAGTTTATACCGGTGACGGCTTGTTGGTTAATTCTGCAAAATATGATGGTTTGGAATCCAGTGAAGCTCGTGAAAAAATCGTAGCCGCTCTTGAGAAGCAGAAACTAGGCCGAGCAAAAGTAAATTATAGAATCCGTGATTGGCTAATCAGCCGCCAGCGCTACTGGGGCGCCCCGATTCCGATTATTCATTGCCCGGATCACGGCCCGATATCCGTACCTGACGACCAATTACCAGTAGAGCTCCCGGATGTTAAAAGTTACCAGCCAAAAGGTAGCGGTACAAGTGTGCTGGCCGATGTATCTGAGTGGGTCAATACGACTTGTCCCAATTGTGGTAAACCTGCCAAGCGCGATACCGACACTATGGATGGTTTTGCCTGTAGCAGCTGGTACTTCTTGCGATTCGCCGATCCGCATAATGACAAAGAACCTTTTGATAAAACCAAAGCCGCTTATTGGCTGCCGGTCGATGATTATATCGGCGGGGCAGAGCATGCCGTGATGCATCTGTTATATGCCCGTTTTTGGACAAAAGTTATGCACGACGCTAAATTAATCGATTTTGACGAACCGTTTAAAGCTTTGCGCAACCAAGGCATGATTATAGCACCTGACGGCCGTAAAATGAGCAAGAGTTATAACAACACAATCATGCCAGATGAGTTAATCGAGCAAGGTTATGGTGCTGATTCAGTCCGCTTAATGGAATTATTCATTGGCCCATGGGATCAAGATGCCAACTGGAGTGTCGAGGGCCTTGGCGGTTGCCACCACTTTTTACAACGGGTTTGGACGATTACTCAAAAATACTTAGAATCTACCAAGAAAGATGATGACCCCAGCCAAGAAGGTGAGCTTTTAGTTGCAACCCACAAAGCAATTAAAAAAGTTTCTGAAGATTTGCGGCACATGAGCTTTAACACCGCTATTGCGGCCATGATGGAATTTACCAATGAGCTTTACAAGCTAGAGGCCAAGCATGGTTTTACGCCGGTAAAGACCTGGGATTTTGCACTAAAATCATTGATGCAGTTGCTGGCCCCATTTGCTCCGCATATTACCGAGGAATTATGGCGCGAACTTGGTCAAAAAGAATCAATTCACCTGAGCCTCTGGCCAGTTCACGACGAAATATATCTGGTAAAGGAAACCGTAAAAATTGCCGTACAGGTTAACGGCAAATTGCGCGGCGAAATAGAGGTGTTAAACGGTGCCGAACAAGAGGTAATAGAGGCAGAAGCTAAGACACACCAAAACGTCACCAACTATTTAAGCGGCGACGTTAAAAAAGTTATTTACGTTGCAAACAAATTAATTAATTTTGTTATTTGAAATCGAAGTATCATTAATAACAGGTAATACAACTGTGTCACTTGGTTCTAACGCCCTTTCGTTTAAATAAGAGTTAGCTTTAATTGCTTCAATTATTTCCATAATACGGCGTGTATCATATTTCTGATCTATGTTAAGTTTTTCAGCAATACCCCATAAGGTATCACCAACTTTTGCCGTATACGTACCTGAGGTTGGTATATTAGCCTCGTTAGACTTACGCTGTGTATTAGTTTGCTCTGTTTTGCCATGATTAACACTCGAACCTGAACTATATTGATGATTTGCCAGTACATCACCGGATACTAAACCTAATGCAATGGCACCTGTACCGATTAATGCGGTACCACCGATTTTAAATTTCTTCAACCAGTTGTGGGTGCGTAACCTATTATTTACGCTATGTAATCTTTCATCCGTAACAGGTGTAATACCTAGCCTGTCATGAGCACTGGTATAACCTGGGTAATCGTGTTCGGCAACTACACCAGTAGTCGGCGTAGGTTTGCGCAAGGTTCTATAGTCGTGTTCCATATTTGTCATAATGTGGTTATAATAGCATAAGCATTACAGAATGTCAATAATAATTTGTAATATAAGAGGTGCTTGAGTTTTAAGTCATCTAATTGTTATAATGAAGCAGATTTAGCAATAGTTAATCAATAACTTTTAAGGAGTTAGTACCTTGGGTCAACCAAAAAAGCGCACAACGCCTCGGAGAACCGGGTCACGCCGTAGCCACCTTGTAATCAAGTTGGCCCGTGCTGTCAATGCTCATTCGCCGGTGCGCGTCTATACCACTCGTCGCGAGAGCGGTAAGCAAAAACCTTGAGTAAATCTCTATTTTAGAGAAAGGCATTAACAATTATGGCATCAAACCGACATCTTGGTAGGATAGTAGCTCTACAAACGTTGTATGAGCAGGATTTTCGCCGAGATTGCGGTGATGAAAATTTAATCTTGTCTGCGATTTTAGATCGTAATATCGATCGCTATAGCGAAACGATAGAAGACAAGGATTTTATAGTTGCTTTGGTTAATGGGGTAGACAAATATCAGGCAGAGCTGGACAAAACTTTACAACCGATTGCTCCGGAATGGCCGCTAGACCAGATAGCCCGGATGGATAGGGTAGTCTTGAGAATCGGCTTGTATGAACTGCTTTACGAAAAAGATGTGCCACCGAAGGTGGTTATTAATGAAGCCGTCGAGCTGGCCAAAGCTTTTGGCAGTGAAAACTCATCAAAATTTATTAACGGGGTACTTGGAACTGCTTTAAGGCAAAAAGAAGAAACTAAGGCTCCACCCAAAAAAGTCAAGAAGAAAGATAAGTAATGATTAAGAGACCTAAGCCGTTACAAGGGTTTAAAAAGTACCTCAACCGTAAAAAACCCGCAATTAACGAAGTTATCCGCGAACATACCTCTGGCGGTATTGTTTGGCGTCGTGAACCCGGCACTAAAGAGCTGGAAATTATGCTGGTTCAGGATGCCAAAAACCGTTGGACAATCCCTAAGGGCCATATAGAAGAAGGTGAAAGTCCGCGCGATACAACCGAAAGGGAAATTCGTGAAGAGACCGGCTTAAAAGAGATGAAAGTGATGAGTTGGCTGGGTAAGGTGAATTTTAGATACCGCCGGCAGAATAGCTTAGTGTTAATGGGTATGCAGATTTATCTGGTACAGGCTTTGGGCGATACGGGTAAACTCAAAAAAGAGGAGTGGATGAACGGTATTGGCTGGTTCCCCACCAACAAAGCTCTGGAACTCATAGAATATGAAGATATCGGTAAAATAATATTGCTCGGACTAAAAAAGATCCGGGATTCAAAATTATAAGGATTTAATCAATGGATTTTACAAAATATCAGACTTTGGCAGAAGATGTGCTTGGCGGTAAATTTAAAAACCTCGATCTGCTTATAACGGCATTTACTCACCGCTCGTATCTTAATGAGCACAAAAAAACCGTTAAAGAG
Organism: Patescibacteria group bacterium; assembly: GCA_035510605.1. GTDB lineage: Bacteria > Patescibacteriota > Saccharimonadia > Saccharimonadales > CAIOMD01 > DATKGW01. The sequence continues at coordinate 17,392 of DATKGW010000009.1, forward strand.
CATAACGAGCGCTTGGAGTTTTTGGGTGATGCGGTGTTGGAACTAATCGTCACCGAATACTTGTATGCCAACTTTGATGAGCCGGAGGGAATTTTGACAAATTGGCGTAGTGCCCTGGTGCGTACCGAAAGTATTAGTGCCGCCGGTGAAAAATTAGGTTTTAATGATTATTTACGCCTAAGCCGGGGCGAAAAACGGGGCAGTGATAGAGCCCGTCAACAGATTCTGGCTAACTGTTTTGAAGCGGTAATCGGCGCGGTCTATTTAGATCGGGGTTATGATGTTACCAAACAATTTATTACTAAATATCTTTTAGTTACATTAGATGAAATATTAGTTAGTGGTTCGTGGATGGATTCGAAATCACGATTGCAAGAACTTGCCCAAAGTGTTGAAAACTCTACGCCGCATTACAAAGTTATCAGCGAAGATGGGCCGGATCATGAAAAGACCTTTAAGGTCGGTGTGTTTATAGAAGAAAATCTGCGTGGAACGGGTGAAGGCCCCAGCAAACAGACTGCCCAACAACGAGCAGCCGAAGCCGCGCTCAACTATTATACCGAAAAATCATAGCCAAATTTTTAAGATAGGCACCCCAGTTGACTTTTAAGCTTAAAACAGATAAAATACGCCATTGAAACATCAAATAGTTAAGTTTAATGTAGGAAGACTTCGTTTTTTATGCTCGTAATCCGATTGCAACGTACTGGCCGCAGTGGACATGCCATGTTCCGTATTGTAGTTCAGGATACCAGGCAAACACCGACCAGTGGCCGAGTAATTGCTGCATTAGGTAACTATAATCCTCATACCAAAGAGATTAAACTAGATGCCGATAAAGCCAAGTTTTACCTGTCTAATGGTGCCCAGCCATCTGACCGTATTGCAGCCATTCTTAAAAAAGAAGGTATAAAATTACCATCTTGGGTGAGCTTAAGAGCTAAAAAGAGCAAAAAGGCTATTAAGCATATTGATAAATTACGCAAAAACCGACCTGCCGGCGAAGCTCCAGCAGCAAAACCGGCTGAGGCAAAAGTGAGTGCCGAAGAATCAGAGATGGTTGAAGTACCTGAAGCAGAAGAACCTGCCGAAGAGGCCAAGCCCGAAGAATCAACCGAACCAGCCGCAGAAGAAGCCGGCGAAGCTCCAGCAGAAGAAACTCCAGAAGAAGCACCGGCTGTTGAAGAACCAGAAGTTCCCGAAGAAAAAGTATCCAAAGAATAATTATTCAAGCAAAATGCTTGAGTTAATAAAGAGCACTACGTTTTTTGTTGTATACTTAAGCTATATCAGTTAATCAGGAGAAAGACAGAAAATGTCCAGCATAGATCAGCAATTTGTCGAGTTCATTGTCAAATCGCTAGTGGGCAACCCCGACGCCGTTAAAATTGAGCGGCGTATCGACGAAAAAGGGGTACTATTAGAACTTACCGTAGACCCGGAAGATTTGGGTCGGGTAATCGGTAAGCGTGGCGCAACAGCGCAAAGTATCAGGAGCTTGCTCAGAGCACTCGGTACCAAAAATGACGCTCGTTATAATCTAAAAATTATCGATAACGGTGTTGGCAGCAATGGCGGTGGATATGGGCGCCAACAACGAGACGATCGGGATGATCGCGGTTATCGTGATGACCGTGGACCTGTCCAAGATGACAGCAACGTATCTGATGATCAGACCGCAAAGGTTGCGGATGACGCTGATGAAGATAGCGTTGCTACCAATGATTACAGCCGTAGTGATGACGACGGAGAAGAGGCCGCTTCTGAACTTACAGATGAAGAAGAGCCGGCAAAATCTAGCCACAGCAATGTTGTAAGTAACACCCGCAAAGAACTTGAAGAACTAGACGACCTAGACGTATAATCAAATTAAGTCGGTATCCCGGCTTATCTAAAACATTAAATTCCAAAACCAAATAAAACACTGGCGAGCTCGTGCGAGTCATCTCAAAAATAAGAGGTGGGAGCTTTATGTGATAGTATGACCCCTAAAATAAAGGGGTCATTCTGTGTCTAAGGAGATATAATAGCAAAAGTTATGTTGATACAAGTAATTACACTGTTTACGGAAATGTTAGAAAAGGTGTTTGGTAGCAGTATGCTATGGAAAGCCCAGGCAAGGGGAGCTGTAAAGCTGCAAACCGTAGATTTACGTCAGTTTGGCCTGGGCAAGCGTAAAACCGTTGATGACACCCCTTATGGAGGCGGTGATGGCATGTTGCTGAGAGTAGAACCGATATTTGCAGCTGTAGAGCATTGCAAAAAAAATGCTCCTAATGCAAAAGTGTTGTTAATGACACCACGGGGCTATGATTACACTCAAAAAGATGCCCGCCGCTTGGCAAAAGATAGGCAAGACTTAATTGTAATTTGCGGTAAATACGAGGGCTATGATGAGCGAATAACTTCTATTGTTGATGAGCAGATTTGTATTGGGCCATATGTTTTAACCGGTGGTGAAATTGCTGCCATGGCTGTTGTGGATAGCGTTGTGCGCTTACTTCCCGGTGTTTTGGGCGGAGCAGCCAGCGCCGAAGTAGAATCTTTTAGTAATGGCAATGACAGGGAATTTCCACAGTATACTCGGCCCGAAGTATTTAAGGATATGAAAGTGCCGGATGTCTTAATAAGCGGCCACCATGGCGAAATTGCCAAATGGCGCCAAGAAAACAGCAAAAGCTGATTCCCTGTTTCCCCTACCCTGTAATTTTTAACAACATTAAAAGGTAATTGTATTTATAAGATTTATGAGAACTATGCCAGATAGCAACAAAGAACTAATTAATAAGCGGCTAGACGCGCTTAAATTAAGCCCATTTCGGGCAAAATTTAATTTGGCGGGTATTGAGAGAGAAATGGTAATAAAAAAGGGTCGGGGAACAATTCGACGGCATGCAGGGGAGTTGGTTAAAAAACGTTTGGCCCCTGCCCTACCCTATAAAGACGGAAAACAGACCCCTTTTAAAGGTCACCCGGTATTTGTTGCTCAACATGCTACGGCCGTTTGTTGCCGTACTTGCCTGCTCAAATGGCATAAAGTCCCAAAGGGTAGAGAACTAACTAATACCGAACAGGCATATGTAGTAAGCGTAATCGACACTTGGATTGACAGAGAACTCAAGTAATGCCTGAGTTGCCAGCTTAAGGTGATAAGCGGTATAATTTACCTGTTAATGGGGATTGGCCAAGTGGTAAGGCGCTGGGTTCTGGTCCCAGGATCGGGGGTTCGAATCCCTCATCCCCAGCCAAGCTCAGCAACAGGGGTGGCGACCGTGTTCCTAGACCGTCCAATTGATTTCAAAAAGCCCTTCTTACAGATACCAGAATAAGGTTAGTGACCGTTTAGTCTAGGACGGTTAGGCAGCAAAGTTGCTGATCGGGTTCTGTGACCAGCACTAGGGGCCTTCAGTAATTACTTGACTATAGACTTCTAGCAGCGGCTTTATATCGCCTTCGAAAGCTAGCTTATCTGCATCTATAAGTTCATCCGCAGATATCTGGCTGTAGTCCAACAAATAACCAGCGTTGTCGGCAAGCATAATTAAAAACAGGCGAATGGTGCGACCATTACCTTCACGAAATGGATGTAAAGCATTTAGTTCGGCGGCTAAGCTTGCGATTTCCTTCACAAAATCTTGCTTGCATAGGCCGAGGAGATACTTTTTGCTTTTTAGGTCGTCAAAAACCTGTTTACTTTCTGACTCCAAAAAGCGGGCATATGCAAATGGAGCTTTGGCGTCAGGCTTTGCAATATCCACCGTACGAAGCTTGCCGGCAAAATCATAGATGTCATCAAATAAAACTCTGTGAACATGCAACAAGTAGTCTAGGCCAAAAACTACTGGAGACTCACTTAAGATATTGGCTGTTTGGTTGGTTACTATTTCTTGTTCGGCAGCTTTTAATTTATCCGAATCAGTAATGCCTAGCTTATTTTCTAGGACATCGTCACCGTCTACAAAATAGTCAGCCACGGTTTAGGCCTTGGTTGATTGCAGCTTTTTTTTGAGTGTTTTTTTAACAGCCTTAAAGCTGAAGCCTTCCGCTTCCATGCTGCGAGCTACGCTGGCTATAAGTCGTTTTTTCTTGTCATTGCTCATATACATATTATACCCTAGCGTGCGGCTAACAACCAGCTTAAATTTGACAATTTACAGAGGTTAGTTAAAGTAAAGCGAGCCTAAAATTAGGTATTAGAAACTCTTGGTTCGAATCCCTCCGTCCCAGCCAAAATACTTATGCTTGCATTAGATCAGTCAATAATCCAATATTAAATAAATAGGAGTATCTGCAAATGGATAGAACAGACGTAGAAGTTATAGATGATGAATATTGGGAGAATAGATATAAAAAAACTCCAGATCTTGAAGTAACTTTGCATGGCACAGACAAGGAAGTGGATATTCTTAAGCGGGGATTAATGTGTTTAATGGGATCCATAGCAAATAGAAATGCTATTGGTGTAAAAGTTTTCGATTCTGCCCCAGAATACAGTGATGTTGAAAGACTTGCTAAACAAATAGCTACTGCTAACATTATTGGGAGAAATGACATCAGGACTTATAAAGATGATGATATATCAAATCTATTAGAACGTTTTAAGGGTGCAATTGAGAAGGATAAAATCGGCGCTCCTGATGTAGCGACTAGAGCTGAATAGTTTGATAGTTTTTTGTTAATTCTCCAATATGTTCACTAGTAATGAGTGCTAGCTTGAAAGTTCGAAGTACGCCCACTAGCCCCAGCCATGTTTCCCGGTTAGTCCAACCGTTGTAAGTAGTATCGTTATTCATGATCGTACTCCTTTCAGACCACAGCTATCACAGTCATAGTGGTGGTTAATAATATCGATTAGCTCACTATCACCGGTCTCTCCGAGGCAATCTGCCAGGTCATAATACTGACAGGCACAGATCTGGTTTAATGCCTGCTGCTCTAACATCCGACGATAGAGCCAAGTTATCTTGTTATAGTTTGCAAACCACATAGCTATTTACTCCTTTACTTTACGTAACGGAGGAATAGGGGCATCCTGCAAGCTACGCAGGCAAGGTGGAGACAAAGTACTACCTTGCCGGAGTAGACCGGGATGTATACTGAGAGAATACGGAAAGGAAGGGTCGCATTAAATTCGAGTTGATGGTGATTTTGGCAGTAGAGCAAGTACCAACAAGACACCGCCTACTGCTACAATCGAACCAACCACTAGCGAGACCTTTAAACCACTCATAAACGCCAGGCGAGCAGCGTGTACTAATAAAGCTCCACTGCTTCCGCCAACACTAGAGGCAACACCCAAGGCACCACCAAGTGAGCCTAAGATAGTATTCATGACAGACACCGGTATGTGGTATCCCATAGTGGCTAATTTAATATGACTTTGATAACGAGTCGCCAAAAGGCTGCCGATGACAGCAACCCCTAGAGCGCCGCCGACCTGAAAGGCGACCGAATTGGTGGCAGAGCCTACTCCAGATTCCTCACGAGGGATAGAACCTATGAGAGAATTAGTAGCCGTTGGCATCATTACCCCCGACCCTAGCCCGATTAGCAGCATACCAGGTAAGATACTTACGAATGTAGGATGAACGGCCGATATAGTTGATATCTGCCATAAACCAGCTGCCACAGCGGCTAAACCGCCGGCAACAGTAAACTTAACACCAAGTATTCTAGCAACAAGCGGAGATAACGGTGCGCTGACAACAACCATTGCTGCGACCGGTAGAATACGTAATCCGGCGGCAAGCGGCGAATAGCCTAGATCAAACTGCAGGAACTGAGTCTGAATGAACAGTGCGCCCATTAACCCGAATATCCCTAAAAGTTCAGCTAAAGCCGCTATGGAAAAGCGGCGTTCATGGAAAAAGTTAAGTTTCAACATCGGATATTGACTTAGGTGTTCCCAGCCAATGAATACTCCAAGGACTATGAAACTGGACAGCCCGGCGACAACAACACCGCCGGATGTCCAACCATGGACAGGCGCTTCAATGATAGCCCACAGTAGCAAGCCTAATCCGAGAATTGATAGTATTGACCCGCCGAAGTCCGGCTGGTGGACTTTTGGATTTCTCGAGTTAGGCACTAATAACAATGCCCCAATAAAACCAACGACTGCTATTGGTACGTTCACTAGAAAGATCGATCCCCACCAGAACTTAGATAGCAATAAACCGCCGGCGATCGGGCCGATTGCGATGCCGATACCAACCGTGCCGGCCCAAAGCCCAATCGCCTTAGCTCGATCGGATGGTTTGGTAAATATATGATTAATAGTCGATAGCGAAGCCGGAATCAGCATGGCCGCCCCGGCGCCCATCACGGTTCGCCAAGCAATTAACGAGTGGACGCTGCCCGATAAAGCAGCCGCGGTTGAGCCGCCGGCAAAGACGACCAGGCCAATTAAAAATAGGGTCTTACGGCCAAAGCGATCGGCTAAACTGCCAGATACCAGTAGCAGCCCGGCAAAAACCATGGCGTAGGAATCAACTATCCACTGCAGTCCGCTAGAAGAAGCATGCAGCTTTATGACCAGCGTCGGCAGGGCCACATTTAAAATGGTATTATCGACGTTGATAATCAGCACTGACAGACAGATTACCGCTAAAGCGGCCCACCGGTAGTTATATAGTTTTTTGGCTGGCATAGTTTCAATTATAACCCGCGGGGAGAGTTATTCGGCATTGTTTCATTCTTAGCAATAAACAATAAAAGATTGCCATTTTATTATCGATATTGTCTTACCAGGACATACTTACAAAATGACTTGCCGTGGCAGACCGGGATGTACAATGGGAGACTACGTGAAGCAAAGGTACTTAATATGTATTGTGCGACATAGATATCAGTAGAAATCAAATAGTTCGAATCCCTCATCCCCAGACATAAGCATTTTGAACTCATATTTTGAGGTCTTTTTATTTTGCTTATGCTTGTGTTCCGGCTTACATGTTTAGATAATTTATAAATGACAGAAGTAAGGCCTAATCCGTATGTAGGGGTGAGTGGGGTTGCTAGTGCAGAACAGCACCTATCTATATTAGATATTGCTCAACGTGAGCAACTTGGGGAACTTGGACACTTTGTTATGATTGGGATACAGGCAACCAACAAAACTCAAATATTAGAAATTGAAAATAAAAGAGGTAGAATGTGGCACCCTGTTGGAGACGAAATCTCAAGGGCCGCGATTGATGATGAGACTGGATTAACAAGACCATACGTGCATTGCTACTTCGAAAATGACTCGGAACTTTCTACTGGGCTGGATATTATAATGTGTCGTACCGGTGATTATTGCAAAGGAGTTCAATTAAATGGTTTACCTTGGGTTGAAGTTAATTATCGAAAAATACTTCTAGATTTTCGTCAAAAATACCCAAATCAATCAATAATAATGCAAGCTAATAAAGAAATACTTCAAAATCATTCACCGGCACAAGTAGCTGATGTGTTAGAAACAATGCCAGTTGATTACGTGCTTTTTGATCCCTCGGGTGGATTTGGTGTGAAGATGGAAAGCGACGAAACAAAGAAGTTTGTAGATGAAGTTTATCAAAGGCAAATCCCGATTGGAGTAGGAATTTCTGGCGGACTTGAAGCAAGTAATTTAGAAGAACTATTCGGCCCACTAGTAGAAATCTACGCAGATTTAAGCTGTGATGGCGAAGGTAGATTTCGAAAGGGTCCTAAAGGTAAAACTGTTATTGATTTAGAAGCCGTGGAATCTTATCTAAGTACGTGGAAAATAATTCAGAATAGATTGAAATAGTTCGAAGTACGCCCACTAGCTCCAGCCAAGAGCATTTTGAACTCTATAATTGAGGTCATTTTATTTTGCTCATGCTTGCATTCATTTACTTGCAACTAGATAATAATCTTAAAGGATAAATTATGAATAAAGTTAGAAAGTCTCCTGAGACAGATATTAGTCAAACGCCACCGGAGTACTGGGGAAGAATTTTCGGTGCTGTTGCAATAAGACAAGTTACATTAAGACAATCAAAAGAAGAATTAGAAGCCAGTGAAGAAGTTGTAAGAGAAGCAATCAGAAGGATACCAGATGGATCGGTAGTAACAATCAGAGCGATCGATCCAGAAAAACCAATCATTGCTAGAAATTGTGATGGTACTCAACCCAAGGTCTCTTTTCTTGAATTTACAGGTACAATCTGGCGAGAAATTCCAGATCTACGGTTAGATATTACACTTGATGGTTATCATGACGGAGATTATAGAGGATATAAATATGATGTTGATCTAGAGCCGGATCCAGAGAACACTAAATCAAAACCAAAAATTCCCTTTGAGATATTAGGAGTTAAAGAATGGGTGCCGCGAGAGGTTACATGGCTCTAACGTAAATATATTCAAAAGTAAAATTAGGTACATTCTTATTATAAAAAGTTCGAAGTACACCCACTAGCCCCAGCCATAAGTATAAAAGTTATTTAGACAGAGTTAACTAGCCTCTGTTTTTGTTATGATAAATATAATGAAACCAAATCTAATAGTAATTAATGGAGCTTGTGGATCTGGTAAGACAACTTTGGCTCAAAAGTATGCAGATAATCATCCTCTTACATTATGTTTAAATATTGATGACGTCTGGAAGAGCCTAAGCTATTATCGTGAAAATAGACCGCAATCAGCACACTTAGCCAAACAAATAGCCATTGAGATGACTAAGGTTAATTTGAATGAAAAACATGATGTTGTAATAGCACAAATATATAGAGAATCTTATTATCTTGAAGAACTAGAGAATACCGCTATTGCTTGCGGGGCTAATTTTTATGAAATACTACTTTATTTAGATAAAAACGAGGCGGTAAAAAGATTTATTGAACGAGGCAAATCTCAAGGTTATGCAGATGGGTTTATACCTGGTAACGGTATCACTTTAGATGGCAGAGAAAAAGCGTTAGAGATAATGTACGATGAAATGATGAAAGCTGTTTCAAAGAGGCCCAATACTATTAAAATAATACCAAAACTGGATGATATAGACGGGACTTATGCAGAAATAATAAAAAGTACCAACACAAAGAAGTAATTGATAACGTTTTATCCTCGTTTATCATGTAAAACCAGAATTATTATGTTTCTAGATAGAGGTAAATCGCCTCTTTTTTGTTATTATCAAGTAATGACAACAGCTTCAAAAAACACAACAAAGAAGAATAATTTTGACATTGATATTCGTCTATGCCGGAACAAAGATATTAATTTATTGGTATCAGAGATGTCTCAATATGGAAAGTCTAGATTTCATATTAAAAGATTACAAGAGCAGAAGGATGGATTATCGGACTATCTTATCGCATGGCATGATGGTAAACCTGTTGGTCATATTCTAATAAGCTGGGCTGGTTATAATGTGGAGTTGCCTTCTGAGCTACAAAAGGTGCCGGAGTTAAATTCATTTGAAGTTGCAGAAAAAGCACAAGGTAAGGCTGTTGGCTATAGAATGATTAAAAAGGCCGAAGCATTAGTTAAAAAAAGAGGATTTGATAGGGTAGGCCTACTTGTTAATCCTAATAATAAACGAGCCATAGCCTTATACGAAAAGGTAGGATACAAAGATTCTGAAACAGGTTTACACCTATTCAAGTGGGACACAATTGATGACCATGGTAAAGAGCTTAAAGGTAGCGAAAAATTGTTAGCCTATGTCAAGCAGCTAGCCTAAGCCATTATGTATTTGTTAGTTGTGTTTAACCCGTTAAGTTTCGCAAAGCCTAGTCAATAATAATTCAGTAATTGCACAATTGGGTGTAGCTATTTTAGTTCTAAACTCGTTAACGATGGCCAGCCAATATGCTTATGCTTAGATAGAAGTAAGTTACCTATACTTTTGATACTATATACTTTTATCAACGTACTACGTTGATAGTTAATTTCCCATGGCGTCAAGTGGTGGAGGATTTTGTGTGATTTGAGCATTAGTCCATAAACCGGTACCACCATGATCGTTTTCTATTACCCAATCACCCCCTGTCCAAAAGTTTATTGCGGTATAGTTGGTTGTGAGATACGTAAAGCGACCCTGTCCAATGCCTGGATTATTGTCGCCACTGCCAAAACCAATCGTAAGATTTGCCCACCAGTCAGCGCCCGATTCAGCTAAATATTTTGCTGAGCTAAGATTATTGGGGCCGGCTGGATTGTCAAGAATTAGTCTGGCTTGATAGGTAGTGAAGATACCACCGACGTCACCAGGATTTGCCGGTAATGATCCCCTATTGCTCGGGTAAAAATGGAAGTTATAACCGGTAACCATGGTAGTTGAAATGCCACCGTCAGATTCTGAACGTAAATCTGCGGAAATGGACGTGTTGCCTGTAAAGTCTTCGAAGTAGTGAGCGCCACCTGGTTGGGCCTGAGCTTGCATGCGAATCCATTTTTGCTGGCCTATACTCCAATAGTAGGATTCCATATTACGCATTTCTATTCGGACATTGCTTGGTTCAGTGGTAGTGCAATCTGCATAGATTAGTCCCCAAACTGTCATTGCTGTCATGCCTGACGGAGGATACGCCCCGCTGGAATCCGGATAGGTGACCCAGGAGTAATAGCTTGGGACACCATGTAGGCAACCCTCGTATGGGCCGTTCATGTCATAAATAATTTTAGATATGGAATTAATTGTACTACCATTGGCAGATATAGTCTGTCCCCACTGACTGGCTAGAATAGATAAATCATAGATATTAATAGTGCCATCACTGTTGGCATCGCCTTGGGCATGGGTGGCAGTGGTTCTGCCCCAGTTGGTAGCTAGAATAGATAAATCAGTGACATT
>DATKGW010000010.1:0-23114 GCA_035510605.1 Patescibacteria group bacterium
CCTTAGAAATTGTAGCGGATGAAGTGGCAATTGCCGTTCAAAATGCTTTGCAATTTGAGGAGATATCCCACTTTAACATTACGCTGCAAAAGAAGATTGAGCTAGCCACATCCGAGCTTAAAAAGACCAACGAGAAGCTAAAAGCGCTGGATGAAGCCAAAGACGAGTTTATCAGCATGGCCAGCCACCAACTGCGCACTCCGCTTACCTCTGTTAAGGGTTATATCTCTATGCTACTGGAAGGCGATGCCGGTAAAGTCGACCGCCAGCAAAAGAACTTTTTAAATCAGGCTTATTTATCCAGTCAGCGGATGGTTTATCTCATTTCTGATCTGTTAAATGTCAGCCGATTAAAAACCGGCAAGTTTGTGATTGAATCCAAACCGACTTATTTGCCGGATGTGGTAGAGGGCGAACTTAGCCAGTTAACCGAAACGGCTAAGTCGCGTGGGCTGGAAATAGTATTTGATAAACCCAAAGAGTTCCCAATACTCAATTTAGACGAGACCAAGACGCGCCAGGTAATTATGAACTTTGCCGACAACGCCATTTATTACACCCCCAAGGGCGGCCGGATAACCGTTAAATTGCAGGCCACCAAAGACACGGTTGAGTTTACGGTTAATGATACCGGAATCGGTGTGCCACAATCCGAACAGCACCATTTGTTTACCAAATTTTACAGAGCTGGCAATGCCCGAAAGGCTCGCCCCGACGGCACCGGGCTAGGGCTATTTATGGCCAAAAAGGTAGTTATGGCTGAAGGCGGAGCAATTATCTTTAAAACCGTGGAGAGTAAGGGTAGCACTTTTGGTTTCAGCTTCCCCCGTGAGAAGCTAGAAATAACCCCAGATAAATCTAGAGCTCTTCAGAAAAATGCAGCATAAACATATCAAGACATAATACTTGTCAAAGGACTATAAAGGATGTATTTTTGTAAGTATAAGCAGTATATATGACAAAAATAGACATTAGAGAGGAAAGCATGGCAGAACCAGAAAATAGTAATGATAATGGAGAGACTAGCCCTTCTGATCACGAAACAGAGATAGTCACAGCAGAAGTATCTGAGGCTGTTGCGGAGGCCAGAGAAAGGGAAGCGTCCGCCGTAGAAAGATTGGCTAGAGCCAATGCCGAACTAGTTAGAACGACAAATGAGTTATATGACGCACGTGTCAGAATGGCTGAGCTAGAAGAAAGGATGGCTTCAATCAACAGTAGCGATGGCGCGCAAACGACAGCGCAAAAATTATCAGATGTAGCAGTCCAAAAAAGAGAGAAAAGTTTAGCCGAGAAGCGTTATGAGGATTGGACGGGAATCGATCCACAAAAGGAAAAAGTTAGCGCGGAGGAGGCGGAAACTGCTGAATCCATGGCTGATTATTTAGAAAAACAGCCAGCCAGCGAAGCAGATATTGAAAAAGTTGAATCTCCATTAGATGAAGTTGCCAGACAGGTTAATGCTGCCAAAATGGAAGAGGTTGGAGGTAGGGCCGACGACATAGGAGAAGCTTTTGTACCAGAAGAAGATAGCGGGGATACAGAAAAAATCGTCGAACATGAATTGGTGTCAAAGCCAGCAGATGTTGAGGAGCTTGAGGGCAAGGTTAAAGATTTAAGAGAACAAATCATTGCCAAAGCAGTTAATCCAGATGAGACTACCACCGCAGAAAAACCATATCATTCAAGCGTAGAAGAGCTTGAGGGCAAGGTTAAAGATTTAAGAGAACAAATCATTGCCAAAGCAGTTAATCCAGATGAGACTATCACCGCAGAAAAACCATATCATTTGTATAAAGCAGGAGAGGGCGAGACAGAATCGGATAATGTTGAAACTTCACCAGACGTTAATAGTGAAGGGGTAGAAACTGCTCCCGATAGCCCGGAACTTGCCAAAAAATACCAAGCCCTAAATGAGAAGCGCCAAAAATACATAGAAATGATAAAAGCTCTACAGCTAAAAAGATGGTGGAAGCGGCCAAGTGATGCCGAGCAAGAATTGGCCTGGAAGGAATATAAAGATTCTTTTGATGAATATTGTTTGGATAAAGCCGAAGAAATGGTGACTAAGCTTGGCGAAAAGATCAGTGAAGTTGAATGGCAGCAAAAATACTTCGAGCATATTATTACTATGAAGATAGATGAACTCCGTCAAATGTCGGCTATAAGCGCCGAAATCGCCTCGGATGGGCGTTTTGATAAATTTAAAGAGTGGTGGGTAAAACATAAAAGGATACGCTTAGGTATAGGTTTGGGTTTGATGGGTGTAGGTTTTGCCACCGGGCCGCTTGGAGCTGGTACGGGTATTGCATTAGGCTTGGCGGTTGCTAAGGGTGCTGTTTCGGGCACAGGTGCGTTTATGGCTTCAGAGAGTGGCATGCAAATGGCTCAAGATAGACACGAGGCAAAAAGTGGCGACACTAAGTACTTTACTGATGAAGAGGTTGAGCAAATGGGCTTAAAACGAGTTGACAATGCTTTGGGTGCGCGTTTAGCTAAGGCTATAGAACAAGGCAAAGATGCTACTATCGACCCGCAAACATCTGAATTAATGGCCAAACTTCAAGAAAGATATCGTCAAGCTCAGCAAGAAGAAATTGCACAGTTATTAGAGCAAGGCAACAGCGACAGTGAAGTTGCCGCAATAATGTTAGGCGAAAGGTTGGACGAAGAAAATACGGCTAGAGTTGAGGCTTCTAAAACTAGAGGTTGGACGGCTACTGGGATAAGAGTGGGCAGTATCGCAATCGGTTTGGCAGTAGGAGCAGGTACATTTGGGCTAGCTAACCACGTTATCGGCGGTGCTCACGGGGTTGGAACAGAACAAGCCCCGGCGGCGCCGGCTCATGAGGCATTTAGAAATTACGCTTGGAACGCACACAGCGGCGCTGGCGGGCAAATCCACGGGGCTACCGATATCGCCAGGTGCCGCAGCGCTGTTGATCTCTACTCGCAGGATACAGGGGTGCATTTATCACCAGCCGAACACCATGCAGCAGTTCGCTGGCTTTGGGATAGGCAATGGGGGGCTGGAGTCAGGCACCAGCTAACAGGTAGCGCCAGAGAATACTTTACCGGCCGGCAATTAACGGGTGCATTTAAGTTTGCTTTAAATAGATAAATAAGGGGGTAGGATAATATGCAAGATAATCAGCAACTAACAAATTTAATAGATGAACTAGGCTTAAGCAGTTTAAGCGATGATGCCAAAGCTAATTTGGTGGCTAAATTGGCCGAGACTCTTCAAAACAGAATATTTGTGGCTTTGATGGATGGACTGGATGACAATGAAAAAAACGAACTCAACAGTATGGCGTCAAATTCATCAGACGAACAACTTAACGAATACCTTAAGCAAAAATTCCCAGATTTAAACGATATTACAACCCAAGAATATGAGAAGCTAAGGGCAGAAATGCTTGAATCTAAGAATGACATTACAGGAATGATAAACAGTTACCCTGAACAGCAACAACCGCCTCAAGATCAGCAAAATTAATACCTCAGTCTATCTTTTTAATTAAAAAGCTTGTGCTTATTGGCTATTATTATATTATATCCTTGACAAGAGTAATTGCTTGTGGTAATATATGTTCAATCCTAACGGAGAGTGCAAGGGTGGAGTGAAACGGGTAACCCCTTGAATAGGTCTATCCTAACCACCAGGGTAAGAACTCTGAGCAGTGGGAGGCACTTTAGCTGATAGGAGTTATTTAACAAGTCACATAATTAGAGTTCACTATCTGCACAAGGTATTAGCTTAAGAAGTGGCTTATGTACAAAGAGCGTAGAACGTCGCACAGCTGTTAAATGTAACAGGTGTGCTTTTTGGCGTTCTGCGCTCGTTGCAAAAGCCACGACCTAATCGGTCTAAGGTTGAGCTAAATACTAAGTTTTACTTTTTTAGTTCCCTAAAGGGGCTGATTGGTAGCTGATACCGACGCAGAGCCTCTTATCTGTTTGGGCCCCTTAAAAAGGCCCCGGATAAGGGATGTGGCTACTCTTAAACATTTCTTTTCTATACTAGTACTTCAATGCTGTTTTTCCTCATTTTGGGGGCAGTACTTTGCTTGCTTTAACAGAGTAAGTGGAGTACTGCCTCCGGATAACCGAGGGGCAAAATGGCGCTTTTGGCGCCTTAGCCCCACAAGGGGAGGAGGAATGAGCATGCGTAAGTGGATGGTAAAGCTCTCTCGTTTTTTAGGGAGAGCAGCGTTACTGCTTGCTGGTTCGTCCTATGGGACGTGCCGGCTCCGGCCACCCAGATTTGATGGGAGGCTGGAATGAGAAATCTCCTGCAAACCACTCGCAGGGACGGACAACATCCGCCCCTGCAAAGGGGCGAAGGGAGGAATCATGAGTAAGGCAGTACAGTTCTTTAAGCCCCGTAACCGCAAGGAAATGGGGATTCTGACCGTGGGCGCAGTAGCGTTTGCTTTTCTCGCTTGCGGACTTGTCGCCGCCTCTACTATAGGGTGCGGGGTCAACATGCAGTCGGGGTCCAAGGCCTCAACATTACCGATGGCGTCGACTGTGCCCCTGATCGGGTCGGCCGATACTGTGCCAGCTCTAATCCCCCAGGGGATAAAGAGCTGGAGGGGTGTTTTGTCTTATGGGACGAAGCACTCTTGGTATCGCGCAGCAGTAGCGGATGCCGGCATTAGCTGGCAGACTGTCCGCCGTTGCGCAGCCCTAGAGAGGCGGGGTTACAAGTTGACGGCCATCCTGGTCGTTAACTGGCCTAATCTCTCCCGTGCGGAGGCACATCAAGTACTGGCCGCCAAGGGCTACGAGGGTGTTGCGAAAATGTCGGTGTTCTATCATCCGGCAATTCGCAACCGTTGGCTGAAACCAGGGATGGCTCATAAGTGGGGTCGTTTCTGGGATACTCGCACTCAAGTGCGAGTGACGCTCTTGATCCCTGTTTCATTCGGAGATCTGAGCAAGGGGTTGCGGACAGACCGCGGTGTACTTATGCATTGCGGAAACCCATGGGATCTGGTGCGTCAGCACCTAGTCCCGCCGCCACCGCATAAGCCAACACCAAAGCCAAAGCCGACGCCTACTAAGACGCCGACTCACAAGCCTACGCCTACGCCCACGCCCACATCGACGCCTACTAAGACGCCGACATCAACCCCAACGCCTACTTCGACGCCTACCTGCACACCGACACCAACCCCAACGCCCACTTCGACGCCTACCTGCACACCGACACCAACCCCAACGCCCACACCGACGCTTTCGCCGAAGAATCCTTCGGCGATTCCGACTCCAAAGCCTGTACCGCCGGCGCCGACTCCAACACCGACTCAGTTGCCAACTGCGTCGCCACGGCCGGCATCACCGGACCCTACACCAACTGGTCCGGTATATACACCGACACCGAAGCCGACGGGTCCACCGCCAACAGCGGGGCCTGGAAATCCAACTTCGACCCCAGCGCCAAGTTCTGGGCTACCCAGCCCGGCGCCTAAGCCCACATCATCTCACGCCTCAACAAACCCACCCCTACCGGGTGCTGCAACGGTGATAAGTTGGTCGGGCTTGTCGGCATTCTTGAGCTGGCTTTGGTAAAAGTATAGAAAGAAGGTGATAAGGGAGCCAAGGAGGGCGGGCCGTAAGGCCCGCCCTCTCTCCCACTAAATTTTTAGCGAACTATAATTATGCGACTTTATTGTAAAGTTATCTGAACCTTAACAAATTATGCGTTTATGCTTATTAATTGACAAAACGTAAACCAAGTTGTACAATATGTATTAACGTAGTAAAAGGTGGATGTTTTGCTAAAACGGATTGTGCGTTAACAATTTGGTTTTTAAGATGATTAATTTACTAATTTATAGGAGGTTTATATGAAAAGAATATTTTCGTATTTGCCAAAAAAAGTTCTGTTTGCTATCGCAACAGTAGCTGCAATTGCAGGTATTGCCGTTGGCGTTCAAGCTGGTTTTGGCCCTGATAGACCAACATACACAATGGCCGTACCGGCCGATCACATTACCTTCAACTCGATTACAGATAATCCTGTTGCCGGTGATGAAAGAGCGTTTTTAAAAGGTGCAATAGATGGTGCTGCTGGATTTACCGACCCGGTAACCGGTGCCGCCGATGGCCAAGAGATTACTTTGCAGATGTATGTGCATAACAATGCTGCATCTAACTTGAATCTTAAGGCTCTAAACACCACAGTTCGCGTTGCTTTGCCAACAACCGGCAGCCGAACTCAAACCGTAACCGGTTATATAAGTGCCGATAATGCTACACCCGGAACGGTTAGCGACACATTGGACTTAACTGGTGCTAACAACGGTTCTTTTGAGCTGGAATATATTCCCGGTTCAGCCGAGTTTACCAACAATGTCTTTAAAAATGGTACACCACTAGCTGATAGCATCGTTACAACCGGTGCATTGGTTGGTTATGACAAAATGGACGGTGTCATACCTGGTTGTACAGAATATTCTGGTTGGGTAACTTTAAAAGTTAAGGTTAAAATGCCTAACTATGCTGTCCAAAAATCAGTTCGCCTTAAAGGTGAGGGAGCTGACAAATGGCGCGAAAGTGCAAATGTTAAGATTGGTGATACTGTGCAATGGCTTGTAAAAGTCAGCAACATTGGTAACACGGATCTAAAAAACATAATTGTACTAGATCAACTGCCGCCTTATATGTCAGTTGTGCCCGGAACTGTAAAGTTGATAGATGGTGGTGCCTATACTGACACCAATCCATATATCTATCCGAATAGTGCCATCCAAGAAAAAGACGGTAAGGTTTATGTAAATGTTAACAGTGGTGATTATGCCCCAGGTAGCATAGCTTATGTAATGTTTGACGCTGTAGTTAAAGATGACAAAGCTATCGAATGTGGTAACCAGCTGCTTTATAATATTGCTTATGCCACTCCGGAAGGTCTGGGTGCCGTTAGCGACACTGCTCAGGTTATCGTTGTAAATGAACAACCTTGTGAGCAACCAACAAAACCGGTTTATAGTTGTGACGAACTAAACGTTACTACTATCGGCGGCCGTGAAATTGAAGCCCAAGTTAAGACCACCGCATTAAATGGTGCCAAGCTTAATAATATTACCTATAGTTTTGGTAATGGCTCTCAAAATCTGGTAACCGATAAAAGTACAGTTAATTACACCTATGCCAGTGATGGAACCTATACCATAAAAGCTGTTCCAAGCTTTACGGTAGATGGTAAAACCGTTACTGCTACAAGCGACAACTGTGTTAAGACTGTATCTTTCCAAAGCAACACACCCGTAACTCCACCTAGTGTATTACCAAATACCGGTGGTGGTAGTGCAGGTACCTTAATCGGTCTGTTTGCCGGTTCAACTGCTATTGGTACTTTAGGCTATCGCTTTTTGGCGATTCGCCGACAAGGCCGCTAAATAGCCAAAGCGTTTGTGTGGATAAATGCTAGCTTTGTAAGAAAAAACATGCTAGTGTTTACCACGAACGTGGAGCTGCTAGACTGACCGCGTAAAACTCAAAATTAAAGACCCCTGTTTTTGCAGGGGTCTTTTTTGTTGGTTAAAAACAAAGCTAAGTATTGCTAGATATTCAAGAAAATGGTATAATATATATTATGTTTATTGAAATACCGAAAGAAATTATTACAAACACGGATAACAGATCTGTAGTTTTAACGCCAGAACTGGTGGTGGCAATACCAGATATCGATGAAGCTTTTAAACAAGTCGATAAAAAATTTTTAGATAATCCCGAGAATTATCTGTCGAACATTGAAGATTCGGTTTTTACTTTTCATTCAAGTGAAGGAGAAGACGTTGCGTGTTCGTTGCTTTATGGGCCGATGAGTAAACCTGATGAGTTATTAGTAATTTTTGCCCCATTTTCTGATACAGCACCAAAAAGCCAATCATCTGATATTTATGGATTCGTTACTTCAAACATTAAAAACGGACTTTTTGTCAAAGAGAAAGCTTCACCAAATAGCTGGAGCCAATCAACCAAGTCTGCTGTTATTTTTGAGTTGCTTGAGGCCTTGGGTAAAGGTATGCCAGTTTTAACCATATATAGCCCGATATCTACAGGTGCTT
The DNA here is from genome assembly GCA_035510605.1 of Patescibacteria group bacterium. Taxonomy (GTDB): domain Bacteria; phylum Patescibacteriota; class Saccharimonadia; order Saccharimonadales; family CAIOMD01; genus DATKGW01. The sequence continues at coordinate 8,079 of DATKGW010000010.1, forward strand.
TTAGTACCTTGGAACGTAAATCTATAAAAAATGGTGATTTTACACCCGTGGCAAGAATTACTCTAGAAGCCATTGCCGCAGCGCAAGACCGGTTGCACGGCCCAAAAAGTGAGACTCAAATAGATAAACACAATATTAGCGGCGCTTCATTAGGTTCCAGCAATGGTATAGGTGCTGCAGAAGGGTTAGTAAGGAATGGCCGTGAAGTTTATACTGTTACGGCTCAGGAGTTGATATTAGGTCCGAAGAATTTGCGTAACCTTGGGAAACGCTTTACTACTCACGGTATAGTAGGAGCTGCATCTGAAGAGAATTACTCAAGAGATTATCCAATAATACAAGAGCCGGCGATTAGAAGGACAATTGACAAAAAGGGCTCGGAATTATTTGGAACTTATTCAAGAGTCGTAAAAGCCATGAAGCCAGTTTATATGAAGGGACTTACAAAACCCGAAGCAATCGTTAGATCGGTAGAATATTTATTAGATAATAATGTTAATCTCCTTGCGGCGATAGCAGAGAATGATGCCATGTCGTATCAAACGCGAGATTATTTACCGGAGGGTGTGGATGTTGTTAATCTAAGAGGTGAAAAAGGCCAAAAACTTGGGCATATTGTGGATGAACATGTGGCTTTAAGTGCGCTGGTGGTTGCATTGAACGTTATGAGAGGCAAGGGATAACATCTCTACACAAGTAAGGTGCTGGTTTGATATTAGACAAATCACCCCTGTTTTGATACAATTCTGAGGCTAACTCGGCCCCATCTTCTAATGGTTAGGAAATCGGGTTTTCATCCCGGCAATAGGAGTTCGATTCTCCTTGGGGTCACCAAATCAAAGCCACCCACTTTTGTGGGTGTTTTTGATTGGTGCTTTCGCATGGCGAAAGTCGAATTCCTAAGGCAGTTCGTGAAGCGATTAGCAGAAATAGTCGGGCGCATAACCCCGACGCTTTCTCTTTTAGTTAATCAATGCGATTCTAGAGACGTTTGTATCTCTGATATAGCTCATCATTTCAGACACGCACAACCATCACTTTAACGAAGCCTAACGTGTTTACCCCTATTCAAACTAAAACATTTAAGCTTTAATTAAAGTAGGAGGGCAAAATAAATGCCAAAACTAAATCCAAAAATTAGACAAATACCAAAACCAAAACCAATGCTTAACACCTATATGCAGGTACCATATTTACTTGGTGGGGCTGTGATTACGGCAACGATAATAGTAGGTGGGGTATTCGCTTACAAGCATTTTAATAAACCGACACCGGTCCAAAATACTACAAATACACAAACGACTGTCACACCAATATCAAGTTACGTGGGGACTTACACTGGGGCTACTCATGTGGCTCAAGGCCTGGCTGACGTCACGATTACAGTTAGCGGATCAACCATAACTGGTAAGGGAACTTTTAACGGCACCGTGTATGGTTATGCCGTCTCGGCACCAATATCGCTTAGCGGCACGGTCGCGGCAAGCGGAGCAGTTTCTATCGGAGTATCTGGCTCGGGTATGGTTGAGGGGCAGTCTTATACTGCCGGAGGATCGGCGATAGGCCAAATTACAGGCAACACTATGACTTGCACATATAGCGTGGTAGCGGCAGGCGAATCCTTTAATGGCAATATCACATTGACTAAATAGTAATCAACCAATAATTATTTGGTTTTTAAGGGTTTTTTCGAACCAATCGGGTTAAGAACTGTTCTCTATTTCAACTGCCTCTGTTATACTAAAACTAATATGGGGGTGGAAAAATCAAAATCTAACGTGACAGAAGTCGCGCCCAAAGTATCGGTAGGCAGTTTTAAACGTACAAAAATTATTGCTACAATCGGGCCGGTGACTAACAGTTACGAGGCGATTTTGGGGTTGATTAAAGCCGGTGCTAATGCCATCCGGCTTAACTTTAGCTACGGTATAAACGAAGACCGCGACCAGCAAATTGTCTGGATTCGCCAGGCCAGCCAAGAGCTTAATAAACCCGTGGCTATAATTCAGGATTTACAGGGACCAAAAATTCGCCTGGGTGATTTTGAGGGTGTGGTGCCTGTTCAAAAAGGCCAAAGTCTGCGCTTTAGAATGAATGCCGACTATTCCAGAGAAGGCGTGTTCCCGACACAGTATGATTTAAGCAAAAAAATTAAACGGGGCGAGCAACTACATCTTTATGATGGTAAAGTACGTACTACTGTTACCAGTGTTTTAAATTCGGTTGTGCACGTTAGGGCCGAAAATGATGGTATTTTAATTGCCCGCAAAGGCATAAATTTACCGGATACCGATTTTGAGGGTGATATTTTAACCGAGAAAGACCGCCAGGATATTGCTTACGGCGTTCAACATGATTTCGATTACGTAGCTTTAAGTTTTGTGCAATCAGCCAAAGACATTCATTTGCTTAGGCGGCAGCTTAGAAATTTGGGCAGCGGGGCAAAAATAATTGCCAAGATAGAAACCAAATCCGCCACTGAAAATCTGGAAGATATTATTGAGGAAGCCGATGCCATAATGGTTGCCCGGGGCGATTTAGCTATCGAAATCGGATTAGAATCGGTACCGATACTGCAGCGTAAAATTATCAATTTGGGTTTGAAATATGGCCGGCCGACCATTGTTGCGACTCAAATGCTGGCCAGTATGGCCGAAAGCCCGGAACCCACCCGGGCGGAAGTAAGCGATATTGCCACCGCAGTTTTGATTGGTACCGATGCTATGATGCTTAGCGATGAAACGGCCGCCGGCCAATATCCGTTAGAAGCTGTCGGGGTAATGAAAAAAATCATCCGTTACACGCAGGATAATTCTGAATCGGGCAAAACCACGGCGGAACTTCCGAGTATTACCTGTAGCCGCCAAGATGCCATATCCAGAGCCATCGTTATGCTGGCGGATTCTATAAATGCGGCAGCTATTATTGCCGAAACCAAAAGTGGTGCTACAGCTTTAAAAATTGCCGCCCAGCGCCCCAGCCAACCGATAATCGCTGTTACCAGTAACCCACGGGTTGCCCAGCAACTGGCAATTTTATATGGTTGCATAAGCTTTATTCGTAAGGATGAATTGACTCAAGCCACCAAATTAACCGATTGGTTAAAACTACATAGAGTATTAAAAAAGGGTGATATGGTGGTGACGGCCTCTGGCCGGCATCCGGGCGTGGTCGGTACAACCGACACCATAAAAGTTCGGGTTCTGGAGTAAAAAAGATGGTAAAAGGGCTAAACCCATGCTAGTATCGCAGTTAAGCATATACATTTTAAAATCAACGGGATAAGAGAAAAATGCGTAGAATTTTGATAGTTGGAAACTGGAAAATGCACCTTAATGTGTCACAGTCTAGCTTACTGGCTCACCGGTTGCAAAAACGAATTGATAACCATCATGAGGTTGAAGTGGTTTTTGCCCCCAGCATGCTGGCTTTGCAACCACTTAGCGTACAAATCGACAGGCGTAAGTTTAGGCTAGCGGCTCAAAATGCTTACCATAAAGACGAAGGTGCCTATACCGGCGAAGTATCATTCACTATGCTCCAGGAATTGGTGCATTACTCAATTGTCGGCCATTCGGAACGACGCAACATTTTTAATGAATCCTTAAGAGATGTAACCGCCAAAGTGGCAGCTGCTTTCAGGAACGGCATTGTGCCGATATTATGTGTCGGAGAGACAACCAACGAACGCTTGGCGGGTGAGACCAATCAGGTTTTGCATGATCAAGTGGTGACGGCTTTAATGAATGTTACCTCACCGGAAATTGAAAATCTGGTGGTGGCTTATGAACCGGTTTGGGCAATCGGTACCGGTAATATTGCCAAGCCAGCCCAGATTGAGGCCGCCGCCAAAGTTATTCGTCACAATATTTCCGAACTGTATGGTAACCGAGCTGCTGAATCTGTTCGAGTGCTTTATGGTGGTAGTGTCACTGCCGATACGGCCGGCGGTTTTTTGCGAGCCAAAGGTATTGACGGGCTGCTGGTCGGTGATGCCAGCCTTAATTATCATCAATTTTCGGGTATTGTAGAGGCGGCTTATAACACTATTCACGGCCAAAAAACACAAGGAGATAATTAGTTATGGATTCTGATACAAAGAAGAAATATTTTGATGTTGCCAAACCGGCGCCGTCGGCTCCGAGCGTGCATTTACAAAATCGGCAAACTCTAAAACCCGATCCCGAAATAGCCAAAAAAGCTTCCAAAGAAATTGAAGCTGCCAGTGATACTTTATTGGATCCGGCCAATTCTAATCCGCCGGCAGCCTTACCCGTATCACACCCTGATTTAAAAATTGATAAATCGGCTAGCGAAACGACGGATGAGGCAGCCACCTCGGAATCAACCGAAGAAAATACCGATAAAACAGCCGATAAAACTGAAGATATTCCCGCGGTGGATCCACTGCCCGGCACTGTAAAAGAAGAGGTTTCCGAAAAAGAGGAAACCCCCAAAGATGAATCAACCGAAGAAAAACCAGAGACCGAAGATGAGAATGAACCGAAAACCGAACCGGCTGATGAATCTAAAGATGCAAAAGATGAACCGGATACTCCGGCTCCACCAAAAGAACGGTACGCTGCCACTGACGCTTTGCCGGATCCTGGTGAAAAAGCCGCCGTCGAGGCCAAAGAGACTATGCAGGACCCTAAAATTTTTGATACCAAAGAATATTACGTGCCGATTGGCAATACCCACCATGGTCACGGCCACCTAAAAGCAGCTTTATTGTTTGGAGTGATTTGTGCTGTAGTGGTAATTGGTGCAGCAATTTACATAATGTCTCGGCTTGCTAAATAGCATATTATTTGACAGTTAACCTATAATCCACAACAGTTTTTAACGTGGTCAATTGGTACAATAATAAGAAATGAGCGCTGACCTATTTGCCGAGTTAAATCCTGAACAACAGCGGGCCGTTAAAACTACCGAGGGCCCGGTTTTAATTTTGGCCGGCGCCGGCAGCGGCAAAACCAAAGCCCTGACTTATCGTATTGCATATCTTATTAATCAAAATCTGGCTGAGCCGCAAAATATCTTAGCCGTTACATTTACCAACAAAGCCGCCAAAGAAATGCGTCAAAGGGTAGCCGTGTTGCTTGGCCAAAACCCCGAATATAAGGGTTTTATGCCTTATATGGGTACCTTCCATAGTATTTGTGTGCGTTTACTCAGGCAGGATGGTGATTATATCGGCCTTAACCCTAAATTTGTAATATTTGACGAGGCTGACAGAAAAGCCCTAGTCAGACAAATCACCAAGCAGCTGAAAATAGACGAAAAACAGTTTCCGCCGGCCATAATTGCCAACATTATCAGCAGTGCCAAAAATGAGCTAATAACACCGGTTGAATACGAGGGTTTGGCTAATTCACCCAAGCAAAAAGTCGCGGCTAGAATATTTCCGCTTTACCAAAAAGAATTACAACGGCAATGCGGTTTGGATTTTGATGATTTAATCGGCCGGACTGTCGGCTTGCTAAAAAATCATACAGCAGTTCGTAACAAATGGACCCAGCAATTTAAATACGTCTTAATTGATGAATATCAAGATACAAACTCTGCCCAGTATAAACTAATTAAACTATTAACAAATGACAAACATAATGTCTGCGTTGTTGGCGACGACTGGCAGTGTTTGGTTAGTGGGAGCCTTGTTGAGACCCAAGACGGCCTTAAGAAAATTGAAAATATAGTTGAGGGAGAACTGGTTAGATCAGCAGGCGGTTATACTAAGACCGGCTATTTTAAAGTTCTAAGCCAAAAAAAGTATCAATACAAGGGAGAAGTTATTAAGATTAAGACTGATTCTGGCAGGGAACTTATTTGTACGCCTAATCATCTTTTGTTTACCAGATGGAGTACATCGGATGCGTATTTTGTGTATTTAATGTACGCTCAAAACAAGGGATACCGAATTGGCATGGCTAAGGGTACGAGATTTGATGGGAAAAAATATGATACTGGTCTAAGAGTACGCGCCAACCAAGAAAGAGCCGATCGAATGTGGGTACTTAAAGTCTGCGATAAACGCACAGAGGCTAGATACTATGAAAACCTATTCGCGTATAAATATGGAATTCCAATGCTTGTTTTTCATGCTTTTAGTAACAGATTTATGCAGCTTAGCCAAAAACAATTAGATACTATATATAAAGAAATTGATACAAAAAAAAGAGCCCAAGAGTTAATGGCGGATTTGGGATTAGCTTTTGATTACCCACATTTTTCACCACAGGCGACAGTTAGAAATGATATCAAACGGCTAAGTCTAAAAGTTGTTCTTTTCGGAGATAAACGTGTTACAGGCGTGAGTCCTTTTTCGGCGAGTAGGATTTCGGCTAATACTACTGACCGCCAAGATTTACACGTTTTTGAAAAATTAGGATACACAATCAGAACCGGTCGAGCAGGCACTTTTAGAAGTGAGATTAGTCACCTTGATTATGGCAAGATTGAAAGCATAGTAGAAAGAATCAAAGAAGAAAACATAAGCGAGCTTCAAATTAACAGATATTCGTTTATGACTGATAAAAAGTTTCATTTTATGCCAGCTAGCCAAATTCACCCCGGAATGATAGTACCCGCATCTAAAGGTAATACGGTTATTGAAGATCGTGTTGTTGATGTTAGTAAGCAAACTTATTCTGGGTTAGTTTATGACCTTGATATTGAAAAAGTTCATAACTATATTGCATCCGGGATTGCGGTGCATAACTCAATCTATAGTTGGCGGGGTGCCGATTTTAGAAATATTCTTAATTTCGAGAAGGATTATCCAAAAAGCACCATTATTAAACTGGAGCAGAATTATCGCAGCACTAAACACATTCTGGATGCCGCTCATGCCGTAATTACTAAAAACCTCAAGCGGTCTGATAAAAAACTGTGGACTGCCGCCGGGCCGGGCCAACCGGTACAGATGGTGCCTGTAGCCAATGAGCGGGCCGAAGGTGAGGCAATCATCAGATGTATTCAAACTCAAGTTGACATGCAACTTCGAAAATACAGTGATTTTGCGGTACTTTACCGTACCAATGCCCAGAGCCGTAGCCTGGAAGAGCAATTTGTAAGGTATGGTATCCCGTATAAGATTGTCGGTAATGTGCGTTTTTATGACCGTGCCGAAATTAAAGATATCCTGGCCTACCTTAGGCTGATATATCAGCCAGAAGACCTGGTTAGTTTTAACCGGATTATTAACGTACCGACCAGGGGCCTTGGACCGAAATCAATTCAGAACTTTTTGGATTGGCGTCTAGCCAATGGAGCTACACTGGATGAAGCCCTAACTAGAGCCGATGAAATTGTATTGACCCAAAAAGCCAAAGAAGCATTCCTTGGTTTTGCGGATATTATCAAAACATTTAGACTTGAGAGCGAAGAAATGCCGGTGGCAACTTTATTAGATAGCCTGCTGCGCCGATTGGATTATTTAAAATATCTGGATGACGGTTCTATTCAGGCCGAAACCAGGGCGGAAAACGTTCGTGAGTTGCTTAGCGTTGCCAAAGAATATAGTGAGTTTGGGCTAGCCAGCTTTTTAGAAGAAGTGGCGCTGGTTAGCGAGCTGGATAATCTTAAAGATAGCCATAATGCGGTGACACTTATGACATTACACTCTGCCAAGGGACTGGAGTTTCCGGTAGTATTTATGGCCGGGCTGGAAGAAAGTTTATTGCCACACGCCCAGGCTTTATTCGATCAATCAGAGATGGAAGAAGAGCGGCGGCTTTGTTATGTTGGTATGACCAGGGCCCGTGAAGAGTTATTTATGTTGTTTGCTAGAAGCCGGATTTTATATGGTGGCGTGCAGCATAATCCGCCGTCGCGTTTCTTAAGTGAAATTGATAGTCAGTTCCAAACCCATGCTTCATTAATAGGTGCCAGTTTTATGTCTGATTCGGGTGAACAAATACCGTTTGAAGAGATAAATGAACCAAATAATAATTTAGAGCTCGAAGTTGGCGATACGGTTCGGCACCAATTGTTCGGAATCGGTACCGTAACCGAAGTGGAGGGTGATAACGTAGCTGTCTATTTTAAGGGTAAGGGCGCCAAAAAACTCAATATTGCCTTTGCGCCGTTAGAAAAATTATAAAATTATTTGACTCTTGTTGGTGCATGAAAACCTAATTTGTTATACTAAGACCTAACCTACTTTTGCTTTTGGTGTCCTTTTTTAGAAAATTATTGTAAAATATTTTCTTCAAAGTAGTCTTGGGGGTCAAACCAAAGCCAAAAAATAGGGTACGTGTTTATAAATGAAATCTGCAAATAATTCTATACACACAAAACTCAAGTCCCACATTTTTGGCATAGGGGTTTTTGCTGCACTTTTTGCTTTCTTTTTCTTTGCCGGTGGCTTGGTGGCGGCCAATGGCCAAAGCCTTGGGCCCACCGATAGCCATATTGTTAGCGTTTATATTGATGGCCAAGAAACCTCTGTTCCGACCCGGGCAACCACAGTAGATGAATTTTTAAGCAGAGCAAATATTAAAATAAATGCCTATGATCTAGTTGAGCCATCGCTTAATACACCAATCGATGCCAATAATTTTAGAATTCAGATTTTTCGAGCCAAACCGGTAACGATTATTGATGGCCCGAACCAGCAACATATTTTGACGCCTTACAATAATGCCAAGCTAATTGCCGAAAAAGCCGGCTATGTAGTTTACCCTGAAGATAATTTAACTCTGACAACCACCACTAACTTTGTACAAGATAATATAATAGGTGAAAAATTAATTATTAACCGGGCAACTCCCATCAGCATGAGCCTTTATGGTACGCCGCCCGCCATTTATCGCACCCAAGCCAAAACCGTTGGTGACTTTTTGAAAGAACGGAATATTCAAATTGCAACCGGTGCTACGGTAACTCCCGGTGAGAACACTTCAATTTCAGCCAATTTACCGATTTTTGTATCCAAATACGGCGAAACGGTGGTTTCTGCTACAGAAACCGTAGACTTTCCGGTAAACACCACAAATGATCCATTAACCACACTTAATCAGATTACCGTTATCACACCGGGCGTGCTTGGGACAAAACAGGTGACCTATCAGGTTGAACTTAGGGATGGCAAAGAAATTAGCCGCAAAGTTTTACAAGAAGTTGTTACCGTTCAGCCTCAAGCTCAAATTCAGACTCGTGGCACTAAGACGCCAGATATTTCAAGCACTGATGCAGTGGCTTGGATGCGAGCAGCCGGCATTGCCGATAGTGATTTTTATTATGTTGATTTTATTGTCGGCCACGAAGGTGGTTGGGGTGGTGTGCAAAAATGGAATAAAGCCGGTAGTGGAGCATATGGAATTTGCCAAGCATTACCTGCCAGTAAAATGGCTAGTGCCGGCAGCGACTACATGACTAACCCGGTTACGCAGCTTAAATGGTGTAATGGCTATGCCATCAGCCGCTATGGTAGCTGGTACGGCGCCTTTGAAACCTGGAATCGCCAAGGCTGGTGGTAGAAATCACAAGTCTTCGCGTCTCTGATAATATGTAAGGTGATGATTACTCCTAAAAAGCAATTGGGTCAACATTGGCTTAATGAAAATACCATTTTATTGGCTATCGCAGATGCGGCGGAAGTGCGGGTAGGTGATTTTATTTTAGAAATCGGGCCGGGGCTAGGCAGTTTAACGCGAGTATTGATTGATAAGGGAGCAAAAATTCTAGCTGTTGAGTTGGATGAATCATTGGCAGGTGGTTTAAAAAAACAAATCGGGGCAGGTGATAATCTGACCGTCATTAGCCAGGATATTTTAAAATTCGATTTTAGCCAGTTACCTACCGACTATAAAATTGTTGCCAATATCCCCTACTACCTCAGCTCCCATTTATTAAGGTTGATTAGCGAAACTAAAAATCCGCCGGTGCAGGCGTCATTGTTATTACAAAAAGAGGTTACTGAGCGGGTTTGTGCAAAACCCGGCCAGATGTCCACCCTAAGCGTTACGACTCAAATGTATTTTGAAGCGACACCAGGAATGGTTGTAAGGGCTGGTTTATTTACACCACCACCAAAAGTTGATTCACAGCTGTTGATTTTGAATAAACGAGAACAACCACTGTTTGGGAATAATGATCCAAAGGAGTTATTCAGATTAGTTAAGGCCGGTTTTGGCGAACGACGCAAAAAGCTTCGTAGTAGTTTAAGTAGCGGTTTGTATATTAATAAAACCCAAGCCGAAAAATTGTTAAATGAAGCCCGTATCGATTCTAATTTAAGGGCGCAAAACCTATCCCTTGATGATTGGCTCAACTTATTCAAATCTTGGTCGGCCACAAAAAGTTAAAGTATAATTGAATTTGAAAAAGGAGGTTGGTAAAAATGTACCAAAAACGCTTTATCAAAATCATTGCCCTGTTATTCTTACTGGTTACGAGTGCCTTATTTTTTACCACGGCCGTAACTCGTGCCGACGTTAACGACTTTACAATTTCCAAATTTGAGGCCGATTATTACCTTACCAAAGACTCAACCAATGCTGCTCAGCTCAAAACTGTAGAAACGATTACCGCTGAGTTCCCTGATTTTGATCAAAACCACGGCATTCTACGGGCCATCCCAGAAAAATATTTAGACAAAAATCTTCATCTTAAGATTATCAGCGTTGCGGATTCATCCGGAAAAAGCCTAAATTATACGACCAGCACCGACAATGACAACTTGGTGTTAAAAATTGGCGATAAAAACGTCTATGTTCATAGCTCGCAAACCTACGTAATTACTTATACGTCAAATAATGTGGTGCGCTTTTTTGATACTCATGATGAGTGGTATTGGAATGTTAACGGCACACAGTGGCAACAACCAGTCTCGTTGCTGACTGCCAGAATCCATATACCGAATAATCTGGTAACTACCCTAAAAACAGAAAAAGTTTGCTACACCGGCATTGAAGGCTCCAAAGATTCAAATTGTAGCTGGGCAGTGGCTCAAACCGGTAGCGAAACTCTGTTGACATTGACAACAACCAAAGAACTCAGTGCCGGCGAAACAGCAACTTTTGTGTTGGCTTTTAATAAAGGCACTTTTTCGCCAATACCGATGACTTTTTGGGAAAAGCATGGCCACGCTATTGGTTTAAGCTGCGGCATTGCTGGTATATTACTAATACCCATAGTTACTTTTATTATTTTATTTAAAAAATGGTGGAAATATGGCCGTGACCCCAAAGGGCGGGGGACGATTATTCCAGAGTATCAGGCACCAAAAGATTTATCGGTTTTAGGCAGCTCGGCAATTTACAGCGAGTCTGTTGCCACCAACGCCTTTAGCGCCCAAATTGTCGATTTGGCTATTAAAGGTTATATACGGATAGAAGAAACTGTAAAAGACAAGCTAATCGGCAAATTACAGCAATACAGCCTTAGCTTACTAAAATTGGCAGACAATAAGTTATCAGACGAAGAGAAATCTTTGCTCGAAGGGATTTTTACGGGTCAACCGGTTGGCTCAAACATCCCGATGACTGATCTAAAAAACAAGTTTTATAAACAAGTCTCCGAAATTTCAAAGTCATTAATGGATGGCTTAACCACAAAGGGTTACTTTGTAAAAAATCCACAAAAGGTCAAAATAATTTACATTATTGCCGGCATTGCGATGATAATGTTCGGTTTTTTTACATTAATCTTTTTAATTGGTATCGGTTTGATCATGGCCGGAATACTGTGCCTGATTTTTGCTGCAATTATGCCAGCCCGCACCCAGCAAGGTTTAGACTCTAAAGAATATTTAGAAGGCCTAAAACTTTATATCGGTACCGCCGAAAAAGACCGGTTCGAATATTTGCAAAGTGTCAAGGGAGCGGAGAGGGTTACCATTGCCGCAGGCGACAATGTCACGAAGGTAAAGTTATTTGAGGATTTATTGCCCTACGCTATGCTATTTAAAATGGAAAAATCGTGGGCTAAGCAGTTCGATGGTATTTATTCACAACCACCGGATTGGTATAACGGCAACTGGGCAACGTTTAACATGGTGTATTTGGCCAGTTCTTTAGGCTCGTTTAATACTGCTGCAAGCACTTCATTTGCTGCGCCTAGTAGCTCCAGCGGTAGTGGTTTTGGCGGTGGCGGCTTTAGTGGCGGTGGCGGTGGCGGTGGTGGCGGTGGCGGCTGGTAAATCTTGATCACAAACATGAACAAAATGGCTAACTAACTAGTGCACGTCCGTGATGTGTAATTTCGCTGGCCGAAACCGGCTCAACTTTTATACTTTCTGGGCATCGTTGTTCAACCCAACTTAAAATATCGTCTATTGTATCCATATAATCTAGTTTTGCGATTGATAGATGAAATTCAAATCCTTTCCAATAGATTTCTTTCGAAAACCTTTTTGTGTATAACTCTCGTTCGGTTTGTAGTATGCCTCCGGGATCGTCAACTAATAACGCTAAAGATCTTTTACCCAAACGGTGACCTAAATAACAAACATCAGTAATTTTTAACTCAATCTGTTCATTGGCGGTCTCGGGTGCGGGCTGGAGAATTCTTGGTATCAAATCACGGACGGCAGTATGCCCAATTTGCTTGTTAACGTTTCGGGCATGCATTACCTCGCCCCGCTCTACTAAGGTTAATGCCAAAAGACCGTCTTGCTTAGGCTTAATTTCGTAGCCTGGAAAAGCTTCTGGCAACTCTTTTCTAAAAGCCAGATTACCCAGAGAAGAGACGCTCAATTTTCTACTGAGATAAAAAGCCGTGGGGTTACAACCAAATAATTGAATTTCTGTACTCATCTTTACTAATGATTTAACTACTCAACTAATGCTTTTGGCAAGCATAAACAAAATAAAACAACTCTCAAAAAAAATGAGAGTTGTATTTAAATTATGCTGGTGGAGCTGCCGAAGTACTGCCCTCCGGGTCCGCCAAACGACTTATCTATGCCTCTACAGGTTTATCTTGTCTGGTTGGTCTTGATTATTTGCCGGTAGACAAGCAAAAAGCAAATAACCACAGTTTGGAAGTCTTTCAGCCACAGCTCAAACGGCACTATGGTTGGCAACCAGAAGAATATGAGGCTGCAAAGACTTTATCTGGTGTGAGCCAGGCAGCCGCTGCAGACAGTTAAGCTACAGCTGGTGCGAATACTGGCATGCGAAACATGTCAGCAACGCGAGATACAAAGTTTTTTGCATCTACTAGGTTTGCCCTATAACGGTGAGCAACCGACCTGCGTACATAAATTGTCAAAGTTCAGCGTCAAGCTTAAATCAGCCCCGTGTCTACACTTCTTTAGTGTACAAATATTATACCATAAACATTATCTAATGCATAGTGTTTTGTCCAGCTGGTGTTTTTTTGTTGGATTAATTTGTTATTATGAACTTATGAAACAAAACAAAAAATGGTTTATCAAAAAACGCGGCAGTTATCTGCCAAAAACTTGGGCTGGCGGACTGCTCTACTTTATATATCTGGCTTACATAGTATGGATTTTGGTCTATGTTATGATTTCTAATTACAACTTTTGGCCGGCGGTTTATGTATTAGTTCCGAACTGGATTGCCGCTTGTATTGCCATGAGCTGGGTTGCCTCCCGAAAAAGCTGAGAACCTACAACTTAAATTGACAAAATTAATTAGCTATGTTTTTATATCTAGATTATGAGACTGAAAGAAAATATTGCTGATTTTGTGGCCGATAGAATAATTAGTAGAAGTGCACATAGGGGTGCAAGCATCATTATTGCCGCACTAGAAAATGGTCAAAAAGGTCCATATAAAGTTAAAGCAGGTAAAACTCCCAATAGATTTGAATCCCAAAAGCATATAGACGTTTTTGTAAATAAAGTGCAGAGCAGATTAGCAAAGTTCGGTTTAGCAAGCTTGGTCGTTTTAGATGAAAAAAGCACAGAGATAGTAGCCACCCATCCTGTACAGCTAGCTCCTGGTGAAAACAGATTATTATATGATGATGACCCCACAATAGTTTTTGTAAAAACCGATTCAGTTGCAAAATTAGAATCACCGGAATCATAGTTTTTCGGTTTTTACACCAATCGCTCATGCCGGATAGGTGTTGAACATTGACAATATAATATGTTGATGTAATAATATTATAGTAAGAAGAGCAATTGATGGAAAGACCGGTTCTAGAAGCCCAACACATTCCCCATATACGCAATGCTTTTGCGGATATTGCCCAAGTAGAAGTACCCATTGGCCCCTTAAGAATTACATCTATTTATAGAAATGCAATAAATGGCAGAATAATTACAGAAGATTTGCCGGATCAAAAACCGTTAACCGCAGAGCAAATACTTAGGATTTTGAGGGAAGCCCCTGATTTTGAGGCGATATCAAAAGAAGAAACCCTACAAAACATGCAACTGGTAGCTAAATTGGGCGCGTTTGCTTTAGAAATAATAGACGATGAAGAAAAACCGCATTCAAAAGCTAAATTACAAAATTTGCAGGGGGCTATTCACAATATACGAAGAAAAGAAACTTTGGCCTTACCCGGATCGACTATAGACGGTGATTTATATAAACAGATTATCGAAGCCTTGGTGTATATCAATTCTGTAATTCACCCAAACTTCCGGTCGAACCTGATAAATATACCTCGCGAAAGATACGAAAGATAATCTTTTAAGTTCAATTATGATTTAATCGACCAAGTGATAATTCAGTTACTTTTACGAGGCTTGCGAACGGTTCTCTCCAGAGGTACTCGACCACTTTTTCGTTATCAACACGCAAGTTCAAAAACATAATACGGCAAAGTACATCTTTTTCGACTGCCGAGCCAGCCTTCATCTTATCAGAGGCCGTTTTGACGACGTTCAAAAAATTCTCCTTGCTTAGTTTTATTTGACGTGGGTCAGCGACTTTAGTTTCCAGCTTGGCTATTCGGTCTATTAGGTTATCTTTTTGAGCCGCCAGCTCGTCAATCTTTTTCTCGTTACTCTTGTAAATGAGCGACGTTTTGTCGAAGCCCACTATATTCAAAGCTCGCTCGTCCAACTCGCTTGTAATGTGCGTCAATGCTCCTCGTAGGCTTTGGATT
>DATKGW010000011.1:0-20243 GCA_035510605.1 Patescibacteria group bacterium
AGATACCCTGTTACAATATGATGCGCCGGGTACTTCAATCCGTGATCGTTTAAATAAAATGTTGAAGACATGAAAAAAGATGTAATTTACGTCGATATAGACGACGAAATCACCAGTATTACCGATAAAATATCAAAAGCTAAGGCTCCTGTAATTGCTCTTGTATTGCCAAAAAGATGCCCGGTTTTGCAGAGTTCGGTCAATATTAAAATTCTTAAAAGAACGACCGAAAATATCGGTAAAAATCTGGTACTTATTACCAGCGAAGCATCTATTTTGCCTTTAGCGGGTACAGCTGGAATTTATGTCGCCAAGACTTTGCAATCCAAACCGGCTATCCCGATAGCCCCAGATGCCGAAGAAGTGGTTGATACTATCAAAGAGGTCGAAGAACCGGCCGAACCTAAAATTGATCATAATAAATCTATCGGTGAACTGGCTGGCAAAACAGCCGTTGCCGCAACTGCCGATGAAGACGAAGTTCCAATAGAGCTTGGAGAAGAACCGGATGAAAAAACAGAAGCTGACCCTAAAGACGGAAAACCTAAAAATAAAAAGTTAAGAGTGCCAAGCTTTGACAAGTTTCGCAACCGTCTGTTGATAATTGCTGGAGTTGTTATTTTACTAATCGGGCTCTGGGTTTTGGCTGAAGTTGTTTTACCGAAAGCTAGTGTTACGGTTACGGCACAGAGCAAAACCGTACCGGTAAGCTTTAACGTAGTTGGTAGCCCGACGGCAACGGCTGTTGATAGCAGTAAAAATATTGTACCGGCTCAGGTTAAGACCGACCAAAAGTCGGAGACTAAACAATTTCAAGCCACCGGCCAGCAGAATAATGGCAATAAAGCTACCGGAACGGTTAGATTAACCGATTGTAGTCCAAACGGAAAAGCTATTACTGTTCCTGCGGGAAGCACGGTAAGTTCTTCTGGATTATCATTTATCACTCAAACAGATGTCACATTGGATTTTAGTACTGTTCCATTAGGTAGTGGCAGCTGTAAAGATACTTCACTCCCAGGTGTAGGTAATACATCGGAGGATGTTAAAGTTGTGGCAGCGGGTGGAGGCAGCCAATATAATTTGAGCGGAAGTAGGTCATACACGGTGTCGGTCGCTAATGTGACTGGTTATGCAAGTAACGGTATGGGCGGTGGCACGGATAATATTGTTACTATAGTTGCCCAAGCCGATTGCGATGGCGCTAAAAATGATTTGCTAAATACTAAAACCGATGATTTTAAGAATCAATTAAATACAGAAATAACAGCTAATGGCTTAGTCCCGATTAAAGATACATTTAGCCTTACCCCCGGTACGGTTAGCTGCAACCCAGCTGTCGGGCAGCCAGCCACCAGCAGTACGGCAACAGTGCAATTTACTTTTAAGATGATGGGTGTTAACTCAACGGGGCTGGATCAACTTGTTAAGGCCGAAGCCACAAAGCAAATCCAGGGCTCGCAATCAGTCATAAACACCGGAGTAAGCTCAGCAGTTATAAACATGACAGAACAGAAATCGAATGGCGATGTCGCTTTTAGCTTGGTATCTAATGCCCAAACCGGCATCAAACAAGATCCAAGTATTATTGCCAAGAGTATTTTGGGCAAAAAATACGGTGATAGCGTGAATATCATCCAAAATATGCCAGGAGTATCCGCCGTAAAGATAACTTATAGCCCATTTTGGGTTTCTACCACACCAAAAGCCGCCAAGCATATTACTGTTAAATTTGTTAATGATGGTAAATAATTTACTTGGACTAGACATAGGTGAAAAACGGGTAGGAGTGGCTCGAGTTAGCCTACCGGCTCGTTTGCCTCAAACCCTGGCCACTCTTAATAATGACTATACTTTTTTAGATAATCTTAAAAATATTATCAAGGAGCACCAGATTGATGCTTTGGTGGTTGGTTTACCCAGAAATTTAAATGGCCAGGAGACAGCCCAGACAGCTTTTGTATATGATTTTTGCAGTAAACATCTGCAGGTATTAAACTTGCCAATTATTATGCAAGATGAAACACTGAGTTCACGGGTGGCAGAAGACCGCTTAAAAGGTCAAAAGTACCAAAAAGCCGATATTGATGCCTTGGCTGCCACCGTGATTTTAGAAGATTATCTCCAAAGGGTTTGAGACTTATGAAATATACTCATGGAAAATATTTTGCCAAAAAACGCGGAGTGGCAATTGTCACCATCATAGTCGTGGCTCTGCTTGTTATGGTAACTGCAGGCGCTTTAGGTGCCCGTTATTGGTATCAACAGCAGCTCAAACCTCTCAACCAACAATCTACCAAAATATCAATTACTGTGCCAACCGGCTATTCGACTAAACAAATTGCCCAATTGCTTCAGGATAAACACATTATCCGCAGCGCAACCGCTTTTGAATGGTATGTGCGCAACAGTGATTCCAAGAATAGCCTCAAGGCCGGCCAGTACCAACTTGACCCATCACTGACAGTGGCCGATTTGGTTACTATCATTGCTGGCGGCAAAATTCAGACCAAACTGTTTACAATATTGCCCGGCCAAAGAATAGATCAAATCAGGGCGGCATTTATAAAAGCCGGATTCGTGACAACGGATGTGGATGCTGCGCTTAACTCCTTGAACTATAAAAATTATTCGGCCTTAGTGGATAAACCTAGCAGCGCCACTCTAGAAGGTTATTTATATCCGGAAACTTTCCAGACAACCAGCTCCACAACCGTAAAAGATATAATTAGCCAGTCGCTGGGTGAGATGGCTAAAGCTTTGACACCGGATATTATTAATAAATTTCAAAAACAAGCTTTAAGTATCCACCAAGCAGTAACTTTGGCCTCAATTGTCGAACAAGAGGTTTCTAAACCTTATGACCGCCAAATGGTGGCCGGTGTTTTTTTAAACCGTCTCAAGGCAAATATTCCACTAGGCTCTGATGTTACTTATCATTATGCTGCTATAATCACCGGCCAACAGCCTAATCCCAACATTGATTCGCCCTACAATACGAGGCTCTATGCTGGTTTGCCTCCCGGGCCGATAAGTAATGTCTCGGCTTCATCTTTAAATGCCGTGGCTAATCCGATCCAGTCTGATTATTTGTTCTTTGTAACTGGCGATAATGGCACTACCTATTATTCTAAAACCGCCGCCGAACATGATGCCCAGGCAGCCCAGTATTGCAAAGTTCTGTGTAGCAGTTACTAACAGAGGCGAATAGCAGTGCTTACCTTGACTTATAAGCTTAAAATCACTAAAATAATCTTACGGTTTTAAGATATATTTTGCTTTTGATTTAAAGCAAAATCTTCCAAGACCGTTCGCAACTACCAACGAATAATAAGTATCTCAATTACCTACCTAAGGCGTTTTTGCTTAGGATACGGACACAAGTATATAAACGGTAGATTCTAGCGAAATGACAGTTGTCTTATAGGCTGTCAGGAGTAGTCAATTAGTATCATTCATAGTGTTGTTAAACGACAACAAAAAACCGATACAGTAGAAAATGAAGTTACTCCTATAAAGCATAGAAAAGCTATTGCTCGCTATTTAAAGCGTTTTAGTAAAAGAGTAAAAAAAGCCGCAAATCAACACGGTTTCGCTTATATAAATGTGGCTTTAATTGTAATCGTTGCGGCATTTCTTTGGGGCAGTCATAATCATATTACCGGGCCAGATACCAGGCCTTTGCTGAGTCAATCAAACAACAACCAGTCAGAGGCGCCTCTCGACACATTGTCATCGGCTGATATCGCCGCCAACATTGCCCGTGTGGCCAGTTTACCGGAATCTGTTTCGGTTGGTAATCAAGCTGATTCGTTTAATGCTCAAATAGCCTCAGCTACAGTTGACCAAACCATTATTGCCAAGCCACAACTTGTGGCCGGCGGCGCCAAATCGCGAAAAGACATCCAAACTTATGTTACTAAAGCCGGTGATACGGTCAGCTCTTTAGCTACCCAATTTGGTGTGACTTCAGACAGTATTCGTTGGTCTAACAGCCTTTCCGGAGATACATTATCGGCAGGCAAGAGCTTGCTGATACCGCCGATTAATGGAATTGTGTATCTGGTAAAAAGTAGTGATACGGTTGACTCTATTGCCACCCGGTACAAAGCCGATAAAAATCAGCTGGTAGCTTTTAATGACATTGAATTAAGCGGCCTGCCGGTTGGGCAATACATTTTGATTCCTGACGGTACACAACCCGCAACAACGGCAACTTATGGTTATAGTGATAGCTTTACGGTATATAATTTTACACCGCAATGGGGCAGTAACGGTTATGCACCCGGCTGGTGTACCTGGTATGTTGCTAACCGTGTTCATGTGCCGACTAACTGGGGTAATGCCTATACTTGGGCCTATTACGCTCGATTGAGTGGTTGGACTGTCACTTCGGTACCTATTGTTGGCGCTATTGCCCAGACGTCGGCCGGTTGGGGCCATGTGGCCTATGTCGAAGATGTATCACCGGACGGTACACTGATTAAATATTCTGACATGAACTGATTGTGTGGTTTTAATTGCGTTGGTATAACTAAAGATTGGGTACCCAGCACCCATTTCCAGAACTACATCTATCAATAATAATCAAAAGCATCTGTTAGAATAAGATTATGATTAAGCCTAACCTACGTCACTTTTTTCAAAGTGATGAGTGGGCTGAGTTTCAAAAAGCCTTAGGCAAAGAGGTTATAGAACATAGTAGTGACGGTTGGCAATATATGGCTGTCAAAGAGTCAGGTGACGGGAAGGTTGGTCATATTTTTAAACGATTATACGTACCTTATGGGCCAAGCTATTCAGATACAAATGCATTAAAACAGGCACTGAATGATCTGGAAAAGGTTGCGACTGAAGCGAAAGTTGATTACGTAAGGGTTGAGCCGGTTTGCACTAACTTGTCAGATCAAATTTCTGAAATTTCCGGATATACAAAGTTACCAAAAGCATTCCAACCATCTTTGACGCTTATCGCAGATCTCGATCGGCCATTTGACGAAGTTTTGCAAGATATGACAAAGACTAATAAATATTTATGGAATAAAATATCACAGAATAACTTGACTTTTAGTGTGTCGGATAAGCCCGAAGATATCGATAAATTTTTGCAAATGATGACGGCCACTGCCAAACGTACCAATACACAATTGCGTGATGGAGCATATTTAAAAGTGTTATTTGGCACTTTGGGGCCGAAACAGGTTGCTCATTTGGCATATGTTTACCATAGTGGCCAGCCACTTGCCGGTGCTTTGTTTGTGGATGATCAACTTGCTAAAACCCGCTACTATCTTTATGCCGGTTCGTTTGACGAAGCCAGGCAATATAATGCCAATTCACCTCTGCTGACTTTTTTGATGAAAGATGCGCACGACAAGGGTATAACCAGTTTTGATTTCTTTGGAGTTTCACCACTTGACGAACCTAAACACAGGTGGGCGGGATTGAGCCAGTTTAAGAGATCTTTTGGCGGGGAAGAACGAAAATACATTGGCACCTGGGAAAAACCCATCCGCTCTCTGCGTTATAAATTGATGTCTTTAGCCCGTAAATTAGCTTAACTTGCTATAATTACTAGAGATGTTTGTAGATAAAGTTAAGGTGAGTGTTCAGGCTGGCAATGGCGGAGATGGCATTGTCAGTTTTCGTCATGAGATATTTATTAAAAAAGGTGGCCCCGACGGAGGTAATGGCGGCAAGGGTGGAAGTGTAGTATTTGTCGCCAGCAGCAATCAAGATACACTAGCTGCTTTTAGATATAAAAAGCTGCTCAAAGCCGAAGACGGTCAAAACGGCGGTAGTGCACGCAAGCAAGGCGGCTCCGGAAAAAACCTAATAGTTTTAGTTCCTGTTGGCACAGCCGTCATGGACGAACAAGGTAAAACGATTGTAGATCTGGTTGCTGATGAGCAGAAATTTGTTATGGCTGCCGGGGGCAATGGTGGTTTTGGTAATGCCCATTTTGTTTCTTCAACCCGACAGGCGCCCCAAGTTGCCGAAAAAGGTGAAAAGGAAGAAAAATTAGATCTTATTTTAGAGCTAAGAATGTTAGCTGATGTCGGTTTAATCGGTTTGCCTAATGCCGGTAAAAGCAGCTTTTTGACAGCTGTTAGTAATGCCATGCCAGAAATTGCCGACTACCCATTTACTACACTTAAACCCCATTTAGGGGTTGTCGATATCGATGGCCAAGCCTTTTTATTAGCCGATCTACCGGGGCTGATAGAGGGGGCAAGTACCGGAAAAGGCCTGGGCGATGAATTTTTGCGTCATGTTTCGCGTTGTAGCGTGCTAATGCATCTGATTGATATTAACAGCAATGATATAGCTGCAGATTATAAAACAATCAGGCAAGAACTTGCCGCCTATAGCTCCGATATGGCTAAGAAACCAGAACTTATAGCACTAACAAAGATAGAAACCATCGAACCTGATTTAATTGATATGCAGCTTGAACTTTTAAAACCCGCACTGCCCAAAAAAGCTAAGGTATTCAAGGTGTCGTCTTATGCCAAACGAGGTATTAATGAAATTCTTTTTGAACTTAAGAAGATGGTTATTGCCGAAAAAGTCGTTAAAGGTTCAGATAAACAGACTGAATATTCTATCCCGGTAATACGGTTAAAAGAGATACCGAATGCCTGGACTGTTAAAAAAATTGATAACGGCTTTTTGGTAGCTGGTAAAAAAATCGAAAAGTTTGCTGAGCGTACCGATTTTAACAGTGATTTTGGCGTACAAAGGTTGCGTGACATAATGCTTAAAATGGGCATTATGAACCAACTCAAACACGAGGGAATCGATTCTGGCGATAAAATTGTAATAGGTAACCCAACCAAAGGTGAGATTATTTATTAATGAGTGCCAGTTTTTATTTTTACGATCTCGAAACCAGTGGTATAAATCCGCGCAATAGCCGCGTAATGCAATTCGGTGGGCAACGGACAGATCTTAATTTGGAACCGATTGGTAATCCGGATAATTTTTTAATAAAATTAACGCCCGATATTTTACCGGATCCCGAAGCGGTGCTGATAACCGGCATAACTCCGCAACAGACCTTGGCAGATGGTATTAGTGAAGCTGAATTCTTGCAGTGTTTTCATAAAAACATTGCTTTAGCCGATACCATTTTTGTCGGTTTTAACTCTATTCGTTTTGATGATGAGTTCATAAGATTTTTGAACTATCGTAATTTTTATGATGCTTACGAATGGCAATGGCAGGATGGTAAGAGCCGATGGGATATGCTGGATGTGGTGCGCATGACGAGAGCACTCCGACCGGATGGTATTACTTGGCCGGTTTCGTCCGAAGGCAAAACCAGTAACAGACTGGAGCATTTGGCAACTGCCAACAATTTTATCCACGAACAGGTTCATGATGCCTTAAGCGACGTCAACGCTACCATAACCCTGGCCAAATTAATCAGGCAGAGACAACCCAAATTGTTCGATTATCTTTTAAAAATGCGTGATAAAAAAGAAGTGGAAAAATTGGTTAGCTGGCCGGAACCTTTTATATATAGCTCCGGTCGGTATTCCGGCGTATTTGCAAATACTACCATTGCCGTGACGGTGACAAACCACCCCATCCAAAAAGGCGCAGTTTTTGTTTATGATTTAAGGTATGATCCTAAACCGTTTGCCAAACTCAAGCCGGTAAAATTAGCTGAACTGCTAAAAAAATACAAGTTGGCAGAGGGAGAAGAATATCTACCGGTTAAGCAACTGCAATTTAACCGTTGTCCGGCTGTTGCGCCGTTAAGCGTGCTGGATAAAACAAGTTTAGAACGTCTAAAAATCAACATGGATGAAATAACCGCAAATGCCAAAACTTTGCTGGCCAGCGGTGATTTTAGTGATAATTTGCAAGAAGCCATTGCCATGAATGAAAAACAAAAACAAGCCAGCTTTATAGTTGATGTTAAAGATGTAGACTCTCAACTATATGATGGCTTTTTTGGCGATGATGATAAAAATTTAATGCGCATAGTTAGAACAGCCGATAAAAATGGCTTGGCGGATTTGCATCCCGAATTTAAAGATAGCCGCTTGGATAAACTGCTGTTTTTGTATAAGGCCCGCCAATTTCCCAAGAGTTTAAACCAGGATGAGCAAGCCCAGTGGCAAAAATATCTTAGCGATAAACTATCAAGTGGAAATAATCAGAGCACTATGGCAAAATATTTTGCCCATATATCAGAACTGGCTAGCAAGGGCGACCTTTCTCCACCCCAAGAATTTCTATTGGAAGAACTTAAATTATACGGCGAAAGTATAATGCCGTATGATGCCTAAAATTTAGTTATGGCGATGATTTATGCCGGATAAAAGGCAATCAATAGAAATTGATTTTTATTAGTATAGCTCGGGCTTTTAAACACAAATGAAAAACGATTATGGTGAATAGGAACGCCCATAAGCAAAATACTATTTCTGTAAAAGTTATTTGGAAGTTTGTCCCGGGGACAATACCCAGCAAAAAGAATTGCGGCCCGATTGTGCTGAAATCTATTGAAGCCATCAAATGTTTTATAGCAAGGATAGGAAATTCAATATCCTGAATACTAAACAACCACCACATATTTTTCTCCGATAAAGCTTACCATACTATAATATGTTAATAAAAGCAATAATATTATAAAATAACCTTTAGCGTATTATTGATGATACCTAAAAGACTCTGGAAAAAAAAGGCAAAATGTAGTACAATAGCCGGCTGGCATGCAAGATTTTATAAGTATAAAAGGTGCACGGGAGCATAACTTAAAAGATATAAGCGTTGATATTCCGCGCAACAAATTAATTGTTATAACAGGCCTATCCGGTTCGGGTAAGTCATCCTTAGCTTTTGATACCATTTATGCCGAGGGCCAGCGCCGCTACGTCGAAAGTTTAAGTAGTTATGCCCGCCAATTTTTAGGCATAATGGAAAAGCCCGATGTCGACCAAATCGATGGCTTGAGCCCGGCGATATCAATCGACCAACGCTCGACCAGCCGCAACCCGCGCTCGACTGTGGCAACCGTCACCGAGATTTACGATTATTTGAGATTGTTATTTGCGCGGACAGGGGTTCCGCATTGCCCGATTTGTGGTAAGCCGGTCTCCCGTCAAACCTCAACGGTGATTGTCGATCAAATCGCCAAGGATTTTGATGGGGCCAGAATAATGGTCTTGGCACCGATAATAATAGATAAAAAAGGCGCATTCGAACATATCCCCGAGCAATATCAAAAAGCCGGTTTTGCCAGAGTCAGGGTAGATGGCGTTGTTTACACGTTAGACGAATTTCCAGAGCTTGATAGACAGAAAAAACACCGTATAGAAATTATCATTGATCGTTTGGTTACCGACAAATCCAGTTTTGGCCGCTTGAGCCAATCCATCGAGCAAGCGCTCGATTTGGCTGACGGACTGGTTAACATACTAAATGCCGACACCAACAAGTTTGAAACCTATTCTTTACTTTATGCCTGTGTTGATCACCCGGAAGTTGCTATACCGGAACTTGAACCGCGCACCTTTAGTTTCAATTCACCGCACGGTGCTTGCCCGGTTTGTACAGGTTTGGGCAACCGGTTAGAAGTTGACCCGGAATTGGTCATACCCAATGGCCGCTTAACAATTGCCGAAGGTGCCATTAGACCATGGAACCGAATTAGAATCGACAGCTGGTATGCCAAGAAACTGGCAGTAATGGCCGAGGCCAACGGCTTCAGTATTCATGTGCCAACCGGCCAACTGACAAAAGATCAGCTGCAAAAAGTTTTGTATGGTACCGGCAATAGGCTTTATTCGGTGCCACTTGGTGGCGGCAGAAACTATGATACGACTTTCGAAGGTGTAATTCCTAATTTAGAGCGTCGTTATAAAGATACGGAAAGTGATTTCGTGCGTCGTGATATAGAAAAATTTATGCAAGAAAAGCCTTGCCATGCCTGCAATGGCAAGCGTCTAAAACCGGCAGTTTTGGCGGTAACTGTTGCCGGACTATCGATAATGGATATTTGTGAACTATCAATTGATGATGCGGTTGATTTTTTCAAAAATCTAAAATTAGATCCAACCGACACAATGATAGCTAAACAAATATTAAAAGAAATCGGTGCGCGGTTGGTTTTTTTACAAGATGTCGGGCTAAATTACCTAAATTTAATTCGCGGAGCGACAACTTTAAGTGGTGGTGAGGCTCAGCGAATACGTTTGGCAACCCAAATCGGTTCGGGTTTGACCGGAGTGTTATATGTTTTGGATGAGCCGTCAATCGGTTTGCACCAGCGTGACAATAAGCGGCTTGTCAATACACTCAAAAGATTACGCGACCTAGGTAATACAGTTATTGTGGTAGAGCATGACGAAGAGACAATTCGCTCAGCCGATTATTTGCTGGATATTGGCCCGGGTGCGGGAATACACGGCGGTGAAGTCGTGGCTATTGGCAAACCAGATGATGTTGCAAAAGTTAAAACAAGTATTACCGGTCAATATTTAAGTGGTGAGCGTTATATTTTAACACCTAAAAAACGCCGCGCTGGCAATGGTAAATCTTTGATTATCAAGGGAGCTCGCGAAAACAATCTTAAAAATATTGATGTTGAAATTCCGCTTGGACAACTTGTGGTTGTCAGCGGTGTTAGTGGTTCCGGCAAGTCTAGCTTGATTAACGATATTTTGGCCAAAGAATTGTCCGCCAAACTGCATCGGGCCAATACGGTTGCCGGCCATCATGACACAATCGAAGGCATCAATCAGTTAGATAAAACTATTATTATTGACCAATCACCTATTGGCCGGACGCCACGCAGCAATCCGGCAACCTATACGGGTTTGTTTACGCCAATCCGTGAATTGTTTGCGTCAACTCCAGAAGCACGTGTACGCGGCTATAGGCCAGGACGGTTTAGTTTTAATGTTAAAGGCGGACGCTGCGAAAACTGTGCAGGTGATGGAATCATTAAAATTGAGATGCATTTTTTGCCGGACGTTTATGTTACCTGCGAAGTCTGTAAGGGCAAACGATATAACAGGGAAGCTTTAGAAATCCACTACAAGGAAAAATCCATCAGTGACATTTTAGAAATGACCTGCGAGCAGGCCGTAGACTTTTTTAAGAATATCCCGGTAATTTATCGAAAGTTGCAGACTTTAGTTGATGTGGGACTGGGTTATATAACGCTAGGCCAACCAGCTACTACGCTAAGCGGTGGCGAAGCCCAACGTATAAAGTTGGCTACTGAATTATCACGGCGCCCAACCGGCAGGACTCTTTATATTTTGGATGAGCCAACAACCGGTTTGCATATCGCAGATGTTGATAAATTGCTAAATGTATTACACGCTTTGGTAGAAGCGGGTAACTCAATGATTATTATCGAACATAATCTGGACGTTATAAAATCTGCCGATCATGTTATCGATATGGGCCCGGAAGGCGGCGAAGAAGGTGGCAAAATTATAGCTACCGGTACGCCGGAGGCAGTCGCTAAAGTCAACAGTTCTTACACCGGTCAATTCTTAAAAAAAGTTCTGTAAGATTTTTTTACAGAGCGTTTTATACGAACCCTGGAAACCGGGTCGCGCCATATTTGCCAAAAACTTATGCCAAGCGTGACTAAAGTAACCAGCAAAACTACCGGCAAAATATATTTATCAATATTAAAGTAATGGCCGACTACCCGCCCGGCCCAATAACCGATCATTGTCACAATGCTTACCCACACTAAACCGCCGATAAAGTTATAAAAAATAAACACCTGGTAACGCATATTGCCAATCCCGGCTATCAAAGGGGCAAGCGTTCTGACAATCGGGATAAAACGGGCGATTAATATGGTTTTACCGCCATGTTTTTTGTAAAAATTTTGGGCATAAATAACATTTTGTTTGCTAAAGAGTAGTGCTTCTTCGTTTTTAAATATTTTCGGGCCACTACGACGGCCAATTTCGTAACCCATTATATTGCCCAAAAAAGTGCCGATGAATAAAGCTATTAATGCTATTACAAGATTCAAACGACCTTGGGCTGCAAAAAAACCTGCCGCAAACAAGAGCGTGTCGCCCGGCAAAAAGAAACCAATAAGCAACCCGGTTTCGGCAAATAATATCGCTGCCAAAGCCACTAAGCCATAAGTTGCTAGAACTTTATTTATATCTATTGGCCGGGCAAATAAAAATACAATAAGGGCAATGACAATCAACCAAATTACTAGCTTAAAATACTTTTTCACTACCGTTGATTGTATCATGGCTATCTGTCAAATTAGTAAGTACGAAATAAGGCGTTAGAATATACATGTGAACAATGTCATAAAAAACAAGTTAGCCAAGTTGCCAAAATCTCCCGGAGTCTATTTTCATAAAAATGCAGCCGGAGAAATTATTTATGTCGGCAAGGCGGCAGTACTTAATAACCGGGTACGGCAATATTTTCAAAAAAGCCGTTTGCATGACCCAAAGACTGATTTATTGATAAGTGAAATTGCTGATATTGACTGGATAGAAGTTGGTAGTGAGGCCGAAGCCCTGTTTTTAGAAGCCGAAATGATACAAAGATATCTGCCCCATTATAATATTTTATTGCGTGATGACAAATCGAACGTTTATATCCGGATTAATTTAAAAGATTTTGCGCCTAGTGTGACAATTACCCGGCGTCCCATTGATGACGGAGCCGAATACTTCGGTCCGTTTCTGGCGGGTGGCCCGGTCAGAAAGGCTCTAAGACATTTAAGAAAAGCGTTGCCATTCTCCACTCATACCACACTACCTCCCAGAGCCTGTTTGCAATATCATCTGGGTCTTTGCCCGGGGCCGGAAACTGCAGGTTATAATCGAGCCGAATACATTCGGAATTTAAGGAAATTGATTTTATATATACACGGGAAAAGCAATCTGGTATTACGCGGAATTGAAAATGAAATGAAACAAGCTGCTGCCGGCCAAAAATTCGAGGCAGCCGCACTGCTTCGCAACCGTTTAAGAAATCTAAAAAGATTACAATCTCAGGTAATTTTCGGTGATAGTGAGTCAATCGATTTAACCAAAGACCACGCCTTGGCAGAATTAACTGATTTGCTTGGCCTGCAAAAACCGCCTCACAGAATCGAAGGATTCGACATCAGTCACATCCAAGGCACCGATACCGTAGCCAGCATGGTGGTTTTTACTAACGGTGTGGCCGATAAAGCCCAGTACCGCAAATTTAAAATGCGCTTAATCGGCAATGATGATTTTGCGCATATGCATGAGGTTGTCAAACGCCGGTTGCAAGAAAAAAATACCAAAAAATGGACACTGCCGGATTTAATATTAATAGACGGTGGCAGAGGCCAGTTGGCGGCAGCCATCAAAGCAAGAGATGAGATGGGTATAAAAACTACAATGGTCGGCTTGGCTAAAAGATATGAGGAAATCGTAATCCATAAGAAACAAAGCAACGTTAATGTCAGTAACCTTGCTTTAAAAAAGCTAAAAGCTGTAAAAATTGGCGAGACGGAAATTTTCATAAATCTGAGTCTCCCGGACAGTAGCTTCATCATCAAGCTGTTGCAGCGGATACGCGATGAATCACACCGTTTCGCCATTAGTTACCATACCGTTTTAAAAATCAGGCGGCACTCAGCCAGTGTTTTGGATGAGATACCGGGGATTGGCCAAGCCACAAAAAAGAAATTACTACGCACATTTGGTTCGGTCAAGGGTTTGGCACAAGCAAGCGACACAGAACTTGTCAGTCTCATCGGCCAAAGAAGAACTTCTACCTTGCGGCTTTATATAAAAGATGATTAAAGGCTGCCTGCACTGTTATAATAAGATGTAATCTTAATGAAAAAACAATTCATAAAATTTTTAATTAGATGGTTCGCTAACGGTGCTGGTCTATATATTGCTGCCCATATTTTTAATTTAGTAAATTATCAAAATCGCTTATCGGTAATAATTATTGCTAGTTTTATTTTATCTTTACTGAATGTACTGATAAAACCGATTTTAGTTATATTCACATTACCAGCCATAGCTCTGACATTAGGGATTTTTATGGTTATTATTAATGGGTTTATCGTTTTTTTGGCGACCACATTATATGATCGTTTGCAGGTTAGTTCATTCTGGACAGCCATACTTGTTGGTATGGTCATCGGACTGGTAAACTATATAGTGACTATCGCCGCAGAAGCGGTAGAAAAAAATCATGCTTAATATTTTTAACTATATTACTATCGGCTCGGCACTCTTTTTAATCTTATTGATATTGGTTCAAACCAGAGGTGCGGGTTTGGGTGCGGGGTTTGGTAGTGCTGCCGAAATTGAAACCGTCCGCCGGGGCTCAGAAAAAACCATCTTTCAGATGACAATAGTAGTGGCGATTATTTTTGTTACCTCAATTATCCTAGGGATTATATCTAAATAAAAAAGAACCATGGCATATAGCTATTCACGCATACGTGTTCGACGGCGTGTACGAAGAAGCAGGAAGCAAATGGCTGATATCAGTCAGACAGCTAATAAGCAGCTTGATCGCCATATTTTTAGACGTTGGCAAAATTTAAAGAACGCTAAAAGATTTATTGTAGGATGGCTGGGTCTTATCATCCTGTTGGTCGTAGGGGTTGTGGTGCAGACTAAAGCCCTGGATAATTATTATTTATCGTCCAATCCGGTTGCTGGTGGTGTTTATACCGAAGGAATTGTAGGCTCATTTAGCAATGCCAATCCAATCTATGCGGTTAACGATGTCGATTCGGCGGTCTCCAAAATATTATTTGATTCTTTGCTGACATATAATGACAAAAACCAACTCGTCGGAGATTTGGCTGCCACCTGGGAAGTTGATAGTAAAGGTACTACATACACCGTTCGCTTAAAACCAGATTTAAAATGGCAGGACGGAGCGGTTATAACTAGTGATGACGTGGTGTTTACGTATACCACGATTCAAAATCCAGATGCTAAATCACCATACATGTCTAACTGGACTGGTGTAAAAATCGAAAAGGTAAATACCACCACGGTAAAATTTGTGCTGCCTAACACCTACAGCCCGTTCCTTTATTCATTAACTGGTGGAATTATCCCAAAACATCTGTTGGGTAAAATTCCACCTTCTGAGCTTCGGAGCGTGGCTTTTAATACTAAATCGCCAGTCGGTTCCGGGCCTTTTATCTGGAAAGGAGTAACCATTAGTAATAATGGCCAGTCCAACCAATCGGAGACAATTCAACTGGCCGCTTTTGATAATTACCACAGTGGTAAACCTAAATTAAACGGGGTGACCATAAAAACTTATCCTAATGAAGATGCTCTAAAAAAAGCTCTTAATGATAATAAAATAATTGCTGCCGCGGGTCTGAATCTGGCAGATAAAGATGTGGCTCAAAAAAATGAAGCGACAAGTTTTAGTTTGATGAGCGCCAATATGATATTTCTTAAGACCACTAGCCCAATATTAAGTGATATAAGGGTACGGCAAGCCTTAATCAAAGCCACCAATATACCAGCCCTGGTTGGTGAAATTGGCTATGAAGCTGTACCGGTCAGAGAACCACTACTTGAATCGCAAATTGGCTATAACCCGGCATACATTCAATTTAGCTACAACAAAACAGAAGCCGAACGGTTGCTTAATAATGCCGGCTGGCAATTAACCGGGAAAAATCAATACCGCACTAAAAACGGCCAACAGCTTGTGATTAATTTGGCTTTCGATTATAGCAGTGATTTCTCACAGATTGCCGAAGGCCTGCAAAAACAGTGGGCTGATGTGGGTGTAAATGTGGTGGTTGAAGTTAATCAAGATAGTAAAAACACTAATAAATATATTGATAGCCATGATTACGACGCCTTATTGTATGGAATAAATATTGGGCCTGACCCTGATGTTTACGCTTATTGGCACTCCAGCCAAATTGATATTCATAGCCAGATCCATTTAAATTTATCGGAATATAAATCTTCAATTTCCGATATAGCCTTAGAGGCTGGGCGTACCAGAACGGATCCGCTACTTAGAGCTGCCAAATACAAACCATTTCTAGAAGCTTGGCGCAATGATGTTCCGGCCATTGGTTTGTACCAGCCACGTTACTTATTGGTATCCAATCAGCATATTTACGGTCTGCCGGCCCGGGTGATTAATTCTCCTAGCGACATGTATGACAATATCGACCAGTGGATGATAAATACAGCTAAAAAATCTGAGAGTTAATCTGGTACAATCATAAAAGACAATTCGATACGCGCGAGTGGCGGAATTGGTAGACGCGCTAGCTTCAGGAGTTAGTGGGTGCAAACTCGTGGAGGTTCAAGTCCTCTCTCGCGCACCAAAGCAATGATTCTTTATTTAAGGTTTATTGTTTGGATAAGACCCAATAATATACATGCCTCAAACCGGTTATGGTATGATGATATCAAGATAAGATAACTCAAAAAAAGACTATTTTTTCATGAATAAAACTGCCCAATATTTACAAGAACATCTAGTCGGCGAGGTGATGACCTCACCAGACGCCAGACAATATTTTTCAACCGATGGTAGTATTTTTGAATTGACTCCGCAAATTATTATTTACCCCAGGGTAGAAAATGATGTTCGTAAGACGGCCCGTTTTACCTGGCAACTGGCTGAACGGGGCCGGTCCATATCAATCACAGCCAGAGGTTCCGGCACAGACCAAGCCGGTGCGGCACTGGGTAACGGTATAATGCTGATTTTTCCGGCTCATATGAACAAGATATTATCGTTAAACTCCCGCAAAGGTGTTGTTACAATCCAACCCGGTATTAACTATGGTAAATTGCAACAAACTCTGCATACCCATGGATTGTTTATGCCTCCTTTTCCGGCTTCAATCGAATATTCAACCGTTGGCGGAGCCATTGCCAACAATGCGTCCGGAGAAAAAACAATTAAATACGGGGCTACCAAAAATTACGTTAGGGAGCTTAGGGTTGTGCTGGCCAATGGCGAAGTTATAACTACCGGCCGGCTGAATAAGCGTGAACTTAACCGTAAAATGGGGTTAGCCACTTTCGAAGGTGAAATCTACCGTACGCTAGACGCTTTGCTGGCAGATAACAAGTCGCTCATAGAAAAAACTATACCCAAAGTGACAAAAAATTCGGCTGGTTATAATATTTGGGATATCAAAGACAAAGATGGTTCGGTTGATTTAACTCCATTATTTGTTGGTTCACAGGGGACGCTCGGCATTGTGACCGAAGCCAAACTGGAAGCCGAAAGCTACAATCCCAAGAGGACTTTATTGGTAGGTTTTTTTGATGACTTAAATAAAGCAGGTTTGGCAGTCGAAAAATTGCGGAATCTCGGGCCAAGCGCGCTCGAACTGGTTGATGAACACTTATTGAATTTTATTGAAAAATACAACCCTCATCAGCTTAGAAATATTATTGAACAGCCATTTGCTAAACTGGTTATTTTTATTGAATTTGATGATCTGACAAAGCGTGCACAAGCCAAGCGAGCTAAGAAGGCTAAAAAAATACTCAAAGAATTTGCCCGGGATTTTAAAGTCACCCAAGATGAACATGAGCAAGAAGATTTATGGAAGATACGCCACAGCGCGGCTGCCATAAATTGGCAAGATGTTGGTTCCAAACGAGCCTTGCCGTTTATAGAAGATGGGATAGTGCCACCAGAAAGACTCAGCGAACTTTTGCAAAAAGTTTATGATTTGTTTGAGAGTTACGGGTTGGATGTGGCAGTTTGGGGTCATGCCGGTGATGCCAACTTGCACCTCCAGCCATTTATGGATTTAACTTCGGTCGGCGATCGCCAAAAGATTTTCAAACTGATGGATGCCTACTATCAAATAATCATTTCTTTAGGCGGTTCGATAACCGGTGAACACAGTGATGGCCGTTTGCGAGCACCTTATCTGGAAGCTCAATATGGAGACGATGTCTATGAAGTTTTTGTAAAAATTAAACAACTTTTTGACCCCTACGGAACGCTCAATGTTGGTGTTAAATTTGATGTTAATATTCAGGATTTGCAAGCTCTGATGCGTCATGAATTCTCTATGAATCACTTGTACGATCATATGCCGCGGACTTAAAGAATGGGTAACTTGAAATTTGTTGATTACATTGGGATTGCCAGTGGCTTTCTTATTTTATTTGCCTTCTTTCGTATAACGATAGGCAAGTGACGCAGTAGCTCATTATGGGAAGAGCTGGATAACTTGCTGGGTGCTACTTTTATGGTTATTTACGCATTTTCCAAGCATGCTTATGTTAACATTATGCTAAATGCAGTTTGGATAACAGTGGCTTTTATTGGTATTTCTTCATATACAGAGCGGCGCGTAATGCATCGTCAGCGCAAAAAAACTCGCAGGGTAAAGAGGTCTTTCCTCAAAGTAAGATAAATATATATCTCTAGAGTGTGAATTAAAAAGATCAGGGATTAACCTGATCTTTAGATGGTGCGCGAGAGAGGACTTGAACCTCCAAGCCTGTTAGGGCATAGCCACCTCAAGGCTACGTGTTTACCGATTTCACCACTCGCGCAGGTAATTTAGATTCTACCATCAAATCTTTCTGCATAAAACCTTCTAACTTTTGTTTTTTTCTGTTCAGACAAAGCACAGAGCTATTGTAGTATAGAAACTTATACAATAAATAACTGTCGCTTTTTCCATACATTAGAGAATATGCTCTAGATGATTTTCTTATGGAAGATCCCTTTAGTAAAATAAGTTGGTAATTTTTCTCACAAATATACTCTAAAAACTTTTTACTTGCAGATGTGAAACCGGTATAGAATAAGAAACTTGTTGGCCACCGAGGATCATTGTATCCATAGCATGTTCCGTCACCGTCAAAGAGACCTCTTAAGAAATCAGCGTAATATCTATCAGGTATTATTGTTGGTTGTAAAGTGGAACTTTTTCTTGGGGTGATGCCAGCATTAAGCAGAAAATCGTAAAAAGCAACATCTCCGAATTGAACGCGAGACGCTGGTTGGCCGCTACTATTAAACTTTTTTGTAATTTTCAAAGGTCTTCCAATGGCTTTAATAAAGTTTTCGAGTTGCTCAATATCTGCAGATGTTAAATCCAAGTGCCTGCCATCTGATTGTAGACAACCGTCACTGGCTATTAGCCCAACAGCATATGCAATATTTTCTGACCATATGTATTGACGCTTAGATCTATATCTCATATCGTATAGTATACCATTAGATTATGAATTCTTGTGTGATATACTCTCTTAGATACGGGCGCTTAGCTCAGTTGGCTAGAGCATCTCGTTTACACCGAGGAGGTCGAGGGTTCAAGTCCCCCAGTGCCCACCAGCACATTTGATACAATCAATGTATAAGCCAATTTCGGCTCTTTAGCTCAGTTGGTAGAGCAGAGGCTTGAAGAGCCTTGTGTCCCCAGTTCGAGCCTGGGAGGAGCCACCAAAAAATCTCCACAAAATATTGCGAGGATTTTTATTTAAACTAAGTTTTATTAACGTCGGCGTCTAGTTGTCTCATGAACTACTGGCAATTTTACCAGTATATCTATTCCTTTAGCGGCAACAGCCAGCGCAAAAGCCAACACAAAAACCATACCTGCAACCATCATTAAAAATAGGCCCAAGCCTATTGGTGAGCTCCAACCCCATACGTCCATAATCATTTCTCCTTTTTGTCCACCCTTAATTGATAATTTTACAATACAACTATATTTATGTTTTAACAACTTGTTGCTAACATTACGGATTTCGAATATAATCTGCTCTGTTGCGCGGGCGTAGCTCAGTTGTTTAGAGCGCTTCCTTGCCAAGGAAGAGGTCGAGAGTTAGAGTCTCTTCGCCCGCACCAATACAACCCAAATGTATTTCAAATAGTATAGTTTCTAACAAACAAAGAGCTTCAAGTGAGCTCTTTTTGATATTATTAGATCTATGAGTAGCGATTATCTTGAGCGAATAGATTATCATGGCGACAAAGAATCGCTTGTGGGCGATATAGCTCAAGAATTTAACCTTGGCCATGTTAATAATTCAGAAATGCTTGCAGTGGGCTTTGAGGATTGCAATATAAAAGTCGATACCGAGAATGGACAATTCGCAATTAAAGCCTTCTCAAAATTACGCAGTGAAGTCGAGATAAGTAGGTATGTGAATGTTATGCAGGCTGCAATTGCTGGTGGGGTGCACCATCCTGCATTGCATTCAACAAATGCAGGTGATACTCTATTTGATTCCAATGGTATCAAGGCCGTGGTA
>DATKGW010000012.1:0-131104 GCA_035510605.1 Patescibacteria group bacterium
GTGTAGTCCAGGGGGGTGTTAAAATATGTGCGTACCTATATGGTACGCACTTTGCAGGGTTAGTGAAGCGGTCAAACACGGGAGACTGTAAATCTCTTGGCTTATGCCTTCGTAGGTTCGAATCCTACACCCTGCACCACGAATTTTGTATCTGTTAATTTTGTTAAAGCGTTAGGAACGTTAGAACTTTTTATTTTGCTCATGCTTGCCTTTTAAAAGCGTTAGTAACATTATTGAAACAAATAAGTGAGGTTGAGAATGGCATCAGCAGAACAATCAAAAATAGAAGCACCTTTCGATAAGCACGATCTTGAAGAAATTTACGCTTATTGGCCAGCTGCTGGGTGGCATGATATTACACTAGACGAGTTGCATGAATTAAAACATCCGGCTAGCTCTGTAGACAATGCTCAGGATCATCTTTTTATACTCAGACGGGATAAGAACCGATCAAGGCATTTCAATGTAAATTTCGAAGGTAGGGATGTTTGGGGTGGTATTGGCTTCGACTTTCTGAACGAAGCTGCTTACAGGCAGTATTCGGATTGGCGTAATAATATGTACTTCAATGATTGGTGGGGAGCTAATTATGACGATCTCCCTATCGGTAGGGAGTCCACCGTTTTGGCCAAGTATAGTTTGGCTTATTGGGCTCATGCTGTCCAAGATGGTACTTTGACATTGTCATTACATAATTCTTCCAAATATGTTGGTAATAAGCCGCCTTACTCTAGGTATGATGGCTGTGCACTCATGAACGGTCATGAATATGCCCCGTTGGGTGGTATGGATCATATAGCAAAACAATTGCGTGATGTTGTGCCAGCCCTGCAGGGAGCATTCGGTCTCCCAAAGGATGAAATTGCACATAATCTTGAATCACCATTTCCACACCGTAATATTTGGGACATACCTGGTGGTAAAATGCTAGTCATACCAGAAAATTATGATGATAAATATGCTGGAGTTAAGACAATTAGATTGATCCCAGACCAAATGGTAGATAGATTAAAGGCTGCCTCAAAGGGTGCTATTGGTTCTTAAGAGAATACCACTTTTAAACATGAACGAATTATCTAAGCAAGAACAATCTACTATTTCTGTATACGACAAGATCGCTGAGCGCTGGTGTAAAGAAAATAGCCGGGTGGTCTTATGGCGAGACGAGATAAATCAATTCCATGATTTACTGCCCAAAGGTAAGATTTTAGAAGTTGGCTGTGGTGGCGGCAGAGACGCCAAAGAATTAATATCTCTAGGCTATGATTATGTTGGAACAGACCTATCCGAAGGGCTACTAACAGAAGCTAGAAAAGTTAATCCAAATTCTGTTTTTGAAAACGCTAGCTTATATGACTTAGATTATAAGAAACCGTTTGATGGTTTTTGGTGTTCAGCAGTATTACTACACATCCCCCGAGACCGAGCCCAAGAAGCTTTGCAATCTATCCATAGAAACATGCGCCACCGGGCAATCGGTTTTATCGCTATAAAAGAAGGCTTAGGCGAAGAAGTTAGATATGAAGATGACGACCAGTCTAACGGTCGCCTATTTGTTTATTGGCATGATGAAGATTTCACAAAACTTTTAGAACAAAATGGGTATTCTATCGCCCTGAAAGGTTATAAGCCCGTCAGCGACCGTACAAAGTGGTTAGCTTATCATGTTAGTGTAGAATAATTGAGAAGCAGCATTCTAACCTCGTTTATCACCCTGCACCAACCTTGTTTATTTACCTAGTATATTCTATAATATGCTTAATGACAAAGCTAAGCATTGATAACGAGAGACTGGCCGTCAACCTTGAAAAAGGGATTGGCTACGTTGATAAAAGATTCGGAGCTATTGGTTGGCCTGAGAAATATAGGTTAAGAGTACCTTATTGCGGGTTAACGTCTGTTGCTACACATGAATACTTTAAAAGTCTAAGAGTACCATCGACAGTATTGTATGGGAAAATTGATACGGGCGTTGGTGAAGAAATCGAACATTGTGTTAATCAGATAGATTTAGATGGTAATCGTTATGTAATAGATTGCACCTACAGCCAGTTTCTTAATCTCGCCGGGTTAATCCCTGGCCATGCCATGTTAATTGGTAACGAAGTGTATCCAGACGCTAGAGTTGAAGTATTTTACCCAGAAGAATCACATAACGTAGCAGACAAGTTGGCCAAAGCTGCTTTCAAATTCCAAAACTATAATAAACATCCTGCTAGTAAATTCGGAAATGATTTGGGAGATGGACCTTTGTCAGATGCAACATATGAAACATCACTGAGTGTTTACGAAAAAATATTCGATTTAAGCTTATATGCCCCTAAGGTTGATTTCCATGAAACTACATTAAAAGCGGGGTTAGCTCTTAGCTGTTTTATTGGTAAACGAGCCGTACAGTTTACATATTGATATGCTAGAATAACCAAGAAGTAGCGTTCTAACATCGTTTATCACGCTGCACCACAGATAGAAGGGTTGTGTACGTTAGAACGTTACGATACAATTTTTAGCTATGAGTAGTCAAAAAGAATTCCTAGAAGAAAGCCGAGATAGTTGGTCAGAGTCAGCCAAACATGACCGAAAACAATTTTTAGCAAGCTTTACTATAGCTGCTACAGGTTTAGCCCTTGCTGGCGTTGGTATTGGGACTGCATTCAGTGGTGATGTGATTGGTGGTGTTATTGAAATTGGTGTTGGCGGAGCACTTGCTTTTGCTTCTGCCAGACAAGGCCTTGGAGAGGTGCAAGATTTTGCCGAAATGACTGCACAAACTGCTGTTAGACAAAGCCAAATTGATGAACTTACTGAAGCATAGGATCTCGTAGTAGCGTTCCTACTTCGTACAGTACACTGCACCAAAGAATAAGCATTTTGCTATAATCAAGTTAATATGAAAAACACAAAACCCACAGCTAATACTGCACCTGTGGTAACCATGTACGTAAGTACAGCTATTTTGGTGGTTAGTGTTTATTTCTTGCTCCTTCTCGCAACTAAATGTACTAGCTGTTCAGAAGATAACCTCGGAACAGCATTTCAGGGAGGAGTTTTGTTTTTATTTATAGTTATTCCAGCCTTTATAGTCAGTATACATTCCAGTGTAAAGACGATTAGAAATTTTCGTAGTATCCACAATAAACATTGGCAAGCAGCATTTACCATGCTTGCTATGCAAGTATTATGTGCAGTTGGCGTACTTTGGATGGAAATCTTTATGTGAGAAGTAGTGTAAGTTCCTATTGCGCGTTGTTTCAAGTCTGGAATATCACGACCCGCCAAATATATACGAGGTTATACAGTAGAATAATTGATAAGTACTTTTCTAACCTCGTTAACTACGCTGCACCAAAAATAGCCCAAATATCCGGGGTTATTTTTATATATACAGAATGTGTCTAGACTACTACGCGGGGTGGGCGAACAACTCTTTTGGGCTTATTGGCCGGTAAACCTAAGCGCTCAATTTTTTTACGCAGGGCTATTGCCTGCTCGGGCAAATCTTTAATTTCATAAGCTCTTAAAAGCAAAGTATAAGTCTCTCTGTTAGGTTCCAGTTCGGCGGCGTGTTCCAGTTCGTTAATCATCTTTTTATCATTGCCAAGCTTTTCCTGAACTTTGGCATAGGCAATGTGCCGGGCGGCCATGGCATCTTCAAGCTGCAGGGCTTCTTCGAAGGCGATAGAAGCCTTGTTGTAGTCACCGGTCTCGTAGTAGACCAAACCCAGGTTATGTAGGCTGGAGGCGCTCATTTCGATGCTGGAGGCAATTTCAAAACAGTCGATGGCGTCTTTAAACTCTTTTTGCTTGGCGTAAAGAATCCCCAAGCGGTTATAGGCCGCCGCATTCTTTTCGTCTATCTTCAGAATAGTTAACAAGGCTTTTTCGGCACGCAACAGTTTGTTTTCGCGCATTCCCTGGTGGGCAATTTCCCATAGACGGCCCAGGCGCAAACCAATTCTTTCTGGTACTTCTGAAGCTTCACCACCTGTGCTATAGGTCGCTCTAAGTGCAAATCCGGCAAAAACAACTAATACTAATAGCTCAATCATTATATCGTTCGTTTATTATAGCACTAAAAATAGGTGGCTAAGTATGAGTTTTGTTTGAACGTTTTTACTAAGGTTTTCTTGAGATTCGACAATGAATTTTAACCGCTTATTCCACTGCGGAGTTGTGTGAGAATTTTTACCGGCGGCGTTTTCTACGGCAGCTTTACAAACTAGTTCCATAGCCTCTAGCAGCACTTTGGTTTGGGGTACATTTTTACTTAAAGAATCTACTCGTAGCAATCTGTTAAAATGATCTTCCCCCAAAATTTCTTTGGCTGTTTCGATTGCTTGCAATAAAGGGTGGTTCTGTTCTTCTTGTAGCATGGCAGATATTAGGCCGACTCTTGATTCGCCAATAACCAATGCTTTTGATAAAGCTTTATCAGGATAAGAAGAAAAATATTCGCGGAGCTGCTTTTGAGATGGCAAATTTAATCGCCAGACAGTTGATCTGGACTGGATTGTGTCGAGGACTTCACCCAAAACATTGACTCCAATTAAAAAATGAACATGCCTTGGAGGCTCTTCTAAAATTTTGAGCAAACTATTTTGGGCTTCGATAGTTAAAGACGAGCCCTTGGTTATTAGAACCACCCGGTTTTCGGCTGACTTTAATCGCAGCATCATTTTAAGGTCTCGGATTGCCTCTATGCCGATACTGCTTTTATCTTCCATGGGTAGTAGCTCAAACAAACGACCAGCCGGATGGGAACCAAGGATATCACTGGTTAAAGATTTTAGTAGCGTTTCTTTGCCGCTGCCGGCTGGCGCAACCAGTAATATACTCTGCGGAGGGTTTGCAACTGTAGAGTCATATCTTTTTTGGCTTAGTGGATGCAGCAGCAGTTTCATGGTATTAGCTTAGCAAATTCGGGTGGTAGAGGACTGATAAATACTTTTCTTGTCCCCCCGGGAATTGTGATTTCCAAAGAAAAAGCATGCAAATATAACCTGTCTGCTTTATAGCCACCATACAGGTCATCGCCAACTATCGGGCGATTAATGTGCTTTAAATGCACTCTTATTTGGTGAGTCCGGCCAGTTGTGGGCCTAAGCTCTAATAAAGAATAACTATTGTTGGTTATAATTACTTTATAGGTAGTGGTAGCGATTTTGCCATTTGCATCCGGCCTAAATATTTGCGGTTTTTTAGGATTACGTCCGATAGGCACATCAATTATTGCCTCATTTGATTCTAATTCGCCTTCGATTACTGCGTAATATACTTTTTTGGTTTTTCGGCTGGAAAACTGTTTCTGCAAAAAACTCATAGTTTCTGGATTTTTGGCACATATCATTACACCACTGGTAGCTTTGTCTAAACGATGAACTATTCCAGCTCGTTCACCTTCTAAGCCGGAGACTTTTTTGCGTACAAAGCTGGCAACGGATGGCTCTTCCCAATATTTGCCTGTTGCATGGCTGATTATGCTGGCCGGCTTGTCTATTACAATTACGTTTTTATCTTCATATAATATCGGCAAAGTAATATCTATAGCCTGTTTTTGTAGGTTTGATATATCTGCCTTAAACTTTTCGCCCGGTTTTAGCTTTTCACCGGCTTTTATCGGTTTATTGTCTTGAGTAATTACAGCTTGATCAAACAATTTTGCTAGTGCAGCCCGAGAATATTCCGGGTAAGCATTAGCCAGCAATACATCAGCCCGTTGCTGAATATCTGATTTATTAGTGATTACCATCTTTGGCATATCACTCTTTTGATCTTAGGCCCACCGCTTGTTGAACTTTTAATAGTTGCTTGTTTGCTATCTCGTTCATAGATTTTTCACTTGAGAGAAGCTTGTTTTGAAGAAATTCATCATCTACTCTATAGAAATTCTTTTGTAGATCTGTTAATGCGTCAGAAACAGCCTCCGCTACAGCTGTTTTAAGGTCACCGTAGCTGGTATTCCCTTGCCAATTGTGATTTACATCATCTTGAGATTTATGGGTTAATAAAGCCAGCATTTGTAACAAA
Organism: Patescibacteria group bacterium; assembly: GCA_035510605.1. Lineage (GTDB taxonomy): Bacteria > Patescibacteriota > Saccharimonadia > Saccharimonadales > CAIOMD01 > DATKGW01. The sequence goes on from DATKGW010000012.1 coordinate 6,028, forward strand.
TTGGTAATACCCGGCTGTTTTTGCCAATCAAAGTTTATGATTCCTACGGAATCGGTGGTAGCAGCCATAACTTTTTTAGCTGCTTCTGTTGGTTTATCACTTAATTGAATGGTGCCGGCTGGGTCTTCGACGCTCTTGCTCATCTTAGTTTCTGGATTTTTTAAACTACGGATACGAGTGCCCTGGTTTTTACCGACAAAATCGTGCTGTTTTGTAACAGGTTCTGGTATTACAAACAGATTACCAAACTTATTATTTATTCTTTGGCCCAAATCTCGGGCAAATTCCAGGTGCTGAGTTTGGTCGTCGCCAACTGGTACCCATTTAGCTCCGTAAATTAAGATGTCAGCAGCCATTAACACAGGATACGTGAACAACCCACCTGTGACATTGTTGCCGGCGTTTGATCCCTTATCCTTAAACTGGGTCATTCGGCTTAGCTCGCCAAAATAAGCGAAGTTCTGCAAAATCACTGATAGTTCACTTACAGCCGGTACAAAACTTTGACGGTAGATGTATACGTCCGGGTTATTAATTGGTAAACCGGCTGCCACAAACAGTTTTAGGTTGTGTATAGTTTGATCATACAGTTTTAAATGGTCGACTGGAGTGGTAAAACTATGCAGATCTGGCGCAAATAAGTTGATTTGATATTTACCGGCTAAGTTATTGGCCCGCTCCATCATTGGCAAAATAGCACCCAAATAATTGCCGATATGGTACTCGGCGTTAGTACGTAAACCTGTTAAAACGACTTCTTTTGTATCACTCATCTTGAGTCTTAGTATACCTCATCTTTTACGGTGATAGGCACCAATCGCCTGACTAATATGGCTGTAGCCGTCTTTTTGCATCAAATCTACCAACCCTTCATTGATTTGGCCGATAACCATAGGGCCTTCAAAGATCATGCCAGTAGCTAATTCTACAAGCGTGGCGCCGCGTTTTATCTTTTCGTAGGCCTCTTTAGCGCTAAATATTCCGCCAACACCAACAATCGTCAGTTTATCGCCACAATAGTCATAGGTTTTACTTATAAGCTCATTACTTATGGCATAGGTTGGCCGGCCACTCATGCTGCCCGGAATATCATCAGATACCTTATCTAGCAATTTAGCATTTTTGCGATCTTTTGCCAGATTGGTCAGCTTTATGCCGGCAATTTTATGTTTTAAAACAACATCTAACAATTGCTTAAATTCCGGCCACTTTTTATCACTGGGCATCTTTATATAAATTGGTTTATCAAGCTTTAAATTATCTATCTCTTTAAGCAACATCTGCAATCGCTCTGGGGTAGTAAAAGGCTCACCGCCATAAGCGTTAGGACAGGAGATGTTTATGGTTATCTGTTCCCCAATGCCCATTTTTTTAATCTTTTTAAGTGAACTAAGGTAGTCTTTAACACCGGATTCGTCTGTACAGGTATCCGGAGAGTTTGTTTTAGCGACTGAGATGTCTATAGGCATCCATTGCCTTCTGATATGCTGATAATCTTTTAATCTAGCTGCTAGAACGTCTACACCATGGTTATTTAAACCAGCATTAACCAAAATACTACCGGTTTTTTTAAGCCGGTGGTAATGGGGCCTGGGATTGCCGGGGCTGGCTTTTAGGGTTAAAGAGCCCGCCTCTTCGAACCCGAATCCAAGGGATGGTGTTACACGTAACAATTGAAAATTTTTATCAAAGCCGGCAGACAAACCCACTGGATTGACAAAATATATTCCATTTACTGTTTGAGCCAGCTTTGGATCGTTTTTATAGCGCCAAAAAAGCAAAAATATCCATCTGGCAGGTGGGATGTAACCCAAAACCTGGCCAGTTGATACAAGTGCTTTATGAATACCGTCTGGAGGGAATAAAAACAGAATCGGTTTAACGATTCTTTTAAATCCCCAGCTGCTGAATTGGCTCACCGTTCTTATCATTCAATAAGATATTATACTAGAAGTCGATTCCCAAAGTTTAACGCTTAGTAAACTGGCGTTGTTTGCGGGCAGATTTTAATCCAAACTTCTTGCGTTCTTTTTCGCGCGAATCACGGCCTAGTAGATCAGCTTTTTTAAGAGTAGCTTTAAAATCTTCATTTAAAATCACCAAACTTTTAGCTATACCTAAGCGAATAGCTTCGGCTTGGCCACTGGCTCCGCCGCCAGCTACCACAATGGATATGTCGTATTGGCCATCTTTTTCTAATAACATAAAAGGCTGCCTGATTTCGTTAAGCAGGTGCGTACTACCATCAAAATACTCTTCTGCTGGTTTACCATTAATTGTAATATTGCCCTTGCCTTTATATAAGCGAACTCTGGCTGTGGCACTTTTACGTCGGCCTAAAGCATAGGTGTATTGAGCTTTAACCATTATTTAATACTCACTTTCTCAGGCTTTTGAGCATCATGGGAGTGTTCATTACCGGTATAAATTTTAAGACGTTTTAAGCGTTCGTTCATAAGCTTATTCTTTGGTAGCATTCCTTTAACGGCTAACCGTATGACTTCTGTAGAGTCTTTGGCCATCTTTTCCGACAAGGCGGCTTCTTTTAAACTGCCTGGGTATTGGCTGTGACGATAATACGTCTTATCGGCCATTTTATTACCAGTGACTACTAGAGTATCGGAATTTATTACGATGACAAAATCGCCGCAGTCGATATGCTGAGTGAACATTGTTTTGCCTTTGCCCGTTAATAAGGTGGCAATCCGGGTAGCCATGCGCCCAAGAGGAGCTTCGCTGGCATCAAAGAGGTACCATTTGCGGGTTACTTCGGTTGGCTTGGCGCTATAAGTCTTCATTATTTAATTTCCTTAACTTTCTTAACAGTCGGTTTTTTATCGGTCTTCTTAGGTGATTTAACCTCTTCAGGCTTTGTAACTGGCTCCGGTTTTAGGTTATCGACAAAACTGACTCGGGCAAGATCAACACTATCTCCACGGCGGGTTGTCGTTCGTTTAATCCGTAGGTGTCCGCTGCTGCGTTTTGTCAATTTAGGGGCTATCTCATCCACCAATTTGTTGGCGCTGTAAACGTTAGCCATCTTAGAAATTACTTGCCGGCGGTTGTGTAAATCACCTTTTTTGGCCTTGGTAATCAACTTTTCAAAATAAGGTACTAATTCTTTGGCCTTGGGAACGGTAGTTTCAATACTTTCGTTCTCAGCCAAATTACTGGCTAGGCCTTTTATTAAAGCCCGTCGTTGATCACGCCCACGACTGAATTTGCGGCCTTTATATCCGTGGCGATGCATTTTTTACAGCTCCAGCTCCGCCAATTTATCTTTAACTTCATCCAGTGCTTTTTGACCAAAACCCTTGAGATCACGAAGTTCAGCATCACTTAAGCTAAACAGATCTTTTAGAGTGTGAATATCATTATTAATTAAGGCATTGGTTGTTCGGGCGCTAAGATTTAAATCTTCGATAGAAACCATTAGTTCGGCCGGTTCTTCATTATCATCACCAGAAAAACTTGGAGCTATATCTTTGCCAGCCGGAACGGCTTCAACACGGGTTTGGCCCGCCAAAGCGGTGTATTGGTTGACTAAAATAGCGGCTGCTTCTTCAAAAGCATCTTTTGGCGTAATCGTTCCATCGGTATCAATAGTAATACTCAATTTATCTAAGTCTGTAATTTGACCGACGCGGGTGTGTTCTACCTTATATCGAACTCTAAGGACTGGGCTAAAGATAGCATCCAAGGCTATCATGTCACTTGGTTTTTTAATTGCACCTTCTTCTATAGTGCGGTAACCGCGGCCGGTTTCGACGATGAAATCAGCTGTAAGTGAGGCTTTCTCATCATCTATAGTCGCAATAACCTGATCGCTGTTTACCACCTCAACATCGGCATTGACCTGAATATTTTTGGCAGTCACAATACCTTTGCCTTTATATTCCAAGCGCAGATTTTGCGGTTCGTCAGAAAATACCCGGAAACGAATGCATTTTAAATTCAACATGATATCAACTACATCTTCTTTTATACCTTTTACAGTGGTAAATTCGTGGCTGACTCCATCAATTTTAAAAGCTGTGATAGCGGCTCCGGCAATACTAGACAGTAGTACTCGCCTCATACTGTTGCCCAGTGTCATGCCATAACCGGTGTGGAGAGGCTCTATTACAAAAGATGCACTTTTTGCAGTGTGCTCATCAATTTGTGCCAGTGATGGGGTGTGAATTATTTTTGACATATATTTTGCCTTCTCCCTTATTAACGTGAGTAATACTCAACGATTAGTTGTTCATTAATTTCTGGCTCCGCTTCGTCCCTAGAAGGTTCACCAGTTATAGTAATCTCAAATTTTTTGCGGTTGGCCTTTAGCCAACCGACCGTAACATCACTAGTGCCGGTTATATCATCAAGCCTTTTGAAATAATCAGTTTGCTGGCTGTGAGGACGAACAGTAAGTACATCACCTATATTTATCCTTAAGGATGGGATGTCAATTCGTCGGCCATTTAAGGTAAAGTGACCATGAGTTACAAGTTGACGGGCAGCTCGACGGCTATTGGCAAAGCCGGCCCGATAAACCACGTTATCAGTCCTTCTCTCTAATAATTGTAAAAGCACAGACCCAGATTGGCCTTTTTTGCGGTTAGCCTCAGCCATCAAATTACTGAATTGGCGTTCCAGTAAACCGTATAAACGTTTAACTTTTTGCTTTTCACGCAACTGTAAGGAATACTGGCTAGTGGTAATCCGACGTCCACTGCGGCCATGTTGGCCCGGTAACGTAGAACGTTTGACCATATGTTTGAGGGCTTTTGGATGGAGTGCATAGCCTTCTCGGCGGCTCATTTTTGTGATTGATTGTAAATCTCGTGCCATATTTACTCCTATACCCGTCTGGCTTTCTTGGGGCGACAACCACCGTGAGAAACGCTTGTAACATCTTTAATGGAATCAATTGCCACATTCGCACTGGCAACGGCACGTATAGCAGCCTCCCGGCCGAGCCCGATTCCTTTTACATAAACATCAGCTTTACTAAAACCACTAAGTTGTTTGGCAGCAGTAATCGCTTTTTCGGCAGCAATTTGAGCAGCATATGCTGTTCCTTTTTTACTACCGCGAAAACCACAACCACCGGCACTGGCTGAACTTAACAAATTACCATTTTGATCAGTTACAGATATAATCGTATTATTAAAGGTTGCCAGTATATGTACTTGGCCAAATGGAATATTCTTTTTGGCCTTTTTCTTTTTGGCCTTAGTGGTGGTTATCGGAGTAGTAGTTACTTCTGTCTCTGCCATATCATACCTATGTATTAAGTCTTAGATGCCACCTTCTTGGCTGTACCACCAACGGTTGTTTTCTTGCCACGACGGGTGCGAGCATTGGTTTTAGTCCGCTGCCCTCGGCTAGGTAAATTATTGGTATGCCTTAAGCCACGATAAGACTTGATTTCTTTAAGTCGTTTAATATTAGCCGAGACCTTACGTTGTAGTTCGCCCTCAACTTCATATTTGCTGATAATAATATCTTGAATTCGACCAGTCTCAGCGTCGGTTAAGTTTTTTACCCGAGTAGTTGGGTCAACTTTAGCTGAAGCCAAAATATCGTAAGAACTTTTACGGCCAATACCATGGACGTAGGTCAAGGCAACCCAAATCTGTTTTTCTGATGGTATGGTAACGCCAGAAATTCTTGCCATAACTAACCCTGCCTCTGTTTGTGCTTTGGTTTGAACTTATTAATAATATAAACCCGTCCTTTGCGGCGGACTATTTTATCATCCGGACTAATTTTCTTCACACTGGCACGCACTTTCATGCGGATCATCACTCCCTTTTTAAGCGTGGTGACACACTGCTTTAAATAATTAATACTATGACTTGCGGTAGGTTATTCGACCCTTCGTAAGATCGTAAGGTGTCAATTCAACCGTTACGCTGTCGCCCGGCACTATGCGGATGAAGTGCTTGCGCATTTTACCGGCAACGTGAGCTATGATTAGGTGACCATTTTCGAGTTCAACTTTAAATTGTGTACCTGGTAAGGTTTCCACAATTGTGCCATTTAACTCTATAACTTCCTTATTACTAGCCATATAATCTTCAAGCGTCAGTCGATTATACAACAACTCTATGCTATCTGTAAAGAGTTTTACAAAATATCTTGCTAATCTGTAACGGTCTTTGGTTTTTTGAAAAATAATCGTCTTTTTTTAGAGGCATTTTTATCAGATGAGATGTTGATAGTGTAATCATCGTAAGTAATCATTAAAGCACGCGATTCAAGTTGTCGCATTGTTTCAAGGGCTACGGCTACCAAAATTAGTACGCTGGTACCACCTAGAGCTATTTGATTTGTCTTTAGAAGTGCCTGCGCGATTATGGGTAAGATAGCCAAAGTTGCCAAAGCCAAAGCCCCAAATAGCGTTAGCCGGTTAACAATTTTGACTAAAAAGTTCTCGGTTTGAGGCCCAGGGCGAACTCCATCCACAAAACCGCCTTGTTTCTGCAGATTCTCGGCAATTTCTTTGGAGTTGAATACCACACTGGTATAGAAAAATGTAAAAACAAAAACCAGCAAAAAATACATTACCGGATACAGATAGACATGCCAACCGCCCTGTGCAAGTGATGTGGGAGTCGGATTTTGAAACCATAGAACCAAATTTTGTCCAAAATGTTGCCATGCACCATGGGCACTTTGGCTTAAAAGTTGCCCTACAAAGGATGGCAATGATAAAAATGCTAATGCAAAAATAATAGGTACAACACCGGCGGTAATCAAACGTACGGGTAGCGTTGTTGTTATGCCTCCATAGACGCGGTTGCCTTGCAGACGTTTAGCATAACTGATTGTGATACGTCTTTGGGCCTCGTTTAGATAGACTACTAGAGCAGTTACAATTAAGCCTGCAGCAGCGATAGCCAGTGTAATCCAGAGTGCTTTGGAATTTATGGCTAAATTGAAATGGCCGAATATTTTAAAATGGCTGCCTTTTTGGACAACTGAACCAATAAGGCTACCCAGGGTTTGAGGTAACCGGGCAACGATACCAATAGTAATAACCAAGGATATACCGTTACCAATGCCTTGCTCGGTGATTAATTCGCCGAACCACATCAAAAGCATGGCACCACCAGTCAGAGCCAGGACCATCAAGAACCATTGGCTGAGCGTAGCATGTGTGACAAGGTTACCTAATCCGCCAATACTTGCTGCCTGTTGGCGCACCAGAAATATCATACCGACAGATTGAATAATGGCCAGTGGAAATGTAATCAGGCGAGTCCACTGCTGAATTTTTTTGCGTCCGTATTCACCTTCTTTATTAAGTGTTTCCAATTTTGGTATGGCCTTCGTCAAAAGCTGCATAATGATTGAGGCATTGATATACGGCCCTAACCCGACCAACATAATTGAAAAATTAGCCAGGGCGCCACCGCTTAATACGTTCATAAAGCCCAGCAATTGCGAAGAATTGGATTGATTAAAAAGATTGTCGAGAACTTGTTTGAGTTGGGCAGGTTCAGCCAAAGGGATAGGAACGTGTGCTAAAAAACGAAAAACAATCAACATGCCAAGTACGGCAAGAATTCTTTTGCGCATCTCAGGGCTTTTTAGCGACCGTAGAACAATCCGCCAATTCATAAAAACTAATTTACCTCTCGGAATCTCGTCATAATTATGATCTAAAAACTAAGCGATATTGTAGCATAAGATAAGATTACAATCCTCAATTTTACCAGCTTCTTTCAATCACTTTTTTATTTTGGCCGCTTCAGCTATTTGTGCAGTTTGTTCAAAACTACCACCAGCTTTTTGTATGGCTGCTTTGGCAGATTTGCTGGCAGCTTGCAAACTAACATCAACTTTAGCAGTCAAAATACCTTTTACAATCAGCTTTACGTTGGTGTAAGGATTTGAAAGTAATCCAGCTTTAACCAATGCAAAATTATCAACCTTTTTACCATTAAAAGCATTGAGTTGGCCAATGTATATTACGTCGGCTTGAGTCCTGTGAGACTTAAAACCACGTAGTTTGGGCAAGCGTTGCATTAGCGGCGTTTGGCCACCCTCAAAACCAGGGCGACGTCGACCACCGGCCCTTGAATTTTGGCCTTTAGTGCCACGACCGGCAGTTTTGCCTTGGCCGGCAGAAATACCACGCCCTATACGATTAGGCTGTTTTTGCTTATGCATATTTAACTCATTGTATTTCATGATTTTACTCTCTTAATTGGAGCCGTCTTTGGCGCGGATTTTATCTTAGTCTTGATAGCAACAGCAGGTTTTTTAACAACCTTTGGCTCTTCTAGTACGCTGACGGTCTTGTTGTTTACTACCATATTATTAGAATTAGTCACCCAGTTTTTCGCTGCCGATAGTTGATTCAGTGCCTTCAGTGTTGCATAGGCCGTATTTAATTTATTGGAAGACCCCAATGACTTGCTTAGAGCATTGCGGACACCGGCTGTCTCTAAAATTGTACGCACAACTCCACCGGCGATTAAGCCCGTACCGGCGCTGGCGGGTTTAATAAGTATCTGAGAACCACCGACTTTGGCTTCTACCTCATGCGGAATGGTTTCTTTGTAAAGGATTATTCTGACCAAATTTTTCTTGGCGACTTCAACTGATTTTGTAACGGCTGATGTCACATCTGCACCTTTGGATATACCAATACCGACTCTACCCTTTTTATCACCAACAACTACAAGAGCACGAAAACGAAAACGTCGCCCGCCCTTAACTACTCTGGCCACGCGGTCTACATTGACTACATGCTCATCAAATTCTTTTACTTCCGGCTTTTGTTGGTCATCGCGACCACGTCGATTATTGCGTTGCTGTGCCATATTAAAACTCCAAACCTTCCTTGCGTGCCGCGTCAGCTAGGGCTTTTATGCGGCCATGATACAAGCGACCATTACGGTCAAAGACTATCTTTTGTATCTTAGCTTTTTTTGCATTTTTAGCAATTTCACTCCCAATAATAATTGCTTTTTCAGTCATTGTACCGGTTAATTTTTTGCCAACAGTCGTAGCGGTAACTAATGTTTTACCCTTATCATCGTCAATTATTTGGGCACTTATGTGCAGATTGCTGATACTGACACTTAAGCGAGGACGCTCAGCAGTACCATTAACCTGGGATCGTACGCGATTTTTTCGCAATTTCAAATTATGTAATTTTAAACTTTGACTCATAACAATACCTACTTTTCCTTGCCTGATTTACCACTTTTACGGATAATTCGCTCACCTTCGTATTTGATTCCTTTACCTTTATATGGTTCCGGTTTTTTGAGAGCTCTGATCTCGGCGGCTACCTGGCCAACTTGTTGTTTGGATATACCTGATATAGCAATATTATTTTGATCTACAGTAACTTTTATACCTTCAGGAATTGTATATTCTATCGTATGGCTAAAACCTAGTGATAATTTTATCTTATTACCTTCCAAAATAGCCCTGTAGCCAACACCAATGATTTCCAGTTTTTTTGAGAAACCTTGTGTGACTCCAACAACCATATTGTTTATTAATGAGCGCATCAGACCATGTTTAGAACGATGCTCACGGATATCGCTGGTACGGCTAACAATCAATTCATCATCTTTTTGCTCAAATTTGATGCCCGGCATAGTAGCTTGCCTTAAAGTCCCCTGAGGCCCAGCCACAATTACATAGGCGTTATCGACAGTGATTGCCACGCCGCTTGGAATTTTAATGGGCAGTTTTCCTATTCGACTCATAGTAAATCCTTTAATATACCTTGCAGATTAATTCGCCGCCCAAACCAGCCTGTTTAGCTTCGTCACCTGTCATAATACCTTTGCTGGTAGAAACAACCACTATACCGCGCCCACGCTTAATGGCAGGAATCTCTTTGGCAGCTTTATATAACCGTCTACCTGGTTTGCTTAAACGTTCAATTTCGGTAATCCGGCTATTAGAATCAGGTTCGTTAATAATGATTTTAAGCGTTTTAAAGCCAGCATCACCAGTAACTTCAACTTTTTCAATGAAGTTGTTTTTGGCTAATACCTCGGCTACGGTTTGCTTGAGTTTGCTATGAGGAAGATTTACCTGGTTTTTTCTGACCATAGCAGCATTGCGTATCCGGGTAAGCATATCAGCGATTGGATCTGTTGATAACATGTTATTGACTCCTCTTTTACCAGCTTGATTTAGTGACGCCAGGGATTTCACCCTTGGAAGCATGTTCACGGAAACTGATTCGGCTCAAACCGAAAGTTCGCATATATCCACGAGGTCGACCAGTCTCATTACAACGATTTTTTAATCTTGTTGGGCTTGAGTTCCGTGGCAGCTTTGCCAAGCCATCTAAATCACCAATTTTCTTCAATTCGGCTCTTTTGATGGCATATTTAGCGTGCATCTTATGACGTTTTTCATCGCGGACTAAAATAGATTTTTTTGCCATAGTCTTAAACCTTCCTTTCTTTCTCAAACGGCATACCAAACTTCTCTAGCAAGGCCTTGGCTTGGGTTACGTTTTGAGCATTAATAATTACAAAATTAATTTGCATACCATGAAGTGTGGTAGTTTCATCAAAACTCAGTTCTGGAAATACGGATTGATCCTTTAAGCCAATGCTGTAGTTGCCTTGTTTATCAAAAGCATTCATTGATACTCCATGAAAGTCTCTAAGACGAGGTAAAACCAATGTAATAAGACGGTCTAAAAACTCATACATCCGCTCTTTCCTCAAGGTTACTTTTAGACCAATCTTATTGCCTTTACGTAGTTTAAAAGCGGCGATGCTTTTTTTGGCGGTGGTTTCTATGGGTTGTTGGCCCGTAACTTTTCGCAATGTATTGGTCGCGGTTTCAATGACTTTTTTGTCGTCTTTGGTTTTACCCAGCCCTATATTTATGACGATTTTATCAAGTTTTGGTACCTGATGAATATTCTTTAGGTTCAACTCCTTCAATAACTCAAACCTAAAAGCCTTATTGTATGAATCCTTGAAACGGGAAGTAGCTAAGCTAGTAGGTGATTTTTGATTAGCCATCACTTAATCTCCTTTTTCGTTCTGACAAATATGCGGACTTTTTTAGCGTCTTTATCAAGTTTGTAAGCAATCCGGCTGGGTTTTTTAGTGGTTGGCTCATAAATAGATACTTTAGAAACCCAAATAGGTTTGGTCAGTTCAATAATGCCGCCCTGGGGATACTTCTTGTTCGGTTTTTGGTGCTTTTTGACCACATTAATACCCTCAACCGTAACTTTGTTTTCGGTTGGATGGACGATCGTTATCTTACCGGTTTTGCCTTTATATTTACCGGCTCTAACAATAACCGTATCGCCTTTTTTAAGACGAATCTTATAGATGGTTTTACTATTTAACATCTTATAACACCTCCGGAGCAAGACTGATTATTTTAGAGTAGCCCAAATCACGTAATTCTCTGGGAACCGGGCCAAAAATACGGGTGGCCCGTGGTTGTTTGTCATCATCAATTATGACAGCCGCATTTTCATCAAAACGAATTGTCGAGCCATCTTTACGATGAATAGCATTACTGGTTCGTACTATAACCGCCTTAACTACTTGTTTTCTCTTAACCGTACCGGATTGATTAGCTTGTTTAACAGTAGCGACAATGACATCACCAACTCGAGCATAGCGTCGGCGGGTACCACCAAGCACTCGGATACATAGAATTTCTTTAGCTCCGCTGTTATCACAAACCAATATTCTGGATTCTTGTTGGATCATTATTTAAACCTCTACCTCTGATTCCGGTTCAATATGCTTAATGTGAGCAGCTTCTATAACTTTTACCAACTTAAACCGTTTTCGGGCAGATATTGGGCGACTTTCTACAATCTGTACCTTATCACCCAATTTAGCTAACATTTTTTCATCATGTGCCATAAATTTTTTGGTTACCGAATACTGCTTCTTATAGATTGGGTGTGTTTTATAGGATCGTACAGCCACTACGATTGTCTTGTCACTTTTAGCTGATGATACTTCTCCGATAAGTGTGTGAGCCATATTATTTCTCCTCTTTTAAAGCCGTTTTGGCTTTTATTGCCGTTAAAACGCGAGCCACTTCACGGCGTTTAACTAAATAGGCATGTATATTTTGAACATCACCGACAATCGTATTGCGCTTCAAGGTATCGGCTTCAACCTTAAGTTCATGTAATTTCTTGGTTAAATCTTTGCTATCCAAAGTAATAATATCTTTGGTTTTAAGATTAGCCTTGAATGTGGATTTTTTAGGAGTGGCCATAAAATTAAGCCTCCATCTCACGGGTTATAAATTTAGTTTTAATGGGTAATTTGTGAGCCGCTAATCGCATAGCTTCATTAGCCGTTTCTAAAGACACACCTTGCATCTCAAACAAAATGGTGCCTGGCTTAACTTTGGCTACGAAATATTCCGGCGAACCTTTACCGCTTCCCATCTTTACATCTAGTGGCTTTTTAGTGACAGGAGTGTGAGGAAAAACTCGAATCCATATATAGCCACCACGTTTGGTATAACGGGTCATGGCTTGCCTAGCGGCTTCGATTTGCCGTGCTGATAGGCGTCGGTCCTCTAAGGCCTGAAGAGCGTAATCTCCATAGGCAATATGATGGCCGACATTAGCCTTGCCCCGGATTCGACCTTTAAATACTTTTCGGAATTTTTGCTTGCGTGGTAATAGCATCTTAACTTACCTCACCTTTGTATACCCAAACTTTAACGCCAATAATCCCAGCTGCAGTTTTAGCTCGCACATAACCATAATCTATGTCGGCTCTTAAAGTATGAAGAGGCACAGAGCCTTGGCTTTCTTTCTCGCGGCGGGACATCTCAGCTCCGTTGAGACGGCCAGCTACTTCGATACGAACACCTTTTGCGCCCGCTCGCATACAAGCCGCCGAAGCGCTCTTAATAGCCCGTCTAAAGGCAATTCGTCTTTCAATCTGGTTGGCAATGTTTTCAGCTACTAATTTGGCTTGAAGTTCCGGTTTTTTGACTTCTTCGATATTAACTCTAGTAGTTACCTGGTAAATCTTTTCGATAGCGGCTTTTAATTCCTGTGCGCCGGTTCCACCCCGGCCGATAACTACTCCAGCTTTGGCTGTATTAATAGTCACGGTAACCAAATTAGGCGAGCGTTCGATATCCACCTTATTTATTGCCCCGCGGGAACCGATCTTTTTTTCGATTAACCGGCGAACCGATAAATCTTGGGTAAGAAACTTGGCATACTCTTTTTTGGGGGCAAACCACTTACTACGCCAGTCTTTATTTACTTGGAGACGCATACTTATAGGATTAACTTTTTGGCCCATTTATTTGGTCTCCTTTTTGTCAGCAACTTTTTTAGTAACACGTATCTCACCGTCGACTACTACTTTAATGTGGCTGGTACGACGCTGGAATGGCAGGGCGCGACCTCTGGCAGCTGGCCGATATCGCTTTAGCCTGGCCCCAGGATTAACGGTTATCTCGATGATTTTAAGGGTATCTGGTTTAAAATTATGATCATGTTCGGCATTAGCTTTAGCACTGTTAATTACACTGGCGACAGCCAAAGCACTGCGCCGGGGTGTGTGTTGCAAAATAACCAAAGCATCGGCCACAGTTCTACCACGCACTAGAGAAGCTACCACACTGACTTTACGTGGACTCATACGGACACCTTTAGCTATTGCTTGTACGGCCATTTCTACTCCTGACCTTGTTTCTTAGCCAATTTGCCACCATGGCCTCTAAATTTACGAGTCGGAGAGAATTCACCAAGCTTGTGTCCAACCATATTCTCAGTAATGAATACAGGCACATGGACTTTTCCGTTATGTACAGCAATAGTTTTACCAACAAAGTCCGGTGAAATGGTTGAAGCTCTGGCCCAAGTCTTGATTATAGTGCGATCTTCCGCACCCAAAGCAGCAACTTTTTTAGCAAGTTTCTGATCTATATATGGGCCTTTTTTAAGTGAACGACTCATCGACTATCCTCTCTTCTTCGCCTGATGGCGATCTTTAACAATAAATGCACTGGATATCTTGCGTCGGCGGGTCTTATTGCCAAGAGTTTTTTGGCCCCAAGGAGTTCGAGGGGCTTTACCAATACGGGATTTACCACCATCGCCGCCGCCATGAGGGTGATCAACAGCATTCATGGCAACTCCACGGACAGTCGGACGTATACCCTTTTTACGGTTTCGGCCGGCTTTACCAATCTTTATATTCTGATGTTTGGCATTGCCAACACTCCCCAAATGGGCCATGCATTCAATACTGACCATCCGAACTTCGCCACTAGGTAATTTAATTTGAGCATAACTATCTTCTTTGGCAATAAGTTGAGCCCCAACTCCGGCACTACGGGCAAGTTGTGCGCCTCGTCCAGGTTGAAGTTCTACAGCGTAAATCGTACTACCGACTGGTATATTTTTTAATGGCAACCTGTTGGCAAGTTCAATGGTAGTTTCTTCGTCACAGCTTACTGTTTGGCCAATCAACATGGATTCAGCAGCAATAATATAATGATAATTACCCGCCTGATCTTTAATACGCGCTATTCTGGCTGAGCGGTTCGGGTCATATTCGATAGCCTCAACTGTTGCTACTGTGCCAATCGGTAACTTATAGTCTATCAAGCGATAATAACGCCGTACACCTCCGCCACGATGACGGGTAGTAATGCGCCCCTGGCTGTTACGCCCAACGGAGCCTTTTTTGATTTTTGTCAGTTGTCTGATAGGAGACTTTGCAGTTATCTCCTCAAAATCCTGGGTAGTCATACCACGGGAACCGGGAGTAGTGGGTTTCAAAGTCTTTATAGCCATTATTTTTTCTCCTCTTCTGGCGTAGTAAACACAGGTATTGTCTGACCTTTCTTAACTGTCACGTAAGCTTTTTTAAAATCAGACCGTTTACCGATGGTCGGGCGGCTACGTTTTTTATTACTCTGTTTGGTTTTACCAATCATCCGCACAATTTTTACACCTTCAACCCTAACTGAATATAAAGATTCAACTTCTTTTTTAACTTCTATTTTATTAGCACCAAGAGGTACATTAAACACATAGGTATTTTCGGCGGCCACCAGAGCGTAGGTTTTTTCACTCATACGGGGCGTAATTATTAAACTCATTATTTATCTCCCCCCAGCCAAGTTTCTATTAAATCTAACGATTTTTTAGAAATAATTATACAGTCGGCATTTAATACATGGAAAACAGTTAAATTCTTAGCAAATATTGCACCAACTTCTGGCAGGTTGTTAGTAGCGCGTTTTACTTGATCATCTAAAACACTGACAACAATCAATGTATTGCGCTTAGCACTAAGCTTATCCATTAAGCTAATCGTGTCTTTAACTTTGCCAGAGGTTTTAAAGCTTTCAATGACAATAATCTTGTTGTCTTGGGCCGCGAGAGTCAAAGCCTGGCGAAGTGCTTGATGTTTGGCTTTTACACTTAAACGACGACTGTAATTTTCATTACCGGTTGGGCCAAATGTAATACCACCGCCTTTCCAGATGGGGTTACGGATGGAGCCAAAACGAGCTCTACCGGTACCTTTTTGGCGCCACGGTTTTATACCACCGCCGCGGACTTCACCTCGCTTTAGGGTTTTAGCCAAATTTGGTCGTGAATTGGCCAAATATCCTGTGTAAGCGTCTTTTAACAATTCGTGGTTTTTAACTTCAACCCCGAACACGCTCTTAGGCAAGCTAACAGCCGTAGTGCTCTTTGTGCCGGTAGTATTAAATGTAGGAGCAGCCATTACTTAGCTCCTTTTAGGATAATTATTCCTTTGCGCGGGCCAGGAACTGCACCAACCACACCAATTACTTGATTTTCGGTGTCAACTAAAGCGACCTTTAAATTACGAACGGTAACTTGCTCATTACCCATTTGGCCGGCCATTTTCTTACCTTTAAATATCTTTTGTGGATACATCGAACCAATCGATCCGGGGCGACGATAACTTTGACCGCCGTGTGTTTTGCGTCCACGCTGGAAATTATGTCTCTTTATGGTTCCTGCAAAACCCTTCCCTTTAGAAATACCCGTGATGTGGACTATATCACCAATTTCAAAAACATCGGCCGATAATTTTGCCCCTGGTGTTAATCCATCTTCGATATTTTCAACGCGAATTTCTTTTACTACTTTAGGGTTAGTGCCGACTTTTTTAAAGCGGCCAATACCGGATTTACCAACCTTTTTAGCTTTTTCATAACCTAATTGAATGGCATTGTAACCTTCTTTTTCGGTGGTTTTTACTTGAGTAACAACATTTGGGCTGGCAGAAAGCAGGGTAACAGGTAGCAGTTCACCATCATTTGCAATGATGCTGGTCATACCGACTTTTCTTGTTATGAGTGCCTTCACGTAAATCCGTTCGTTTTTTATCGTTCTTCCTTTAAGAGCTTTAGATATAAAGCTCTTTTTGCATAAAAATGCTTGGTTGTACGGTAGTATCCTAAAATTAAAGGACTTTCCGACTCACCAAGGAACAAAATTTTCTATACTTAGAAAAGCTTAGCAAATTTACCCCTTAACGTCAAGATAAGTCTGCCAATATGCCAGCATTAATATAAATACTACAAACTAATATAGGAAAATATGGATATATAACTTATTGATTTTTTAATACCTACAAACTGAAGCATAAATGATAATGCTTATGGCACTAGAGTAAATGTCGTAAAATATTAACTTATTTTTAGCACAAAACCTATAGGAGCAATAAAACTTAAAACGGTAGCAATCAAAAGTACGGCGTATTCAATTTTTCGATCTATTTGAAAATGTTCATGAGCCACCAATAAAATACCAAAAACCAAGCCAACTGGAATTGGCACACTGTTTATTTTGCTAAATTGTAACCACAAACAACCTAACACAAAATACAAAATGACTTTTAAGAAGAACAAGGTATCTTTTTCTGTTGATGGTGATTTACGTTTTGAAGCAATTTTAATATTTGCCATATTGCTTATGCTAACATGTTCGACAATCAAAAACCTAAATTTCGTTTATATCTTATGTCGTAATATATTTAAGCACTAAAGGTGCCCACAAGTTCGGCAGCTTTTATGATGTGATCTTCTATCGCTTCATCCAATTCATAACGTGAAGAATCAAGCGGTAGATCCATCAATATATCTAAAGCATAAGCAATAAAAATATAGTGATGTATGCCACTTGGTGGAGCCGGCCCATCCCAATGATTATTGCCTAGGTCATTTTGCCCTTCTATAGCTTCTGGCGGTAATTCATTTTGCCTAATCGTAGTTGAATCCGGCGAAAGATTCCAAAATAACCAGTGCGTAAAATCACCGCTCGGCGCGTCCGGATCATGCACGATTACTGCCAAACTTACAGCCGCATCGGGCACATCACTAATAGATAACGGTGGGCTTTCATTACCGCCTTTAATCGAGTATATATCAGGTATTGGTTGTGTATCCTTAAAAGCTGAGCTGGAAAGTTTCATACTGATACTCCTTTATTCACACTAATATGTTTAATAGTAATACTCAAATCATAGTCCGTACTATTAGAATAAATACACAGCTTAAACTTCGAATTTTTCGATATGGTCATTTAGATTTTTTAGAAACTCTTTGGCCTGAGCGCGAGTTAAAGCAACCCTGGCTACGATATTTTTATTGGATCCGCCCGGGAAATCCTGAAAAAAGTTAAAGCTCACAATATGTTCGTTTGATGTTATCAAGTATCCGTCCGCCATATATAAAGGCGTCTGGTCTGGGTTCATGGTAAAGTTAATTTTTTGTTCCTGTTGATCATCATCGTCCATTATTAATCCTTTCTTTATTTAATATTTCAATTGCATTTGCATAAGCTTACTATAACAAATAGATGAATAGCATTCTCTATCTAAAAAACCGCTCAATTTTGGAGCGGTTTTAAACGGCTTCTCGGTAAGTATTTTACTTACATTTTAATTTCAGCGTCGCAGCCAGCCGGCAAACTCAAATTCATAAGACTATCAACTGTCTTAGGTGTTGGATCGGTGATATCTATCAACCGTTTGTGCACACGCATTTCGAACTGCTCGCGGCCTTTTTTATAGACATGCGGGCTTTTTACAACAGTGTATACAGTTTTACGAGTTGGCAGTGGTATCGGCCCGGCAATTGTGGCACCGGTACGCAAAGCCGTATCGACAATTTGCTTTGCTGATTGATCAATTACTTTATGGTCATAAGCCTTTAAGCGGATACGGATGCGCTGTTTGGGTGTAACATCTGCTGCAGGGTTTTCTTTGGAAGGTGCGTCTGCCATATTTAGTTAATTTCCCTTACCTACTTTGATATCTTAGTAACAACTCCTGCGCCAACCGTTCGGCCACCCTCACGAATAGCAAAACGGGTACCTTGTTCCATAGCGATTGGTGATAGTAATTTTACTTTAAAGGTAATGGTGTCACCGGGCATGACCATTTCTTTATCGGCAGGTAATTCAACTTCGCCAGTTACATCAGTAGTTTGAAAATAGAATTGCGGTTTGTAACCTTTGAAAAATGGAGTGTGACGGCCACCTTCTTCTTTTGTCAGGATATAAACTTCACCGTCAAATTCTGTGTGTGGAGTAATAGAACCGGGTTTGCAAAGTACTTGTCCGCGTTCGATATCTTCGCGTTCAATACCTCGGAGCAATACACCAACGTTATCGCCGGCTTGGCCTTGATCAAGGCTCTTTTTGAACATTTCCACACCGGTAACGACAGTCTTTTTAGTCGGGCGGATACCGACGATTTCAACATCGTCGTTGACCTTTACAATCCCTTGGTCGATACGGCCTGTGGCGACTGTGCCACGACCTTTGATGCTAAAGACGTCTTCTATGGCCATTCTGAATGGTTTTTCTAAATCTCGTTTTGGCTCCGGGATATAATCATCCATAGCTTTAACGAGTTCCATAATTGAATCTTCATCTTCTTTACTGCCCTCTAGGGCTTTGGTGGCAGATCCGCGGATGATCGGGCAGTTACGGTCAAAGCCGTTCTTTTCTAGCAGTTCACGGATTTCTTCTTCGACCAGTTCGACAAGTTCTTTGTCAGCTAGGTCCATTTTGTTTAGATAAACAAGAATTGATGGCACGTTAACCTGACGAGCCAAAAGCACATGCTCACGAGTCTGTGGCATAGGGCCGTCGGCAGCAGATACTACCAAAATAGCACCGTCAATCTGGGCGGCACCGGTAATCATGTTTTTAACATAGTCGGCATGGCCTGGCATATCAACGTGAGCATAGTGGCGCTTTTCTGTCTCATATTCTTCGTGTGAAGTAGCAATGGTAATACCACGCGCTTTTTCTTCTGGCGCGTTGTCTATTTGATCAAAAGATACTGGTTTGTTAATCGGGCTTGGTAATCTTTTTGATAAAACTAAAGTGATAGCCGAAGTAAGTGTGGTCTTGCCGTGGTCAACATGACCCATGGTGCCAACATTTACGTGGGGCTTACTGCGATCAAATTTGTCTGCCATTTGTTCTCCTTAAATATCTAGTTGCTTTTTTTAATCGTTAGAGCACTCACTCTCACGAGCATACCAGGGCATTGTACCTAATTATCACCCTGTTTGTAAAGAAGTATATTATCGAAAACGCTTATTTGGCATTTTTGGCAATTATAGCCTCGGCCACATGATTAGGTACATCAGCATAATGATCTAACTCCATAGACGAGCTAGCTCGGCCTTTGGTGTTAGAACGAAGCGTAGTGGTGTAACCAAACATCTCACCCAATGGTACGAAAGCAGTAATTTCTTTGATTCCGGCTGATAGATCTTCCATACTCTCGATACGTCCGCGTTTACTATTAAGATCGCCGATTACATCACCCATATATTCTTCGGGAGTAACAACAACCAGTTTCATAATCGGTTCGAGTAATACCGGGCTGGCTTTTTTGACACCGTCTTGCAAAGCCATACTGGCGGCTATTTTAAAGGCCATCTCGGACGAGTCGACTTCGTGGAAACTACCGTAATATAACTCAACCTTAACATCAACAACCGGATAACCGGCCAATACACCATTAGCTAAAGCTTCTTCTACGCCGGCTTTGACAGCCGGTATATATTCACTCGGTATAACACCACCCTTGATAGAATTTATAAACTCAAAGCCCTTACCGGCTTCATTTTGAGACAAGCGCAGCCAGACATCACCATATTGGCCGCGACCGCCGGATTGGCGAATATACTTACCTTGCATTTCGACACCATCTTTTCGGATAGTCTCGCGGTAGGCAACTTGTGGAGCTCCAACATTTGCCTCGACACCGAATTCGCGCTTCATACGGTCAACAATTATCTCTAAATGAAGCTCACCCATACCGCTGATAATGGTTTGGCCGGTTTCGTGGTCTACTTTAATTCTAAAGGTTGGGTCTTCTTCGGCCAGACGCTGCAAAGCGAGGCTCATCTTTTCTTGGTCGGCTTTTGTGGCCGGTTCGATAGCAATACTGACTGGAGGTTCGGGGAAGGTAATGCTTTCCAGAACAATCGGGTGAGCCGTATCGCACAACGTATTACCGGTTGTCGTACCTTTAAGGCCGACAATGGCGGCAATATCACCGGCGGTAACCTCTGTGACATCTTCCCTCTTATCAGCGTGCATTCTGACAATCCTACCTACCCTTTCTTTCTCCCCTGTTGAGCTATTTAGGATATAACTGCCGGCTAAAACTTTGCCGGAATAAGCTCTAAAATAAGCTAGTTTACCGACAAATTGGTCGGTTGCAATCTTAAAGGCTAGTGCGGCAAATGGTTCGTCTTCTGACGGTTTACGTTCGATTTCATCACCGGTTTTAGGGTGTGTACCCCAGGCGCTTTCCCGATCTAGTGGGCTAGGTAAAAGATCTACCACCATATCTAGTACCTTCTCGACAATGACGCCACGGCCATCGCCACCGCTAACGGCAAAAAACTTACCACTTAAAACTGCAGCTCTGATAGCTTGGGTAATTTCGGCCGGTGTTAAACCTTCTTCACCAACTTCAAGATATTTTTCCAATAATTTTTCGTCTTCGGTAATGGCATTCTCCACCAGCAAACTACGGTATTTTTTAACCTTATCTTGCATATCGGCTGGAATTTCGATTTCTTCAAGCTCGTGATCGGTAAACTCTTTGTAAGTGTAAGCTTTTAGGTTCACTAGATCGACAAGGCCATTGATGCCCTGTTCAAACCCGATAGGCAGATGAACCGGGAAAGCATGCTTAGTTAAACGATTGTGGATGCTATCTAGAGACTTATAGAAATCACCGCCGGTCTGGTTAATCTTATTAATAAAACAGATACGGGGAACTTTATATTTATCTGCTTGGCGCCAAACCGTTTCGCTTTGGCTCTCAACACCCATTTTGCCATCAAAAACCACCACAGCGCCATCAAGTACTCGCAGAGAACGTTCGACTTCGACTGTAAAATCGATATGGCCTGGCGTGTCTATAATATTTATCTGATGATCACGCCAAAAACAGGTTACAGCCGCCGATACGATGGTAATTCCGCGTTCGCGCTCTTGGGCCATCCAGTCGGTAGTCGTTTCGCCTTCGTGTACAGCCCCGATTTTGTGCTTTAATCCTGTTCGATACAAGATACCCTCGGTAACGGTAGTTTTACCGGCATCAATATGGGCAATTATGCCAATATTACGTAATTTATCCAATGGGTATTTCTTATTTGCCATTCTTACCTTTCTACACTATTTTGTTTATGATTTCTCTTTACCATAACAGCATAAATTGCATTCATTACCAGCAATTCGTCATCGTTTAGATCTTCCATAGATTCAACCATGAATGTTCTATTATCCGGGGCACCAATATAAACATGATTACCTTCATTAGCCGGTTTCCACCAAGGTATACAGGCCCTAAAGGAAATTTCTGCTTCCGCTCCATGCAGATCCGCATAAAATTGTCTTCCAGCTCCATCAAATTGACCTTCCAAAACCTCCGGATGCCCGAATAATGGTAACTCCGGGAATAGTCCTTCTGTAGTAATTATTATCTGCTCTTTTTCTATCAATTTTTAGCTCCTGGCGAAGTGGGCAAAGGCCCGGTTTGCTTCGGCCATTTTATGTGCATCTTCTCGTTTTTTAACTGCGGCACCTGTGCCATTGCAGGCATCGACAATTTCGGCGGCGATTCTATCAACCATTGGCATACCGGCACGCGCTCTGGCAGCCGCTACAAACCACATTAAAGTTAAGTGGCTTTGGCGCTGGCCATGAACCTCAAACGGGATTTGATAGTTAGCTCCACCCACACGTCTTGAGCGGGTTTCAACAGATGGTTTCACATTATCTAAAGCCTTATTTAAGACTTCAAGCGGGTTATCACTTTTAAGCTTTTTAGCGGCTTTTTCCATTGCTTCATATACAATTCGCTCAGCCAATTGCTTTTTACCGTTTAACATTACCCGATTGATTAACCTAGATACCCGGACGTTATTGTAAACCCGGTCAGGTGCTATTTCTCTGACTAAACTCTTAGTTTTCTTGCGTGGCATTTCTGTACTCCTTATTACTTCGGCGTTCTCTCCCGCCATTGGGCGGGCCAGTCACTGAAGCCACTTAATTTATCTTATGCTTTCTTTGCGCCGTATTTACTTCGGCCCTTCTTGCGATTATTAACACCCTGTAGATCTAAACTGCCTCTAACAATATGATATCTAACGCCAGGGAGATCAGGCACACGGCCGCCTCTTAGTAAAACCACAGCGTGTTCTTGCAAGTTGTGGCCTTCGCCACCAATATAAGCCCAAACTTCATAGCCGTTAGTTAAACGAACACGCGCCACCTTGCGTAAAGCCGAGTTAGGTTTTTTAGGTGTTTTGGTAGTCACTTTTACGCAGACACCTCTTTTAAAAGGCGATGGTTTTTCGTAGATAGTTGTTTTTAGACTATTAGTTACCCGCATCAAAGCCGGTGATCGGCTCTTGGCATGGCTGCTTTTTCGTGGTTTGTTGATTAATTGGTTAATAGTCGGCATACGGATTCTTATTTAAACAGAATTAATCTTCTGCGTCAACGGCCTCTTCTTCGTCTTCTGCTTGATAGCCGGTACCGACCGGGATTTTACGGCCTAAGATGACGTTCTCTTTCAAGCCATAAAGTTTATCAACTTTGCCACTTGTGGCAGCAGCTATTAATACTCGAGTTGTGTCTTGGAAACTGGCAGCACTCAAGAAACTATCTGCCCATGTTGAGACTTTGGTGATACCAAGCAATAACTGGCTATATAACGCCGGTTTTTGACCTTTATCGACCAAGTTCTGGTTGGCTTCAACTACAGCCGCACGGCTAGCAATATCACCAGTGACAAAGTCGCTATCACCAGGTTCTTCAATTGTTACCCGGCTAAACATTTGCCGAACCACGATTTCCAAATGCTTATCGGCAATACTTTGGCCCTGTGAAGAGAATATACGGCTAACTTCGTTCATGATGTAGCGTTGTGTAGCTTCGATACCCTTAAGTCGCATCAAATCATGCAGATTGATTGAACCACCGGTTATACGGTCACCAGCTTCAACCAAATCGCCGTCTTTTGCCTCTACCTGTTTATAACCGGGGATTTCGTACCGCACAACAGTTTGGCTTTTGGGAGCTATAATCAAACCGGAACCTTTAATGGTAACCTTGCCGGCCATACTGGCAATGAGTGGTTCAGAACCACCCGAGCGAGCAGCTAAAACGTCACCTATAGCTACATCTTGTTCATCAGCCACACTAGGTTCACGACCTAGCAGTGGTAGTTTAAGTGATTGTTCCTCTTTGCTGGTTACCTGTATAACATAATGGTCACCATCTTCCCATGCGCTAACTGTACCAGTTACATCTGATAGATAAGCCTGGCCTTTAGGAGTGCGGGCTTCAAAAAGCTCTTCGACACGGTTCAAACCCTGGGCTGTCTCATCAGCCAGAACTGCTCCGGCACGGTGCTTAGAGTCAAGACTAAGCTGAGTGGCCGGCTCGCCAAGGCTTTGCGCTGCAATTACTCCGACCGGATAATGGTTAGCAACTAATTGGCCGGTTGCTGGATCAAGTCCGTAACTTTTACGGCTGATGCCACGGACTGTACCACTTGAGAGAACACTCATGATTTTAATGTTTTCGAGAACACTTTTATCGATTTCTTCGGCAACTGAGCGGGTTATTAATTCGCCTTTACCAACCACTTTTTTGCCATCAATTTTTACGGTTTCAGCCGCAAAGCGACCTTCCAGTTTTTGTGAAAATGCTACTCCGGTGACTTCAGCATCTTTTCGGTAAACAGTAAAACCTGGGTCTCGTGTTTCATCATCATCTACTGTAAATACATCTTGGCTGACATCAACCAAACGACGGGTCAGATAACCGGAATCGGCAGTTTTTAAGGCAATGTCAATCAGGGCCTTGCGAGTACCACGGGTACCGGTAAAGTATTCCAGCGGGCTTAAACCTTGCTTATAGTTAGACTTGATCGGTAATTCAATGGCTCGGCCACTGGTGTCGGAGACTACTCCAAGCATGCCAACACAGTTCTTCATTTGGCCAATGTTGCCACGGGCGCCAGATGTTACCGCAATAGACATGGAGTTGTTTTGAGTTGCCAACTGTTCGGCCAGCTTTTGTTGGACTTGACTATCTACTTTAGTCCAATTTTCGACTGTTAATCGGAAACGCTCATCGTCGGTCATAAAACCAGATTCAAACTGATCATGAATTTCGGTAGCCCGAGCTTCACCATTATTTATTAATATGTCAACACCTTCTACCTCCGGGAAATCATCCATACCCATAGACAGACCGGACACAGTGGCAAATTCAAACGCCAAATCTTTTAAGTTGTCGGCTATTTCGGCAGTTTTCTCCTGTCCATATTTTTCGTAAACTACCGCCATAACTTTTTGAATTTTCTTTTTGGTCATATCTTCGTTTTGAAATGGAAAATCAGTTGGAAACAGTTCGTTAAACAATAACCGTCCGAGTGTGGTAATCTGTTTATTATCGCGAAATTCAACAGTTATAGGGCTTTGTAATTTTATTGCCGCTTCGTCGTAGGCCATCAAAGCTTCATCTATACCTGTAAATGCTCGTGGAGTCTCATTAGCAAATTTGTTGAATGTCATAAAATAGGTACCTAAAACAATATCCTGTTCGATATGCAATATTGGCGAACCATCAGCTGGTTTTAAGATATTTTTACTTGACGCCATAATATCGCGGGCTTCAGCTTGGGCAGCATCCGATAAGGGGAGATGAACCGCCATTTGGTCACCGTCAAAGTCGGCATTAAAACCTTTACAGGTTAATGGGTGCAGTTGGATGGCCTTGCCTTCGATTAGTCTTGGCTGGAAAGCTTGAATACCAAGTCGGTGCAACGTTGGCGCACGATTCAAAAGAACATACTTACCCTTAATTACTTCATCAAGGGCATCCCAAACGGTAATATCGCCGAGTTCAATCAATCTAGTAGCGGAACGAATGTTATGGGCATGTTCTTCGGCAATCAAATGGCCGATTACGAAAGGCTTGAACAGTTCTAAGGCCATCATCTTTGGTAGTCCACATTCATAAATTTTTAGTTCCGGGCCGGCCACAATGACTGATCGCCCAGAATAATCCACTCGTTTACCGAGCAAATTCTGACGAAATCGGCCTTGTTTGCCTTTTAACATATCGCTAAGCGACTTTAAACGACGACGTTGGCCGGTACTGGACACGGCACGACCGCTACGGGCGGTATTATTATCAATCAAAGCATCAACCGCTTCTTGCAACATACGCATCTCGTTACGACGGATAACTTCCGGTGCATTAAGATCGATTAGCTTCTTTAGACGATTGTTACGATTAATGACACGACGATAAAGGTCATTTAAATCACTGGTAGCAAAACGGCCACCGGTTAATTGAACCATAGGTCGGAGGTCTGGAGGAATCACCGGTAAAATTGATAAGCACATACTGGTTGGTTGAATACCGGCCCGCAGCATGCTTTCGAGTATTCGTAACCGTTTCATAATCTTTTTCTTGCGTTGTCCCTTGGCTTCTTCGACTTCTTTATTAAGTTCGATTATCAGACTACTAAGATCGACAGCCTCCAGCATTGATTTGATGGCTTCACCGCCCATGCCAACTTTAACCATATCCTGTAAATCATCCGGCAGGGTCCGGTAATCGGTTTCGTTAATTAAGGCATGAACTTGTAAACTTTCTAGTTCGGCTTTTAATTTTTCAAATTCCTTTACCGCATCATCAATTTCTTTGGAACGGTCGGCAGCCAGTATTTTAACGTTGGCTTTTTCGTCTTTGGCTAATTTTTCATAGCGGGCTTCGATGGCAACTTTGGCAGCTGCCGCTTCAGCTTCTTTATCGATTAGCATTTTGTCACGTTTTTCTTCATCCACACTTAAAATAACGTAACTGGCAAAATAGGCAATGCGCTCCAAATTTTTAATTGTCATGTTGAGAACTAGGCCGGTAGCACTTGGTGTCCCGCGTAAAAACCAAATATGAGTTACCGGACTGGCTAAGGTTATGTGACCCATACGTTCACGGCGAACAATAGATTTGGTAACTATTTCTCCGTTTTTATCTACCGCTGCTTCACGACTGCGCAAGCCTTTATATTTGGCATCATGTGGATTAATATCTTTAACCGGGCCAAAGATTTTCTCGCAAAATAAACCATCCCTTTCCGGTTTTTGGGTACGGTAGTTAATGGTCTCCGGTTTGGTAACTTCGCCGTAACTCCAGTCTAAAATATCAGAAGGGCTGGCGATAGCTAACCTGACAGCATCAAAATCGGCAATATTAGTGCCATGGGAATATTTACGCATCTTATTTGCCCTCCTCTTCAATATTGTCTTTAACCGTATCATCCTCTACCGTAACCTTGGCCGTTTCATCACCCTCATTTTCTAAAAGTACAAATTCATCAGCCACTATATCTTCGGTCAAATCCAAATCACCAATAGTCTCTTGTGGTGCATCAACCTCAGCCACATTAGTCGCTTCATCTTTAATATTGACTTCTAATAAGTCCTCAGCATCTATGGCATGTCCTTGGTTCAAGTCAACTAAATCTACTTTTAATCCAAGCCCCTGCAGTTCTTTTACTAGTACGTTAAAGCTTTCCGGGACTTTAGGCCCGACAATTTCAGTCTGTTTGATAATTGATTCGTAAGCTTTTGCCCGTCCGTAGACATCATCGGATTTGATGGTCAGCATTTCTTGCAGAGTTACAGCCGCACCATAAGCCTCGAGTGCCCAAACTTCCATTTCACCAAAACGCTGGCCGCCATTTTGAGCTTTACCACCCAATGGTTGTTGAGTAACCATAGTGTATGGGCCGGTAGATCGGGCATGAATTTTATCAGCAATCATATGGTTTAGCTTAATCATGTACATCGTGCCGACAGTAGTACGCTCTTTAAAGGCTTCGCCGGTTCGGCCATCATACAATTGCTGCTTGCCATCTTCTTTTAGCCCGGCTTTTTTAAGCAAATCGCGAATAATTGGAATCGGCACACCGTTAAATGGCGGGCTGGCAACTTTAATACCCAGCGCCATGGCAGCCATGCCTAAGTGAGTCTCAAAAAGCTGGCCAATATTCATGCGGCTTGGCACACCTAAAGGATTCAATACTATATCTATGGGTGTACCGTCTTCGGAGTATGGCATATCCTCCAGCGGTAATACGCGGGCAATAACACCTTTGTTACCGTGGCGACCGCCGAGTTTGTCACCAACAGCGATTTTACGCATTTGAGCCACAAAAACCTGAATTTGCATAATTACACCGGCTTTTAGCTCGTGGCCATTGGCCCGGCTAAAAATTTTGACACCAACGACCTTGCCGTGCTTACCATTGCTCATTCTTTGGGAAGTATCACGGACTTCTTTGGCCTTTTCGCCAAAAATAGCCCGCAAAAGACGCTCTTCGCTGGATAGTTCCTGCTCGCCTTTGGGGGTAATTTTGCCTACCAGAATGTCACCGGGGCGGACTTCGGCTCCAATGCGTACAATTCCGTCTTCATCCAGATGGCGCAAAGCTTCTTCGCTGACATTCGGGATATCACGGGTTACGATTTCCGGGCCAAGTTTGGTCTCTCGCACTTCTGTCATGTAATCAACAATATGGATACTGGTAAAGACATCGTCTTTTACCAACCGTTCGCTGATGATAATGGCATCTTCGAAGTTATAGCCGCTCCAAGGCATAAAGGCTACCAGTAAATCTTTACCAAGCGCCAGTTCGCCGCCCTGAATGCTCATTCCCTCTATTAATACATCACCGGTTTTTATATTGTCACCAGAGTTAACAACGACTTTTTGGTTAATGGATGATCCCTCGTTACTGCGTTGAAAATGCTGTGGGTGGTAAGACTTGACAACCGAACCATAATCAACGATTACATCATCAGCCGTAGCTTTGACGATTTTACCATTGGCTTCAGCTAAAATTATTTGACCGGTATTACGCGCAGCAGTGGCTTCTACTCCAGTACCAACAACCGGTGCCATGGGATTTATTAAAGGTACGGCTTGGCGTTGCTGGTTGCTACCCATTAAACTCCGATAAACATAATTCTTTTCGATAAACGGGATTAGTGCCGCACTGGTACCGACAATCTGTTTTAATGCGGCGTCCATATGCGTAACTTCGTGCGAATCAACTTCACCGGCCACCAGTCGATTACGAGCCGAAACTCGGTCTAACACAAAATGGCCTTTTTCGTCTATTTCATTTTCGCTACCAGCTCCGGCAATTACTGCTCTTTCTTCTTCGCTGGCATCAAGATAAACGATTTCTTTAGTCACTCTGGCTTTAATTGGCCAAGTGGCTTTGGATTTTATTGATTCCAGCTTTTTGGCGTTTGCTGATGTAACAACCATACCTTTTTTGACAATTACTCTGCCTTTTTCGTCTTCTAAATCAACTCCGGCAATTTCACCAGTAATTTTTTTAGCTGGCAGGACATTTATAACTTTTCGATAAGGAGTTTCGATAAATCCATAGTCGTTTATCCGGGCGTAACTGGCCATATTTAAGACCAAGCCGATATTGGCACCTTCTGGCGTTTCTACAGCGCAAATTCGCCCATAGTGCGTTGCATGGGCATCACGAACTTCAAAACCGGCTCGTTCACGACTCAATCCACCAGGCCCCATAGAGCTTAAGCGACGTTTGTGAGCTAATTCACTTAACGGGTTAATCTGATCCATAAACTGACTAAGCTGGGAGCTGGCAAAAAATTCACGGACGGCTGCTACTATCGGTCGAGCGTTAATTAACTGGCCCGGAGTAACGGATTCGATTTCACTCATACTCATGCGGTCTTTGGCGTTGCGCTCCATTCGCAGTAGCCCAATACGAAATTGTCGCTGTACAAGTTCACCAACCAATTTGACCCGACGGTTAGCCAGGCTATCAATATCATCATCCGGTTCCTGAGTATTGTTCAAACGTATCAATTCGGCGACAATCGCAATTAAATCATCCAGTCGCATGACACGGTTTTCTACGGTGTTGGGTACGTCTAAATCAAGACGTTTATTTATTTTATAGCGGCCAACCCGGCTAAAATCAAAACGCTTGAAGTTGTAGAACATGTTCTCTAACAAACTGCGGGCGTTTTCGACTGTTGCCAGATCACCTGGGCGCAAACGACGGTAAACTTCAATTAAGGCCTCGTTTGTACCTTTGCTTGGGTCTTTATCTAAAGTGGCGTCAACATAATTCAATTTACCGGTATCAACGTGTTTTACAGCTTCACGGATAGCGGTTTCGCTCATTCCCAACGCTTTGAGTAGTGTGGTAACTGCAATTTTGCGACGGCGGTCAATTTTGACATACAACGCTCCACTGGCAGCTGTTTCAAACTCCAACCACGCACCTCGGTTGGGAATAACTTTGGCTCCATACAATTTATAACCACCATGGGTATCGGCTTTAAAAAAGACGCCCGGGCTACGTATTAGCTGGCTGACGACTACTCGCTCAGCACCATTGATTACAAATGTACCGCGCGAAGTCATCCACGGATAATCGCCTAAATATATTTCTTGTTCTTTTACTTCACCCGTAACTTTATTGGTCAGTTCAACCAGAGCTTTTAACGGTGCATCAAAACTGACGTTATTTTCACGAGCCTCAGCCTCTGTCATTTTAGGCTCATCAAAATGATAGCTCTTAAAACTAAGAGATAATTTTGTACCGGTATAATCATCAACCGGGCTTACTTCGGCCAGCAATTCTCCAAGGCCTTCCTCAACAAACCACTGAAAACTTTTGTTTTGGTGATCTACTAGACTCGGAAGGTCAATATCTTCGCTTTTTGTAAAATACACTCGGCCACCGATTTTGGCGGATTCTTTAGGTACGGCAGTCTTTACCATAAACAAGCATGCTCCTTAAGTTAATTAGTTTGATTGGATAAGTTGTCTTGACTTTTACAGCCGATAGACATTAAATAAATACCCATCAAATATGTTGTAAAAGATGCTATCTGTTTTTGGCGCGAAGCTCAACTAAGCGGGTGTTTTTGGTGAGGCGATTTTTAGCTACTCGAGCACTGCCCGGCTTTCACTACTTCTTGATTTCATTTTACGACTTGTAGAAAATATGTCAAATTTTTTATTGACTGTGGATAATTTCCTTTATTTCCGTTTTGAAATAACGCCATCAACCAAGCCATAAGTCTTGGCTTCTTCGGCTGTCATCCAAAAGTCACGCTCCACGTCTTGTTCGATCTTAGATAATTTTTGGCCAGTATTCTTTGCTAAAATTTCGTTTAGCTTCTTCTTTAAGCTCATTGTTTCTTTTAGAGTTATTTCCATATCTGTTACCGGACCACGCATACCGCTGCTGGGCTGATGAATCAATACTTTGCTATTAGGCAAAACAAATCTTTTACCCTTTGTTCCGCTGCTCAAAAGGAACGCTGCTCCGCTGGCCTGCAAGCCAACCCCTATAGTCTGGACGTCACATTTGACATATTGCATGGTGTCATACACTGCAAAACCGTCATAAACACTGCCACCGGGACTATTAATGTAAAAAATAATGTCTTTTTTTGGATCTTCGGCTTCTAAAAACAACATTTGGGCAACAATTAAATTAGCGGTGTGCTGATTGATTTCTTCGCCCAAAAACACAATCCGATCTTTGAGTAGACGGCTATAAATATCATAAGCACGCTCGGTGCGACCATCATTTTCTATAACTGTTGGAATTAAAAGATTTGTTGGCTTATTCATACTTCTAGTTTAGCACCAATTTAGCACTCGTCAATGTCGAGTGCCAGCCACTATTATAGTTTCTTATTATAGCTTACGAGTTTGGCGATGGTCTTTTCGGTAAGCAGGCGAGAGGCGATATTACGACGGGTTTCCGGTTTTTCCAAATCGGCATTAATCTCCGGATTAGAGGTATATTGGCCTTTTAGCACCTGTATACGAATTTCAATTTCTTCCGGGCTAACATTGATATTCTCCAATTCGGCAATCTCGCTTAAAACCAAGCCTGCTTTTAGCCGGGTTTCAGCAGCCGGTTTTAGTTCTTTATCGTGATATTCTTGCTCAGTCTGAACGGTATTCGTTAAGTATTCTTCAAACGTTTCACCACGATAATCCAGGTTTTGGCGGAATTCCTTATCTACAGCCTCAATTTGCTCATTCAATATGCTCTCTGGCAACGTTAGCTTAGTTTTATCAACTATTGTTTTAATAATCTTGTCTTCAAACTCAGCTTGGGCCTGACGAGATTTTTCTAATTCTAATTGTTTGGATATATCTTTTTTAAGCTCTTCCAAGTTTTTGAATGGGCCAACTTTGGCGGCAAAGACATCGTTCAGATCTGGCGTGATGGTTTCTTCTATCTTGTTAACTATGACCTTAAAAGTAACTTTTTTAGATTGCAGGACTTTGATTTGGTAATCTTTCGGAAATATTAGCTTAAAGGTTTTTTCTTGTCCGGCTTTAGTGCCATTTAGATTGTCTTCGAAACCGGGAATAAAGGTCTTGCTACCTAGTATTAATTGGTAATCTTTGCCGGTGGCGCCTTTAACTGGTTGGCCTTTTTCATCTGTGCCTTCAAAATCAATTGTTATTCGATCGCTTTCTTTAGCAACCCTGGTAACATCTTTAAATTGAGAGGCTTGCTTTTGCAAACGCTCCAGTATCTCTTTAACATCAGCTGCCGTAACTTTAACTTCACCTATTTTGATGTTGAGATTTTTATATTCTGGCAAAGTAATTTTACCGACAACTTCTACCTCGGCTGTAAATTCCAAATCGGTGTATGGTACAAATTTTTTTAACTCCACCTTGGGCGGAGCCACAACCCGCAAGCGATTTTGGTTTATGGCATCAATATACAAATGATTGATGGCCTCATCCAACACTTCGCTCTGTAAAAAATTGGCGTCTAGATGCTTCTCGGCAATCTCAACCGGTACTTTACCCTCACGAAAACCTTGGACTTTGATTTTCTGAGCAGACTTGGCAACTACGTGTCGTTTAACCCTAGCCAGGTCTTTATAATCAGCCGACACGGTTAATTTTGTAATTGTTTCTGAGACGACTTTAACAGTAACTTGCATGACAAGGCTCGACTTTAACAGATTTATGAAAAGATTTCCAGACTAAGCTTACTTAAATATAATATTTGCAATTTGGTCAAGATTGACTTTTTGTTCTTGTCCTGTAGCCATTTCCTTTATATTGAATTGCTGATTTGCCAGTTCTTCTTCGCCTATGAAAATCACGTACTTGTAGCCGGCTTTGGCGGCACTTTTAAGCTGTTTATCCATTTTACGGTTAGTGCTGTCGACAGCCAGATTTATACCTGCTTCTCTGAGTGCTTTTATCACTTGCTGCGCTTCCGCATATACATCGCCGATTAATATTGCTGATATCTGTATCTCTGTCGGTAGTTCGGGCATAAGGTTGTGAAATTCTAAGAAGTCTTTTAATGTAACATCGCCCATGCCAAAGCCAATTGTTGGAATAGGCTCTACTCCAAAAGCCCCAACCAGCCCATCATAACGGCCACCGCCGAATAGTGACCTTTTATTCTCCGGGTTTGTATCAAACACTTCAAATACTGTATCGGTATAATAATCAAAACCTCGCACCAAGGTAATATCAAACTTGGCATTAGTTATGCCACCGCGGGCCAACATGAGCGCCAGATGATGCACCCTCTCTGCTGCCGGATGTTTTTTAATTTCGGCCGGTAGGTTTTGAAATTCGTTTGATTGCAATATTCCCAAGAGGTTTTCGGTTTTATTGGGCATTAACTCTTTTAAGGCATTTTTAAAATCTTCCGGTTCCAGCTTGTGCATTTTATCTATTAGATGTATTACATTTTTAGCTGTTGCAATATCCAAGTCATAGAGGTCATTTAGTATATAGTCAATTAATTCACGGCTACTAAGACGTATTAGGTACATATCCCGCATGGCACCAAAGCGCTGCATGATTGAATCCATAAGCAAAATAAGCTCGTGGTCACCTTCTATGCCGGCAACGCCAAACAAATCGACATTTAATTGCCAGTGCTCGCGTAAGCGCCCTCGTTGTGGTCTTTCATAACGCCATAAGTTTGGAATGCTGAACCATCTTAGGGGATAAACCAGCTCCTGGCGCCTGCCGGCCACCATCCTACTCACGGTAGGTGTCATTTCCGGTCTTAAGGTTACTTTGCGACCACCACGGTCTTCGAATACATAGGTTTGTTCGTTTACAATCTCGTCGCTGGTTTTAGCAGCATAAATTTCTAGCGGCTCAATTATCGGCGCATCATATTCTTCATAGCCAAAGCGCCTCGCCTCTTCGCGCCAGATATTAAAGATATAATCCTGCTTACGCTTATCTTCGGGGTAAAAATCACGGGCTCCTTTGTATGGTTGTGTGTTTAAAGTCATTATTAGCATTATACTCATTTTTAGGATATATTGACCATATCGTGACCAAGATACAATTATTATAAATAGAGGAAAATTATGGCCTCATCGAAAAACACACCAGACGAAACAGATTTCTTTGAACTTGTTGGTTATACCTTTAGGCTAATTGGCGAAAGTTGGAAAGCGTTAAAGCTAAATATCTGGACATTTATTGCTATAGCATTATTACCAATGATAATAATTGGTGCCGCTGCTTCTTTTGCTATTCTAATGGCTTTGGGGTCTGGTACAGATTATACATCTGTTAGTGCAAGGTCAATTATTTTTATTATTTTGGTAATTTTGGTTTCCATTATTCTAGTTAGTTTATTTGTACCGGCAATGACTGTGACTCAACTATATAGCGCAAAGGGTAAAAAGATTAGCGTAGGAGAAGCTGTTCACAAAGGATTCCCTTTATTTTTGCGATTTTTGGGGTTAATAATTTTAGTTGTTTTGGCAGTTTGTATTGGCACTGTTTTGCTTATTATTCCCGGAATTTTGGCAGCTTTCTTTTTCAGTATGAGCACTTACATCATGTTTGATAAAAATACCGGCGTAATTGAAGCCATGAAACGAAGTTACCAATTAGTAAAAAGTAACTGGCTTTTTGTACTCGCCTTATTTATGATCAATATCGTAGTATCGTTAGTTTCTTATATTCCATTTATCGGCTGGATAACCGGTTTAATACTTTCTATCGCTTATTTTTGCCTACCGGCGATTGTTTACAACAAAATTAGCAAAAATTAGCTTATTTTGATTACGACTTGGGAATTTTTGCCACGGCGCAAGACTACATAGCCGTTAATTGCATCGTCATTGTCTAGAGTCGTTTTACTAAGAGGAATCTGCAAGCCATTTATATATATGGCATTATCTTCTATAAAACGACGAGCTTCGGTTTTACTGGCAGCTAAATTGGTTTGTACTAAAACTTCGGCTAGTTCAGTAGCTAGTTTTACAATGTGTTTTCCGGTCTCTTCCCAAAATTCCGTAAGTTCAGTTTCTGAAAGTTCGTTGTAACTACGATTGCCAAACAATACCTCTATCATGTGCTGATGTTTTATAGCTTGGTCTTCGCCATGGACAATCTTGGTAACTTCGTAAGCCAGGGTTTTTTGGGCAACGCGGCTGGCGCGATCGTTATTAAAATCGACCATTACGGCGTCAATTTCATCTTTATCAAGTTCGGTATATACCTTTAAATAGTTCTCCACGCCTTTATCATCAACATTCAGCCAGAATTGATAGAACTGGTAAACACTTGTTAGACTCTCATCTAGCCAAATTGATCCATCCTCTGATTTGCCAAACTTTTTGCCAGTTGCCCCATTAATGATTAAAGGTAAAGTGATAGCGTGCACTTCTTTAGAGCGTGCCTTACGGATTAGCTCAACACCAGACAGGCAATTTCCCCATTGATCGGCTCCTCCAAGCTGTAAGGTGACCCCATAATTATCGTAAAGATATAAATAATCCAAGCCTTGCAATAGCGTATAGCTAAATTCTGCATAGCTCATACCTGCCCCGCCTTCACCTAACCTTTTGGCTATATAGTCGCGCTGCACTAGCGGTGTCATTGAAAAGTGTTTACCGATATCTCTTAAAAAATCCAATACTTTTAAACCTTTGGTCCAATCTAGGTTGTTAACTAAAGTAAATTGCTGGCCATCAAACACCTTCTTTAGTTGTTTTTCGGCTTGTGCAATATTGTTGGCAATTGTTTCTTCGCTTTGTAGGGGCCGTTCGGCATCTTTTCCGCCCGGGTCGCCAATTAAGCTGGTTGAACCGCCGGCTAACAAGATTGCCTTATGGCCATGACGCATAAAAACCTTATCGAACATCATTGCCGCCAGGTTACCAATAGTTTGGGAAGGCGCCGAAGCATCAAAACCGTGGTAAAAGACCCAAGATTGCTTATTTAAATCTTCCATATCTTCAAATGTGGTTTGGTTTATAAAACCGCGCCATTTTAGTTCTTCTGATAATTGTATTTTGTTCATCTGTTAATTAGCATATCACATCAATAATATATACTCTTCTAAAAGGAGCTATCTTGGTGCCGGGAAGAGGACTCGAACCTCCATGGATTGCTCCGCTAGCTCCTAAAGCTAGTGCGTCTACCAATTTCGCCATCCCGGCAAGATAATAGTTTATAAGATATAAACTATCAAATTTTGCGGTAAAAAACCAGTGAGCCATCGCCATAATTGCGATCTAGCTCTAGTTTTAAATACTCCTGTTCAAACCTTGGATAATCAGGCGGCAAGGACAAGATTAATAAACCACCATTTTTAACATTTTGCACAAGCGTTTTTAACTGGTCATCTTTAATATCATCATAGGGCGGATCGCCAATAACCAAATCAAATTGTGCCGAGCTATTACTTTCACTCCAAGTATTAGAATTGGCTCGAGCCAATTCAACCCGATCCGCCAAGCCAAGATTCTTAATATTTGCAGCTACAATTTCGGCTGCAGATTTATCAACCTCCGTTATAAATACGCTTTTGGCCCCACGGCTGATAGCTTCAAAAGCTATTGCACCACTACCGCCATAGGCATCAAAAACAGTTAAGCCATTAATATCGCCCAGAACATTAAACAAAGCCCCGCGCATTTTTTCGCTCATCGGGTGAGTCTTATGGCCTTTAGGAGCATCGATATTCCGCCTCTTTAAACTGCCAGAAATAACTCTCATATGTTTAGTCTACACCTCGGCAGAAGCGATACCGGCTTCCCTGGCGGCCATATACCATGCCAGTGTCACGGTTGTAGCCATCCGAGGAGCTAATTCTTGCCTGACAATCTTCATCAGCTTTGGCGTCCAGCTCCTTTTATAAAACATTTCATATATATTATAAAGAGCCACCTCGCGGGCTATACGTTTATAATATTCCAAAAAGCCCAGATGCTGCACGGTTTTTATTTCGTATCTATTGGGTATGGCAATTTTACCGGACATTGGCTTAATAACCATCGAGGCTCCTCCTTCGAAAAGGGCGTGTGTGGTAAATAATCCTTTAGCACCCCACATCTGCCAATTTTTGGAAACCATCGCCGGTTTGGTATCTGCCGATATAATCAGTTTTTTGTAGACCGAATCTCGCGTTTCTTTAGCCTCGCCCCTTAAATCCTCTAGTTTTTGTTCAAAAGGATACTGATGCGCTGGGGTTAAGCCATCTAATATCGCATGAGCCAACCAGGCGGCATCAAAAGCCGCCCTCTCTTTATTATGGTTGCGCAGCTCTTTGCTTAAATTATAATAATGCTCTTCTATCATCTGTAAAAGTTCACCTTCTTCCGGATCATATGGGTCATAGAAATGCCAAGGTTCGTTATGCCCGGCTGATTTTGCCTTCATGCCATCCGGCCCATTTTTACCCTCGAAATGCAGTAACAAACGTTTAGATGGAAAGGTCTCATCTTTGGTGAGCAAGTTTTTTAAGGCTTTGCGAGCAATACGGTCGACCTTCTGGTGGGTGCCTAAAAAACTGCCTGATAAATTAGTTAGTGTAGATCCTGAATACATGTTTTCTCGACTGACTTTATTAATTCAGGTATGTCAGTTTACTGGCACGCTGAACTTTTTCGGCTATTTGTTTATATTTTAGCAAATTTTCACCCTTTTCTTTAAAAGCTTTTACGGCCATCCTAGTCAATGAAATCAATTTTACATCTGTTAGTTGGGCAATTCGCAGATCCAGCTCACCATGTTGGCGTGTGCCATAAATTGCCCCCGGGCCACGGATTTCTAGATCAAGATCTGCCAGTTCAAAACCGTTGGCAGTACTGGCTATGGCCTGCATTCGTCTGGATGGAGCCGAAGAATCACTCATTACCAAATAGCAATGGCCCTTATGTTCGGCCCGGCCAACCCGGCCACGTAACTGGTGTAGCTGAGCTAGGCCAAACCGGTCGGCACCCTCTATTACCATAACAGTGGCATTGGCTACATCAACGCCAACCTCAATTACCGTTGTAGCCACCAAAACATCAAGTTTATGAGCGACAAATTGCTGCATTATCTTGTCTTTTTGATCGGATTTTAGTCGCCCGTGCAGCAAGCCCACCCGCCATTTTTTGAACTCCTTTTGGCTTAGTTCTTTATAAAGTTTTTCGGCACTGGCAACTTGCAGAACATCGCTCTCGGTTATCAGCGGACAAACAACATATACCTGGTGACCAGCTTGGAGTTGCTTGTCAATGCTTTCAAACATCTGGGTTGTTGAATTCGGCGAAACAATGCTGGTTTCCACACCGGCACGGTTGCTGGGAGATTGATTTAGTACACTAATATCCAGCTCGCCGTAAACTGTCAGAGCTAGGCTGCGTGGAATCGGAGTTGCTGTAAGACACAACACGTGGGGCATGTGGCCGGCTTTGGTGTGTAGTTTTTGGCGCTGTTCGACCCCAAAACGGTGTTGTTCATCAATAATTACTAGCCCCAAGTGATGCCAGTCGACACTTTCTTGAAACAGCGCATGCGTGCCTACTAAAACGCTGATTTCATTATTCTTTAACCGTTGTTTTAATTCATTTTTAGCGGCTGTTTTGACACTACCGGTGAGCATCGCAATTCTATCTTTTAGAGAGCTGTGAGACATTAGCATTGATAAAGTTTCGGCATGTTGCCTAGCCAAAAGCTCCGTAGGGGCAATAAAAGCAACCTGCAAACCGGCATCGGCGACCATTAACGAAGCCATT
Organism: Patescibacteria group bacterium; assembly: GCA_035510605.1. Taxonomy (GTDB): domain Bacteria; phylum Patescibacteriota; class Saccharimonadia; order Saccharimonadales; family CAIOMD01; genus DATKGW01. Next base: position 44,668 of record DATKGW010000012.1, read on the forward strand.
GCGGCAACGACAGTCTTGCCCGAGCCAACATCACCTTCTATTAATCGATTCATTGGCTTTTGACTGTCTATATCTTTATATATCTGCCAGACGGTTTTACGCTGGGCATCGGTTAATTTGAACGGCAAATGCTCGACGAACTCTATGGCAAGTTTTTGCTTAAAAGGTACAGTAACCGCTTTAGAGCTGACAAATTGATCTCTTAAGGTTTGGGCCGCCATCATGACTACAAATAATTCGTCAAAGCCCAACCTTTTTTTAGCCTCAGATAGTTGGTTGGAGTCAGATGGAAAATGTATGGCACGAATGGCTTGAGCATAAGATATAAGATTAAAATCTTTGACAATACAGCTGGGCTGAATTTCGGGCATTTTATCTACAACCGGCAATACTTGGGAAATTAGTTTGCGGATTAATACCGAATTTATTGCCCCACTTTCGCGGTAAGTCGGTAAAATGCGAGCAGTGTGGGTAGTGGCCGATTCGTCAGCCAGCTCGATAGTCGGGTTAATTATTTGCAGGCGTTGACGCTGAAAAACAAATTCGCCGCTTAAATAATAGGGAGTATCGCGTTTTATAGAACCTCCGCGATAAGGTTGATTAAACCAGATAACCTTTACCCGGCCGGTTTCATCTTCGGCCACGGCTTCGGTAATATGTAATCCGCGGCGGGCTCGACGCTGGGTTATCTCAGTTAAACGAACTTTAAGGCTCACTAGGCCCGGTTTTATCTCTGCAATTGTAATTACATGCGAATAATCGTCATAGCGCCGCGGGAAATAGTTGATTAAATCTTCTACAGTTTTAAGGCCAGCCGCTTCCAGGCGCTTATCAAGTACTTCACCCACTCCCTTTAACTCATTTAAACTGGTTTTTAGAGTCATTATATTAAAAGTGTAGCAGGTAGTAATAAATGCTCAGTGCAAAATCAGTTTTTGATAATATTATTTCGCCGGATGTGTCTGATAAACTAAAAGCTTAATAATTATTCGTGTCTATTAGATTTTTGGTATACTTACTGCTATGCACTTATCGAGTCTATAAAGGGGAAAATGAGTAAGCTAACGAACCGTTTCTCATCACTTATAAATAAGACTAAACGGACAACCAAAAAATCACCCAGGGGTAGTGTACGGGTTAATCGTAATGTTGGTAACCGTATAAAATTGCACCGTGATAGCAGGGCCCGCAAACGGGCTGAATACTTGGCTACTTTACCTAAGAACCCCTATAAGCGAATATTATGGCGCTTACACCCGAAGCGAGTTTACGGATTCTTTACCAGCCGTGACGGCATTATATTAAGCCTAAAAGTAATAGGTATTTGTCTGGCGGTTTTCCTGGTTTTTATGCTAGCCCTTTTTGCATATTTTAGAAAAGATCTACCCAAGGGCATAGATAATCTGGCTACCTGTTCCCAGGGCGCCAGCACCACGTATTATGACCGAACCGGCCAAACATTATTATGGGCCAGTTCTGGTGATGTAGAATGTTACCCGGTCAAATACGATGATATATCACCATATTTACGTGATTCGATAGTCGCTGCTGAAGATAAAGACTTTTATAAACATGGTGGTTTTAGCATGTCCGGAATTATCAGAGCCGGCATAAATGACTTTTTGGGTCGTAGTACTCAAGGCGGCTCAACTATAACACAACAATTTGTTAAAAATTCAATGCTTTCTGCGCAACGAACCATCACCCGTAAAGTCAAAGAACTTATTTTATCAATAGAATTAGAGCGCAGTTACTCTAAAAATCAGATCCTAACCGCTTATCTAAACGAAATTCCATTCGGTTCGGTTTATGACGGAGCCGAAGCTGCTGCCCGCGGATATTTTAATAAATCAGCTAAAGACCTTACGCTTGATGAAGCTACCCTTTTGACCGCCATAGTTCCAGCCCCTACCTATTATTCTCCTTACGGGAATAACACTACAGCCCTAATCGATCATCAGCATCACGTTCTGGATCTGATGGTTACTCAAGGCTACATTACCAAAGCTCAATCTGATGCAGCTAAGAAAGTCGATGTACTGGCCAAGTTATCTACCACCAGCAATAAATATCAAGGTATCATCGCACCTTATTATGTATTGCAAGTCCAGGAGCAACTTGAGCAGCAATACGGTGCCACAAACGTCCAAAAAGCCGGTTTTAAAGTCATTACAACGCTCGATTTACGCTTACAAAAAGTTGCCGAAAGCGTTGTCAGCGATACCATGCCAAAAGTAGTTCGTAACAATGGGCAAAATATGGCCGTAGAGGCCGAAGACGTCCAAACCGGCCAGGTTCTGGCACAGGTTGGCGGTCGTGATTTTAATTACCCCGGCTACGGCCAAGAAAATATGGCAACCACTCCGCGCAGCCCGGGTTCTTCTTTTAAGCCCTACGATTACTCATCCCTCATGACTCAAAACCAAAACTGGGGAGCCGGCAGTACGCTTTATGATCTTAAAACCAATTTTGGCGGTGGTTATTCACCAAACGATTATGACTTCAAAGAGCCTGGTGCCGAAAGTATGCGCTCGGCCCTTGGCGGTTCACGCAATATCCCGGCAGTCAAATCTATGTATGTTGCCGGCATCCAGAATACTATAGATTTGGCCAAAAAGATGGGCGTTGTCAGCGGCACATCATGTGAGCCCAATTGCGGACTATCGGCAGCCATAGGTGACGGTAGTGAGATCAGGCTTGACGAGCACGTCAACGGCTACAGCACTCTGGCCAGAATGGGACAATATAAACCGCTAACCTACATCTTAAAAGTCCAGGACCGCTACGGAAAGACCCTGCAAGAATGGAAAGATACTCCCGGAACCCAGGTACTCGATCCGCAGATTGCCTACATTCTTAATGATATGCTGAGTGATCCGCATGCCAGCTATTTTGGCAATTCTTTTAGATTGGGTAACGGCTATAAATCGGCTATGAAAACCGGCACCACCAATGCTAATGAAAACGGTTGGATGCTCGGTTATACGCCAAACTTAGCTTTTGGATTATGGATGGGCCGCCAAAATGACATCAAGGGAATGTATGATTACACCGATACAATTTTAGGGCCGGCTTGGAATAGTTTCATGAACCAGGCAAACAGTATTTTAGGTATTGGAGCTCAAAGCTGGACAAAACCGGCCGGATTAAAAACCGTCTGTATTAACCAATCCACCGGCTACGCGACTACTAGTGGTGGTACTTGTGATATCTTCCCTAGCTGGTATCAGCCTAAATATCCTAATAATTCACAAAAGGCTGTAATTGATTCGGTTTCCGGTAAATTGGCCACCAGCTGTACACCCGATTTAGCCAAGCAAACAATAACCGGTGGCGGAATTTTGTCAGAGGTACCAAGTAGCGACCCGTTATATAACAACTTTATTAAACCGGAACAGGCCCGTTACGGGGCGAGTGGCGGTGCTATACCAACAGACAGTGATGACATACACACATGCGACCCGGCAGATTTACCAACGGTTAGTGTAACCGTAAAGCAGTTGGCCTCGCCTGGTCAATACAGCCTTACTGCAAATGTGACTCAGGGAAAAGCTCCACTAAAAACTCTTAACTTTAAAGTAGATGGGACTATACCTGATGGCGGTTCTTATGATATTTCAAATTGTACAGGTACCTGCCAGCCTATCACCTACACCTATACAGCTACCTCAAGCGGTTCACATAGTATAACCGCGGAAGTTATTGATACATACCTTTACGATGTGACCAGTGACCCACCTCAGACCATTGATGTTACGCTAGCCAGTGCTAATACACGCTCTACCAACATATTTGCAGCAACCAATTCTTTGGTAAGAAATAATAATTTAACTTTAAGCCACCGTAAGCGTTAATTTATTTTGTAATACGCTGGTCTCTTGTTTGTCTTAAATCTCTTCGAGGCTGTCTTTCGACAGAACGTATCCTTGAGTCTCGATCGGGCTGAGCATCGCCGGTTCTATGATCCGGTGTAGTAACTTCTGATACTTTTTGAGCAAATAACATTTTACCGGCAACTGTTTGGTGAGTACGGGTTACACGGACGCGCACCTTCTTACCCATATCACGGCGGGCGTTATCGATAACTATCATCGTCCCGTCTTCTAAGTAACCGACACCTTGATCTCTATTCGAACCGGCCTGTAATATTTTAACTTCAAAAGTCTCGCCCGGCAGGGCAATCGGCCTTAAGGCGTGTGAAAGTTCGTTAACGTTTAAAACTCTAACTCCTTCAATGCTAGCGACTTGGTTAAGATTAAAATCCGTAGTATATAAGTCGGCTTCGATTTTTTTAGCCAGGCGAACTAATTTATCATCAGTGTTTTTGGCCTGGACTTTAGTGCGCTCTATTTTTACATTTACCGATGGTTCTTGTTGGAGTTGCTGCACGACCTCCAGGCCGAATCGTGCCCGTTCACGCTTGTGGGCATCTGTCCCATCAGCCAAAAATTGCAGCTCGGCTATTACAAATTCCGGCACTGCTAAATCAAAGGGCATAAAACCGAGCCTGGCTAGCTCAACAATTCGCCCATCTATTAAAGCGCAACTATCAAGTAGTGCGATTCTTTCTTTTGATCTACCGACTTTCATTTGCGGCAGTTCTTTTATTAGTACTAAAATTCCTATTGCTAAAATAACAACAGTTTGAACAATTTCAAGCATAATGAATTTCCTTTATTTAAAATAATTTATTCTTTGCCAAGGAAGGTATTGAGCGCAGTGCGCACATCACGCATTTGGTTCAGCCAAGCCGGCGGTTTATTGCCAGCACTAACTCTGGGGCCTATTGCGGCTTTAAAGCCGAGTTTTTTGGCCTCACTCAAGCGTTTGTCTATCCATGGCACGTGTCTGATTTCGCCACTTAAGCCGACTTCCCCGAACACTACGGCGTCCTCTTTTAACTGCATGCCTTTGGCAGCTGAAGCAATAGCCATACAAATAGCCAGATCTGCCGCCGGTTCGGTTATTTTAACTCCACCGATAATATTAATATATATATCTTTATCGGCTAATCGTAGTTTAGTGCGACGTTCCAGCATTGCCACCAGTAAGTTGACGCGGTTCAAGTCCACGCCAGCAGCCGCCCTTTTTGGGTAGCCATAAGACGTAGTATTAACCAGCGCCTGTACTTCTACTAAAACCGGCCTGGTACCCTCTAGAGTTGCCAACACAATCGAGCCATCACTAAGCTGCCTTTCAGCCAAAAATGCCGCCGACGGGTTGTCAACAATTTTTAGCCCACTATCAATCATTTCCAATATGGCTGCTTCGTTGGTTGAACCAAAACGGTTCTTGATGCATCTGAGTATTCTAAACCCGCCATAACGATCACCTTCCAATTGTAAAACTACATCAACAGCATGTTCCAAGACCTTAGGGCCGGCAATGGCTCCGTCTTTAGTAACATGACCTACTAAAAACAGAGCTGTTTTGGTCTTTTTGGCAGCGATTGTTAATAATTGAGTGCTATTAGTCACTTGGCTAACACTGCCTGGTACGCCAGCTATTTCTTCGGTAGCGATTGTTTGAATAGAATCGATAATTACCAAATCATAATCACCGGTTGCTATTGTGGCAGCAATATCATTTGCACTCGTACTGGCTGCCAGTTTAAGATTTTGGTGCAGAGTATGAAGCCGTTGGCCACGTAAACTAACTTGTTCCGGTGACTCCTCACCACTAATATATAAAACTTTAACCTTTGCCGCAGTCTGATGGGCGAGTTGCAAAAGCAAGGTGCTTTTACCGATACCAGGTTGACCGGCAATCAAAACAACGCTGCCGGGGACTACACCTCCACCCAATACTTCATCAATATCGGTTATTCCCATACTTAATCGACCGCTCGGTTTGGGAGTTTTGGCATCAAGCGTTACTGTCTGCAGTATCTTTCCGCTACTTAACGCCAAATCGGATTTGGTAGAGCTGCGAATATCAATCTGCTCTGTAATTGTGTTCCATGCGCCACAACTATTACACCGCCCTGCCCAACTGGAATGAGCAGCACCGCAAGAGCTACATACGTAAGCTATTTTTGCTTTTGCCATAGTAAATAGTGTACCAGTTATTGGTTCGAGATAGCATTAACGCGGCTATCAATACTCTCAGCCAAATTTTGCTGTTCAATAATTACGCCATTTCTGGCTTGAACGATATTATTATATTCCACTATTAGACTTTTTATGTTCGCAACTTCAACATTGTAATTGTCTACAGCCTTATTATAATTCGGGACTGCGGTATTGTAGACACGGGTTTGGCCACTAGCCGATAAATTATCAAGATTGGTTTTTTGGGTTGCCAACTGATCTGCCTGGGCATTAAGGTCATTTTCTTTTTGAGTAATTTGGCTTTTACGAAGTGCCAAATCGGCATCATATTTTTCTACCTGAGACCGCAAATTTTCAAATACTTGTTCATAATTTTGAGCATAGGCAACAATTTTGGCTCGGTTACTAAAGTACTTCGAATAATAAACTTCGAGGTCCGGGCCGACATTACTGACTTCCGTGCCCAAAATGGAATGCAGCTCATTTGGTACAGAACCCGGTTCTTGTTTCTGATAACTGTCAGCTAAGGCATTAATCCGAGGATCATTAAGTTTCTTATAGGCTGCCTCTACCAATGCATCGACATGAGCCCTTTCTGAAGGCCCTAGCCTATCATAGGCAGCATGCAACATTTCGTGAGCAGCCGTGACTTGTTCGATGCCATTAAGTGTCGGATCAACAATTTTATAAATATAAATATGGCTACCCGTATAACAACCCAAAACTATAGTTTGTTCAGTGCTTTTACATTCGCTATTAAATGAACTTTTATCGGAAATTTGCGGTTTATTAACATAAAACAACCGCTTACCATAGCTACTCATGGTGTCATCGACAGCTAATTGAGCTACCGTTTGTGGGGGTTTATAGCCCCTTAAAACTATAAAATCATGGATGTTGTAGCGATTTAGCCATAGCAGTAATATGGCTCCTACAAAAATCAACAGGACAATAAGAGTTTTGGCGGCTTTTTTTAATATCATTGGCTGATCTTAAGTATACTATTCTTTGATAATTGAAAAATCTATGCCAGACTCATTGGTGCCAACTTTAACGACATCACCATCTTTATAAGAACCTTCCAGTAGCTCTTCGGCAATGTGGTCTTCTATAGCATCCTGGATGAGCCGGCGCATTGGCCGGACTCCGTTATGAACATCATAACCTTTTTCTAGTAACCAACTTTTGGCTTTGGGGTTAAGATTTATACCCAGTTTCTTGCGTTGTAAGCGGGCTTGCAGTTCGGCTATTTGGACATCAATAATTTTCCGAATGTCGCTTTTCGAAAGAGCTCTAAACACAATAACCTTATCTATACGGTTGATTAATTCCGGTCTCATATATTTTTTGAGTTCAGAGCTGATTTTTTCTTTATTTTCTTCATGCAGACTGTCTAAATCTTTATTGTCTTTAACATCAACCCTAAAACCTAGGCCAGCTTCTTTTTGCAAAAGTTCGGCACCGATATTACTGGTAAGAATAATTATGGTGTTTCTAAAATCTACCCGGCGGCCTTTGGCATCGGTTAACTCGCCGTCTTCAAAAATCTGAAGCAACATATTAAAGACATCCGGATGAGCTTTCTCGATCTCATCAAACAGCACTAAACTGTAGGGTTGGCGGCGAATTTTATCAGTCAGTTGGCCACCATCGTCATAACCAACATAACCAGCCGGCGCTCCGACCAATCTGGCGACGGTATGCCGTTCACCGAATTCACTCATATCAATTTTAACCAGAGCATCTTCACGGCCGAAAAATTCGCGGGCCAAGACTCTAGCCAGTTCTGTCTTGCCTACTCCGGTAGGACCCATAAACACAAATGAGCCTATCGGGCGTTTATCGCTACCAATGCCCGAGCGGTTACGGCGGATGGCTTTGGCGACTGCAGCCACTGCCTCGCCTTGGCCAATCACATGTTTAGATAATTGCTGCTCAAGTTTAAGTAAGCTTTTAGCTTCTTGCCTGACAATTTTACGCAAAGGGACACCGGTAGCTTGAGCGACAACTGCGGCGATATCCTCATTTGTCAATATCAAGCGCTTGTACTTGGCAGTTTTTTTAACCAACTCATCCATCTTTTCTTGGGCAGTGCTAATTCGTTGCTTGTATTTGGCTGCCCGCTCATAATCCTCTTGATCTACTGCATCATCCCGACGCATAGTCAATAATTTTATTTCCTTTAGCAACTGACGATATTCGGTTGGTGTTTTACCCTTATCAACTCTAAGTAAAGCTGCAGCTTCGTCTATCAGGTCAATCGCCTTATCCGGCATAAATCGATCATTAATATAACGGCCTGCAAAATAGACAGCGTCTTCTAAAACAGAATCATCAATTGTCACACTATGGAATTGTTCATAATGACTTCTAAGGCCTTTAAGGATGGCCAATGTTTCGCTGTCGGTTGTTTCGGGCACAACCACCGGTTGAAAGCGACGCTCCAAAGCTGCATCTTTCTCTATATGTTTATGATATTCAGCCGTGGTGGTGGCGCCAATAACCTGTATTTGGCCTCGGGCTAAGGCTGGCTTTAAAATATTACCGGCATCGATGGCACCTTCAGCCGCGCCGGCACCAACCAAAAGATGCATTTCGTCAATAAATATAATAGTTTTCTTATCAGCCAAAAGTTCTTCCATAACCTTTTTTAATCGCTCTTCGAACTCTCCGCGATATTTGGTACCGGCAATCATGGCCGCTAAATCTAGCATCACAATCCGTTTATCTAATAAACTATCTGGAACGTTTTCGGCAATAATCCGTTCTGCCAGTCCTTCAACTATGGCTGTTTTGCCAACACCTGGTTCGCCAATTAAAACCGGGTTATTTTTGGTGCGACGATTAAGAATTGTAATTAAGCGGCGGACAACTGCCTCACGGCCAATCACCGGATCGAGTTTGCCATTAGATGCCATATCTGTTAAATCCGTTCCAAAATACTCCAAGGCACTTTTATTGCCTCGTTTTTTTGACTTTGTAGAAGTATGTTTTACACCATCTTGCTCGCTCTCATATTGTTGTCGGTTAAGAAATTGCACAGTTTGTTCAACTAATTGATCAACATCAATATTCATGTCTTTTAGCAAAACTGTAGCCCGGGCATTTTTTTGCATTAGCAAGCTGTATAAAATATGTTCGGTACCACACATATCCTGGCCATATTCTTGGGCACAATCCCAGCTGAGCTTTAAAGCTAATTTAGCCGTTTCACTAAGACCTTTAGCGCCTAAATTAATGACCAGGTTTTTAGGGGTTAGATTTAGGGCTAACTGAGCTCGTTGAAAATTAACTCCGTTTTCTTCTAGTATTTTGGCAGCGACAGACGATTCTTGAGCCAAAACTCCAAGCAGTAGATGCTCGGTACCGACATAAGCCGAACCCTGAGCCCGGGCAATTTGATCAGCCGATTTCAGACTCATCAGGGCATTCTCGGTCAGATGACCTAAAAATTCTTGGAAATCAGGTGATTCAGGCATGTTAATTAGTAACCCCTCTTTGATTGATTAAACGACATAGTAATAATTATAACTTAGTTAGCACTCGCCATGCAAGAGTGCTAATTTACACCTATATATTATATATAGATTACAGATTATGTCTGTCTAATTAATTACTTAGAAATTTCTTCGCCGTGCTCTTCGATGGCTTCCAACAAACTGTTTTCTAGGTCACTTTTCTTTTTAAGCTTGGGAGCTTTGGCAGCTGGCACAACTTTGGGATTTTCAACAACTTTTTCGGCTGGTTTGCCACTTTCTATATCAAGTTCGTAACCGGTCAATTTGCTGGCTAACCGAACATTTTGGCCACTTTTACCAATGGCAATCGATAATTGATCATCAGGTACAATTACCCGGGCTTTTTTAGACTTTTCGTCTATTTCCACTCTGGTGACCTCAGTTGGGCTCAGTGCGTTAGTGATGTATTGCTTGGGTTCATCGGCCCAGACAACGATATCAATTTTCTCCTGTTCGCCAACTTCACTCATAACTGCTTGAACGCGTGTACCATGGCCACCAACAAATGTACCTACCGGATCAACCCCCAGCACCGTGCTGCTAACAGCAACCTTACTGCGAACCCCTGCTTCACGGGCAATACCCTTGATATTGACGGCACCGTTTTCCATCTCCGGCACCTCAGATTTGAATAATTGCTCCAAGAATTCCGGGCAACCACGGCTTATAATAAGCTGCGCACCTCTAAAACCCCTCTCGACATCTTTTAAATAAACCTTGAGACGCTGGCCGGGATAATAACGCTCCCCCTGGATTTGTTCACTGGCGGGCATTATACCCTGGGCTTTATTTAGCTCCATTCTTGTTAAGCGGCCTTCCACACGGGTAACGGTACCGGCTACAACCGTATGGATTTTATCTTCAAACTCGGCCATAACAATTTCACGTTCCGCTTCACGCAAACGCTGCAAGATAACTTGTTTGGCGGTTTGGGCAGCTACCCGTCCAAAACTTTCAACTTTTTCTTCGACTTCGACAGTTTCACCAATAACGGCATCCTTATTTATTTCTTTAGCCCTTTTTAAATCAATCTGAGTCTGGGCGTTTTCAACCTTACCCACCACCTCTTTGGTAATATATACAAATACTGTACCGGTATTAACATTAATCCGAGCCCGGACTTCTTGCTCACGGTCACCATAATCACGGCGCCAAGCTGCCGCCAAGGCTTGCTCGACTGTTTCTTGAACAACTTCTTCCGGTAAATTTTTTTCTTCGGCGATAGCTTTGACCGCCATAACCAATTGTTTTGTTTCTAATTCCATTGATGTCTCCTGTTGTATTAGCTAAAGGCATGAAAAAATCCGACCATATTGGCCGGACTTGAGCTATATAAATGTTATCATACTTATTGAAATAATCAAATATTTAAAGTGATAGGATCTACTGATGTCAAAAGTCTTGCGTCTTTACCAATACTTCGAACCCGGCCGTTACGAATTAAAATTATCAACCGATAAAAAGGCTCTCTGTTTTGGTGGATCAGTCTTAATCAGTGGAAGACTTAAGGTTAATTCAAACAGACTTCTTCTGCATTCCAAAGATTTGCAAATTGGTTCAATCAAGGTTGATGACATTCCCTGTACTTTTAAACTGAATCCTTCCAAAGATGAACTTAATATTATGCTGCCAGATATTACGAGTAATGATTTACAAGTACAGATTGAATTTAACGGTAAAATTACCAAACCGATGAATGGGCTTTATCCTTGCTATGGCCGAAATGGCGAAATCATTTTAGCAACCCAGTTCGAAAGCCATCATGCCCGTGAAGTATTCCCCTGTATAGATGAGCCGGAAGCTAAAGCCGTGTTTTCGCTGAGTTTGATAACACCGCCTGATGAAGTTGTATTAGCCAACACCTTACCAAAAACAACATTAAAAAATAGCCACTCGACCACTACGACGTTTGAAAATACGCCAAAAATGTCTACATACCTGCTGGCCTTTGTAATCGGGAAGCTGGATAATTTGCAAGCGATAACCAGTGATGGTGTCTTGGTGCGAACCTGGAGTACTTCATACCAAGTCAAAAATACCCGTTTTGCGCTCGATGTAGCCGTTAAATCTTTGGAATTTTTTAATAATTATTTTGAAATTCCCTACCCGCTTAAAAAATGTGACCTCGTAGCTTTACCAGATTTTGCGGCCGGTGCCATGGAAAATTGGGGCTGCCTGACCTTTCGCGAAACAGCCATGCTGGTTGACCCAAAAAATACCAGCCTTGATGTCAAACAATTTGCAGCTATGACAATAGTCCACGAAGTCGCCCACCAATGGTTTGGTAATTTAGTCACTATGAAATGGTGGGATGATTTATGGTTAAATGAAGGTTTCGCCAGTTGGATTGAATTTATGGCCGTAGATAAGCTCTTTCCAGAATGGCATATGTGGACACAGTTTTTGTCAATTGAGCAACAGGCAGCTCTGCGCCTTGACGCACTAAAAAATACTCACCCCATAGAGGCATCCATTAATGATCCGGAAGAGATTAGAACTTTATTTGACAGTATCAGTTATTCCAAAGGAGCCAGCATTATCCATATGCTACATGAATATTTAGGCAAAAATGACTTCAGGTTGGGGTTAGTCCACTATCTAAAAAAGCACAGTTATGGCTGCACTGACACGGTGGATTTATGGAAAGCCTTGCACGAAACCAGCCACAAAAATGTTGAAGCATTTATGGGAAAATGGACAACACAACCGGGATTCCCGCTAGTTAGCATAGAGCCAAAAGATGGCAAGTTATTGTTTTCACAGCGTATATTTTTAGAAAAAAGCCTACCTTACAAAAACGAATTATGGCCTATCCCATTACTCTCTTCAGCTCTTAACATAACTACTTTCGATCAATCGACACTAGAAACCAATCTACCTAAAGATATGTCTAATTTCAAGATAAACGTTGGTCAATCAGGTTTCTTTATAACTAAATACTGGCCAGATCACTATTTAAAATTAGGCCAAAGAGTTAAATCAGGCAAAATGCCGGAAGCCGATCGAATTGGTATATTGGCAGATATGCTGGCTTTGACCAGAAACGGCTATCTCCCTGTCGTGAAGCTTGTCTCTATGCTAAATAATTTTGCCAATGAGACCAGCTCGGCCGTTTGGGACATAATAGCTATGGTACTGGGTGATGTGAGACACGTTATGGGCGAAAAAATTGTGGAAGCCATTAAACCGCTGGCTCGCGAAATCTCAAATACTCAAGTTATACGACTAGGATGGGAAGAAAAGGATAGTGAAAACTACTTTGATAAATTATTACGCCCTGTAGTTTTGGCTACTTCCGCCAGTGGTGATGATTCAGCAGTAATAACTAAAGCTACGGATATCTATAAACACGCCAAAATTGTTGAGGATATCTCATCTAATTTGCGAAGCATGGTGTTGGCATGCGTTTCAAAGCGCGGAGACAAAGCAGATTTCGACCGTATGTTAGAGCTCTATCATTTGGCAACTTCCCCCGAAGACAAAGTCACCTTGGCTCACGCCTTGACTAACTTTAGAAAATTACCGGAGATTAAACGAGCTTTGTCTTTAATTAAGTCCGAACATGTCAGATTGCAAGACGTAAGTTACTGGATTGCTTTCGCATTTGCCAATCCGATGGCCAAAAATCTAACCTGGGAATGGCTAAAAGACAATTGGTTTTGGCTAAAAGACAATATGGAAAATGATATGAGTTATCCGCGATTACCGATGTATGTCGCGCGGGCTTTTTCTGATAAGTCGTTCATCATGCAGTACTCTGCATTCTTCCATAAAGTTTATGAACCCGCTTTGGATAGAGCCATTAAACAAGGTCTAGAAACAATTAAAATGCAAGCTGCCTGGCGAAAACGTGACGAAGAAGCACTGCTTAATTGGTTGTCCAACCGCTAATTTTTATTCCTCTTGAGTTATTTGGCGGCTGTAGCTTCAGCAAGTCTGCCAATATTTGTAGTACTCATATTTTAATATCTCCGGCAGGGTTTAAAACTTAAACGATGGTGAACTGACACACCATGGATTTGCAGGGCAGCAGCATGAGCCTGCGTGCCATAACCAACATGTTTCTCGAAGCCATATGCAGGAAATTGTTTGGCTAAAAAATTCATGTGGGCATCGCGGGCTACTTTGGCCACAATACTGGCAGCGCTAACCACTGGTATGATTTGGTCGGCCTTAATTATTGTTCTGGCATTTAACGTCGGTACATAATTAACTGACCCATCAATAATTATCTCTTCCCGAGGTTTTAAAGATACTGCATCTAGTGCCCGTGCCGTAGCCAGACGCATAGCTTTCGCCAAGCCAATATCATCTATTGTTTGAGCACTTACCCAACCGTATCCAATATCAGCGCTCAGTTTAATTTGCTCAGCCAGTTGCCGTCGGATTTTAGGACTAAGCTGTTTGGAGTCTTTTAGACCTTTAACCGGTTTATTCAACCTAACCGCACAAACCAGCAGTGGACCTGCCCAAGCTCCCCGCCCAACTTCATCTATTCCAATCATATCTATCTTAGTATACAAAAACCTCCGATTTTACCCGGCGGTTTTATTTGTTTTTTAAACTGCAGACTTATTGTTTTTTAAGTTTTTCTGACTCGACAACTTCTTGAGTCACCGCCTCGTGAGCCGCTAGGGCTTCTTCAAGCTTTCTGGCTTCTTTTGCTTCTTTAGTCTCGGCTGCTTTTTCTTCCTCTTCATGCGCCGCAGTAGCTTCTTCGTGTAATTTTTCTTCTTCGGCTTCAGCCTGAACATCGTGTATGGCATTAACGGCTTTTTTATCAAAATCCACACCGGTTAATCTCGTGGATTTACCGGTCCTAACGCGCATATAACTCAAATAATTACGACGGACCTTACTTCTTTTGACGACTTCGACTTTTAATACATTCGGGCTGTGTAACATATAATTTTTTTCAACACCAACACCACTGGCTATCCGTCGGACAGTAATACTGGCAGTTAAGCTTTTTTTGCGGTCGGTGCGAATTACCATGCCCTCGAATATCTGGATGCGCTCTTTGCCGGCTTCTTTAATTTTTTGGTGGACTTTAACAGTGTCGCCGGTATTAACATTAACTATCTGCGGCTTGATGTATTTGGCTTCAATTGTCTGTATTAGACTTGGCATGGCAAAAAATAGTCCTTAATTTTTACAAATTATTAATTTAGAGTCAAAAAACACTATATCATATCTGTTTAATATTGAAAAGGGTTCTAGTAGTCGAGAACCCTAATGATTTCTTCTAGGCTTGTTACTCCAGAAATTACCCGAAGGACTCCATATTGCAGTATTGTCAGCATGCCGTCTGAGATTGCAATTTTTTCTAAATTATCGGTAGTGATTTCGTGGGCTGGTTTACGCAATTCTTGCTGCAAAGTCGGAGTCATTTGTAATAGTTCCCTGACAGCAAACTGGCCGGAGTAGCCAAACGGGTTATCGGCAGATGAACCCGGATGAAATAACTGCAGATTTTCTAAATTTGGCTTCTCTATATGGGCAGGTAGGGACCCAATAATTTCTTTTAGCCAATTTAATGTATGCTCATCCGGCGTATAGGGTTGTTTAGTAGCCTCGTCTAAACGCCGGACTAGGCGTTGGGCGGTTACCAAACGAATAGCAGAAGTGAAAAGCGGATTATCACCGATTGAATCCAATAAACGAGTTAAAGCAGCAGTGGCCGAGGAGGCATGATAAGTCGATAACACCAAATGGCCAGTTAAAGCCGACTGTAAAGCTGTTTTTGCGGTATCATTATCTCTTATTTCACCAACCATAATAACGTCCGGATCCAAACGGAGGACAGCCCGGAATTTCTCAGCGAAGCCATTGACCTCCTGGCTGGAATCCACCGGTATCTGAGTAATACCCTTGATGTAATATTCAACCGGATCTTCTAAAGTAATGATCTTTCTCTCCGGGCTATTTAGTTCATTAATTATGCTGTACAGTGTGGTAGTTTTACCTGAACCGGTCGGGCCAACTATTAAAACCAGGCCGCTGGGGTGGTTGATAATATCATCCAGCACATCTTTTTCTTCTTTATCAAGCCCTAAATTTTCCAACTTCATTAGCTCGGGATTCAGATTAAAAAGCCTGAGTACTACATCCATACCATATATGGCCGGTACCGTTTCAACGCGCAAATTAACTCTGACCTCTGTGCCATCGGCCAATTTATAGTTTTTGCTGATGTGGCCGGTTTGAGAATCGGCCGATGCGGTTGAAATATTGGCTGCTACTGCCAAGCTAGACAGCAGCATTTTATATTTATCCCGACTCATTTCGGCCACCGGATGCAATACCCCGTCCACCCTAAACCTAATGCGAATTCTATCTTCTTGGTTTTCTAAATGAATGTCGGAAGCTTTCAAGCGGTAGGCTTGTGAAACAACATAAGCCAGCATGTCATCGGCCCGGACCTGCCCCAAAGTTTGCGAAACAGCCGCCAATTGATCTTTCTCTTCGGAGCTACTCAAGGCAATGTCGTGGTAAACAACCGTCTTGGGTGGATCATAACGCTTCATCAATTCCCTGTAACCAGTTTCAGAAATAAGCGCGAAGCTTACTTTTTGATCGGCAAATCTTTGCCGCAGATTATTCATTGTAGCTTGAGAAGTTGTATTGGTTACGCCAAATTGAATATTGTGAGGACCTGCTAAAATCGGGATGACTCTTAGATCATACAACTCGGGCACATTTAATATATCAGGGAACAAATCAACTTGACGGTTTGATGTATCTTCGTAAGGCATATTTAACAACCGCGCTCGGCGCAAAGTTGTTTGTTCATCTATAGTTCGAGCTTCATCAGCCATAATTTAACTTTAGTATAGCAAGTAAAAACCACTAGCGGTATAAGCATCTAACAGTATTTTGATATGATTAAGAGATATGATCCAATTGGCGCTAATACTATCAGACATAAGAAGTACTTTTAACGTCGGTAGCATCATGCGCAGTGCTGATTGTTTTGGGGTAAAACATATCTTTTTTGCCGGTTATACGCCATACCCGAAATATAATGGTGATACAAGGTTACCTCACCTAGCTGATAAAATTACCAGGGCTATCCACAAAACAGCACTTGGAGCCGAAATAACAATACCTTTTGATTTGTATGATGATACCCAAAAAGCCATTACCGCCGCCCGCAAGCAAGGATATGTAATTGCCGCGCTTGAGCAATCACCAACCAGTCAAGCGTTGCACAAGTATCATCCGCCAACAAAATTGGCCTTAATATTAGGCAATGAAATCGAAGGCGTTTCAATGCAGACTCTAAGCACAAGTGATGTCATACTAGAAATACCAATGAAAGGCCACAAAGAATCCTTAAATGTAAGTATTAGCGCTGCAGTTGCCCTGTACGCTCTAGGCTTTGTCCAAGAGGTTTCATGAACGTAAAAGATTTTATACTACACCGCCGTTTCGGCCATGGGCTATTTATCCTAGGGGCCTTTATGCTACTGATAGTTTTGGTTGTAATCGCCCCATTAAGCAGTGGCAAATCAATGGCTTTTGGGGTAAGCGATATAGTCAGCTTGACTAACCAAGCTCGCGACCAGATGGGTCTGCCAAACTTAACAACCAGCTCAGCCTTAATGAACGCTGCCCAGATGAAAGCCGAAGACATGGCCAAACAACATTATTTTGCTCATACAGCACCAGACGGAACTGTAGCCTGGGACTATTTTAAAAAAGTCTCCTATGCCTACTCATCGGCCGGTGAAAATCTAGCTATTACCAACGAGGATGCCCAAGCTGTAATCAATGGCTGGCTTAACAGCCCGGCTCACCGCGATAATTTGCTAAGCGATGTCTATACTGATTTGGGAATCGGCATGGCCTCATATGGTGACTATGATGGCCATAAAAACACCTTCGTAATAGTGGCTTTCTACGGTAAATCAGCGGCCATCCAAAATTCGGCAGCAGCAACTAGCCCAGCCGGCACCAATGTGGCATTCTTACCATCATTTACCAATATGCCTCCGGCCTTGCTTGTCTCAGTCGCAGCTTGTTTCATGCTTATCGGTGGAGTAATTGAACTTAAGCATATTAAACAACTTCATCAAAGCCATAAAATTGCCTAAATATGCTACTGAAACTTGACGTGCTCTTTTCCCACAAGCTCCTGCAAAGATTGCAATAAATCTTCGTCGCCCTTTATAAGTTGTGGCAGCTTAATCACTTGCTTATCACTACCTCCAAGCACCAGTACTGCCTCATTTGTACCCCGGTGATTATCTAAAATAGTTTTTAACTTTTGCAAAACATTTTCATCACTAGCATCTTGCATGCGGATATATAATCGCTTCTGAGCTGTCATGGGCGAATTGTTATGATTTTTGCCATAGCTCCCATTACCTGATTTGGTAGTTTTTAAAACTGTTTTGGCTCCTTTAGATTTATAATTTTTAGCTTCTTCTATAGTTACGACCCGGGCACTATCAACTAAAATTTTTGCTTCCGGCATAACTGTGCCGCTTCTATCCATGCCGTTAATTTTACCTGTCACTAATAAGATTTTTTCGTGGCTCCAAAGATCGGCAGTCTCTTTATAAACGGACGGAAAAACAACCAGTTCAATCTCCTCACCAAGTAAATCTTCTAATCGTACAAAAGCCATCGACTGGCCATTTTTAGTAGTAATCTGACGGACATTATTAATCACACCGCCAACTGTGGCTGTTTTACCATCTTCGGCCGGTGTAATACGAGATAATTGTACGGCTTGTTCTGACATAAAAGTCTCATAAGTCTCAAGTGGATGTTTAGATAAATATAGACCGAGTAGTTCACGTTCCCACAGTAAGTAATCATGTTCGCTATAAGTCCCGCTGCTCGGTGCTATTTCGATAGTCGAAACGGAAATATTGCTGGCCGTGTCATTGCCAAAAAGATCTGTTTGGCCACTATGACGGTCTTTGCCAAATTTAGCGCTTCTGGCTAAAATAGTGTCAAGGTTTTCCAGCAAAGCACAACGGTCGCCAAAACGGTCAAAAGCGCCAGATTTTACCAAGCTTTCCCAGACTTTGCGATTGACTAAGTGGCTGTTTACCCTAGTTGCAAAATCAGTTATAGAGGTAAAGGCTCCGCCATTTTCTCTTGCTCTAATAATTTCGTCTACCGCGCCATGGCCAACGTTTTTTACAGCATCCATGCCAAAGCGAATCTCATCAATATTACCTTTGTCTTTTGGTACAACACCAAACTCGTTAAAGGATTGATTGACATCTGGTGGTAAAACCGTCAACCCCATATGTTTACATTCGTTAATTTCGATTGATAAGCGATCAATGTCATCATAATCGCTGGTCATTAAGGCGGCCATGAAGGCAGCCGGGTAGTTCGCCTTTAAGTAGGCTGTCCAGTAGGCAACCATAGCATAACAAGCCGCATGACTCTTGTTAAAACAATAAGCCGCAAAATCCTCCAACTGTTTCCAGAACTGCTCCATTAGAGTGCTGTCGGCACTGGAATTTTTGATAGCTCCTTCAATAAATTCCACTTTCATTTTGGCTAGGACTTCCGGAATTTTCTTACCGATACCCTTGCGCAATGTGTCTGCCTGGCCGCCGCTAAAACCACACAGATCCTTACTGATTTGCATTACCTGTTCCTGATAAATCAAAACACCATGAGTACTTTCTAAGGCATTTTTCATTTTCGGGTGAAGATAAACAACTGCCTTTTTGCCATTTTTACGGGATATAAATTCATCTATAAACTGCATCGGGCCGGGACGGTATAATGCCACCATGGCGATAATATCTTCGAATACGCTTGGTTTTAATTGTTTTAAGTAACGTTTCATACCGGCCGATTCCAATTGAAAAACACCGGTGGTATCACCTCGGCTTAACAGTCTATAAGTCTTTTTATCATCAAGCGGCAGTGTTCCGACGTCAATCTCTTCACCATAAACTTTTTTAATAATCCTTAAGGCATTTTTAATGGTTGTCAGGTTAGACAAGCCCAAAAAATCCATCTTTAAAAGCCCCAGATCATCGATAGGGCCCATAGCATACTGGGTAGTAATCACCCCCTTTTGAGCCATTACCAGAGGCACAAATTTGACGATATCATCGGGCGCGATTACCACGCCGGCGGCATGCACACCGTGGCTGCGGGCTGTACCTTCCAGCCTTATGGCCATATCAATTACTTGTTTTGCTATCGGGTTGTTTTCGTACTCGGCTTTAAGCTCGGTATTCTCTTTTATGGTTTGGCTTAGTGGAGTATGCCGGCCTTGAACGGGTGGAGGTATCATTTTGGCTAGCCGGTCGACGTCTCCATATGGTACTTGCAATACTCTGCCGACATCTCTAACGGCCGCCCGGGCTGCCATTCGTCCAAACGTAATAATATTGGCCACTCTATCCGAACCATACTTATCCACGCAATACTGGATAACCTCATCTCTGCGAGAATCCTGAATATCAATATCAATATCAGGCATGCTGATACGATCCGGATTTAAAAATCGCTCGAATAGCAAATTGTATTTTAAGGGATCAAGCTCAGTAATTCTAAGAGCATAAGATATAATCGAGCCGGCCGCACTACCACGCCCCGGGCCAAACACGATACCATTATCCTTGCCCCATTTTATAAAGTCCCAAATTATCAAAAAGTAGCCGTTAAATTGCATATGATGAATAACACTGAGTTCGTATTCAGCCCGCTCGGCAATATTTTTTGGCAACATTTTTTTGGCTTCGGCAATATTTAAATTAGCCGATATTTTCTCATTGACACCTCCGTATCTGGCAGCCAATCCTCTATAAACCAGTTTATCCAGATAACTTTTTTCGGTTTCACCCTTTGGCACCGTGAACTCAGGCATCATGATTTTACCAAGCTGCAATTCAACATCACACCTATCAGCAATAGCCTTGGTGTTGGTAATAAACTCCGGGTGTTCACCTCCCCAACGTTCAATAATTTCGTTAGGATCTTCAACATGCAGCGGGAATTCCTTCAAGGTCATCCGGTTGGTATCATTCAAGAACGAACCCGTACCGACGCAAAGCAAAATTTCATGAGCTTCTTGGTCTTCACGTTTTAAATAATGCGCATCACAGGTAACAACGACCGGAATATCATATTTCTTGGCTAGAGTTATGATTTTGTTGTTAACTGCTTGTTGTTCGGCATTAAACATTGGATTTTTAGGATGCCCATGGTCTTGGACTTCTAGATAATAGCGATTACCAAATATTTGTTTATACCACTTGATTGTTTTTTCGGCTTTAGCCTGCTGGCCTTCATTGAGTTCGGTACCAACTTCACCACCCATACAAGCACTTAAGACAATTAGCCCTTCATTGTATTTTTCCAACAATTCATGATCGACTCTGGGGTAATAATAAAAACCTTGCAGATTAGCGATTGTAGATAATCGCATTAAATTCCGATAGCCAACCATATTCATAGCCAGTAGAATTAAATGATAACGATTTTTATCTTTTGCCGGATCCTTGTCGGTAATCTTACGGGCAGCCACATATGTTTCCATACCGATAATCGGTTTTATGCCGCAGGCTTTAGCTTCTTTGTAAAATTCGATTGTTCCAAATAATGAGCCGTGATCCGTTTTGGCCACCGCCGACATACCTTTTGTTTTTGTAAATTCAAGTAATGGGCCAATTTTAGTCAGACCATCAAGGAGACTGTATTGTGTATGGTTGTGCAAATGCACATAATCTCTAGCCGCCAAAGCGGTTGATGTTTTTACCAAGCTGCCTCCTAATATTCTCAAAGACTATTATAAAAACATCAGGGCCAAAGTCCCAATGTTTTCTGCTGTAAAATATACTTACTCCAAAACTATTTGGTGTTTTTAATGTAGTTTGTCAGATGTTTTTTAGCTTCGGAAGCCTGTTTGACGGCTGTTTTAAGTTCCGGGTCGTCTGCATCGCCACTTCTAATTGCACTTAATAGTTCTTTAACCTTTTTTTGGGCAGTTTTGGCATCTTTTATTAATTCTGATAATTTTTCTTTTGCATGACCTTTTAGGCTTTTAGCTTTTACTGCCGCTTGTTCCATTACCTTGCCCAAATCCTTATAAAGCTCTTTTAGGTGCTTCTCGGTTTCTCGTAAAGTTTTAGCGCTACTATTTTTAATTTCAGCCCGAGTTTCTTTGCCGCTTTTAGGCGCAGTTAAAATCCCGGCCACATAACCTGCCGCTAGACTGATTGTTGAAATGACGGCTATTCTTTTAGTGGTTTCTTTCTTCATATTAAAATCTCCTCCCTTATTTTTTGCTTCTTCGAACAGTTTTAAAAACATTGGTGAATATTTTTATAAAAGCTGCCGGAATGGCAACATTTCTAAAGGTAGAGCTTAGCGATTCCATATCATTTACAAAACTTTCTGCTTGTCTGGTGATTTTTTTAGTACTTCGTAAAATTTTTATAAATAATATAGTCGCGATAATTGCCAGAATTAAAAATATTGCCAGTACCACCGCTAAAATTATTACTAAAACGTGATATCCATCCATATCACCTATTATACAATCATTTCTCAGAAAGTCTATTTTCCAGGTATTTTCTAAAAGCCGGGCCTAGCTTAGGATCGCACAAGGCATGATCAACTACGGCGTGTAGATATCGGGATTTATCACCAGCGTCATGGTAGACACCATCTATAAATTTGCCGTAAACCGTTTGGCTTTGGGCCAATTGGTTAATTGCATCCAGTAACACGATTTCACCACCTTTGCCTGGTTGTAAGTTGTTGACAATCGGCACAATATCAGGCGTCAATAAATAACCGCCAACCGAAGCAAAGTTGGATGGCGCATTTTCGGGCCCGGGTTTCTCGACCAGCCTTTTTAAGCGAAATGTTCTGTCATCAAACTTGTCATCAACATCCACGATGCCATATTTTTTAGTATCTTCCGGCTTGACTTCTATCAAAGATATTACCGAAGCTTCGGTTTTTTCATAAACTTCTAATAATTGCTTGGCATGCGGTATTTCGCTTCTAAAAAAGTCATCAGCAAAAAACATGTAAAAAGGTTCATCCTTAGCCAGCAAATGAGAAGCGTTTTTTAGTGGCAAAGCATTACCTTTAGGTTCACCTTTTTGGCGAATATAAATAAAGTTGGCCATTTCGGCGATAGCCTTTATTTGTTCCGCCAATTCTTTTTTGCCGCGTGATATTAGTTCATTTTCCAACTCATCACTACGATCAAAGTGGTCTTCGATGGCTCTTTTGGTGCTGCCGGTTACAATGATAATATCGGTTACGCCGGATGCGACCAATTGCTCAACTACAATTTGAATAACCGGCCGATCAATTATTGGCAGCATTTCTTTAGGCATGGCTTTGGATTGCGGCAAAAAACGGGTACCAAGACCGGCTGCCGCAATAACCGCTTTTGTCGGTTTTTTCACTGGTTAACTCCGAGTTGTTTTTTAATAAGATTTTCTACAATTTTAGGGTTAGCCCGGCCACCGCTATTTTTCATAACCTGACCGACTAGAAAACCTATGGCTTTAGTCTGACCTTGGCGGACATCATCAGCCGCTTTTTGGTTTTCGCCTAAAACCTGCTCGATAATTAAAGCCAATTCGCCTTCGTCCGAAACCTGTAGAAAACCCAACTCCACAGCTACTTTTCTGGGGTCCGTATTTTTATTAACCACTATACTAAGCACCGCTTTGGCAGCGCTGGAACTTAAATCACCGCCGTCAACCATAGCTGCTAGTTCAATTAAGTAGTCGAGCGATTGTTTAACTTGGGGCCAAGTTATAGCCCCGGTAACACTCAAGCGCTGTAACTCACCCAAACACCAATTAGCAATCGTTCGGGTGGTTTTCAGGTCGTGGGCTTCTGTAAGATAACGGATTATCTCAGCTAAAATCGGTTCTTCCAATATTGTGTCAATCTGGGCTGAATCCAACCCTATTGAGCCAAACCTTTCCCGCAGCGCCATCGGCAATAATGGCATCTCTTCGGCGGCTTTCGCGATCATAGCCTTGGTGATGTTAATCGGTGGAATGTCCGGATCGGGGAAATAGCGGTAGTCGTGGGCTTCTTCTTTACTACGCTGGCTGGTAGTTTTTTGTTTGGCCGCATCCCAGCCACGCGTTTCCTGCTTAATGTTTTTACCTTTTTCGAGCATCGCAATCTGGCGTTTTATCTCAAAATCCACCGCCTTTTCGACACTTCTAAAACTGTTTAAGTTTTTAGTCTCAGAGCGGGTACCTAACTTTTTGAGATCAGAGCTAACACTGACATTAACATCAAAACGCATATTGCCATGGTATAAATCGACATCCGACACAGCGGCATATTTCATGATCAAGTACAGTTCATGGGCAAAAGCCCGGGCTTCGGCAGCGCTGTGGATATCCGGCTCAGACACGATTTCTAAAAGCGGCGTGCCCGTCCGGTTAAAATCCACCAACGAATAATCGCCACCAGCCGGATGGGTAGTTTTGCCGGCATCTTCTTCGAGATGGGCTCTGGTAATCCGTACCTTCGTGACAGAACCATCATCCATAAGTATTTCTACTACGCCCTTACCAACAATCGGGCGGTCATACTGGGAAATTTGATAACCTTTAGGCAGATCAGGGTAAAAATAATGTTTGCGATCAAAATGGCTGATTTCAGCAATCTCAGCCCTAAGCGCCAAGCCTGCCCGGATTGTTAGATTTACAGCCTCGGCATTAAGCACCGGTAACGTACCTGGCATACCAACACAAAGCGGACTGATTAAACTGTTCGGTTTGGCTGATCGAGCATCATTATCAACGGCAGCAAACAACTTGGTTCGCGTATTCAGCTGCACATGGCATTCGATACCAACAGTTGGATAATATTTTCCGGCAATCAGATATTTATCCACTTTAAAATACTCCTAAATCCTTAAAAGCCTTACGATAGTGCTCTAAAGCCAGTTTGACCTCTTTCTCCGAAGGCTCAAACAGTGATTCGTGAACTAATTTATTGCGTAATTTATGAGCTGCCCATACCCTATCCCTATCCTTAAGATGATTTTTGGCTGACACCAGCCGTTCGGCCATCGTTTCGCCATGATAGCCAGAACCCTTTAGAGCTTCATCCAATAACTTATCGGCTTTGATTAAGCACATTGGACGGGTTTTATAATCTTTTTGAAGAGCAATTATATCAGCCCATTCATTCTTAAAATATTGCTTATCGATACATTTTGGTTTAGCGCGGCCAATTAGGCTGATAAGTACTAATAGAACTACAGCGGCAACAATTATTAATATGACGGCTGTCGTGCTCATTTAGAAACCTCCTGAAAACACTTTGCTATTGCCATTAGTGGCCTATCGGCTCTTTGCGGGGCCATTAGCTGCAACCCAACCGGCATGCCGTTAACTTCGCCGGCCGGTACGCTTATTGCCGGAATACCTGTAAGATTAGCTGCAACAGTCATAATGTCTGCCAAATACATCTTTAACGGGTCACCCACGTTTTCACCCAACTTAAATGCTGTGGTTGGAGCCGTCGGACCTACTAAGAAATCAACATCTTTAAAGACACCATTAAATTCATTTATTAGTTTAGTGCGCACGGTTTGAGCTCTTTTGTAGTAGGCATCGTAGTAACCACTACTAAGCACATAAGTACCAATCATAATTCGGCGCTTGTTTTCGGCTTCAAAACCTAGTTCACGAGCTTTTTCGTAACTCTCATCCAGATCTTTGGCATCTTTTATTGCCAATCCGTATCGTTGGCCGTCATAACGACTTAAGTTGCTGCTAACCTCTGCCGGCACGATAATGTAGTAGCAAGCCAGAGCCAAATCTATCGATGGTAAACTGACCTCTTTTATTTCGGCGCCGGCTTTTTGCAATTTTTTGATAGAAGTTTCTACGATTGCCCTAACATTTTTATCAAGTCCTTTGCTAAAATACTCTTTTACGATTCCGATTTTTTTGCCTTTAACGTCTTTGGTAAAGTCCGAATAATCGGCCTTATCACGCTCAATTGTTGTGCCGTCAAATTTATCACGCCCGCTCATAACTTCTAACACTAATGCGGCATCTTCTACCGTTTTTGCCAATGGCCCGATTACGTCGGTAGAACTGGCCATAGCTACAACGCCATAGCGCGAAACAAGGCCATAGGTCGGTTTATACCCAACAACACCGCAGTAGCTGGCCGGCAAACGGATAGAACCGCCAGTATCGGTACCAAGCGCAAAAGGTGCTAATTCCAACGCTACAGAGGCGCCTGACCCACCGGATGAGCCGCCTGGCACTCGTGTTTTATCATGCGGGTTCAGCGTTGGGCCAAAGGCACTGTTTTCGGTACTGCTACCATGGGCAAAAGCATCCAAGTTAGCCTTGGCGACAACAATCGCACCCTCGGCTTCCAGTTTCTCTATAGCCGTTGATTGATAGGGAGCATCAAACGGCTCCAAAATATGGCTGGCAGCCGTAGTCTTGCCGCCAAACGTTAAAAAGTTATCTTTAGCAATAAAGGGAATACCGGCCAAACGGCCGACTTTTTGGCCCCTCTTTACCTTTTCATCAATTTCTTTGGCACGCTTGCGAGCCCGCTCCGCCGTAACAGATAAAATCGCATGAAATACTGATTTTTCATCTATTAATTTAAGCGATTTCTCAACTAACTCTTGCGCAGTCAGCTGCCCGGCTTGGACTTTTTCGGCTAGTCCGGCAATTGGTTCCCAGCTCATTCGATAATCCTTTTTACTTTAAACTGATGAGCCTCAACGGCAGGCGCATTTTTAAGCAGGTCATCCGGGCTGGCTCCATAATCTATTACTTCATCCGGTCTGACAACATTCATTAAACCGGTAACCTGACTGGTTGGCTCCAAACCTTTAATGTCTACTTTTTGTAGAATCTCGACATAATTCAAAATAGCGCTCAAATCGTTTTGATAGAGCTCAACCTCTTTATCTGTTAGTCTTAGCCGGCACAAGCGGGCGAGCTTGCGTACATCCGCGCTACTCAGTTTTGTCATTGTTTTTAAGTATACCTCTTGAATTACAACTTCGACAAGCCAGCCTCAAAAAACTATATTTTGGATTTGATGTCAGCAATCAGATCGCGAAGATCGGCGGCTTTTTCGAACTCCAGGTTGGCGGCGGCCAGTTCCATTTGGGCGCTTAAATCTTTAATAACCGTGGCGTATTCGTCTTTTGGTATCTTATCGAGGTTGAGCCGGGCGTTTTTAGCCTCTTTGCTCTCGGCACCGACTTCTGCCCGCAATGAATCACCTATCAACTTGGTTATACCGGCAGGCGTGATTTTATGCTTGATATTGTAGGCTTCTTGAATTCCGCGGCGGCGATTTGTTTCATCAATTGCCCGCTTCATACTGCCGGTTTCATGATCGGCATACATTATTACGCGGCCGTCAATATGTCGGGCTGCCCGGCCGATGGTTTGCACCAGTGCCGGCTCGCTGCGCAAAAAGCCTTCTTTATCGGCATCCAAAATAGCTACAAGACTAACCTCCGGCAAATCCAATCCTTCGCGCAACAGGTTAATTCCTACCAAAACGTCATATATGCCAAGCCGCAAATCTCTTAAAATATCAGTTCTATCAAGCGTATCGACATCACTGTGCAGGTATTGAACTTTTATATTCAGTTCTTCTAGATATTCGGTTAGATCTTCGGCCATTCGTTTGGTTAGGGTTGTGACCAACACACGCTGGTGTTTTTCGACTCTGTCGCGGATTTCGGCGATTAAATCATCAATCTGGCCGTCAATCGGCCTAACTTCCACTTTAGGGTCAAGCAACCCGGTCGGGCGGATAACCTGTTCAATCGGCTTTGGCGATCGGCTTAGCTCATATTCTGACGGCGTAGCCGACATATAAACAACCTGGTTCACATGTCTTTCGAACTCACTAAAATTAAGCGGCCGGTTATCCAGCGCGCTAGGCAAACGAAAGCCGTATTCTACCAAAACTTCTTTGCGGGCTCGGTCACCGTTGTACATACCACGGACTTGCGGAATTGTCATATGGCTCTCATCTATCATCATCAAGTAATCATCCGGAAAATAATCCAGTAGTGTGGCCGGTTGCTCGCCGGCTTCGCGGTTGGTTAAATAGCGGCTGTAATTTTCTATTCCTTTAACAAAGCCGGTTTCGGCCATCATTTCCAAGTCAAATTTCGTCCTCTGAGCTAATCTTTCGGCCTCTAGCAGCAAACCTTTGGATTTAAAAAACTTCAGCCGTTGTTCTAATTCTTGCTCAATTTTACCCAAGGCCTGTTGCAGCTTTTCGTTTGGAGTAACAAAGTGGCTGCCAGGGAAAATCGTAACCTGGTTTAATTTGGCTTCGATTTCACCGGTTAAGGGGTTAATGCGGGTGATCCGTTCTACCTCGTCACCATCAAATTCAATTCGATAAGCAGTCTCCTCGCCAGCCGGGCAAACATCAACTACATCGCCTTTAACCCTAAAGTTGCCTCGGCTAAAAGCCATATCATTGCGATGATACTGGATATCTGTTAATCGGCGGATAAATTTATCCCTTAAACTTCTGGTACCGGCTTTTACTGTCACTGCCATCGAACCATAATCTTCTACCGAACCAATGCCGTAAATGCAACTAACACTGGCGACAATCAAAACATCTTTGCGGGTTAATAAAGAATCGGTGGCGGCGTGGCGAAGACGGTCAATTTCTTCGTTTATGGCACTGTCTTTTTCTATATATGTGTCACTGCGGGCAATATAAGCTTCCGGCTGATAGTAATCAAAATAACTGACAAAATAGTGGACGGCGTTATCAGGGAAATAATTCTTAAATTCATTGTAAAGCTGGGCTGCCAGCGTTTTGTTATGAGCTAGTACCAGAGTCGGCTTTTGGATTTCGTTAACCACATTGGCCATGGTAAAAGTCTTGCCGCTACCGGTAACACCTAATAAGACTTGGTTTTTTTCTCCAGCATTTAACCCGGCGACCAAGGCATCAATAGCGTCTGGCTGGTCACCAGTCGGCTTGTACTCTGTATGTAACTTAAATTTTGTCACTTTAATAGTATAGAGTAAGTTTCATCTCTTGGGACGTAAAAATTTTACAAATACAGATTTAGCCGGCACGCATAGGCGGATCGGTAACGAACCATTGGTTAGCTAGAGCTGTAGTGTCAATACCTTTATTATGCTCATCCAGCATCTTAATAATCTCGGTTATTAAGCGCTCCGGATTATCATCAAAAACAATCATATGTTTGTGGTTTCGGCCCAGTTTATCTATCAGTTCCGGAATTTCATCGGCCGCACCGCCGCTACCAGTTAGTACACCGCAGGGCATATTGGATTCCAGGGCAGTAGAAAATTCATGCAAACTGCCGAACCGGCCGCCAACCGTCACCAACGCATCACTGGATTGGACTAAATAAACATCTCGGCCGACATAATTTAGCCCCGTAAAATTAATATAGTCGTACATACCAATCGGTAAACGATATTTATGAACATGCTCAAGTAAGCTAGAGGCTGGAGAAAACCCAATGCTCATACCTCCGGCAAGGTGAGCCGCACGGGCAGCAAAAAAGGGCAAACCAACCGTGGCACCGGTCGTTAAAATATTCTTTGATTTGGCAACGGCCACGCCTAATCGCTCAGCCAGTTCGTGGTCTCTTTTAACCGTTTCACCACCTGCAGCCCCGGAAACACATATCGAATATTTCATCAAAATCCCCGAGAATGTATATTTGTTTGAATGGTTTCGGGTGCGATCATATCATTATCAAGCTGCTTCAATACTTGCTGCTCCAAAGTTTTTTCGCCCATGTAACGCTCAAAAAGTTCGTTCCAAAGGCTTTCGCGAAAATGAAAGTAAACCCTATCTTTAAACTCCAGGTTATTACAATAATTGGTCGCTATATCCATTAAATTAAGGCTGACCGGCTTACCCTCGCTCATCACACCGACATAATCCAAATCGCGCCACCAGTTAAGGCTATTGTCTATCTTAAAAAGCATGTTTTCGGCCTTACGCCAATGCAGATCCTCCGGCTGGACATGCGGTTCAAACACTTCCGGGTGGTTTTCGCTCTTAAGTTTGCCAAAATAACGGTTAATGATTCGCCAGTGGATTTTTTGCCCGGCCATAACGGCTGCTTCGGCTCGGTCGGCGTTAAGAGTATTTACCACCAGCTTGCCAAAATCCGGCCTGACTTGCTGCAACTTAAAGTAAGTGCTGTAAAGCCTGATTTCGTTTATGTAATGAAAAATAAGCAGCATATCAAAAATAGTGACCCCCGGAATCCTCTCTTGTGGGGTAGGTAAAATGATGATTGCACCAAGCTCCTTCAGGTGGGTCAGATTGTGCTTTTTCTTGGCAATAAAACCGGCAGTGGCATCACCCCAGCGGTTTTTTGGCATAATGACGATTTCTATGTCACGGCTTTCAAAATCTGATGGTTTTAGAGTTTTATAAGTATCGTTAAACTCTTTAAGCCACATCGGGTTTTCTACAAATCTCAGTGCCCCGTAAATTTCAAATATATTCTCGTTTTTTAGCATGCTGTCGATGCTTTTATAGTTTAGCCGTTTCATGATGTTTGGTGGTGGTAATTTGCGCAAAAATTCTTTGGCCACGCTCTTTTTTAGCACCCAACACTTGTGGTTAATTTTGGCTTTTTCGGCTACTTTTTTAATTAGCGGCATGATAGTATCTACATCTTGGCTATCTGTTACGCCAATCATCTTACAAAAACTTTCATCATCTTTCTTTAACCGGCTAAGTAAAGCATGGTACAGCTCTTTGCCTGTTGTGTCGTTTACATCAAGTCCCAAATCTCGTGTTTTAAGCTGTATAAGGCCAATAATCTCAGCAGTCAAACGGACATCAATCCCCTGCTTGCCTGTTACATCCTCCAGTTGTTTTACGCTTAAACTAAACAATGGTTCATTGGCGCCCAAAAGTTCAGATATAATTCGTGACATATTTGCTATTACTCTTTGCTTTTATCTTAGCATAAGAACTATAAGTTATAACTCTTTTACATCTAAGGGCATGTTGTGGATAGCAGCGTCATGAGGTAAAATGCCGGCTTTGGCGCCAACTTTGGTAACAACACTGGTGGAATTGGCACTGGCAAAAGTAACGGCTCGCTCTAAACTCTCCCCGGCGGCGATTACGGCGGTAAAACCACTGCAAAAAGCATCACCCGCCCCTGTCCGATCAGTCACCGGCACTTCTTCGTACATGCCGGCCGCAATAATATGCTGCCTGTCCACCGCTATAGCACCATGAGGACCATCGGTAATAACAACATAATTAACCTCTTTATTAGCTAATCGGGCTAATTCCTCTAAAGATTGGCTCCGGTATAGCATGGCGGCTTCCTCTTTATTTAAAGATAAAATTGTAACATCTGGCATTAGACTTTTTAGTTTTTCGGGTTGTTTTAGTTCATCTTTGCCGGGGTTCATGGCAATTTTTATGTTATGAGCCTTGGCATAGGCAAATATAACAGCTAAAGTTTCAAAATTACCAGCCATGGAGGTTAGATAAATCCAGTCGGTTTCTACATCGTTAAAATCTACTTCTTGAATATCAATATGGGAGCTCGCCCCGCGGAAAGTTAAAATGGTTCGCTCGCCGTTTGGTGCCAATAGCAGGCACGAATAGCCGGTATTTATATCTTTTAAATTAGTTACCAGACTGGTGTCTACACCGTCTAGATGCAAATCGTCCAAGATGGCTTTGCCGGCGATATCGTTACCGATTTTGCCCATAAACATGCTATGCAAACCGTGGCGGGCAAATGTCACCGCCCCATTGGTGGCACCCCCACCGGTGCTAAAAACAACTCCTTCGATATCGTTTTTGGAGCCAAGCTGGAATTCTTCTACCTCTTCGCTGTGTTCTTTTTTAGGAGTAAAAATCTTGCCCTGCAAAAACACATCTTGCACAGCAGCACCGATAGATAAAATCTTTATTTCTTCACGGTGCTTGGGTGTTCCCATTTTAAGGTCTTGCCTTGCCTACCGAATTATAATTTTGGAGCTTGGACTCGACGACTGCTTGAACGGCGCCGTAAACTTGCGGCATCAGTTTTACCACGGCGTATTCATCGGGGTTGTCGCGCAGAACTTTTTCTAGAGTCTGCCTAAAAGCTTTGCGCATATCGCTGTTTACGTTAATTTTAGTCACACCAATCCGCACCGCTTCTACAAAAAAGTGTCCCGGCGTATCGCTGCCACCGTGCAAACTGATGTTGCAATCCAGTGCTTTGCGTACTTGTTCTAATAAATTAAGATCCAATATTTTTGGCACCGGATAATTGCCATGCAAATTACCCACCGCAGCCGCAAAAGTGTCGATTCCGGTAGCCTCTACAAAGTGTTTAGCCTCGCGTGGGTCAGTAAAGGTCTTTTTAATCTCTTCGTAATCGAATGCTTCTTTAAAAACGTTGCTGCCACCGCCAAAATAATGCGGCTCGCCCTCTACCAGCGCACTGGTAAATTTGGCGTATTCTACGACTTCTTTTGTAGCATTAATTATTTCGGCATCGGTGGCATCATGCTTGGCCTGGCTTAAATCTATGTGAATAAATTCAAAACCGGCATCAATGCCGGCTTTAGACGCTTCGACACTCGGGCAGTGATCCAAATTAATGTACATTTCAATCCCGAACTCAGCCCGGTAGTTGTCTACCATATCGCGGATATTATCTAGGCCCATGGCTTCAACTTCGCCCTGACTTACCTCTACCATTACCGGAGCCTGCATTTTTTGAGCAGCCTTGGATACTGCAATTAAAGTTTCTTGGTTGTCGATATTAAAAGCGCCAATGGCATAGTGGCCGGATCTAGCCCGTTCGTAGCTTTCGCGGGCGGCCAAGCAATTTGCCCTGATTTGTTTTATAGATAATGCCACTTTGCCCCTTATTGTTTACCGATTGATGTTAAAAGCTCGTGAGCCGTAACAATAATATTTTTAGCTGTCAGCCCAAAGTGCTCCAAAAGCTCATCCGGGTGGCCGCTTTCACCAAAACGGTCTTTTATTCCCATACGGCGCATCGGTGTCGGGCATTCTTCTGCCAAAACTTCTGCCACTGCTCCGCCGAGGCCCCCGGCTATCTGATGTTCTTCTATTGTAATAACGGCACCGGTTTTTTTAGCGCTTTCACAGATAGTTATAGCGTCTATTGGCTTTATAGTTGGCACATGTACAACCTCAGCATCTATGCCGTCTTTAAACAGTTTGTCGGCAGCCATTAATGCCGGGTGAGTCATGGTGCCGGTAGCAATAATTGTAATGTCACGCCCAGATTCTAAAACATAGGCTTTGCCGATTTCAAAAGGCGTATCTTTGGTGGTAAATACCGGCGAGGCAATCCGCGCCAAGCGCAAATAACAGGGGCGCTTTTCTTTGGCGATGGCCAGCGTTGCCTTTTCGGCCTCTACACTATCACCCGGCACAACAACTACCATGTTAGGTAAAACGCGCATTAATGCGATATCTTCCAGCGCTTGGTGAGTGGCGCCGTCTTCGCCGGTGTATAAACCGGCGTGGCCGCCAATAATTTTAACCGGCTGGTTGTTTAGGCAAACCGTGGTGCGGATTTGTTCCCAGTTGCGCCCGGGGTTAAAGGCGGCGTAGCTGCCGACAAACGGTATTTTTCCCATGGCGGCTAAACCCGATCCAACGGTTACCAGGTTTTGCTCGGCAATGCCGACTTCAAAAAACCTATCGGGGAAACTATCACGGAATAAGTGCATTTGCACGCTCTCTGTTAAATCGGCACACAGGGCAACAACCCTATCATCCAACTCACCAGCTTTTTTTAAGCCTTCGCCAAAGCCTTTGCGGATTGGCACCATCTCTACATCTTTAGACAGATATTTGGCTAGGTATAGTTCTGGCTTACTCATGTTCGCTCCTTATACGTCCTTGCAAAGTGCGCAGTTCGTGCAGAGCCTTCATGGCTTGCTCGTGGTTAGGCGCTACGCCGTGCCAGTGAAAATCGTATTCCATAAAATCTACGCCTTTGCCGGGTATGGTGTGGGCAATAATCATCACCGGTTTTTCTACAATTGCCCGGGCCATGGCGCAAGCGTCAATAATTGCTTCTATATCGTTGCCGTCAATCTCCAGCACGTGCCAGCCAAAAGCTTCCCATTTTAGTCTCAAATCTTCTAGTGGCACCACCGATTCTGTGGGGCCGTCTATTTGGATGTTGTTGCGGTCTATAATGCCGACAATATTGTGCAGATCGTATTTACTGGCCAGCATGGCTGCTTCCCAGTTGTTACCTTCGTCCAGTTCGCCGTCGCCCATTACTACATAAATCCAGCGGTGCAGCTGCTTGTTTAGCCTTAAGCCCAGTGCCATGCCGATTGCCTGGCTTAAACCGCAGCCCAAGGGGCCACTGGTAGTTTCCAGCCCGGGTAATTTGGTGCGCTCGGGGTGGCCTTGTAAACGGGAGCCTAACTGGCGCAGAGTTTGCAGCTCGGTTTTGCTAAAATAACCGGCTTCTGCCATGGCAGCATAACGCACCGGCACACAGTGTCCGTTGCTTAAAACCAAAATATCGCGCTCGTCCCAATCTGGGTTCTTTGGATCGTGCTTTAAAACGCTAAAATATAGAGCCGTAAAAACATCTGCCAAGCCCATCGGACCGGCACTATGGCCGCTACCGGCAGTTTCTAGCATGCTGATAATATCCTTGCGGATGGTGCAGGCAATTTGCTCAAGTTCTTCTAAAGTATAGGTTTTCATTTAAAGGCTAGATGTCTGTTAATCTAGCCTTAATTGTAGCATAAGCTTCTTGGGGATTATCAGAGTTTAATATTGCCCCGCCGACATCCAATACATCAACGCCGGCTTTGGCAAGTTGCGCAGCGTTGTCGGCATTTATACCGCCGTCCCAGCCGATTTCCAGGTATTTGTGGGCTTCTTTTGCTTCTGATATTTTACTGGTTAGGCTGAAATCTGCCGCGCCACCGTAATGGCCTAAATCACCGCTAAAAATTAACAGATGTTGTACATGCGGGAATATATAAGCCACGTCTTTTACTAAAGTATCTTGCAAAATGGCTAATCCGGTTTTAATACCGGCTTCGCGCAAATTGCTAGCGAATTTTGGTATGTCACAAGTGCTCTCTGCATGCACAATCACCATGTTGGGCTTGAGTTTTATCAAGGTGTCCAGAAAATCCTGCGGATTACGATACATTATATGGAGGTCGCAGATTGTGCCATCTGGCAGCCATACTTTATCTAGAGTATTACTCTCACCTTTGGCAAAATCATTGTCTTTAAGATCAATCTGAATACGTTCGGCAAAAGGTTTTACCGTTTCTATCTGTTTTTTATATTCTTCTTCGTCTTTGGCAAGAATCGCCGGGCAGATTATGCTCATAAATTTAGCATAGCATTAATTGGCCTTCAAATAATAAAAGTCAAAACTTACAAGTCTTGTTCTTCTAACTGTTGGATCATAAATTTTAGCCTGTTGCCATCGTTATGGAGGGGATCATTTTTTTGAATCAGCATTGCATCTAAGGGGTGGTACTCTTTGTATACTGCGGCGTGTTCGATCAAATCGTATGCATCATTTCTGATTGCCTCAAGTTCAGATACTACTTCTTGAGGGATAGGCAGACCTTGTTCGATATAAAAATCGGCATAATCTTTCAAATCAATCATGAATCTGCCCTTTTCCATCAACAATTGTCTATAAGTGATTTGGTTGCAATTTCGCAAACCTTCTTGAGCCTTAAAAGTCAAAAATTTAATTTGTTCATAGCAATCCGTTAAAAATTCGGATGGTTTACTATAGGCTATATGCCCATCATTATTTTCACCTTTTTCCATTGCCAGTATTATATCTATTAAAGATGAGAATTCTTTGTGAAGATACTTACATCTTTTATTACTTTTTAAAACTTGAGATATTAGATAATATCTACTGCCGTTTTGCAGGTTTCTTGCAAACTGCTAAGTATTGGGATTTTGGGGCAATCTTGTCCTAATCGATGCCTTATATATCTTTCGTTTGGGAAACCTTCTTCTATACCTACGACAACATTAGCCCCAGTTGTTTCATGCTTGACTTTCCATTCCCCGAGTTCGAACCTTGATGTCTGAGCGAATGGTCTTCCGGGTGTCTCTTTTACCTGTAATGCTAACCAAAAAATTATTGCGCCTACCCTTGCCGCACGATTTAAGAAATGAGTCTCCCAATCAACTTGTCTCTCATAAACGAATTCACCTTTGGAATAATCTTTTCTAGGTGACGCTACAACTATGCCTGCATCTAGGCTATGGATAATTCTTTCTGCTTCGTATTGCCACTTGGGCGCCCCCTGTATTGGACCTGCAAGAAAAACGACTCTATCGTCGTCGTTAAGTTCAACTATTTCTGGAGGCTGTATAAATAACTCTCTCATTATTTTTGATTTTACGCTGAAATTATTGTGAATTAAAGTAGCAGGCATCTGTTCCCGCTCATGCTTGCAACGTAACGATTTATGCTCATAATAATGCGTTATGACCGAAGAATTCCCAGGTGAAAGCTCCATTAATCGTAAGATCCGCTTATTAGAAGAAGAAATGGCGCGACAAGGCGATGGGTGGCGTACTATCGCAATTAGAAAACTATATCAGGTCGAGGGTGAAGTCGGCGGACCTATCATACCGGGTGAATTTGAATCTGTAAGAATCTATGTTTGTGCCCTTCTTGATTTTTTACATAAAACGACAGATAAAGAAGCTGACGATGATGAGATCAAAGGCCCGCAAAGAGTTTTTAGCGCCGCTGAAGACCGTAACCTCAGTGGTTTTAATGGAGAGTTGGCAATGGTGCTTGCTCAACGAGATAAATTGGAAAAAGCAGAACATTTACTCGCCGCAGATAGCCCAATAAGCCCATTGGACCAAGTTTCTGTCATGTTTGCTATTGCAGAAGGATATATGCGGAGAAACGACAGAGTTACTGCCAATAAATATTTGAACCAAATTTGTTCTATTACAGGGATGAACCCTTATATTCAGGAGAGAATCTCGCAAGTGCTTGACACACTGCCTGATACTCAGTGATTATATGCTGCTCATATCTGCCAGAGTTTTGTAGTAATTATTATCCTTGACGCTTACGCCTAACCAATCATAATTAAAAGCAGCAATGTGCGGGCTGGCAACCGCCTTCCTCCGTACATGCTTTTACACAACCTGTGATAGGGGCAACCTACTTTGCCACCGCATCAACCAGATGTTTATCGTTGTTGCGGGGCGAGTTAACATCCTCGCTCACTCTATAGATATCCAATTTACCTACTTTGTACGGAACAAGCAGTTTAGATAACTCTTGTTCGCTGTATGCAGGCGCCAGCCAAAGCTCTTCTTGCTCTGGCTCTAAGATAACAGGCATTCGATTATGAATCGGCTGCATTTCCTTGTTAGGTGTAGTCGTAATTATAGAAAAAGTTAACAAGGGATAATCCTCGGCATCCTTCCAGATGCTGTATATCCCGGCAAAGGCAAATAGCTTTTGGTCTTTGGGATGGATGAAATACGGCACCTTACGATTTTCGGGCAGTTGCTGCCACTCGAAAAAGCCGCGGCTGGGTATAAGGCAGCGGTGATTTTGGATAGCGTTTCGCCACATCGAACTCAAAAACAGGCTTTCTGATTTGGTGTTGATTGGCCTCAAACCCTTGTTTGGGTTTTTAGACCAAGCCGGCACAAAACCCCATTTCATGGGTTCGGCCACTCTTTTGCCTTTTTGCCCGATAATAACCGGCAGTCTTTGGCCCGGAGCAACGTTGTAATTATCCTCGGCCATAAACTGCGGATGAGTTGCCAGGTTAAACCTAGGGATTATATCTATAACGTCAAACAGCGTGTATCGTCCACACATACTTTATATAGGAGCATTTATGAGAGAGAAAATCAATGAAAAAGTTAGTGTAGTTACTGTTTTTAGCGCCAAGCGTCGGGCTGCAGCGCCCTATGTGGTATCTTGGCAAAATAAGGAGTACAAGGTCGGCGAAATCGGCTACCATCACACCATTAAAGATGGTGAGGTGTTGCACCACATTTACGAGCTGGCCGATAAAGAAAGTACGCTTTGGATGCGGCTTAATTTTGATACCAGCACCATGCAATGGACCTTGGAGGCAGTTAGCGATGGACTTGCCAGTTAACTACAACCGGCCGCTTATGATGCATATCGACCTAAACAGTTGCTTTGCTATTATCGAGCAGCAAGCCAACCCCTTAATTCGGCACAAACCGGTGGCCATTGCCGCTTACGACACACCGCGCGGTGCCGTAATTGCTTCTAGCTACGAAGCCAAAGCCAAAGGTATAAAACTGGGCTTAAATGTGCGTGACGCCCGGCTGATAGATAAAAATGTGATTGTTTTAATGCCCGACCCACCGAAGTACCGCGATGCCCATAAACGTTTTAAAAAAGTGCTGCTAAATTACACAAATGAGATCAGGCCTAAATCTATAGATGAGTTCGAGATAGATTTTAGCGGCTCGCACGCCGTACAGCGCGATATAAGTTTAACGGATATCGGCTACCAGATAAAACAAGATATAAAGCGCGAAATCGGCAGCTACGTAACGGTTAATATCGGCATTGGCCCAAACCGTTTTTTGGCAAAAACGGCCGCCGGTTTACATAAGCCAGATGGGCTTGATGTAATAAACGGCGACAATCTGCTGGAGATTTATAAAAGGCTGGAGCTGATTGACCTGTGCGGTATCAATACCCGCTATCAGGCCAGGCTTAATGTAGCCGGTATTCATACCCCTTTGGATTTTTTAGGCGCCAAAGCCGAATACCTGCAAAAACAGGTTTTTAAGAGCCGTGTGGGGCTGGATTGGTATTTGCGCCTGCGCGGTTATGAGGTAGACAGCCGTATATTCGCCCGCAAAAGTTACGGCCATCAGTATGCCTTGGGCGATAAAACCACCGACCGCCAGAAGCTATCGCGGTTGTTGATGAAACTCTGCGAAAAAACCGGCCGCCGCCTGCGGGCCAACGGCTACAGCGCCGTCGGGATACATTTATGGCTCAATTTTGCCAACCGCCAGTATTGGGCCAAAGGTAAAAACACTAAAAGCGAAATGTACGCCACCGGTGATATTTATCTACAAGCCCAAAAGTTGTTGAACCAGGCGATTATCCCTACAAAAGTAACCAATATTGGTGTAACTGTTTTTGGTTTGCAGACTTGCAGCCCGGAGCAGCAAGAGTTGTTCAGCGGCAGCCGGCTGGATAAAAAGGCACTGGCCCGCGCAGCCGACATTGTTAACGACAAATACGGTGAATTTACCCTTGTACCAGCCACTATGGCCGGCATGCAAGATATAATTTTAGACCGAATCGCTTTTGGCAGCATCAAAAATAATTGATTCTGTGCCTAAAAATTACTTGGCGCTATTTAGTCGGTCGTCGCCTCATCGATAATTTCTAAAGTAGATTTGTCGACCGTATACAAATATTTATTTAAAATCTGGCTATTTTTATGATAGTTATAGTCAAACACCACCGTAACTTGGCTATCTGAGGTATTCCCGTTCAAATAATATTCTGAGCAATAAACAAAATTACTAATTTTTTTGGCTTTTCTGACAAATGAGCAATATTTTGTATCTTTAACAGAATAATTTACGGTTTTATGCTCATTTTTAATAAAATATACAAATAGTGATATTGTTACAATTACAGCCACCAAAACTACAGCAATAATAGCTAGTAACTTTTTATTTTTAAAGATTTTCATTATTTATATTTTACACTTAAAAATTACCTAATTAAAGGCACACAAAGTGCACTTGTGGCATTTGTAAAATTTCAGTTTATACTGAGTTTATAATTGGAGTTTTATGATGGTAGAAGAAGTCGAGAACACAGAGCTTAAACAACCGCGATCAGAGGCTAAAACCGAACCACAAAAAACCAAAAAACACCGAAAATGGCCATGGATTGTCGGCATCATCGTCATAATTCTTTTAATCCCTATTCTGGTGCTTGGTTATTTCGGTTTTGTACCAGGAGTTTCCGCCATTATGGGTGCTAATAAAGCAAAAGATTTAGGCATACACTGGACGGCCGCCGATTATGCCAGTTACCAACAAAAAACTGGCGCCCAGTTTTTAAATTTTGCCAACGCACCAGATAACCCAAACCGCCCGGGTAAAAAATTGGTTTTTGCCGATCCCAAACAGATGGACGTTAATTTAACAGAGCAAGAAATAACCGCCACAATAAATTCGGTTGGCTGGTTGTGGATGCCAATTAAAAACGCCCAGGTGCGCTTTGGTGATGGCACGGTAGAAATATCCGGCAATGTTAACGCCCAGTATATCCCTAATTTTGTTAATTTTATCGGCTCTGTCGGTTATCCAGAATCAGAGGTGAATCAAGCCACCAGATGGGCAAAACTTTTAGGTAGCCCGGCAATTTACATCAAAGCCAGCGCATCCGTTACAAATGATGTTTTAACGCTAAACGTTACCCAGGCAAAAGTTGGGCGGTTTAGTTTACCAATGGATATAACCAGTAATGTTTTAACTAACGGAACCGGTAGTATAAAAACCCAAGCTACCAGCGAAGGTTACGAGGCCAAAAATGTAACTTTTGCCAACGGCCAGATGCACTTTGTCGGCACCACCCCCACTACTGTGTACGTAAAGAAGAATTAATCTTGTTCTACAAATCCGAAATAATCTTCAAACTTAATTTCATCACCTTTTCCACCATTTCTCTTTAGCCATAAATTAGCTAGGCGGATTACTTCGTGAGCTTGTTCTTCTGTCTCGATTTCGTCTAGTTCTTCGTTTATAGACCCGATACCCTCCCAAAGCCTGGCCCAAACCGGCATATCAGCAGTTGCATCCAACCAATCTCTTGTATAATCACCACCTTTTTCAATATCAAAATCTATACGGAGATCCTCTGATTTTGACATAACAACCGGCAAACTATCTTTGAGAATATTACCCAAGTTCCTCCTTTGCGATACAGAACACCAATTATAGTAGTTGACATCACCGTTAGGACGCAAAAACATATAGGGATGGGCTAACTCGTCTTTGCGGGCGACAAAGCAAACTCTATCATCGCCTATTCGCTGCATAGTTTCTTCCATTCGTAAGAAATCAGCTAGCAAACAATCTGTACCTCCTGCGGCGGTTGTGCCTGGATTGCTTAGCGTGTCTGCAGATATATAGCTTTTTTTAACTTTTTCTTGATCATCGCCGGCATATTGCAGCCAACCCTGCCGTGCTAGGTCGTCATTATATTCGTATATGCGCCAAAACTTAAAATTATGCTGGCACAAAAAGTCATAAAGTGCTGGTATATCACCAGAATTTAAGTTTGTAAAAACAGTATGCCAGCCCAGGTTTATGCCCCTGTTATTAATGCTATCGGCTAAATTTTCTATGTTATCAAATACCGGTAAGAACTGCTGACTACGTAGTTGCGACTGCCTTGTCCTATCCGTTGTATCTATTGGTAAAGCAATTTCGTCTACCAAGCCCGTTAGCTCATCTAACCGCTCTTCCGTTAAATACAGGCCGTTGGTGTGCAGGCTTGTATATATTCCACCGTCTTTAAGCGTTTTTAAGACATCTTTAATATTACTAGCCAATAAAGGCTCACCTCCACCTAGTACAACTGATTTTATGCCATTCGCGACGAGTTCCTTGGCAAGCTTTGTGTCTTGTTCTAAATTAATAGCTTGCTGTACCGCCAATGGGCCAAAACAATAAGAGCAACGTGGTAAATTGCACCCTTCCCGAAGGAACCAGTGCGTTTGTTCTCCAGCCATATTAATTATATTGTACTATATTTGACGCTATAGCTATTTAATGCTTATGGTTCCATCACAGATTATCCAGCTCTTGGTTGCGGCGGATAAACCGCGCGGCATTGGCAAAAGGTGTATTAAGCCAAGCCTCTATTATCACAAAAACTTTTTGGTCGCTTGGTGTTTTAAACAGTTCGGCGGGCAAGGCAAGCACATTGCTATCTTCGTCATTGCGGGTACATTTGGCTGCTTCAACGTTATAACCCAACCCTGCCCTAATGCCCTTAAACCGATTGGCAGCCATGGCCATCCCTTGTCCACTGCCACAAATAAGTATGGCCCGCGAATCGGCGTCTTGGCTGCTTAATACTTTATTAGCCGCTTTGGTGGCAAACACCGGAAAATCATCTTCCGGATTAAACTGCTCGTCGCCAATATCTTCGGCCTCATAGCCGGCCTTTTTTAGATAATTAAGCACTTCTTGTTTGGCCACATAGCCTCTGTGATCGGCACCAACGTAAATTTTCATAGTTTTAGGATATGTGAGCTTCCTCTGGCTCCGGATAATTTTGCTTTGTATCACCGGTATTTAACAGTCGGCCGACATCAGCCACCAATTCGATGAGACGGTTACTGTGGCCCCATTCGTTATCGTACCAAGCCAGCACTTTTACCAGGTTACCGCCGACTACGTTAGTTAAATTTAAATCAATAATTGCCGAGTGGCTGTTGCCGATAAAATCACTGCTGACTAGTTCCTCATCTGTCACAGCCAAAATACCTTGGTAATAGGCATCGGCGGCGGCTTTTTTGAATACCCCGTTTACTTCTTCTACAGACGTTTGGCGACTTATATCTACCGCAAAATCGGCCAAAGACACAACCGAAGTGGGGACGCGAACCGATAAACTATTAATTTTACCATCAAGCTCCGGCAGAACCTTTACAGCGGTCGCACTTGCCCCAGTATTGGCCGGTATAATATTTTCGCTTGCCGCCCTGGAAGTCCGTAACTCTTTGTTCGGCGCGTCTTGCAGACGTTGGTCGGCAGTGTAGCTGTGCACAGTAGTCATCAAGGCCTTTTCTATTCCAAAACTATGGTTAAGAATGTCCAGCACAGGTGTAACGCAGTTTGTCGTACAACTACCAACACTGATAATATCTCCACTGGTTTTTAAGCTGTCTTCGTTAACACCGATTATTATCGTATCGGCTCCCTCACCTTTAGCCGGAGCGCTAATGACTACTTTTTTAGCGCCAGCCGAATCAATGTGGGCCTTGGCTTTTACCGGGTCACTAAAGTATCCGGTTGCTTCGATTACAATGTCGACACCCAAATCACCCCACGGTAGTAAGGCCGGGTCGGCCTGTTTTAAAACTTTTATGGCTTTTTCATCAACAATTATATTTTCATCATTATATGTGACTTTGTGGCCGTAGGTACCGTAAGTAGTGTCGTGTTTTAAGAGATAAGCCAGGGTTCTGGCGTCAGATATATCGTTGATGGCTACCACTTCTAAATCGCTACGCTCAAAAGCTACTTTAAAAGCATTGCGACCGATACGCCCGAATCCATTTATTGCGACTTTTGTTTTCATTCCACCCCTTGTTATCTAATCTTACTTTCTCACTAAACCAAAGCAATATCAACTTTATTTTTGGGCTAGCTTAATCGATTCTGAAACAACTTTTTTGGCTGTAGCAGCGTCGCCCCAACCGTTAAACTGCATTTTGACGCCCTGCCAGTTATTCTTCCAATCTTTATAATGGCTGTAAAAATGTTCGACAATCTTTTTAAAATTAGGGCCTAAATTTTCAACTTCATTGATATAGTCACTGGTAATATCGTCGGCTGGTACACAAATTAATTTTTCGTCTTTTTCGCCGTCATCTACCATATACAAAACTCCGATTGGGCGGGCAGGAATAACCGCACCACCCGGGACGCTTTCATCGATGATCAGCAAAGCGTCAAGCGGGTCACCGTCTTCACAAAGTGTGTCAGGAATATAACCATAATCTGCCGGATATACCATGCTAGTGGCATTAACACGGTCTAACATTATTCGGCCGGAGCCTTTATCCATTTCGTATTTGTTGTGCCCTTTGCCTTTTTGAATCTCAATAATTACATTTACAACTTCGGGCGCTTTATCGCCGTAACCAACATCTTTGCAATCACAAGCCATTATTTTCTCCTTAATTTTCTTAAACTTAGTATACTATATCCGTGAAGAAAGAATGGTTGATT
Source organism: Patescibacteria group bacterium (assembly GCA_035510605.1). GTDB lineage: Bacteria > Patescibacteriota > Saccharimonadia > Saccharimonadales > CAIOMD01 > DATKGW01. The sequence goes on from DATKGW010000012.1 coordinate 88,259, forward strand.
GCCCACCGCGGTGCCCAGTGCGACGGACGCGAAAATACTTTAGCCGCTTTTGAGGCAACAAAAAACTACCCATTGGGTTGGGTGGAATTTGACCTGCATAAAACTGTCGATAATATAGCTGTGTGCCACCACAATGCAAATGTAAATGGCGTAGAAATCGCCTCCCACACTTTTGAACAGTTAAAGGCGAGCGACCCGGAATTGCTGACTTTTGACGAAGTTATAGAGGCAATGCCTGACAATATTCCCTTTATAGTTGAAATTAAGGCCTACGGCGTAGCCCCGCTTATTTTTAAGCAGCTTAAAGCCAATCCAACCTGGCGAGCGGTCAGTTATAAACGCAGCGAGCTAAAAAATTTAATAAAAATGGGGATTAATAAAAACAGATTGATGCTGCATCAAAAGAACCCGATTTTTCACATCAGGCATGCCAAAGAAGATGGTCTGTTGGGTGTAACAAAGAGTACGTATCGGTTGTCTCCTCTGTTTTTCTGGCGAGCCCATAAAAATGGCTTATACGGCTATGTCTTTACAGTAAACTCGTTGTGGTATGCGTGGCTAATCCGCAAATTATATCCTTATGTTGGCATCTGCACCAACAGGCCGGATTTATTACAAAGATTAAAATAGCAACAGTGCTAATATTATAATTATGAAGAGAGTGGCAGTGTTTTTTGTAATTGTCATTATTTGTTTGGCGGCCTTGCTGATATTTGCAATTCACACTCAGTCGCCGCTACCAAATTCTGCAGTCGGAGTTGCTAGCGAGATAAAAGGTGCAGAAGTTTCCAAACACAACAAAAGCACCGATTGCTGGACATCAATCGGTGGCAGTGTATACGACTTAAGCGTATATTTTAATGCCAACCCAGATCAGGATGCTTCAAAATTCTGCGGCCTTATAGAACCCGGCGCCACATTACCGACAAACTTAAAAGCAGAAACGCTTAGTACTTATTCTATTGGTGTTTTAACACCGTAGTTTTAGCATTCTACTGCGGTAACAATACTGCATCAACAATGTAAATTGTGCCGTTAGAGGCAACTATCGGGCCTTTTACTACATTGGCTTGGTCGCCCTTGGCGTCTGTAAATATGGGTTTACTGCCTTGTAAATTAGCAATAATCTCTTGGCCTTCGTTGGTTTTAATCTTGGTATTATCCGGGATATTTTTAGTATCTATAGAAACGGTAGCCATATGATATTTTGTAATATCGGTTGCCGCGGTTTGATTTTGGCCGGTTAAAAGTTGATCGCTATAGCTTGACGGCAAAGTTTTAAAAGCCATGTTGTTGGGCACAATGACCAGTAATGTGGTACCGGAGCTTGCCGTTTTTAGCTGGTCAACCAAGCTGGCATTTGTAAGAAGTTTATAAAAATTGCTCAGCGAGCTATCATTTTGGATGTAGCTGGCAATATCTTTAGAGCTATTACTGACTTTGGTTGGCGAATAGCTATTTGCATCTGTTGGATTGTTAGAGCTACTACCGCCATACAAAATATACCAGATTGCACCAAGCGCTATTATCACCAGAATAATTATTACTATTGTATAAATCTTTTTCTTTGGCACTTGTCTACCTCGCTTAGTAACTTATAAAAAGTATAAACCAAGTGAGGGCTAAAGCGCTAGCTTTTTAAGATTCTAAGAATTCGCGGATGCGCAGGGCAGCCGTGGCGCCTTCGCCGACAGCACTGGCAATTTGCATGGTAGCGCCGCTGCGTACATCGCCGGCGGCAAAAACACCTTTTAGGTTAGTCCGCATACATTCATCGGTTTTGATAAACCCAATCGGGTCAAATTCCAAACCAGAAGTTCGCAAAAAAGCTGTATTGGGGCTCAAACCAATAAACACAAATACACCGTCGGGGGTAAATTCTACCTTTTTGCCGGATTTTACATCGGTACCGATAACCTTGTTAACAAATTTACCATCACCGATAATTTCGTCTATTGTTACACCTATATGCACGGTAATCTTATCGTTCTTTTCTAATTGGTGGAGTAAGACATCACTGGCTTTTAGCTTACTGCGAACCAGCAAGTCTATATGCGATGCAAAACGGGTTAAAAATAATGATTCTTGGACAGCCGAATTGCCACCGCCCACAACCACCAGTTTTTTGTTACGGTAAAAGGCGCCGTCACAAGTGGCGCAGTAATGAACTCCGCGGGCATAGTAGGTGTCTTCACCCGGAATGCCAAGTTTTTTATATTCGCTGCCGGTGGCAATCAAAACCGCCCTCGCGTAACGATCGCCATCGGTAGTTGCCACTTTAATATTATCGTCAAGCCTCTCGATATTTGTCACTTCGGCCAATTCAATTTTGGTACCAAAACGCTCGGCCTGCTTACGCAAGTTCTCGGCTAATTCGAGCCCGTCAATACCATCCGGAAAACCGGGGTAATTATCAACCCTGTCGGTTACCGCCGCCAAGCCGCCAATCACCGCTTTTTCGTAAAGCACGGTCTCTATATCTTCGCGGGTAGTGTAAATGGCAGCCGTTAACGCTGTCGGTCCGGCACCTATCATAATAACGTCATGGTTGGGGATGGTTTTTTCTTGAGCATCTACTTTTGTATCAAATAATGGTTTTAGATCATCAGTCATCGGTAATTTCTTAATTGTAGGCTTAGCTACCGTTGCTGATACAGAGCAAACATTTGCCACTTCACCAAGATTCTGTTGATTTTTTGTGTCTGCCATAAATAGTTATTTAAGTCACTGCTGGCGCTAATTTTGCCAGATTATATCCTACTATCACTTCTTTACTATCATCCTGTCTGGTAACTATTGTCACAGGCACTGCCATTTGCCCGCTAAACTCAACCGCCTCTTTAGCCCGTTCCGGATGCTCATCAAGGTTAACTTCGCTATAAGAAAAGCCTTTGGCAGTCAACCACTTTTTTACCATAACGCAATAAGCACAGGTATTGGTCGTATAGATTGTTATGTCTTTTGTCATTTTTAAATATCCTTTTGTTACTTTACTTTTTATAGTTTATTATGTTAATGATTAAATGTCAAACACTATATATGGTGTACTAAGCCCTTCTACTGACCTATTTTAAGCAATTGTACGTCAAATACAAGTGCTGCATTGGCCGGAATGCCGGAGCCTTGGGGTGGATTGGCGCCATATGCCAAATTCGATGGAATTATTAAGCGCCGCGTTCCACCAACCTTCATCCCCGGTATACCTTTTGTCCAACCGGCAATAACTTGGTTTAAGGGAAAGCTGACGGCTTGGCCACTGTCTAGAGAACTCTGAAAGATGGTGCCGTCGCTAGCTGTCGCCCCGGTATAATTTACCGTAACCGTATCACCAGCTTTAACTTCTGCCCCGGTACCCTGCGTTAAATCAATAATTTGTAAGCTACTAACCGTGCCAACCGGATTATAGTTTGATAATTTAGTTCCTTGCAATTTTTTACCTCCCGAATTAGTTTGCTGGTTCAAGGCTGCCTGAATCTGTTGATCTTGGCTCTGTTGGCTTTGGGTGGCTAAAATGTAATAGGCAATTCCACCGATTGTTGAGCCTAAAAACAACAGAGCCAAAACCAAAGAAACAATTCTTTGGGTTTTTGTTGTTGACATAATTTCTCCCTAACTAGATGTTTATTATATCAAGGTTGAGTAGAGACAACCACAGTTAAAATGACGTTAAATTTACTTTAAAATTTATAACCGTTCGGCGCCGAATTTTTGGGAGGCTGCAGAGGCTACGGAATCAAGCAAGCCATTTACCTCTTCGGCTTTTAGAGTCTTTTCGTAAGAAGCAATCTTCAGTCTAAATGCGAACTGTTTGTGATCTTGATCATCTGGGCGTTGATAAATATCCAGCGGGCTAAGCTCAAAAAAGCTGTTGGCCGGTTTTATCTTGTTGATTTCGTCATATACAAAATCAAAAATTGCGGCAAAAGTTACATTATTAGGCGTTTTAAGCGATATATCTTGTTCTACTTTGGGGTATTTTGGCAAGGGAATGTAATCTGTAAGACCACTCTTGAATTTTAGGATTTTAGCAACATCAACCTCGAAACCGGTTGTAAATTCCGGCAATTTAAGCGCTACTCTCACGGCTGACTTAAACTCCCCGACCACTCCTATTAACTCACCGCTCTTAAATTCTGTCACCATGGCGCTTCGAGACGTTTCGAATGGTGCAACCATTTGTTCGTTAATTTTTAACTCAGCGTGCTCTGGCAAAGTCGTAAAAACCAGATGAATACCAAGCTTAGCTAGTAAGTGCGACAAGTAATTTTGAGCCTCAAAATAAGGTGCTCCGGAATAATCTTTTGCAGATTTTAAGTTGGCGGCAAAAACAAGAGCCAGGTGTTCTTCTTCTATTGGCAATTTTTCTTCGTCTAGCCAATCTTTAATATGAGTCTTGCCAATCTCAAATAGTGCAAATTGATCATAGTCGGCTTTGATATTTGGGTGGACCTTCTCCAGCAAACTGGGCAAAATACTCAAGCGATAATATTGCAAATCCGGACTCAAAGCGTTACTTAACTGATAAGCTAACTCTCTGTTTTGGCCGGATTTTTCTAACAAATTGCCATGCACGAAACTGTAAGTTAACAGCTCATTGGCACCGGCAGCTTGCAGGATTTGCCTGATTTCGTCTTTCAATTTAAGTAAATCATTAGTTTTGGCCGGTTTTAGGCTGCGCTTTGGTAGCTCTAGAGGCAATTTATCGTAGCCCAGAAGGCGGCCAACTTCTTCTACAACATCTTCCGGAATCTCAATATCGGTACGCCAGAAAGGTGGCTCAATACTTAAAGTTTCACCTTGATTCGTAACTATAAAATCGACATTTTGAAGAGTTTGAACAATCTGGCTGGCATCACGGTTTAAACCGAGCCGATCATTGATAAATTTGGGCGTAACTAATACAGGGTTAGCGGTTTTAAGATGTTTGTCGTCGATAATTTGGCTGGCAATTTCGGCACCGACCACTTCGTGCATAGTCTTTATGGTTTGAGCTAGCACTTTATCATTTTGCAACGGGTTTTGGCCTTTACTAAAACGAGTTACGGCATCGGTAAACAAACCATGCGTCATAGCGGTTTTGCGGATGGAGTACATATCAAAATTGGCGCATTCGATAATAATATTTTTTGTGGTGGCATCTACCTCCGTATCAAAGCCGCCCATCACGCCACCCAAGCCAATGGCTTTGGTAGCGGTAGCAATTAAAATTGCTTCTGCTCGGGGCTGTAGCTCTTTGCCGCCTAGTAGAGTCAGTTTCTCACCTTCCGTGGGATAGCGTGTGCAAAGAGTTGCCTGGTTAGCTCCATTATCTTGGGCTTTCACCTTATCGTAATCGTAAGCATGCAGCGGCTGGGCGGTCAGCAGCATCATAAAGTTGGTGATATCAACCACATTATTTATCGGCCGAATACCGAGTTTAAACAGATAAGTCTGTAACTGTAATGGGCTCGGTTTTACGGTGACATTACTCATAGCTACGGCCATAAATCGTGGAACCAGCTCCGGCAGCTCATTTTTGATAGCTAGTGGCAATTCTAAGCCTTGCACGCTAACCTGGCTTGGCGTTTGCGTGTACCAAGTTGGGCTAGCAAATGGGATATTTTGGATCCCGGCGATTTCGCGGGCAATGCCTAAAATACCAAATAAATCCGGGCGATGCGTAAACATCTTGTTTTCGATGTCTATAATGTAATCGCTTAAGTCGTAGGCTTCGGTCAGCGGTGTGCCGGGTTTAAAATCATCCGGCAAAACTACTATTCCGGCGTGATCATCGCCAAAATCCAGCTCACGGGCGCTGGCAATCATGCCATGGCTTTTTACGCCTCTTAAATCTTTAGCCTCCAGTACAAACGGCTTATCGCTGCCATGAGTCTCCGGCACGGTTGCGCCTGGCGGTAACCAGATTACAGTTTGGCCGGCGGCAACATTATTAGCTCCACACACTACCTGCACATGGCCGTTCGTGTCACGTTCTACATCTTTTACAGTACCGCTGTCATCAACTGTGCAAACATGTAGTTTTTCGGCGTTGGGATGATTATCACAATTTATGACTTTAACAACTAGTGCACCCTTGTATTTTTCACCTAAATTGGCAACGGATTCCACCTCTCCGAGTTGCGCCCCGATTTTTTCTACCAATTGCTCTATTGGTAAGTCAACTTTTGTATACTCCTTCAGCCAGTTAACAGATATTTTCATCAGAATTGCCTCAAAAATTCTAATTTACCGGATTCAAAGTGCCGAATGTCTTCTATATCGTGCTTCATCATTACTAAGCGGTCGATTCCGCCGCCCCAGGCAAAACCGGTGTAAACCGTCGGGTCGATATCGGCCATTTTTAAAACGTTGGGGTGAATCATACCGCAACCCAAAAGCTCGATCCAACCGGTGTGGCCGCAAGTGGCACAACCGGCTTTTTTGCAAAACGGGCAACTGAGAGCAAACTCAAAACTCGGTTCGGTGAAGGGGAAGTAGAAGGGCTGAGTTTTAACTTCTAATTCCTGGCCGTAATATTCCTGCAGAAAGGTTTTTAGCGTGGCTATCAAATGCCCGGCATTGATACCTTTATCCACATAAACTCCCTCAAGCTGGTAAAAAGTATGTTCGTGTCGAGCATCCAGGTCCTCATTGCGGAATACCCGCCCGGGGATAACGACGCTTATGGCCTCTCCCTGCTCTAACCTGCCCTTTCTAGCTTTTAAAACCCGGTTTTGCATATTGCTGGTGTGGGCCGGTGCAATTAGGCCGTCGATTGTCATAAAAGTGTCATAATCGTCCCTAGCCGGATGGCCTTCGGGGAAGTTCAGGCTTCCGAACATGTGATAATCATCATCAATTTCGCGCGATTCGACTACCTCAAACCCCATACGGTAAAAAATATCCAATACCTCTTTTGATTCACTCATTAAGGGATGGATTGTGCCAAATTGGCTGCTAAGCAAATGCGGGCGCTTGGATTGATCGGTATTAATATCGAACGGGGCGGTAACATCAATCGGTTTTAAATCCTCTTTTGCCTCAGAGTTTGCTACCCAAGATTCTACTTCTGTTTTTAAGGCATTAACCTCGGCCCCAAACTTGCCTCTGTCTTCTGCCGGCATATCTTTAATATGGCTATACAAATTCTTTAGAATAGGTTCGCGCAGAACCGAGCGTTTATCCTCTGATTTTTCGAATATTGTTTTTAGGGCTTCGGCTGCCTCTGCCACTTCTTTGTAGTTGTAGGCCATGATTAATAATGATTATACGTATCTTTAACAACAAGCGCCAACTTTAAGTGATAAAATCTATTTATGGCCAGTATGAATTCATTCGACATTGTTAGCGATTACGATAAGGGTGAGCTTAATAATGTTTACGACCAAGCTCAGCGCGAGCTAATGAATCGTTACGATCTAAAAGGCACAAAAGCTGGGCTAGATTGGCTTGACGGCGACAAAACGGCTTTTAAAATTACCGGCGACAGCGACTTTCATATAGAGGCAATCTTGGATATTATCCGCAAAAAGTTGGCTGCCCGCGGACAGAGTCAAAAAGTTCTGGACATTAGTCAAGATTCAACCACTACAAATTTGCAAACTACCAAAATCGTACCGCTTAAAAAGGGTATCGCCCAAGACAACGCTAAAAAAATCAGCGCCCTGATAAGAGATAATTACCCTAAAGTGAAAGCTCAAATCCAGGGCGACGAATTACGGGTGATGAGCCCTAAAAAAGACGAGCTGCAAGCCGTGATGGACTTGCTTAGATCCCAAAATTTCGACTTCCCTCTCCAATTCACAAATTATAGATAAAAATCGTTATACTTAATAGCAAATGGAAACAAAACTCTTATCCGAGCAGTGCATAGCTGTACTTAAAGCCAACGACCGTAAATCCCATACCGTACCGGCACCGAATTTGTATCCGCACCAGTGGCTTTGGGATAGCTGTTTTGCCGCCATCGGATGGGCTCAAATAGATGCTCAGCGCGCCAAAAAAGAAATCTTGAGCTTAATACGCGGCCAATGGGATAACGGTATGATCCCGCATATTATTTTTAATATGGCGAATGAGTTCAGCCGCGACCGCAATATGTGGCGCAGTTGGGTTTCCAGCCTGTCGCCAAACGACATGGCTACCAGCGGTATTACACAGCCACCGCTTTTAGCCGAAGCCGTCAGCCACATCGGCGCCCAACTTAAAAAACCGGAGCGCCAACTATTTTACAAAAAAGTTTTGCCCGCCATAATCCGCTACCACCAGTGGCTGTATAACGAGCGCGATCCGCACAAAGAGGGTTTGGTGTTGCAAATTCACCCACACGAGACCGGCATGGATAATACTCCACCGTGGATAGACCAATTGCGCGAGCATAGCTGGCCGTGGTGGGTCACAATTATAGAAAAACTGCATCTGGAAGGAATTATTAATTTTATCAGGCGCGACATCCGCTCGGTGCCCAGCGACCAGCGGGCCAGAAATATTGATGCCATGGTTTGCTGGGATGTCGTGCGCCGCTTACGCCGCAAGCATTACGATATAGACAAAGTTCTGCACCGCTCATTATTCGTCATAGACGATGTAGCTTTTAACAGCATTTTTGTTCGCAATAACACCATTTTACAAGAGATAGCTGCCGAGTCTCGTATAAAATTGCCCGAAGATCTACTAGAAAGCATGAAACGTACCGAGGCAGCCCTAGAAGAACTTTGGGACGAAAATTTTGCGGTCTATTTTAGCCGTGATTTTATCTCCAACAAGCTACTGCGCGAACCGACAATTGCTAGCCTGCTGCCACTTTATGCCGGTACCATCAATAAAGAGCGAGCAGATAAACTGATCAGGATTTTGATGAACGATAAAGCTTTTTGGCTTAAAAACCCTGTGCCTTCGGTCCCGCGCAATATGCGCTATTTTGACGCCAACCGTTACTGGCAAGGCCCGACCTGGATAAATATGAACTGGCTGTTAATTGATGGTTTGGCGCGGATGGGCTACGAGGTTGAGGCAGAAGCCCTAAAAAGTCATACCGTAGAAATGATGCGCGAAAATGGCATCTGGGAATATTACAACCCGCTCACCGGCGAAGGTTTGGGCAGCCCCGATTTTACCTGGTCGGCCGCCCTGGCACTTGATTTACTCGAAGAATAAGAGATACTTGGCCGCCAAAATCAGCTGAACTTTAGCTGTGGATAATAGATATATGCTACTTATAAATTAGTGGTACTATTAAATTAATTAATTTGGGAGTTGTGTCATGGCCGAAAAAGCTAAAAAGAAGAAGCTTAGTAAAAATGTTAAGAGGATAATCGGTGGAGTTGTAGTACTTTTAATAGTAATAATCGGCTTAATCATTTTGTTTGGCAGCCCTAGTGCAAATACCGTTTTTAAAGATATGAATGATACCATGCTTAAAACCAAGTCCGTCACAGTTAACGAAACATATAAAGGCGGCTCAGGTACAGATGTAATCGATCTTAGCGCTACCACCTATATGAACATGATGAGCAGTACACAGTTACTGGCTAAGGGGAATTTTACGCTCGATTTAACATCCAGCGGCACACCCATGACTGTTGATGCTGATTTTATCGCAACTGGCGGCGATAATTATATAAAGTTCAGCAAGTTGTCTTCGTCTGATGCCACATTGTCAGACAGTTTTAGCATGGTTGAATCTAAAATAAAGGGCACCTGGATAAAAGCCAAAGACGGTGATAGCTTTGCTTCTTTTGCCAAGTTCCCTACAGAATCTTTATCCAGCGTTTTGCCAACGCCATTTGCCAACCTGACAGACGCGCAACGAAAAGATGTGCTATCAATACTCCAAGACAAAAGCACCTACACCATAGAAGAAAGCTCCAAGGTAGATGTCGGCGGTGTTTCTGCCTACAAATACGCCATTACCTACAATAAAGACCAATATGACAAAGTAGCCAAAGCCATAGCCGGATATGTCAGCTATTTCAAATCAAGCAGCAGCGATAACAGCCAAATCAAATCCCTGACCGTATGGGTAAATATTAAGACCAAGCAAATCATAAAGATTGAATTTACCGGCACCACAGACCAAGGAGATATTACCGGCACCATTGCGTTTTCCGGATATAACCAAAATATAGCTGTAGAAAAACCCAGCGACTACTCGATTGAGTCAGAACTGTTATCTAACTAAGGCCACCCTTACTAGCACTAGATTGGCTAGAAGATTATTATCGCTTTTCGGCCTTTTGACCTCGTCGGCATAAATACACATTTATGGAAGCGATACAATTCATCCCCCGGGAGGGGGTGGGCTCACGAGGAGCCCCACCCCCCACTGAACTGCAGTTCTCTTTTGATAACGATTGCCACACGGCCTTGGCCGGTTATCCGCCCAAAGAGTAGGCGCAGAATGCCCTTGAGTTCAGAAGATCTCCGCACGAGATGCCGATTAAACCGAATGTGCAAAACGTACGGATTAGAGAGCCCGATAGACATGATTCCGCGGTCTCCAACCACAAAGTGGTTGAGGATTGCACGTAGCAATACGGAATCGCCCCGCTTAGGCTCGTAAACCTCGGCGGCTGTAGAAAACCACGGCCACCAGTCATTCTCTGTAAATGGCTCATTGGCTTCGACTGTCAGTTCTCCAATAAAGCGAGTGACACTACGTGTCCGAAAATGAACCTCTACTTCGCTCAATGGCTCCACGGTCTTCTCCTTAATAGGGGGATGAATTGTCTTGGTACGTTCTGTGTAAAAACCTCACAGAAAACTGCTATATATTAGCATATTAGCTTTCCTTTGTCAATGGCCTATATTTGCAGATTACCTGTTTAATCGGCAGTGATGCTTAGGCTGCTGATGCTACCTTCGCGGCTTATCCAACCGGCGCCCTCCAGGCTGACAAATTCAATGGTTTTTGGTTTTGGATTAAGAGTCATCAAATCAAAGGAATAACTAAAAGGTTCGTTTTGGGTGACCTTGACACCGTTGACTATGCCTGTACCACCGCTTGGGGCCATATAATAAAAGCCTCGCCAAAACATTTGCCCGGTAGCGGTAGGATCTTCGCCCAACAGGTTATGATCCACCCCTTTTGCGTCCTTGTAGGCAATGGCAACTGCCACAGGCGCTTCGCGGCCGTTTAGCCCGGTACCAGAAAGAGTTTGCAAATTGGCTGTGCCTTTTACTTTAATTATTACATTGCTAAAATCACTGACATCTTTATTAATATTAAACATGATGCCGCTGCGTGAGTTGGCCTGGATGGCTTTAAATGTCACGCCGTTTGGCCCGGTGGTTACCTCGCCGCCGGAGCTTTTTGGTTGATACCAAACCTCTTCGTACCAGCTGCCCAAGCCGTTTACAAATGTTGTTTGCGGCAATATAACTGTTGACCCCGTAGAAGTACTTGCCGAGTTGCTGTTAGCCGTTTGGCTGTTATTATCTTTTTTGTTAAAAACAAAAACCCCAACCAAAATTGCGGCAATTATCACAACTACAATAATTAACCACCACATTTTTAGAAACTTTTTCTTTGCCATTTTGTAGCTCCCTTAGTTAAGTTTATTTTAATACAAATCTTATATTTTACGCAGAGCGAACCTACTTCCCCATATTTTGCTTATGCTTGCACACCATATTTATAGAGTTATACTTATCTAATCTAGAGGATATAAAAATGGAGCGTAGCCCATCTTTTGAAGAAGTATATTTAAATTTGCGTAATTTGGGTGGATACCCACAAATTGATATAGATCCGCTCGCAACCCAACAAGAAAAAGAAACTGCGTTCATGAGCGAACCAAATATTCTTAGAGACTCGGTTGCAACAATTTTTAATAAATATGCCCTGCCCAGCAAATCACGTGGAGTAACAAGCTTTTACACACCAAATGCCTGTATAAGTTTAAATATCATAGGCAAAGAATCGGTTAGTGGTGGTGAGATTGAATTATTTATAAGCCATATAGCCGAAAAAAACGTATATGCAATTATTCGCCAGTTTAACGCTGATGGTAAGAAAAAACATTTGCCCATATATATTTTTCGGGGAAGTGGTGATAAAACTGAAATTTTTAGCCAAAAAGGTCAAAAACTTGAAACTGAAAATGAGCGGTATCTTCCCCGTTTAATCATTGATGGAATAAAGTGTTGGCATGAATATCATGTTCGTTACATTGCAAATTCTGCCAAGCTAGACAAATTTTTTGCCTGGGATAAGGGTGCTATTAAAGATCCAGATTATTACGAATTCTACATCAAATCTGCACATACAAATAATCCATACAAGGCAGTAAACACCGAAGTTATGCAGTACGGCGATGCGCTCGAAGAAGCAATGCAAGTGTATTATGATAATTGCCCCGAGGATAAACCGACTTACACAGGCAGTAATCCGTTAGAATTAGCCATAGTAGGTGCAATGTTTGGCAATGAATGTAAAGTATTACCCACCAAACCCCTTAAACCTTTATTTAGAGAGTTAACTACTTATGATAGTGATAGCCACTATTTGACACAGTTTAGACGTAATATGATTTGGCGTGACAGTATAAATTAGCTATAAGCTAATAACCTTTCGATATTTAAGCCCATACTTTTACTTTATTAGGATTATCCGTGGTTTATTGCGCCTGGCTATCTAGAACGGTTAATTGCAACAATTAAGGGTTTACGTAAAATGTGGTTCATCCGGCCGATGATTTTATTTAGTACATTTTCGGCTTTTTTGTAGTCGGTAATATAAATAGACGACCCGTCTGAAAAAGTTGCCTGGCTATTACTTCTGCCATTATGCATGTGTGACCTATGTATGCTTATAAGTTCTCCTTCCGCAGAGATAGCAAGCATGGTTGAGCCGTCTTTTTCGTGGTTGTGATAGTGGTCGTGCTCGTATAAAGCCCAACCCAAACGTTCATTGGGGCGATTCAATGCATTGTTGACGGCAATTTTTATAGGGTTTGTTTCTTTATGCAGTACTTGGGGTTCTTGAGCAAGCGGTGTTTGCTCTGCGTCATTGTAAAGTTCATAAAAATTTTCGGTTATAAATGCCAAGCTAGAACTAAACCAAGCCCGGCTAGCATAAAATTCATCATCTCGTTGTGGAATTTCTATAAATTCTTTTGCATCTGTACGCGGTATAAACTCTGCCATTTGTATATTTACCTCATTCAAGATATATATAATAAAATTTTGTGCGCCTTATGTCAATCTGAATATATTTTATGGGACATATTTACCCAAAATTTATTTGACCAACTCTACTAGGCTGCTAATAGCTAAAGATCCGGCTTTTTTAAATTGTTGCCTGGTTAAAAGCCCGGTTTCTACACCAACAAAATTAAAACCTGCACCAATAGCAGCCTCTCTGTCGAGCAAGCCATCGCCAACGTATAAAACCTCGCTTGTATTTATACTGTGGTTGCCGAGCCATCTAATTGCCGGCTCAAAAACTCTTGGGTCTGGCTTATGATAAGCTGTGCTTTCTTGGGTCTGGGTATAATCCAGCAATGCTCTAGGAATACCAAGAACATCCAAATCGTGGTCGAAGCTAAATTTAGCCGTAGAAGTCACGACACCTAATTTAAGCCCCATCTCTTGTAATGTTTGCAGGGTTTCTATAGTACCCTCTAATAATTGCTTGGGGTATTCTTTGTGACATTCCAGAACGTGTTGTTCGGCTAAGTCCACATCATCCGTTTCGTAAAAAATTTTATATAACTCATTTAGCGGCATACCCCAGTGTTTGCGAATTTTTTCATCAGTTAATTCGATGTTGTACCATTTTTTGGCAACATATTTATGCTGGGCCGATTTGGCTATATATGTACCAACTAAAGTGTCATCGTGGTCAAAAAAGATGGCTTTAGTATTTACAGGGATAATTTCGCTCATCCAAACAATTTTGCTTTAAGGCGTTGCCATATGCAAGCATGAGCATAATAATATTTTTTGGTTTTCGCTTCTAATTAAGGCTGGTTACTTTTTCGTCATCAAAATCTCTAATGTGTGAAGATTAGAATCAAAACAGCTAACATCAAAAACATAACCGTGCATAAGGCTTCGAATTGCAAACCCCATGTTATTAGCGGTCCGAATTTATGTATCCGGCCAGTATAAGTCACAATACCACCCCTGACTTTCTGATAACCATAAACGTCCATATAGACCAGAGTAAGCTTATACTCCATTCTTTCAGCAACCCCCTTTGACTTTATACCAAGATCCCTAATTTCAACTGTTTCAATTGGGTGATGCTGTTTTGTCCAACAAGCACCTTTTGATTTATAATGTGCATCAATCCTGGTATACGGATTTTTACTAGCCGTTAAACCAACATAATATTTATCATCTTGTAGCTTTAATGCATATAGCCAATAGTGATTGATCGGATCATCTTTTCGGCTTTGCAATTTGGTTTCTATGCTCGCACGAACGGTTAATGGATTAACAATAGTTAAGTCAAAGCTGCTCATATTTCAAATCTTAACACAAAAGTCTATACCGTTAACTACTATAGAAATGCTAGATGTTATACTTTTTGTACAATGCTAGAGCACCATATTCAAAAATCAATTGTCTACAAGTTGGCTTTTAACGAGGCTCTGCGTTTTAGCGAGCTAAAACCGGCTGATCTGGATAACAAACTGTTTAATTACCATCTTAAATTAGTCATAAATGCCGGGTTGGTTAAAAAAGACGAAAACGGCTTATACAGCCTAACCGCCGAAGGCCGCCGAGTTGGCGTAGGCGTGCTGGATAAACAGTTTACAGCACTAGATAGGGCCCATTCGGTTTTATTTTTAATCATCCGGCAAAAAAGCGATAAAGCTTGGCTGCTTTTTAAGCGCAAAACTCATCCATTGCTTGGCGATGTAGGTTTTATGCACGTAAACCCCATTGCCACCGAGGATGTTTTTAAAACCGCTCAAGATAGGTTACTGGCAAAAACCAACCTGACCGCCAGTTTCAAATATTTGGGCAGTGGCTACTTTAAGATTTTTGAAAACGACGATCTAGAAAGCTACACCCACTTTACCACTCTAGTTGCAGAAGATGCACAAGGCGAGCTTAAGCAAAACAACGACAAGGGCGAATATTTTTGGCAAGCGGATATAAAAACTATTAAAGATGAGCTTTTACCGACAGCTTTAACGCTGGTTGAGCAATACGAAAAAGGCCAGCCATTTTTTATCGAGCGGACATTTAACCTTTAAAATTCTATAGCTTGTTCTAATGCTTCGTAAGATACATCCGGCGCATGGCGGCGCCAATATACAGAGAGTGGGCTGTCTTTATCACTTAGCTGCGCCAAAGTCGGGTTGGAGCCGACTTGCAGGTGCAGAGTGCGCGAATCTTCTAATAGTTCCAAGGCACTCTGCCTGGCAACCAATTGTTTAAGGGCCGGATCCTCAAAATAAGCGATTACCTCGGCATGGGGCGCATTGGCCAGTACCAGTGCTGCACTACCAAGCGTGGCGCCGATGATTTTTTTGTGCTTTACATATAGCTTGCGTTTTTCGTGGCCGTCTTTAACCAGATTGGCCGCAGATCTTTCGGCGGTAGATATTTGGCCGGCTGCCAAGCCAATTAAGTTTGGTGTGGTTATTTCTTGCCCTAAATCTTCGTAGGCCTGCAACGACAAGGTGCGGCGCATTACGTTTTTGGCGCCAGCGGCATAGTTGTACCAGGCGGTATTTATGGCCGAGGCACCTAATGTTCTGGTGACGAACATGGTATCTTCCTCTGCCTGCATAATTTCTAGGATGTTTTTAGCAATTTTGATGCCCGTAGCTTGCATCTCGGCCATTAGCACACCCGATACCAGACGTTTACGACGCTCGATTTCACCGGCTTCGCGAGCTTTAGGCGACACGTAATGGTTGCCCTCGCCCGCTAAATGTTTTACCGGTAAGTCGAATTGTTTAAATGCTTTCATAACTGCAATATTAGGCTTTGCATAAGCCAAAAGCAGTGAAGACATTTTCACCAAGAATCAGAGTGACGAATATTTAATTACTTAAATGTTACAAAATATGAGATTGTAAAACTGATAACATTTAAGAGGAAACTTAAAGCTAGCATACCCACCAGTTTGTGTTGTCTTTTTAAGAATAAATAGTAAATGAGGGCTTCGAAGATTACTATCAAAATCTCGGCAGTTAACAAGTTAAAAATTGTAGTAAAGCCAAAACGCTCAACAACATAAGTGTAAAGCGGCACAGAGATAACATTTGCCAATAAGCCGGCAGCTAATAATTTTTTTGGCATTTTTTTAAATAATACGAGCAAAGCGATTATTGCTAATTCTGCCGCTACTGTCACCAACGTGTTTTTTAAGATCACGCTTATCGGCACGGTTTTTTGAGTGCTAGCCACAATATGGCTAATATCAACAGATATACCATTGCCAGAGATATATACAATATAGGTCGAGTTAAAACCTTTTGTTTTAAAAGTGTTACTAAAATATTTTTTACCATTCATTTTTAATAACAACTGATGATAATCACTATAACCGTAGGCCAAAGATGTACATATATTGGCATTTTCGCAATCAAAATGTTGCGGACCGATAATTGTTAGTGGATGGCTCTTGTTACACTGCGAATCGTCGCATTCGTATTGCTGTAAAGACACTTTTGACTGGTTTATTGTACCAATATATTGGAGGTTAAAACTCATTTCAGGCTTTGGCCCTATATCTGCATGGGCAAAGCTAGAAAAAACAAGGATAATGCCAGTTACCACTATTAAATTTAGAAATGTTTTTTTGAGCATTTAATTTAATTTTACTCTTGATTTTCTGGTTTCAGTATATGCCTGGCTAAGAGATGCTCAAACGGCTCGGTGGCCTCTGCCAAAGTTTCGTCATTAAGCTCAAAATTCGATATTTTCTGGTTTGCTTCTTCGGCTATTTGCCCAAAAGCATTTTTGATATCTTCATCTGTAACCCGCTTTTTGTATGGCAAATCGGCTAGAGCATTAAACCTCAAACCGGCATATACGCCGCTTATATTATTATGATCCATATAAGCCTCTTTAATTTGGCTATTGAGCCAATCTATCTTGGCCCTTGTCTGATCTAAAAGCTCTTGCTGGTTGTGGGGTGTTTCTTCTGGTAAATGAAACTTTTCATCCATCCTAGTAATTTCCTCTAATCGTCGGTTTGGGGTTTGTCGACAAGTAGCGGTTCGATGGCCGGGCTGGTGCCGGCAATTTTTAGCACGTCTTTATCGACTTTTTTAAGTTCTTTGTGGGCACTATTAAAGTGGCCGACAGTGGTACCCAAACTGCCGCCCAATTTTTGCATAAATGAATCATACCGGCTGAGATGTTCGCCCAGCATGCCAACCCTGATTTGGATCTCTTTGGCCTGCTCTTCTATCTGTAAGCTGCGCAAGCCCTGCAAAACCGTTTGCAGGTAAGCCATAAAGCTCGTCGGGCTGACGATTATGACTTTTTTATCCCTAAAGGCGTATTCTATTAAATCGCGCGAGCTGGTGCTGGTGGCACCGACTTTGTTAATCAATAGATCATAATAAATCGCTTCGCTGGGGATGAACATAAAGGCAAAATCCATGGTGCCCTCGGCCGGGCGGATATATTTGGCAGTTTCGTCGATGCGATTTTTAAGATCGGCCTTAAAAGCTTTGATTAGCGTATCACGCGGCGCTTTGGATTTTTCTTCTATGATGCGGTTGTAGTTTTCGAGGCTGAATTTGGAATCGACTGGCAAGAGCTTGTTTTTGTCTAGTACGATTACGGCATCGACTATTTCACCATCTTTAAAACGGTGTTGCAGATGAAACCTTTCCGGCGGTAAGACGTTTTCTAGCACGCTTTGCAAATAATATTCACCCAAGACACCACGCTGCTTGGGGTTTTGCAGCACGTTTTGCAAAGTTTTAAGCTCATCGGCCACATCCACCACCCGGCGGTTGGTTTCGTCCAGTTTGGCCAGGCGCTGGGTGACATCGGTGATTAGTTTGGCACTTTCGCTAAACTGCTTGGCGATAGAATCGCGCATCATAGCCTGGCTTTTATCCAGCCGCTGATTAACAGATAGGTTTAGGCTGTCTTTGAGCTTTTCTATATTATCGCTTAGGTTGGTCATGTCCTGCTTGATGAGTCCGGCGGCAGTATCGTTTTTTAGGTTGCCGATTTTTTGCGACAAATAGTAAACGGTAAAGCCCAAACCGATGACCACCACACCCAGTACTACCAATAAAATCACATTTGTCATTACTTATATTCTAAAGCATAACCTAAAAATAACCTTTAAAAACATTAAGCCGGTGTGTTTCAACCGGCTTAATTGGAAGTTTTAACGCTTCCTCCATTAGCTTATCGTGCAGCTAGTTGGATTACAAGGTAAATTTATATTGCTTTTCCAAATGCACTTCTTAATTGTTGGTAAGCTGCATTTACGGCTGCCTTAAACTGTTGGTCGGCTGTCTGGTCGGCGGTTTTTTCGATTGCCGCTAAATTCTGGGCTATCTGGGCAATGTTGGTATTGGCCGCACGTGAGGCTCTAAATTTAGCCCTGGCTGCTTGTAAGTCGGTGGTCAGTGTGGCAGCTACTTCTTTATACGCCGTACCGTTGGCGCAATTATCCTGGGCCTTAGCCACGGCATCCGCATAATCCGAACGCAAGTTTGTCACAGCCTGATCTATATCTGCTTGATTTTTGTCAATCGCCGAATCCACACCCGCCTGGTAGGTTGAACGGTTGGTATCATAGGCGCTGCGGCGGGACGAAACGGCATCGTTAATGTTGGTTTCGAACGTTTGGACTGCTGTTTTTTGCTGGTCGGTTGTTGCTTTGGCCTCTAACCGGGAAAAGTACTGGGACCTTATGCTATCCCAACTCTTTCTGGCAGCGGCAATTTTATTATCCCAAGCGGTACGATCTTTGGTTAATTTGGCAGTATTAGCCTGATGTTCGGTGGTAATTTTGGCTACCCGGGTAGTAACATCGCTATTTAGACGATCCAAGACATTATCCAACCTGGAACAGGTATTTTCATTGGTTGTTGATTGATTGGTGTTGGTTGCTACTGCATAAGTTGTGCCAAAAGACAAAACCAGAATGGCACCGGTAGCCAATATACTCAAAAATTTAGAAACTGGCCGCATTTGCGCTGTCTCCTACCTGAGTCACCGTGCTTTGGCTGACCGCAGCCTGGGCTGATTCCGAATTACTGGTTGTGCCATCAATTGAACCTTCGCTAGTAGCTTCGCTATCAATACTGTTGACGATGCTTTGGCCGGGCTGATTAGTCACGGTAGCAACGGCCGCTTCGTTGGTGGTGGCAGTTTTATTTCTCTGTTCAAAAACCCAATAACCAACAGCCACCACAGCAGCAACTGCGACAATAATAAGCACTAGCTCTACAACGCCAAAACCTTTTTGTGGTTGAGACTTGTTTTGCCCCATATTCATTCTTCTCCTTAATTTGTTACGCATTAATGCTTACGCTCAAATAGCTATTATAAAGACTCTATTGGCTAAAACAAAACATCTGGATATCACACCTATATTTTTTCCTATCTGGCGGTTATAATGATGATAATTATCAGATACATTCAAAGATGAATTTAAAACAACGCCGGGCACTGACAATTACACTCATCATCGCTTTGTTGTTTGCGGCCGTTTTTTTGCGCCATTATTTTTCATTAATTGCCTTAGCCGCGATTGTGGCGTTTTTATACAACCCGATATACAGATGGCTATTTAAAAAGACTAAGGGCAAAAAGAATTTATCGGTGACAATCACTTTATTTGTTGCCATTATTACGATTTCTATCCCCGTTGCCATAGTTCTGGTAGTTACTGTCGACCAAGCCTTTCAGGTAGCGGATATCATCAAACGCTCGGCCGCCAGTGGCACATCCATCGGTGACATTATTAATAATGTAATTACCGCCATCAACCACATTATCGATAAGTTGCCCGGCCACAGTGTACATCATATAAGTTCGGGTCAGGTTTTTGACTGGCTGAAAAATAACACCAGCGTGCTGATTAGATCCTCGTTCAATTACGTAGCTCATTTTGCCGGCAGTTTCGCTTCTTACCTGACAAAAGCAGTTATCTTTATATTCATTTTTATTTCATTCTTAAAAAATCAAGACAAGTGGCTGGGCACCATCCGTAAATTAAACCCCTTGGGCGATAGAGTGTCTGATCTTTACCTGTCACGAATGGCGGCCATGACCAGCGCCATGGTTAAGGGACAATTTACCATAGCTTTGATGCAGGGTCTGGTCGACGCCAGCTTGTTATATATCGCCGGTATCCATTACTTTATATTTTGGTTCGTTTTGGTCACGTTTTTGTCTATCATCCCGCTTGGTGGCGGTATATTGGTAATACCGACAGGTATAATAATGCTGATTACCGGTAATATCTGGCAAGGCATCCTATTAATTTTCGGCCATATCGTGATTGTTACCAACATCGATAACGTCTTGCGACCACGGTTTGTACCAAGAACCGCCAGGCTGGATTCGTCATTGACGATTTTATCGGTATTTGCCGGTATTGCCATGTTCGGCTTTTTGGGGATTGTCATCGGGCCGGTACTAATGATTCTAATCGTAACGACTATCCAGGTCTATTTGCAAGCGGTTGAGCATGATAAAAATGCCCAAGAAGTCGGTTTAGAAGAGTAATTTTTATTTGGTCTTGAGATTGCGCATCCGGTAAATGCGCCATGTCAATAGTGCGCTGATAGCCGTAAATGCCACAAAGGACATAAACGGAATGGTGATAAAGCCCAGCCAATCAATCTGCGGCTTGGAGCAGGATACATCCGAACTAGCGGTACAATTAAAAACCGACTCATGCAAAACCCCCCACTGCAGCAAAGATTGGTACAAAGAAACCGGCACGCCGATTAGGCTCAAGGGCAAGCCGTAGTAAACGGCATTTTTATCTTTACGCAGAATTCCGACAGCAAATATTACCACCAACGGATACATAAAAATGCGTTGCCACCAACACAGTAAACACGGATACCAATTTAAGACCTCGCTAAAATACAGGCTGCCAAACAGACCAGCTGTAGCTATTGACCAGACCAGATAATCGGTATAATCATCTAATAATTTTAATGGTTTTTGAATATTCATTTTTCCTCCCTAACTTATAAAAGTATACCAGATGCTACGGCTGATCTTTAAAAAGGACACAAGCTGTCGCATTGCAAACTTTCGCTGATTCTGAGCAGTTCGTTATACTTGGCTGTTCGTTCACCACTGGCCACCGAACCGGCTTTTATTTGGCCACAATTAAGGCCGACAGCCAAGTGGGCAATGGCATTATCTTCGGTTTCGCCGGAGCGATGCGACATAATCGTATGCCAACCGGCAGCCTGAGCGGTTTTTACCGTTTGAATAGTTTCCGTCAGCGTGCCTATCTGGTTGGGTTTGACCAGCAAGCTATTGGCGGCTTGTTGGCTGATGGCTTTTTGCAAACGACGCGAATTAGTAGTTATTAAATCATCACCAACTACTTGGATTTTGCTTCCGAACTGCCTGTTAAAATTACTCCAATCAGCCCAAGCTTCTCCAAAAAACGGATCCTCGATTGAGATAATCGGATAGTTTTCGATTAATTCAGCATACCAATCGGTTAAGGCTTTAGCGCCCAGTTCCCTTTTTTCACAACTAAAATGATAGCGACCCTTCCCATATAACTGGCTGGCAGCAATATCCAAGGCCAGTACAACATCTTCGCCAGGGTCATAACCGGCTTTCCAGATAGCCCGCATAATCATATCCAGCGGTTCAGTGTTGCTTTTTATGTGCCACGGCGCATAACCGCCTTCGTCACCCAGTGACGAGGAATAGCTTTTAGCTTCTAAAATTTTACCGAGTTCGTGGAAGACTTCCGTGCCTATCCTCACAGCACTGTAAATGTCGTGAGCTGCTTTAGGGATAATCATATATTCTTGAAAATCAGTCGAATCATCGGCGTGAGCCCCGCCATTTATAATATTAAACATCGGCATGGGCAGAAGTAGTTTTTTATGATCAGCCAGATGTGCAATGTAGCGGTAAAAGGGAAGTTGTTTAGATTGCGCAGCAGCCCGGGCGGCAGCTAAAGAAACCGCTAAAATCGTATTGGAACCGTAGCGACTTTTATCGGTTGTACCGTCAAGCGAGCAAAGCCGGGCATCGAGGCCTTCTTGGTTATCCACCTCGAAACCTTTTAAGCTTGGAGCAATGGCATGCTCGACTATATTTAGCGCTTTGCTGACACCCCTGCCGCCAAACCGATGGCTGTCATCCCTTAGTTCGGCAGCTTCTGTTAAGCCGACAGTCACCCCGGCCGGCGCGGCGGCCCGGCCAAAAATCCCACCACGCAGAACAACATCAACTTCTACCGTTGGATTACCGCGTGAGTCTAGCACCCACCTCGACCGGACTCTTTCAATTTTCATAACTTTAAGTTATATAATCCCACTTGTTAAGGGAAGCGGCAAGTTGTTTATGCTTAAGCCAGCTTAAGCCCCTTTGATAAATGAATAAATCAACACCAGACCGGCTACCAGCATCACTACAAATGTTAACCTGATGACCAGATTCGACACAAACTTATTCTTATACTGGCCCATGATATTGGCATTATTGCCGACTCTGGCAATCATAAACAGTAAGGGCACCGCCGCCAAACCGTTAAACACCGCCGCAAAAATCAAGGCTTTGATCGGGTTGATACCTAAAAAGTTAATCGCCAAACCGGCCAGTGTCGACACAACAATAATCATATAAAAGCCGACTGCTCTTTTTAGCCGCCGATGCAAGCCTTCACGCCAACCAAAAACTTCGCTGATGGCATATGAAGCCGAGCCGGCCAAAACCGGAATGGCCAAAAATCCCAGACCCAGCACACCGGCCGAAAAGATTATCTTAGCCACCAAACCGGAATCAGGGAAACTCCTGACCAGAGGCTCCAGAGCTTTGGCGGCATCGGCCAGAGTATTGATTTGGGTTACTCCGTTAAAGTGCAAAACCGTGGCACAGGTCACAATCATGAACCAGGTGGCTATCTCGGAAAACGTCATGCCGACAAAATTATCCAGATGCACGCTGCGCAAAAAACGCCGGCTGAGACGCGGCTCTTTTTGAGTATTTTCCGCCAGACGATGTTGCATTATTTCGTCCTCTACCACTTCGGATGTATCCCAAAAGAAAAGATATGGGCTGATTGTAGTACCCAATAGACCAACCAAAATATAAAGCATGGCGAAATCAATATGTATATTTATATGGACTGTGGAATATAACAACTTACCCCATGGTTCACTGACCATCAGGGCCGTAAAAATATAGGCCAGTAGCGACAAGGTCAGCCACTTTAAAATTTTGGCATATTTTTTATAGCTGACAAAAATCTCTAGAAGCAAGATGACAATCGCATAAATCACAGCTAAAATTGATACCGACACGGGGATAAACAGCCTGGTCGTACTGGCTATGGCACTGATATCGGCTCCGATATTGATAACGTTGGCAAATAGAACCAACGAAACGGCAAAATACAGTAATTTACGACTATAATTATCTCGTAAAACCGCCGCCAGACCTTTACCGGTGACAGCACCTATGCGCGAACAAGCCTCTTGGACATAAAGCAGCATCGGGTACATAAAAAGTGCCGTCCAAAGTAAACTGTAGCCATAGACGGCACCGGTCTGAGAATAAGTTATGATGCCCGATGGATCATCATCAGCCGCTCCGGTAACAATACCCGGCCCCAGCATACGCTGGAAGCGGCTATAGCTTTTATAATTTAATATACTCTTAGCAATAGCCAATGAACGCTTTTCGGATAGCTTTAAACTCTTTCTGGCTTTTTTAAATCTTCTTAAATTCTGTTTTCTGGATATTATCGGCATAGTTTGTTAGCTTAATTTTTTGTCAATCGTTTATAATCCAATACAAATTATTGCGCGGCGGGCGATTTCGTGAGCTTCATCGGTAGTAATAACATATACCGGCCTTAGACGTTTACGGGGGCTGATACGAATAAGTTTGGCCGGTTCGATAACTCTTTTGTTAATAGAGTCTTGCACGGCCAATCCCATGAATGATAGATTTTCTATAATCCGCTGCCGCAAAATAAATGAGCGGTCGCCAACTGTGCCGGTAAAAACCAAGCCGTCAACTCCGCCTAAACTAGCCGCCATTTTGGCAATGGCCTGCTGCGCTCCGTTAACATACATCCTCAGAGCCAGCCCGGCCTTATAATCACCAGTCGTTTCGGCCTCCAAAAGATCCCTTAAATCCGGCGAACTACCACTGATACCTAAAAGTCCGCTGGATTTATTGAGGTATTTTTCCATGGCAATATCATCCAGTTTTAGTTCATTTTTTATCGCCAGAACCGCTGCCGGATCAATTGAACCACTGCGCGTGGCCATCATTAGACCATCAAGCGGCGAGTAACCCATAGTCGTATCGACGCTCTGCCCGTTTAATATTGCCGAGACACTGCTACCGCTGCCCAAATGACAAACAATCAATTTATCGGGTAGTTTATGTTTTTTAGTTAACAGTTTAACGACTGCCGCTAGTGATATGCCGTGATAACCAAAGCGCTTAATTTCTAAGCGGTCAGCATCTTCGAGCGGTATGGCATAGTTCCAAGCCCAATCCGGTTTGGTGACATGAAATGCCGAATCGGAAATTAGGGCAATCGGGATGTCAGAATAATGTTGTTTTAACCTTTTAACTTCTTGCAAGGTCACGCTGACATGCAAGGGAGCTTTATCTTTAAGCTGATACAGGTGCCCAACAGATTCGGCATCAAGCAAATGATCCTGCAAAAAATAACGGCTCGGTGCCACGACCCGTAAGCCAATACCGGATATGTGCGCTCTTTTGGCAATACCGGCATTATCCAGAATTGGCACAACATGCTCCGTGACATCGTCCAGTTGGGTTATCTTGGAACGCAATACGGTGGATTTGCCGGCTGTAGTCATGGTGCAGACAATGCGGCCATCTTCGGCATGCTCAAAATTCAGCGAAACCAAGCATTTGTCTTTAGTATATAAGGCATACTTGCGGCTGGAACTACCAGGATTGGCGGCTAAAATTAACGGGTCCATTGCCAAGCATCAATCTCCGGCATATCAATGCCATGCAGTTTAATATAAGATGTATTTTCATCAATTTTATTGCGATATTTGACCACCAAAGCTTCAGCTTCTTGGGTAGATATAACAGCTTGCTCGGCCGATTTTTCAAAGACTTCTATGGCTAAATCGTAACGGCTGGTATGGTTGCGCACATGCATATCAAATGGAGTGGTTGTAGAACCGCTTTCTATGTAACCGTGGATATTGAACCGCTTGTGATCAGTATAATCGTAAATAATCGATTTTAAGGTTTCGGGATAACCGTGAAAATTACAGATTACCTGTTTATCATCGGTGAATATTTCGTCGAACTCGGTTTGGCTGACAGAAACTCCGCCGTTGCCCAAACCATGCGAAGACAAAGCCATAATGTTAACAAATCTTAAGCGTATATTCGGGCATTCGGTTTTAATTAGGTCAATCGCCGCTAATGTTTCTTTGACAAGATAGTCACCGGCGGCGGCCATCACAATTTGCGGGTTGCTATCGCTGGCAAAATCCCAAGTCATAACTCCGGCCCGCAAAGATTCGACAGCCAATGTTGGGGTCAACCAACGCGGTTCAAGAGTCTTGGCCGCTACGATAACGTTAATCTCATTGGTGGACGATAAGCATCTTTCCAGTACTGCCAGCGTAGAATTACCATCCGGTGGAAAGTAAACATTTATATAATCACCCTCGCGGCGCAAAACGTCATCTATAAAGCCGGGGTTTTGGTGAGAAAAGCCGTTGTGGTCTTGCCGCCAGGCCGAAGAAGTTAAGATGTAATTTAGCGAACTTACCGGCCGACGCCAAACCACATGCCTGGCATGTTGAATAAATTTGGCATATTGGTCGACCATGCTGGCTACAATCATAATAAAAGCTTCATAAGAGGCAAAAACGGCATGCCGGCCGGTCAAAATATAGCCTTGGGCCAAGCCTTGCATGTTGTGTTCGCTGAGCATCTCCATGGCCCGCCCATCAAACGACATATCCTTGTCCCAACTCTCCAGCGGCCAGACCCATGCCCGTTTGGTGTTCTTAAATATTTCGTCCAGCTTGTTGGAGTAAGTTTCGTCGGGTGACATAAAGCGGAAGTTGTGTTCTTCTTTATTGAGTTTAAAAACCTCACTTAAATAAAGACCGGCCCGGCGCATGCTGCTGGAGCCAATGGTGCCGGGTTTGCTGGCGTCTTCGGCAAAAAGTTCCAGATGTGGTAATTTAAGCGGTTTGTAAACCGGGTCGCCACCTATGGCATGGCGGGTCATCCCCATCCGTTTATCTGACGGGGGCATGACGGCTTCGATAAAATCACCAAAGCCAGTTTCTTCGTTGAATAATTCATTAAACTTGTATGATTTAAGCCACTGATTTAGCAAATGCAGTTGGTTTTCATCGGTTTTAGCCTCTGTTAACACTACTTGATGCGACAGGCAGTTGCCTTCTATCTTTTGGCCATTCAGCTCTTTGATGCCCGTCCAGCCCTTAAGAGTACGCATGATTATCACTGGCATATGCGGCGAGTCTTTTCGGTCTTCGGTTTTAATTTTATGGATTAAGTTGTAGGCCCAGTCCAGCGTTTCTTCCATTTGGGTATGCAAATCATCACCACTGACAATACGGGGTTTGTAGCCATAGCCCTTAAACATATCAATCAGCTCTTCGTCACTCATGCGGCCATACACGGTAGGGGCTGATATTTTATAACCGTTTAAGTGCAAAATAGGCAAAACGGTGCCGTTTATTTTAGGGTCAATCAGTTTGTTGATATGCCAGGCACCGGCGGCCGGGCCGGTTTCGGATTCGCCATCGCCAACCAAACAGGCCACAATTAAATCCGGGTTATCCAAAGCAGCTCCGTAAGATGTTGCCAATGAATAACCAAGCTCTCCACCCTCCAAAATTACTCCAGGTGTACCTGGGTTGCTGTGGCTGGGGAAGCCATATGGCCAACTGAAGTTGCGGCAGATAAAGCCTATACCGTCATAAGTATGCTCAGCGGCCTGATAAAAACGGCCAAGTGTACCCTCTAAAAACAGATTGGCCTGCAAGGCCGGAAAGGCATGGCCGGGTCCCAGTACAAACATCGTGTCTGACCCATGTTTTTGAATAAATTTAGATAGGTGTAAGTAAGCTAGATTAACCCCCGGCCCGGAGCCCCAATGTCCTAAAAGCCGTGGTTTAATATCATCAAAAGTTAGTGGCCTTTCCAGCAAAAAATTGTCTTGTAAAAAAATTTGGGCAACAGTTAAATAATTAGCGGCCCGCATGTACTGTTCGTAAGGAGTTTTGTCTTGGTTCATTTTGCCCACTCTTAATTTTATATGCTAATGCTTACCACCGTATTGTAACTAATCCCCTGCCGAAAAGTAAGTAGCTTCTTAATAAATACAGCTGTTAATTTATTTGAGGTTTACGCCGGAAACTATATTGTTGTAATCGGGAATCTGTAGTTGGAATAATTGTTGTACGCTGTTTAAACTGCCGGCAAATGTTCCGATTTTTGCTGAGCAACTGGTTATCCATAAATCGCCCGGGGCACCGGTAATACCGGTTGAATCAAAATAATATTTAGTCCCAAGCGGGCATTGCCCCAAGCTATTGGTTGAGCCGGGTTTGCTACGCTTGGCAATAAAGCCTTCAGCCTGCAAGCTTGCCAAGAATGCTTTAAAGGCACTGCTGTTGTTGGTAAAAGATTCGGATTTAATTATGGTGCCTTGGTAGCCGGATATCACTTCAACCATCCGGCTGTTTTTATCGACAGTAATCTTAATAATGCGGTGTAATTCATCACCGTTAATAATACCTTCGGTAGTGTAGATCACATCAGCGTTAGTATCAGCGAAATCAGACATGATAACCGGCTTTGAATTATTAGTAGTTGTCACCGGGCGGTTAAGGCCGAAAATAATGAATATCAGCAATATAACAAATACCGCCACCCCTAATATTAAGTAGATGTTCCTCATACCTTACCTACTATATCATAATTACTAGTTTTAGCAATTTTTCTATTGCCAATTTACCTATTTACTAGAAATTATCTGTCTCTAATTGGTAATGGTTATTCGGCGAGCAGTAATAGTTGTATTATCGCTGCTATTGTTACCAAAGTTTGGAGTAATAGTAATCGTCTTACCAACCACCAAGTCACTGGCTGTAGCCGTAGTTTCGCTGGCGACTGTAGTACTGGAATCAAGGTTAACTACTTCGGTGCTGCCACTACTGGTTGTAATGGTCACTGTGTTTGTCCCCACGCTAGCGATTTGTCCGCTAAGACCGTCAAAGCCGCCGCTGCGTCCGCCACCGTTAGCAGCAAAAGCTTGGCGCTGGCTAGCAGATGCATTTTGGAATCCACCGCCGACCGAGTTGGCAGCAGATGACTTATCATTAGATTTTTGGAGCTGCATGCCTCCCAAAAAAGCTGCCACGCCGACAATTATTACGACAAGCGTGGTAAATAAAATTAACCAGATTTTGTTATTTTTCATATCTTAAGCCTTGATCTTTTTACTATCTACTAGTTTGCCGTCAAGCAGGTGAAAAGACATATCGGTTTTACCGGCAATGCTTAAATCATGCGTTACCGCCACAATGGTAGTCTTCTCGGATTTTGCCAGACTGTGGAGCATATCAAAAATCACTTTGCCGGTATGACTATCCAGATTACCGGTAGGCTCATCAGCCAAAATCAGCTTGGGCCGATTGGCTAAAGCCCTGGCAATGGCTACTCGTTGCTGCTCGCCACCACTTAAGCGCCCCGGTTTACGTTTTTGCTGGCCGGCACTTAAACCAACCTGATCTAGCAGCTCGATTGCCCGTTTTTTACGCTCAGGTTTCTTAACACCGGCAAATTCCATCGGCAGCATTACGTTTTCGATAGCTGTCAAATTAGGTACCAGGTTATAGTTTTGAAAGACAAAACCAATTTTATTACAACGATATTTAATAAGAGTATGGTCATTCATTTTATTAATCTTCTTGCCGTCAACCTCTATGTCGCCGGAAGTCGGTTTGTCCAACGCCCCAAGCAGTGCCAGCAGCGTGCTTTTACCGCTACCGCTACGGCCAATTATTGATACAAAATAGCCCTCTGGCACATGCAGGCTAATATCGTCTACGGCAATTACTTTTGTACCGCCGGAAGAAAATTGCTTGCTAACATTTTTAACGTTTAACATTATTCGGCCCTCATTACTTCTGCTGGTCTTACTTTACTAATCAACCAGGCCGGAATGGCACTGCCTACAATGGCAATCAAAATCGCAGCTCCGATGCCATAGAGCAGTATGCTCCAACCGATGGTTGTTTGAATATTGCGTATATTAGTGACACTGTTCGCTCCAAAAGTACGAGCAATGCCCCTGACTCCCTGGCCCCCCACCCTGGCAGCTGTTTGGGTAGTACTGTTAGAACTATTATTTACCAGAGCTTTGGTGATCGGGCTAGCCGCAGCTATACCGATACCGATACCGATAACAGCTCCCATAATCGTGAACGTGACCGCCTCGCTGACAAACTGCAAAGTCGTTTTTAAGTTAGAGGCACCAATAGCTTTCATGACACCGATTTCACGGCGACGCTCCCTGACAATCATCAGCATGGTCAAGAGTATTATGACCGCGCCGGCCACTACTGCCCCGATCAAGCTAAACAGGGAAATGGTTTTAATATTTTGCAGAGGCGCAATTGCCTGATTGGACGTATCCTGGCTGTTGACGACATCCACCGCACTGCCAAGCTTGTTTTGGATAGCGGTCGTAGTGGAACTTAAGTTATCGATTGAATCTACTATTACCGTTGCGCTTGTAACGTCGCCGGTTTGACTGGAAAGCCGTTGCACCGTAGCCAAAGGCATAATTAAACCGTCATTGGCAAAAGTATTGCCAGCGTCATAAATCGCAACCACCTTAACGGTGGCGCTATAGGCCGTAAAGGTCGAACCAACGCTAAGATTATTTTTAGCAGCCAAACTTTTACCGACTATCGCCACGTTACTATCTACCGAAGGATCAAACGCCTGGCCACTGGTGATTTTTACACTGCTGGCATTAAACACCGAAGCGTCGGTCACATTATTGGTTCCAGTTACCGTAACCGGTGGAGTAAACGTCATGGTGCCGGATGAGCTGCTGCCGCCACTAACCGAGACATCTCCGGGATTACCATTATCCCTAGGCGTAAATGAAACGCCTGAATTTTGGGCAAAGCGTTGGCCCAAACTCCCGGCATCAATAGCCGATGCCAAATTGGTGTTGCTGGTTGTCAAGCGATCATTCAGTGTTTCTACCACACCGGCAACATGGGTTATCGATTTAATTTGGCTTAACTGGGTTTCGGTTAATGGGTTGCCGCCACCCTCAAAGCCTCTGGCTCCGGCCGGTGATACGCTAATAGTATTGCCAATAGAGCTTTTGATTGAATCTATTTTGGTTTGCACGGCTTGCCTGGATACCAGCATGGCCAAAGACAATCCAACGCTTAAACTCAAAATCAGTACTATGGATAACGTACGAATGCTATTCCTAAAGGCATTGCGAATCCCTCTGGTTACTACATTCACTATTTTTCCTTTCGATTATTTTTACAGATATACTTTTTAATCTTAACTCTATCCACTGAGAGCAAGCTGAGCTTATTATATATAAAATACTCAACTAAATTTCAGATATAATATATATACTAAACTACTCAATATGAAAAAATCATTGCTTATAATTATTACGGTTGCGCTTTTAGGTATAATTGCGGCTTACATGGCTCCACCGCAATCAAAAACCGCTACTGCTATAACTTCTGTAACAACTTCTAATTTAAACACCGTTTTATCTAATAGCGAGGAAGATGATGCCACTAATGCCCCGTCCAGGCCCGCTGCTCAAACAACTCAAAACGTCAGTTATAAAAATGGTACATTTTCCGGGTCTAGTGTCTTTAATGGCTATGGCAATGTTCAGGTTGCTGTAAATATTAGCGGCGGCAAGATTACCGGCATAAACTTCTTGCAAATACCCCAAGATAATATTCGCTCGCAGTCAATAAATAACTACGCCGCTCCACAATTGGTAAGCGAAACCCTGGCAGTTCAAAGCGCTAACATAAATAATATTTCCGGTGCCACACTGACGACCAACAGCTATATTCAGTCACTTCAGGCGGCATTAAATAGCGCTAAAATATAATCAATATGTTACAAGTTGCTCAAATCATGGGGATGCCTATCACTATTGATATTCCTGATTATGATGTTATGGAAACTTTTGATGAATGTTTTAATTTGCTCCGTAAAATTGATGCTCAATTCAGCCCTTACAAAAAAACCAGCGAATTATCCAAATTTAAGAACGGCGAGATTGAGCCACAGCAATTAAGTAAAGATATGCGAGATATCAAAAAGGCTTGTGACCGGTTTACCAAGCTAACTGCGGGCTATTTTTCGGCCTATTATGATGGCACGTTTGACCCGACCGGTTACGTCAAAGGTTGGGCTATCCGGCAAACCGCTAACATAATTGAAAGTAAGGGTCTGGGCACTTATTCGATTAATGCCGGCGGCGATATTATGATGAGAAGTTGCGATGATCATGTCTGGCACACCGGTTTACAACATCCTTTAAACACAAATCAAATTTTTGGCACCGTGTCGGCCAAAAACCTGAGTATTGCCACATCCGGTAATTATGCGCGGGGTGATCATATCTTAAACCCAAAAGATTATCAACCAGCCAGACAGCTAATATCCGTTAGCGTAATTGGGCTAGATATTATCACTGCTGATGTTTTTGCTACCGCCATCTTTGCGATGGGTAAAAAAGGTATAAATTTTATCGACAAGCAAGAAGGCTACGAGGCTTTGCTTATAGATAGCAAACTAAACGCCTTTAAATCCAAGCAATTTGATAATTACTAAAAGGCAAATCGCTCGGCGATAATACTTCTTTGAGGCAGCCCGAGTATTCTTAATGTCGAAACGAATGATTTTGACATGTTATCTGGCCCGCACACATAAATAACAGTGTCGTCTTTAATGTGTTCTTTTAGCACATCTTGTGTTATCCGCCGGCCTTCACTGCTGACAAACACTTCTATCTTTAAACCCTTACTTTTTAAATTGGATAATTCTTGCCTAAAGGCAATCTGTCCAGTGTCGTGGACTGCATAAAGTAGCGTCACCGACTTACCAGCTTTAATCAACTCATCGATTTTAGATAAATACGGGGTTATACCTATTCCGCCAGCTATTAAGATAATATTTTTTGCTCTAGCCCTGTCTATAGTAAAAGCACCCCTGGGGCCATCAATTAATGCTATGGTAGCGGGCTTTAAATTTGCTAATTTTTCGCCATATTTACTACTGGCTTTGACTGTAATTCGCAATTGTCGTTTACCGGGAGCGGCCGAAAAGGAAAAAGGATGGGTTTCCCACCATAACCCCTTTTCTAAAAACCTCCAGGTGGCATATTGGCCCGGTTTGAATGAAAACAATGATATATATCGCCCTGTGATATAAACCGAATATATACTGGTAGCCTCCTTTACCACTCGTTCAACTTTAAATCGATGCCTGTTATATGCCAAAAATATTCTAATAAAACGATAATAACCAAGCATACCTATCACCAAAAAATATAGGGTATACCAGTAAGCTACAAACCAGCGCTGCGAATGAAAATCACCACCAACTCTCAATTGATGCAAAAACGTTAATAAAATGGCTGCGTAAATAGCCAGATGTGTCAGGTGCCATAGCTCATGGCTCATTTTTTTGCGGACTACATATACGGATAAGCCAACAGCCACGAAGAAGATTATTGTGCCTATTGTTGCCTTAAAAACGTCGCGGTAACTGGTATTAAATTGCCAAAACTGGTGCCAAAGCCCAGCATGAACCGGTGAGGCATATCCCAGTACTACAAAAACAACATGGCCAATGACAGCGACTAATATGGCATAGCCATTAAGCCTGTGTAAATCTATCGCCTCATGCAAATCAAAATTTTCTTCTACAAAAGGTACACGGCTAATTAATAGTACTTGCAGTAGAATCGTGTAGGCTGCCAGTAAACCTAGCAATCTCCCAATAGCAATAGATCTGGCACCTGGCACCAGCAAAGAAGAATAATTACTATGCCACCATCCGAGTATCAATAAAAACAAAGTCACCAGTAGGCCTATATAAAAAGACCAGCGGTAAATTCTATATTTATTGACACCATGTTGCATAACTTCTTAGTCCATGCCGTTATAAAAGTTCTTAGCTCTTTAGTGGCAACTGTATTGTAAAAGTTGAGCCTTTACCGGGCTTGCTGTCCACTAAAATAGTCCCGCCATTAATTTCAACAATATTCTTGGCGATAGCCAGACCCAATCCATAACCTTGTAAATTTTTCTTACTTCTAGCCGAATCGGCTTGATAAAAACGGTCAAATATTAATGTTAACTCGTCTGCCTTGATACCAATACCTTGATCTACAATTTGGACGTTAACGTGGTTTGATTCTTTAATAACCTGTACTTTTACCTCAGTTTTTTCAGGACTATATTTAATGGCGTTATCCAATATTGCCACTAGAGCCTCAACCAGACTGGCTTCATCAGCTTCAATTTTTATGTCTTTTTTAGCATCAATATTAATTAAAATCCGTTTTTTTTCGGCTGTCGGCAGTACTCTGTCAACCGCTTGGTTGGCTACGGCTGGCAAGGAGACATCTTTTTTCTCCAAGCCATTATCACCTAACCTCGCCAACCTAAGCAGGCCTTCTGATAATTTTGTTAATTTGGCCAGTTCTTCTAAGTTGCTTTTTAACCTGTCCTTGGCCTGAGCTAGCGTTAATTTTGGATCCATAAGGGCAACTTCGATTTCGCTTTGCATCACGGCAATCGGAGTCCGCAGTTCGTGGCTGGCATCAGCCGTGAAGCGGCTTTGGGCCTCATGAGCTTCTTCTATCGGTTTTAAAGTCCGACGGGCCAGGTAATAGCAAAGGAAACCGCCACCGACTAAAATTATCAGATTGGTAATAAGTAACTGCTCCAGTACGTGATTTTTGGCATGATTATAACTTTGTTCACGATCCATTAAAAATTGCTCACGATTTGGTGGTGTTAATCCAAAACCGCCGGGCAGGTGATTTAAAAATGCTCCCTGCCCTCTTAAGTCACGATTAAACTCCTGTACCGATACCCGATATAAATTAATACTAAAAAATACGCTGATTGCCATCATGATAGCAAGATATAAACCAGCCAATTTTACCGAGGCCCGATGAGGTTTCACGCTATAACCCCAAAATAATAGCCAAAACCGCGTTTGGTGTTGATAAAATCCGGACCTTTAAACGGTTTGTCTATTTTGTGGCGCAGATAACCGATATACACTTCTACCGTATTGGGTAGAATATCAGCGTCATAGCTCCAGACGTGTTGCATAATCATATCTTTAGTCAGGACCCGCTCCGGGTTACGCAAAAAATACTCCAGCAAGGCAAATTCTTTAGTAGTCAAATCGATCCGTTTACCAGCCCGCTCAACCGAAAATGCCTCAGGTTCCAGTTTTAAATCCCGATATGCCAGTGCTGTATCGACAGCCTGGTGCGGTCGCCGGAGCAATGCCCTGACCCTGGCAATTAATTCAACAAAGGCAAACGGTTTTACCAAGTAATCATCTGCCCCGGAATTAAGGCCTTGGGCTCGATCCAATACTCTGTCTTTGGCGGTTAGGATTAATACCGGCGTATGATTTTTGGCTTGACGCATAGCCTTTAAGATACCGATGCCATCTACCGAACCCGGAAGCATGCGATCTAAAATTATTAAATCATACGATGTATTGGTGGCCATGGCCAGGCCATCATCGCCATCGTAAGCTATATCGACTGCATAAGATTGCTGCTCCAACCCCTGTCTTATGGCGTTGGCTATTTTATGTTCGTCTTCTACGACCAAGATTCTCATACTTATATTTTACCTCTCATATATTAGATTTAGCTGAGATTAATCTAAATGTAATCTTAGCCCGGTGTCGTTTTGTATGAAGTAATTTTTATTACAAAGATTACTGGTTGTTATTTACCACCACCTGGCTGGCGGTAAAAGTACTGTTGTTGGTTGTCCCGACTGCAACAACACTATCATTGACATTCACTTTTGTAGCACCGGTAAACTCGGTACTGCTATTGGTTTGGACGGTATTGGTAGTACCATTGCCGGCTATTGTAAAGCTCTGGCCATTAACGGCAGTTACCACACCGCTTACTTCAACTTGATTGGTGCTAATGGCTTGCCCGACAAAGCCACGACGCTCAAAACCCATACCTCTACCCACAAAACCGGTTGTTACAGCTGTTCCGTGATTACGATTAAAGTTAACTACGTGATCCGCAAAGGCACCAAGCATAAACAAGATAACCACAATGACAATCGCAGCCAAAGCCAGCCCCCACTTGTGGCCGGAGTAATTATGATTATTAGCTTCTGCTTCTTTATCTTCTTTTTGTTCTTTTTCGGTTGTATCCTTATTGTCGGCCATGCTTATAATCCCTTATTTACTTATAAAAGATTTGTAACAAACCAAACTTAAATTAAGCTGAGTCTGGCAAAAAATACATTGTTTTCTGTGATAATACAGATTGCATCTTGCAGTTATTTTGCAGTATGCTTTTATTGTTATGGTAATCAACAGGCCTCAAAATAAGGCGCTCTACTTGTTTGCCTATATTTTTGCTTTGGCAGCTATTTTTCTGACCCCTTGGATTTCATTTTTAGGTTATCACTTACCAGACAAAGAGATAGCCCTCCACTGGCGAACCACTTGGGTCGGTTTTGATGCAATCATCGCCCTACTGTTAGCCGCTACGGCTATTTCGGCACTTAGAAATTATACATGGTTCACCAGCATAGCTCCGGCTACCGCCACAGCTTTATTATGCGATGCCTGGTTTGACATTCTAACTGCTCACCGGGCGTCTGAATTTCATTTGGCACTTATCACGGCTCTGCTGGGAGAGATCCCACTAGCAATAATCTGTATTGCCG
Source organism: Patescibacteria group bacterium (assembly GCA_035510605.1). GTDB lineage: Bacteria > Patescibacteriota > Saccharimonadia > Saccharimonadales > CAIOMD01 > DATKGW01. The sequence continues at coordinate 124,399 of DATKGW010000012.1, forward strand.
GTACGGTAGTTACCTATAAACACAGACATAAACACCGGCTGGACAAAAATATAGCCGGTTGATAAAATTACTCGCCTAAAAACAACAACTTTTGTATAATATTTAAGCTATTAATAAAGTAATTAGTTTTTTAGTGTTTAAATTTTAAAAAGGATGATGAGTGAAAAAAATTGGTAATTTCATTGTAAAAAATCGTTGGTGGGTTTTAGCTGTTTGGCTAATAGCGGCAATATTGATAATCGGTTTATCGCCAAGCTTAAGCAGTGTAGAGAGCAATGATCAAAGCGGCTATCTGCCTAAAACTTATGAATCTATAAAAGCTTTTGATATAGCTAAAAAAATCTCCCCTTACAGCAAAAATCCGACTGATGAAATTGTTTTTAAGAAAAATAGCGGTTCGGCTTTAAGTGACAGTGACCTGCAAAAAATTAGCCAAACCGTATTAGCTTTAAACTCGCAAAAGTTATCGCACGTAGTCGGTGTTGTATCCAGCCCGGAACAATTAGCACCAAACCATAAAATTGTACTGGCTCAGGTAATTTACTCTGGCAACCAGGATGATAAAAATACTTTAAACGCCGTCAAATTAATACGGGATAATTTAGATAAGCAGTTAACCGGTACAGATCTTTCAGCTTCTACAACCGGTAGTGAATCGGTCAACTATGACACTCAGGATGCTGCTAACAGAGCTCTTAAAATTGTCAGTATTGGGACTCTGCTAATGGTGTTGGTTCTACCAGCGCTTATCTTTCGCAGTCCGTTTGCCGGTTTACTGCCAATTGCTTCGGTCGGTTTAGTTTACACAATGGCCAGTTCTTTAATTGCCCTGGCGGGAAAAATCTTTAATTTTAAAGTCGACCAGCAGCTATCAATCATATTTACGGTGGTACTTTTTGGCATTGGTACAGATTATATTTTATTTTTGCTATTCCGTTACCGTGAACGCTTGCGCAGTGGCGATCATACCCGTCAGGCTGTGGCTTTTGCATTAGGTCGGGCCGGTAAAGCTATCTTTTCGGCAGCTCTGGTTGTACTAACTTCTTTTGCGGCTCTATTTTTTGCTAAATTCGGTATCTTCTCGACTATGGCGCCCGGTTTGGTAATCTGCGTAGCAGTGATGATGCTGGCCGCTATGACATTGATACCTGCCCTGGTATCAATTGTCGGCTCAAAAGTTTTTTGGCCAAGTAAGGCCTGGATGGATAAGCCTGCCATACCGACCGTGTCTAAAAAAATTGGCGGCTTTATCGCCCGCCGGCCAGGCTTAGCCGTCGGCCTGGTGATTGTCTTTTTGTTGGTACTGACATCTTTTATGATTGGCAGTAAATCCGATTTCAGCTCCTTTAGCAAACCACCAAAAAACACCCAGTCGGCCAGTGCATACAACGACTTAATCGGAGCTTTTCCGGCTGGAATAATTAACCCTACCATGGTCTATATCGCCGGCTCCAATCAACTTTCGGCAACCGAGCTTTTGCCATTGCAACAAAAACTCGCTGCAACAAAAGGGGTGAACAATGTCTTGCCCGCCCAGTTTTCACCGGATAGCAAAACGGCTGTAATCAGTGTCGTTTTAAAAGATAACCCTTATAGCAGCGCCGCTCTTGCCAATCTAGAAGGGCCGATCCGCACCAATGCTCACAGTATTAATATTAATGGTGCCAAGGTTTATGTTGGCGGAACAACATCGTTAATTGCCGACTTAAAAGCCGTGACTAATCGTGACCTTGCAGTACTCTTCCCCATAGCCGCCACGTTCATATTTGTGATTTTATTGGTACTCTTGCGTAGCTTAGTAGCGCCAATCTTACTGCTGCTTTGTGTGGGGTTTGGTTATTACGCCACAGTTGGAGCAACTAATTTGATATTCGTTAAAATTGGCAGTGATACGGGCCTTATATCATTTATCCCGTTGTTTATTTATATATTCGTGGTAGCCATCGGCACGGACTATAACATTTTAACCATCACTCGTCTGCGCGAAGAAATCAGCGAAGGCCATAAGCCGCACAAAGCAGCTGATTTAACGGTCGAACATAGCAGCGCTACCGTAGCTTCGGCCGGCTTGATTTTGGCAGCTACTTTTGGCTCATTGCTACTTGGCGGAATTAGCTTTTTGTCACAAATGGGTGCAGCTGTATCTATTGGAGTATTGTTATCGGCTTTTGTAATTGCCCCGTTTTTGATCCCCGGGATTTCTGTACTGCTGGGTTATAAAATCTGGTGGCCCGGTCATAAACCGGCTCCAGAAAAATAAGTTTTTATCGGCCACCGGTTAATTTAATTCTTTAGGTTCGCTAGCTCTTGGCATAACCCAAACAGCTGCAACTATGGCAAATATTACGGCAAATCCACACATAATAGATGGAATGCCTCTAATTGTCGCCTTATCCAGCAAAGCGGCTGTAGTAGTGGGTATAAGAAAAGCGGCGTAGCCAAACGCAAAACCATACAAAGCCTGCCTCTGTCTTTTTTCTTTTGTTTGTCTGGCAAATTGCAAACTCATTAAAAGGCCTGCAGCGACCAATCCGTAATAATAAAGACCATACATCCAACCAAGATGGGGATTAACTTGAAACAGCACATAGTTACCCAGGCATTGGTGGCCATTTAGCGAATTTGCCGAAAAAGCAAAGTTCAAAACAAACACGGCGGCTATCAAATATCCCATATAAACAAATGGCGAATGTTTTTTGCCTTTTATTGTATGGATGATGTGTATACCCAGCGGCGGTAAAAGCGTGATTGCCACAAACCCCAACCGTGACCATTGCAACAGCCCGAATCTACCCGTGCAGACGTTATATTCGGCAAGTTGAAAAATAGCCAACAGCAAAAGCATGCCCGCAACTAAGCGGGATAGCCTGTTAAACCGATAACGCCAAACTGTATAAATCAATAAACATATCTCCGTAAGAAACGTGGCAATCATTACCGGCGGTGAAAAACAGAACAGTTTATTGGTATATTTTTTATGCATGACGCTCCTTGATCTCATGCTTAAAAACACCTGAATCAAAATACTTTTTTACTGTCAGTTATTTTTATTTTTCAGCAAAATAAATTATAGGCCAAACAACTTGTGAACTAAGAACGCCGGCCAGACTAAAGCTTTTAGAATACCGGTTACGACGGCTCCAAAACCGTTGGCTAGTTGCATAAAATAAACCAAAGCGCCGATAAAGCCCAACCCCCAACCGCCAAAAAGGCCGCCTTGGCATTTTGCGCAGTGACGGTGGTAATATTTATCTTCTTTTGCCATTGTTTATACTCCTATTATTTCTATATAAGCATAATCAAGATTATGGTCTTTTGTCTAGTGATAATTGATTTATAATGGAAGCAAATGTTAACCAAGCAGCAAAAACTGTATCTGGTCATGGTTGTCGGGGCACTGGCTGGTTTTATTGCCTCTTTTTGGCAGCTACTGGATAAATTGGAGTTGCTAAAAAACAGCCAGGCGGTTTTAAGTTGTAATTTAAATTCGGTTTTTAGCTGTTCCAATATCTTGAATGCCCATGTCAGTTCAATTTTCGGTTTTCCCAATTCCTTGATGTGCCTGATTCTGTTTACAATTACTATTACGGCGGGAATCATCGGTTTAACCGGCTCTTCTGTGGCGCGCGGTTTAAGATTTGTCCTGCAATTTCTGGCATTTTTTATGATGAGTTTTGGTCTGTGGTATTTATATGAAAGCATTTTTAGAGTCGATGCCCTTTGTATTTTTTGTATTTTTTGTTTTGGCGGCGTGCTACTAATTAATTTTGCCTGGCTGCGTTTAAACTATAGAGATTACACACCAAACAAAGACTATTCCGCTAAGCTAGGCCAAGCCATAGCACACGGAGTAGATATATTTTTCTGGTTGCTGGTCGGGTTGTTTGTGGTAGCCGAAGCTTTAATAAAATTTAAGTAAAAAAAAATTAAGCAATTCGCCGGTGCCAGTAGCCATCCGGCTCCATGGTATAGCCCAGCCTGCTGGCCGTTTCGTCATAAATATCTTTGGCACGTTCTGGTGACATAAATCTGTTTTGGGGCGAAGAACTAACCGTTTTGGCAGATTCTATAGCCGTTTTTATAAAACCCAATCGGTCAGCAATATCTTCACTTAGTTCAACCATTAACTTACGCCAATCCAAGGGTGCCAATCCTCTAGAATGCCTTTTACCCGAACCTACATTATCCTTATACGCAATTACGCCCTGGATTTGTTTGATTAAGATCTCATTGCCCCAATCTAAGTCTAAACCGATCATGGCATTGGGGCTGTCTTTATAACATAGTGCAAAACCAACGTTGGTATTTAACCAAAGCTTGTAGAAATTCCCGTCTATATACTGTTTAGGCAAGGCATAACCCTGGCTATAGTCGTAAAAATTTTCAACCCAGCCAAAATTCAAGTATTGTCCATCTGGCACTCTTAACGGAATTAATGAATAACCATCCAGGTGGGTTGAGCTAAGTGGTTTTTCAGTCAACGAATTACGGTGCAGATATTCAGCCAAATTAACAGAGTTAAGCAGATCTTGATCAATCTCTTTGCCACAAACATTTTCCGGAGAAGATGCATAAGTCTCATACATTAAACAAATTATAAAATTAAAAATAGAATTTAGTAAAATTTTCTTGAGTCAGATAACTAAGGATTGACCTCTTTTAAGGCCAGCATGGCTAATTGCTGGTTGGTTTTTTGAGCCCATTTGAGTCTCATAACAATTTCTTCCAGTTCCCGGCCTAACTCGTTTATTACAACACCGACTTTATGCTGGTCTAATTGGGCGGTCAAACTCGTAACAGAATAGTAACCTTCTTTTTCGGGATTAGTGGCATCCATATATTCATTGTTATCGTATCTTTGGCAGCCAACCCTTAAAAACGCCCTGAGCGTTAAACTTTTTTCATCCAAATCCGCTATTTTATCCTCAATGCTTCTGGCATTTTCACGCTGGGTCATAAATGCTTGTGGAATATCGATTGGTTTTGGCTTTTTGGATACTGTTAGGTTTTGATGCATTTGCTCATCTTCGGCAGCCTGTTGGTTTAGCAGATTCACAACTTTTTCGGTCTTGGCCAGCTCCTCTTTGGTGGTTTCTTGCATTGCCGGATCAGCCAAGATCGATTCTTTTGATGCTGCCCTAGCTAAGACATAATAAAGCGTTGGCCACAACCAGCCAGCCTTGGCGGTCTTAAGCTGTTCTTTTATACCGTCGAGCAATTCGGTTTTGCCGGCATACCATTTACCGGTTGTTGACTTATCGGGATAGTGGTCTTCGATATCAAAGGGGTTCAATAGTATTAGGTCTTCTGCTCGCCGGTATTGGATCATTTTATCCGGGCAATAATATGCAAAACTGTCTTGTTCAATTACAGTCCTATTAGCCATATAGCCAACGGCCGTCGCCCCCATTGAACGTAAAAAGCCATGACTTTCTCTAACGGTTAAAGGTTTCTCACCCTCTGTTTCTTGCCGGCTGACTCTGTAAACGGCACCTTTCTTATCTACTTTGGCATAGGCAACATTAGCTACAGCCAAGCGGCTATTATATTGATTTGTTTCTTCTCTGACGTCTACCCAGCCAACAAAATCACCGGCTAATTCCGGCCCAAATTCCTGCTTATACACTGTTTTTCTGACAGATGGCATACTTACACCTCCATGAGATTAACTTAAATATAGCAGTACCTTGGTAAGATGCAAGCAATAGCGCTTTATCTGTTAAATAAATTACTTCTTTTTGCGGACGGTAACGGCTGTGCCATAGGCGGCAACTTCGTTCATGACATTTCCGATTTCACCGGAATCGTAACGCATCGCTAGAACGGCGTTGCCGCCTTTTGCTATAGCCGCTTTACGCAACCTGGCAACAGCTTTTTCACGACTATCTATGAGCAATTTTGTATAGCCACCCACTTCGCCGCCAACAATGGTCCTAAAACCGGCACCGATGTTGCTGAAAACATTTCGGCTTCTGACAATCAGACCAAAAACTTCTCCCTGTACTTCAACAACCTCATAACCGGGTATATCATTTGTTGTTACCACAAGAATTTCCTTATCCATTTTTGACCTCCTTATAATCAATTTTATCTTAACAAAATATGGCTATAAAAAGAATTTTGAATTAACACCTGAAGTAAGGCATAATAAAGAATACTAAAGGGAGTTTTCTGTGGCCAGTCAAGATATTACACTACTATTGACCGAGCGTAAGCAAATCCGCAAAGGTTTAAATAAGTTCCGAAACGCCGGTTTCATACCGGCGGTTATACATGACCCCGGCAAGGATTCTATTATTGTCAGTGGGACTTATCCAGACATGTTAAAGGTATATCACCAAGCCGGAAAACACCATCCGGTTAATGTAAAAGTTGGCAACGATACCTATTTAACCATCATAAAAGATGTTAATTTTGAACCTACAAAACATATTTTGCGGCATGTTGTTTTTGACATTATTAAACAAACCGAAAAAGTCGAAACCGAAGTCCCAATTGTCTTTATAGGTGATGACGCTCCAGCTCAAAAAGCCGGCTTGCTGATCATAAAACAACTCGATCATGTACAGGTCGAGGCATTTCCTAGGGATTTGCCGGATGAGGTTACCGTCAGCCAAGAAAACTTGGTGGAAATCGGTGACAAAATCACTGTTGCCGATATAATCGTGCCCAATAATGTAACAATCTTAACCGAACCGGAGCACTC
>DATKGW010000013.1:0-2350 GCA_035510605.1 Patescibacteria group bacterium
CCTGCAGGCTCAATACAGATGCAAAATACACCCCAAACACAGGAGGTATTAAATAATAATACCGAAAGCAGCAATAGCACATCAACTGAAGCGAAGCAGTGGGGGGATGGTACTTATGAAGTAGGGAAGGACATACCCACAGGCGTATATGTGGCAAATGGCTCAAACTGTTATTGGCAAATCTCAAGGGATTCTAATGGGCAACAACCCATACAAAATAATTTTGGTAATGGTCAACAAATTGTGACCTTAACAGATGCTGGAACTTTTTTTAAAGTGTCAAATTGTCCTTTTACGGCTAGGCAATAAAAAGTTCAAAACGTTTCTAGCTACAGTTAATTAGTAGCTATAAGCCTGTTGACACATATTGCGACTTGCCTCCATCAGTTCACGTTGCCAGGTTACGGCTGGATTATCTATAAACCACTCAGCTATACTGTTTAGTAGTCGTTCAAAGTCTTTAGCTTCTGTTCGGGCAGAATCATTGCTGTTTGCCAAAAGGTACTTTTTATTCTTCGCCGAATATTTGTTGCCGCAGAGCTTCTTTTTCGGCGGCATAATTATAGGCTTTGCCGCCAAATGCTCCCGCTAAGGCGCCGGCACCTAAACCAGGTATCAAAAAGTACAGAGCAGCTAATATATTGTGGTTTTCTTCGTTAGCAATTGCGCCATCAATCATTTGTACTTGGCTTTCAGTCGTTGCTGAATCTTTGCTATATTGGCCTACTTGCTGGTCTAACGTTTGCTGCCATTCGCGTAATGTAGCACCGCTTAAGATCATTCCAGTATTTACTAGTTTTAGTACTTTTGTCCGTTCGCTGGATAAATTGCTCTGTAAGCTGATTTTTTCTTGGTTAAGCGTGTTTACTTTTTGTGGATTTAGGGGTGAGGCAATTTTATCTGTACCGGCAAGCATCAAAACGATTGCCCCAACTGTTGTTCCGATTGCCCAATTACGGTACATATCGTACTTTCGTTCGATAAAACTCTTGTTTTTACCAAGTGTTGAATCTGTCGGCCCAGACTCCTTGGGCGCCACATTACTCATGGGAAGTTAATATACAATAAATTTCATAATTGTGCAACTAATTACATCTTACTCATGCTTGCATCGAGTGTATAGCTGATATATAACAGGTAAAAGTGAAAGAAAAAATATATAGTATAACTGAAGAAGATTCCTCTATAGAAGCACACAGAAGGTTGCGCAGGGCTACGTTTGCTGTACCAATTATTGAGGTGATAGGCACACCAAACTGCAAAAACGCATGTAACGGCCGCATGGAAAGTGGCCATAGGTCAGAGCAAACATTAGCGGTGGTTATAAAAATGTGTCACGAGGCTGGCATATATGATCAGCCGCAGCCGCATCATCGACCAGTAAGAAGAAAATATAGCGAATAAAATTTAATCTTGCTTATGCATTCATGCGGCTAATGGTTTTTTGATTATTTTAGCTTTTTATGCTATTATATTTACAACATAAGTATGGCGCTTATATAAGCGCTTTTTTATTGACCATGATAAAACAAGACCCATCCAAGATCCGCAATATTGCCATCATAGCCCATGTCGACCACGGTAAAACTACCTTGGTAGATGGCCTTTTAAAGCAATCCCAAACCTTTCGCGATAACCAGGCCGAGATGAGTCAAACCCTAATTATGGATAGCGGTGACCAAGAGCGTGAACGTGGGATTACCATTACCGCCAAAGTCACAGCCGTGCAGCACGGCGATTATCGAATTAACATTATCGATACGCCTGGCCATGCCGATTTTAGCGGCGAGGTAGAGCGCACGCTTAATATGGCCGATGGCTGTATTTTAATTGTTGATGCCCAAGAAGGCCCGATGCCGCAAACCAAATTCGTACTCAAATTAGCCTTAGCTAACGAGCTTAAACCAATTGTTATTATAAATAAAATAGACAAAGTTGCTTCACGGATAGAAGAGGTAGAAGACGAAGTTGCCGACTTATTTTTAGAACTAGCCGTTCACGAAGATCAATTACATTATCCGGTTTACTATGGCATTAGCCGAGATGGCAAAGTCTGGGATACGGTTCCGGCCGATCCGGAAGCAGAAGGTGATTTGTCTGATGTTTTTGATGCGATTATCAAGCACATTCCGGCACCTGTAGTCGAGCGCGATAAGCCATTTCAGATGCTGGTGACGGCGCTGGCTTGGGATAATTTTAAGGGTAAATATGCTATTGGGCGAATTTCTCGCGGACACATCAAACCTGGTGACCGAGTCGTGCTTTGCAAAAAAGACGGCGCTCAAACCAAAGCCAAGGTAGATAACGTTTATATGAGCCATGGTTTGTCAAAATTTGAGGTTCCAGAGGG
>DATKGW010000014.1:0-20702 GCA_035510605.1 Patescibacteria group bacterium
GTTGCTGGCGATATTGTGCAAATTACTGGTGTAGACCAAGCTCAAATTGGCGAGACCATTGCAGACGAAACTAATCCGGAAGCGTTGCCGGTGTTAGAAGTCGAAGCGCCGACTTTGAAGATTTATTTAGGTCCCAACACCTCACCTTTTAAAGGAACAGAAGGCCAATTTACTACCAGCCGCCAAATTGGCGAACGTTTGCAAAGAGAGTTAGAAACAAACGTTGGCCTCAGGGTAAAAGAAGAGGGAATCGGTTTTATCGTTAGTGGTCGCGGCGAACTACATTTGAGCGTATTAATCGAATCTATGCGTCGCGAAGGTTATGAATTTGAAGTCGGTCGTCCGCAAGTAGTTACCAAGCAAGAAGACGGTAAAACGATGGAGCCGATAGAAGAACTTATTATAGAAATTCCGGCCGAACATGTCGGTGCAGTGCAAATGGAACTCGGCGCTCGTCGGGCAACTCTAAAGGAGCAGTTTGCTACATCCAAAGGCCTAACTAAACTAGTTTACAAGTTACCAACTCGGGCAATTTTAGGCTTGCGTAATGTTTTAATGACCAACACCAAGGGTATGGTGATAATGAATAGCTTGATGATTGGTTACGAGCCGATGGGGCCAGCCTTGCAGCAACTACGTAACGGCGTGATTATATCTTTTGAATCCGGCATTACTACTCCTTATGCTCTGCAAATGGTAGAAGAACGCGGTGATTCTTTTATGGGCCCTGCCGAAAAGGTTTACGCCGGCCAAGTTGTGGGTTTAAACAAACGCCCGGAAGATATGGAAATGAATGTGTGCAAAGCCAAACATTTAACTAATATGCGTAGTTCATCCAGCGACGGCGTAGTTCAGCTAACCGTACCGATAATCTACAGCTTAGAAGAATGCATCGATTTTATAGAAAACGACGAACTGCTGGAAGTAACGCCAAAATCTTTGCGGCTGCGCAAACGAGAGCTTGACCCGACCAAACGCAAACGCCAAAATCGCCAATAAAACAAATTGCTCATGCTTGCAAAAGGCCAAAATTCTCTCATAATACCACTTATAAAGAGCCCCTTATGGCAGAACAAGCACCAATTATCACGGAAGCGTCAACAAGCCTAGAAAAACATTTGTTTGAAGTACTGCAAGGAATTAACGGACAAGAGTTTAAGATAGTGGTGGAATCTACCATTATTAAATTAGTTTCGCAATTTGACAAACATGATCATAACGAAACACATATTCAAAATATACTTACCGTATTAAATAATTCTTTAGCAGAAGTAACTATTGAACCGTTACCAGACAAGAGGCTTGATTTGAGTCAATGGCGTATTGATGCACAAACTCAAGCAGCAGAACTTAAGAATATTCGTGCCCTAGAAGGAGAAGAGACATTTGTTGGTGATCTTTTGGTGTTGGTTAAAGGCCAGTATGGTGGAATATATGTGTGTGATAAATGTGCCGAGAAAATACCGACAACCTTAATTAACAGGGTAAGATTAAGCCGTACTGACGATATATATGGATTTCAGATTGTAGATTATATAAAAGCTGATGGTGGCATAAAATTACCCGCAACAAGTGCAGAAGCAGAATGATTTTTTTGAGTTATCGCTAGTAAAAATTATTTTAGCGTAAAATGTTAGTGAATGGATACAAAAACCGGGCTGTCTTTAAAACAAGTTAAGACGCTACACAAAAAATACGGCTTTAATGTTCTCCAAGAAGAAAATGGCCGAGGCCAAACTGTCTTGGCATTTTTTGCCCGTTTTAAAAACCCCCTGGTAATTGTATTGCTAATTGCCGCAACTTTATCGCTGTTTTTCGGCGATAAACCCAGCTTTTATATCATAACTACCATTATTTTTTTGAGTGTGTTTTTGGATTTTACCAATATGTACCGCTCACAAAAAGCGGCCGAAGCGTTAAAAGACAAGGTGCGCGTAAGGGTTGATGTCATTCGCGATGGTGCTAGATTGCAGGTTAATGTTGGCGATCTGGTGCCGGGGGACATAGTTGTACTTGTTGCTGGCAAGATTATCCCGGCTGATGGCGAAATAATTGAAGGCAAAGATTTATTTAGTAATGAATCGACTCTAACCGGCGAATCTTTTCCTCAGGGTAAACCTGTTGGCAGCCAGGTTTACATGGGTAGCGGCATAGTCAGTGGCGAAGGCTATATGCGTGTTACCAAAATCGGTGCCAATACAAAATTTGCCCACATTGCCAAAGCCCTGCAATCTGCAAAACTAATGACGGAATTCGAACGCGAAATTAAAGATTTTAGCATATTGATAGTAAAAATCACTGTTTTGTTGGTAATTTTTGTATTTTTGATAAACGTATTGTTTCACCGTGATATTTTGCAATCCGTATTATTCAGTTTAGCTTTGGCTGTTGGTTTAACCCCGGAACTTTTACCGTTGATTATTACGCTTAACCTGACCAAAGGATCCTTAAAAATGGCCAAACAGGGGGTAATCGTTAAGCAGCTCTCTGCTGTGCAAAATTTTGGTAGCATGGATGTGCTTTGTACTGATAAAACCGGCACATTAACCGAGGATAAAATCAGCTTGATCAAATACGTCAACGGTCTTGGCGCAGAGTCGCAACAAGTGCTGGAGTTGGGCTATTTATCCAGCGTATTCTCGACAAGTTTCGGTAATCCGCTTGACAGTGCTATCAAAAATTTTAAGCAGATAGATATAAGCGCCTGTGAAAAAATCGATGAAATTCCTTTTGATTTTGAGCGCAAACGTGATGCGGTGGTGGTGCATCATCATAACCAAAAGAGGCGTTTTTTAATAGTTAAAGGCGCGCCGGAAGAAATTTTAAAAATTTCGGTTTCCTACCAATCTCCGGAGCAACGTTTAACAAAAGAAATATCTCGTCAGATTTTAGACACCTATGACAAATTAAGTAAAGATGGTTATCGGGTGCTGGCTGTTGCCACCAAAAATATTGGCCTGGAAAAGCATTATGAACCTAACGACGAAAAAGCTTTGAGCTTTATGGGATTTTTGGCATTTTTGGATCCGGCCAAAAAATCAGTTAAAAATACGCTCGACTTTATGCAAGATATGGGAATACATATCAAAATTATTACCGGTGATAATGTCTATGTAACCGAAAAAATTGCCAGTGATATTGACATGCATATAAGCGGTATCAAAACCGGCGAACAGTTGACCGATATGACCGCCGAAGAATTGGCCAAGGCGGTTGAGGATTGCAATATTTTTGCCCGTGTTAACCCGGAGCAAAAGATGTTGATTATCCAGACATTGCAAAAGAATGGCCATGTAGTCGGTTACATGGGTGATGGTATTAACGACGCTCCGAGCTTGCGGGCGGCAGATGTAAGTGTGTCGGTTAATAATGCCGTTGATGTGGCTAAAGACGCGGCAGATTTTATATTGCTTCGTAAAAGTTTGCATGAATTATTCAATGGGGTGGCCGAAGGACGTAAAACCTTCTCCAATACCATGAAGTATTTGCGCATGAGCCTTAGCTCTAATTTTGGCAATATGTTTTCTATGGCCGGGGCCAGTTTGTTCTTGCCTTTTTTACCGATGCGAGCCACTCAGATATTGCTTAATAATCTTTTATATGACAGCTCACAGCTGACTATTCCGCTGGATAAAGTTGATGCCGTGGATATTGAGGTTCCGCGTATTTTGCATATAAATGAGCTTAAAAGTTTTATGTGGTCGTATGGTTTGCTCAGCTCGGTTTTTGATTTTATTACATTTGGAACACTGCTGCTTATTTTTCATGCCAACGAAAAGACTTTCCAGTCTGGCTGGTTTTTAGAATCAATTTTGACCCAAGTGCTGGTTGTCTATGTCATACGTACCAGCCTGATTCCATTCAAACAAAGCCGACCGGCCGGGGTTTTGGTTTTTAGCACTCTCACGGTGCTTGTCGCGGCATTTGCAATTATTTTGTTGCCCTTGCACAATCTGTTCCATTTTGGTAGTTTAACCGGTTGGCAAATTGCCTCCTTTGTTGGTATAGCTGCAGTTTACTTGGGATCCGCTGAAATACTTAAAAAGAAGTTCTTTCCAAGCCGTTAATTATTGGATAATATTTGCATTTTTGTAAGGTATATTACGTTGAATTTATTTATAACTATGTTATAATAACTGCAGGACAATGGGCTCATTTACAATCCGGAGGCCAGTACGTGGGGTGTAGCTAATGATATGCTGCACTCAGGCGAGACCGAAGGGGGCTAATGTACCCGAAGAGACTGATATTGGTGGTCGTCACTACGCTGCTTATCTTAGCAGCGTTTTTGAGTATGACGAACGTGACGCCCACCACCACAGCCACCATGCACACGACCAAAACCAAGGTCATCAGGCCCAACACGCCGATCTACGGGAAGACTCTGCAGCGCTATATCATTAAGTGTGCTCTGAGATTCCACGTCGACCCGGCGGCCACCCTGGCAGTAGCTTGCTATGAGGGTGGCTTCACCAAACCTAAAAAGGCGGGTGATGGCGGAACTTCGTTTGGTCCTTGGCAACTGCATAGAAGGGGAAGGTTGCCTTCGGGCATCAAAAACCCTCAGCAGTGGGCATTCACGCCAAACGGTGTGAAGTACGCTATCTGCGGGCAAGCGCAATATGTCCGCGGTATGCATGGCTATGCGGCTACGAGCAGGATTGTCTGCAAGTTTGAGAATCCTGCAAACGAGTCGTTATGTGTCCGACTTGCCATGAGCTACTACCAGCCCATGAAGCGATTGGTGAAACGATTGCGTCAATAAAGCTTGGTAGCAAGCTAACAAAAGTCAGCTGTAACAAAGCCGGCCCTAAGTCGGCTCGGTCTCCACCTGTTGTCCTGTTTCACCCCGGGCGGGGGTCTTTATGACCCCGCCCGGGTAACACTCTCAAGTAAAAAATGAATTTATGAATTATTACACATATTTTTAGTTGTTATTAAAAGCGGTTGTGAAATAATTCATAGCTTCTGCTGAACTAAAAGTTCAAAATTTTAAATTAATATATTTTAGTTTGGTGGAGGCTTTATGAAATACCGTGAACTTATTAAAAAAGTTAAAGAATACTCCGGATTTTCTGATGATGAATCCAAAGACTCTCTGCAGTTAATGGTGGAGTCTCTAGCCGTTCACTTAACAGAGGGCGAACGTAAAGATTTTGCCAGCCAATTGCCAACCGAGCTTAAAGACTTGGCTCTAGCTGTATTGGCTACCGAAACAAATTCCAAACAGGATATTTTATGGCAATTTGTAGAATTTCAGAAAGTCGATGTTGGCCGGGCCAAGCAGCAAATTAAAGCAGCCTGGCTGGCTCTAAAAGATGCTATCAGCGGAGGTGAAATAGAGGATATAAAATCTCAATTGCCCAGCAAGACAGTTATTTTGTTACAGCAATAGGTTTTTTACTGTTTGGCGCTCTCGAAGTTTAAAATCTTCCAATCAGAGTTGTCTTTAACTAAATTAACTGTGAATTTGTAAGTAATATTATCCGAGCCTTTTATATCATAAACAACCGTGGCACTGGCCGCTGAGCCGGTTTCACCCTTTATATCCTTACTGATGGTCTTTGGCGATCCATTTAATATGGGCCCGATTTGATCAACAATTGTATTTAATTCACTTTGGCTAACGGCTGTTTTGGCTTGTGACGAAAACAAGCTATAGGCAGCGTCGGAATTTTTAGCTTGGATATCCGCAACCAACTCATCGCTAACTTTTTTGGGAGCGCTGGTGGCACTTTCTACTACTAATATTAAAATCACAAACAGCACAACCACTACAGCAACTGCTATTAGAACTATTTTTTTCCAGTCTCTTTGTTTTTTTACAGTACTGGTTACTTTTGCTGCTTTTGTTTCTGTTGCCATATATTAACCCCTCCTAGTTGATAGCATAATCATACTGTTTACGTTTTTATAAAGTCAAACTTTTGCTTAAAAAAGACTTAAAATAAATAATCTGCCAATTTATCTAGAGTTTTTTAAACGGCTGGCGGATAACGGTTTTCATTTTATCTTTGCCCACGCGCCTGGGGTCAGACATATAGATCTCGTGATGTTTGCCGGCGAGCTTCCAACCGTGTTCCTTGATATAATCGTGCAATTTTAAGATATTGGGGCCTTCGGCGGAGTAGGGGCCAATGTGCAGAATCTGAACAGAATCCCCTTCTTCTAGGGCTTCAAACCGAACTTCTTTAATTTTTGGCAAATTCTTTTTGGCAAAAGCCACGTCTTGGGCTGATACAAAATCTGCTTTAGTTACGTAATCTGGCTGGGCAATCATGATTGTCCACTTCCAGCTGGATTTATTGTTGTTATTTTCCATAAAGACGCTCATATCATCGGCAAACCATAAACCCTCTGGCGGGAAAACCGTAAAATCCTGACGGGCGGTGCTTTTAAGGTCGAATTTAATAGTGTAGGCAATTGGATACAAAGCCGAAAAAGCATCTGCCAGAGTAGTGGAATTGTTCGGGTCGCCGGTGCCGTCAATCATAAGGTAATTAATTTTTGGCACCTTAACTTCAGATACCACGCCAACTTTAGGAAAGTAGATTTCTTTTAGTTCTTTTTTCCACTCAAACTTTTGCATTGAATCCTCCTACTTCGATTTGATTATAGTTCAAAATCACCCGTAAAACATGGAATATTTAGTATTATGCTTATGCTTGCTTTTTACTTAGGTTTGTCAGATATTGGTTTAATAAGGAGACGTAAAATGATTATAAAACACGATGGTGACCCATCACACCCATTTAAACATGGAATACCGGTTGGGCCTTTTGTTGAAGATTTTCCAGATTGGACAGAACCTAATCGAGTGGTGATAAGCCCAGAAAGAACAGAAGAAGCTGTTACGGCGCGTTATCAAGAAGTAATTGAAGCTGTCAAAGAAAGCGTTGGTTTGCCGGTTTTGGTGGTTAGGCGTCGCTCCGAAAATGCGATTAAATCTGGTCCAGGTTCACATGCATATTGGCCAACTACAAAATGCTCCATTGATTTTGGTATTGTTCGCTCTGACTTTGTCGAAGAAAAAGATCAATATGGCCGAGTCATACTAACAGATCCTGTCAAAAACAATTTAGTTCATGTAGGGGCATACAATAATGACGTTTCTTTTGGGTTCGATGCGATTAGGGTAGGTCCAAGGGATATTATTGATACCTTTTCAACCATTGATGATGAACCCTGTTTTGAGATTATATTTAGTAATTCAGAAATTGCAGAGTGGTTTAGCGGTGGCCAAGACAGAGATTATGCAATCTTGTACGATAGTAAAGAGCCGGCTGAGCATATTAGCGGCAGAAGATATCACGATCACCTAATTTACTTAAAAGTGGCCGCCGAACTTGGTATAAAGCCTGTAATGACCGAAGCAATAAAATATAGTCTTGAAAGAAGAAAAAACGCTTTACTTCTCAAATTAGCGCAAATTGCCATGCCAAAGGTGATAAAGGAGTTGAAGAAGAAAGAAAAGGAGCATGGATATGGATATCAACAATTACCACAATCAATATCAGGTCTTAAGAAAGAGCTTGCTGAGTTGGGGGTAAATCCTAACGAATTTGAGGAAGAATTCGCAAGTCTGTTTCTAGATAGCTTAAAAGATTAGATGGATCAAGAACAAAAAACAACAAATTGCCAAGAAAAATTGGCATTTGATACTAAAAAACAAGCTGAGATGAGTGCCGTAGTTGCCGAATATCAACATGGCACCAAGTTAAAAGTATATAAGTGTAAAAACTGCGGTTTGTGGCATTTAGCCTCGAACTAAGTTAATAAATAACAGATAACTGTTACAATATTAGGCGATGAGTAAATTTTACGTTACAACCGCTATTCCTTATGTTAATGCCCCACCACATATTGGTAATGTGTTGGATTTTATTTATGCTGATGTTTTAGCGCGTTATTATCGTCAAGCCGGTTATAAAGATGTACTGTTTAGCACGGGTGTTGATGAACATGGCAGTAAAGTTGCTGAAAATGCCAAAGCGGCTGGTGTCACGCCAGAGAAATTTGCCGCAGAAAATACTAAAAAGTTCATTGAACTTTTAAAACTGCTAAACATCAGTAACGATCGATTTATTCGCACTACCGATAAAGCGCACGAACAAAGAGTTCAGATAATCTGGAAAAACCTATCCAAATACATTTACAAAGGTAAATATGTGGGCTTGTACTGTGTTGGTGACGAAGAATTTGTTACAGAAACAACCGCCAAAGCCAATAATATGATCTGCCCGATTCATAACCGTCCGTATGAAAAACTGGAAGAAGAAAACTATTTTTTTGCGCTGAGCAAATTTACAGATGCTATTAAAAAGGCCATTAATGACGGCGCATTTAACATCGTGCCGGAAACTCGCAAAAATGAGATCTTGAGTTTGCTGGATGGTGGTTTGGAGGATATCAGCATATCCAGGCCAGCCGAAAAGTTGGTCTGGGGCATTCCTGTTCCGGGAGATGCCAAACAAGTCATTTATGTCTGGTTTGATGCTCTGCTGAATTATATAACGGTTTTAGGTTATCCGGAACATAAAGATTTTGCCACTTATTGGCCGGCTGACGTACAGATAATCGGCAAGGATATAATCCGTTTTCATGCAGCCTTTTGGCCGGCAATTTTGATGGCTCTGGAGATTCCACTGCCCAAACTTTTATATGTTCATGGCCATATAAATTCTGCTGGCCAAAAAATGAGCAAGACTGTCGGTAATGTCGTGTCACCGACCGAAATCGTCGAAAAATATGGGGTGGATGCTTACCGTTATTACTTTACGAGGCATATCTCCAGTTATGAAGATGGTGATTTTACCTGGGAACTCATGGAAGCGGCTTATAATAATGAGCTGGCTAACGAGCTTGGTAATGCCGTGGGCCGGATAGCTGGCATGATCGGTCAATATCAAGATAATGTTACTGGAGAAATCCCGCCGGCCGAACATGATATCCATGAATTCCAGCAAGCTCTGGCTAATTGCCGATTCGATAAGGCCTTGGATGAGATCTGGGAACAAGTCAGGGGTATAAACCAGTATATTGATACCGAAAAACCGTGGGAAATTAAAAAAACAGGTGATGACCTGCACCTACAAGAAGTTTTGGCTTATGCAGTTAGTTGTTTGCTGGAAATTGCCGCCCTGCTTAAATCCTTTATGCCCGATACTGCCCAAAAAATAGAATATATTTTTAAAGAAGGTGTGGTGCGCCCCTTGGGCACCCCGCTATTTCCTAAACAAGAACCTAAAGCCTAAAAGGTAAAAATCATGCTGGAGTTTGTCGATACTCATTGCCATATTCATTCGTTAGAATATTATGACAACCCCTTAAACGTGCTTAAAAATGCTCGCCAGGCGGGTGTCGGTAAATTAATCTGTATCGGTACGGACTACGAGGACAGTTTGCAAGCTGTAAAGTTTGCGCAAAACAACAAAGGGGTTTGGGCCAGTATCGGCCTAATCCCGCACGATGCCAAATTAGGCCAAAAGGCTTTAAATGAACTTGAGCCACTCATAAAACAACCTAAAGTGGTGGCAATTGGCGAATGCGGTCTCGATTTTTACTATACTCATTCACCTAAACAAGATCAGGTTAAGGCTCTACATTTTCAGGTAGAACTGGCCCTAAGATATGGGCTACCGCTAATTTTTCATGTCCGTGATGCCTACGAAGAATTTTGGCCGATTTTTGATAAATACAAGAGCATAAAAGGAGTTTTACATAGCTTTTCGGCTGGCAGAAATGTGCTTGACCAGGCTTTAGAACGAGGGTTATTTATAGGCTTAAATGGTATTGTGACTTTTAGTAAAAATACCGAGCAACTGGCTGCTTTTAGGGCTATTCCACTGGACAAATTACTGCTTGAAACAGATGCGCCGTATTTGACTCCGGTGCCATTACGTGGTAAAGTAAATGAATCAATGAATGTGGTGTTAATAGCCGACTTTTTGAGCAAATTAAGGGGTGAAACCCTGGATGTGCTTTCAAAAGCCAGCACTGCTAATGCCATAAAATTATTTGGAATATAAAACTTTATGGAACCACGCAATTACGAATCTTCGACCCAACCGGAAAGCTTTGTCGGTCAAAGAATGTTTATTCTCGGCCAAGCCTGTCCTTGGGCTATTGCAGTTTTAGATGCCGCAATTAGAAATAGCGAGTTTATTACATCCGCCAAAGTTGTTTTAGGTAGCGTATCAGATATAAGTGCATCGCCTGAGCAGATAAATAAATCAGTAAATAATTTTGCAGGCTATAACAAAAACACCTATCCTGTTAATTCAACGGCCGAAGTGATTAATATTACGAGCAACGACATGACCGGAATGGCCGAAGAAGCTAGAGCTGATTTGAGATTAATCTTTGGGTTACAACAATCACAAAAATCTCAGACCGAAGAACAGGGAGAGTCAAATTATGTTGCGTAAGCTGAAGAATCAAATAATTGCCCAAAACAAAGCCCTAAAAAGCGCTAATGCTTACCGTGAGCTTATTCGTCAGGAAGCCATAATTGGCGGCACATTATTTGGTGCCTTGCCAAAAGGCCATCGCCGGGATTTTTTCTGTCTGGATGAGCATACTTGGATCTGGCACGAAGAGTGGCTTGATCATTCAGGTGAACGTCAAATCCGCACGACCCGTTATGATGTCAGGCCAAGTGGTGTTGTTAAGATTCAAGATGGTAATACCTATAGGGCTATTAACCCGGCCGAAGCCCGTAATTTACGCGAAGCTATCGGATTGTATTATAAACGGGTAATGAGTGAGCTCTACTGCCAACCTAATTAAATAGATAAGCATGCTAGCATAAAAAGATGACCAACTACGAATATTATTTTGATTATGCTGCTGCCACTCCACTTTTACCGGAAGCTCAAAAGGCCATGCAACCTTTTTGGCAACAGCGTTTTTACAATCCGTCGGCGCTATATCTGGGAGCCAGAGAAAATCACCAAACGCTAGAAACCGCCCGGCACACCATTGCCGAGGGCCTTGGTGCCCGGCCAACTGAAATCATATTTACAGCTGGTGGTACGGAGGCCAATAATTTAGCAATCAGAGGCGTCTTAGAGGAATTCAAAAACAGTAGCGTCATTACTTGTGCCATTGAGCATGATTCGGTGCTGCAGCCGGCCAAACTCTACAATCACAATATTTTAGGTGTAGATAATAAGGGTTTTGTGCAGTTGAATAGTCTTAAAAAAGCCATTTCTGATGAGACAGTTTTAGTGAGTATTATGTACGCCAACAACGAGATTGGTACCATTGAGCCCATAAAAGAAATTAGCCGGATAATAGGGGAAATTAACACAGATCGCCAAAAACGTCATGTAAACCAGCCGCTTTATCTTCACAGCGATGCCTGCCAAGCCGCCAATTATCTGGATATGCAGGTATCGCGCCTGGGTGTGGATTTAATGACTATTAATGCCGGTAAGATATACGGCCCGAAGCAGTGCGGAACGTTGTATGTGCGCAGCGGAGTTAAATTGAAGCCACTTATTTTAGGCGGCGGCCAGGAGTGGAATAAGCGTAGTGGCACCGAAAATCTGGCTAATATTGTCGGCTTTGCCAAAACCCTTAGTCAAGTTCGAAAGGATTATAAAACCGAGACCATAAGACTGGCTAATTTAAGAGATGGATTCTTAAGAGAAATTGCTCAAAAATTACCAAGTGTAGTAATCAACGGGCCGGCAGACTCAAAACGGCTGGCAAATAACATTCACATCACGATTCCAAACCAGGATAACGAGCGATTAACAATGTTATTGGACGAAATCGGCATTCAGGTTGCCAACGGCTCGGCTTGCAGCGCTAGCAGCGATGAACCCTCGCACGTTTTGAAAGCCATCGGTTTGACGGATAAGGCAGCCCAGAGCAGTTTGCGGATTACGCTCGGGCGTTATACAACGAAAAAATCCTTAAAAGATTTATCTTTAGAACTTGCTGAACTAGTAGCATTAAATTAAGCAAAAGCGGTATACTAGGCGTAAAGGGTAAGACCCCTTATGAAACATACCCAAAAATTAAAAAATATTATCGTTTTTATAGGTGTCGCAGCGGCCGCTTTAGCGGCAATATTGTTATTGGCAGTTCCGTCTTCCGCTCAAACAGTTACTCAGGGTTATGGTTCTGATGTTGCCTTGCAACAAGGCATGATAGTCGGGCTTAAAAAGGATGATTTACGTAAAGTTGAACCGATTAACTCTAGCCAAGCCGATCAGGTACATGGCGTTGTGGTATCGGCTAATGAATCAGCGGTATTGCTGGGTAATGACAATGAAAAAGTATACGTAGCCACTGGCGGGCGTTTTTCGGTTTTGGTCAGTGATCAAAATGGCAACATCAATTTGGGTGATTACGTTACGGTTTCATCTGTAAGTGGTATCGGTATGAAAGCTTCCAATACCGATCCGATTGTAATTGGCAAAGCTCTGAATTATTTTGACAGTGGCAATACCGCTCAAGTTGTCGGCACGGCCAATATTAAAGATTCCAGCAATAGACAAAAACAGATTCATTTGGGACAGGTGTTGGTTGATATTAGCATTGGCAAAAACCCGATGCTTAAAAACGATGATAATTTGCCGGGCTTTTTACAACATGCCAGTTCATTGATGGTCGGCAAACCGGTTTCGCCGGCCAGAGTATATATCAGTTTGTTGCTTTTGGCTGTCACTACATCAATATCCGGCAGCCTTATTTATAGTGCTGTGCGCAGCAGCTTGATTGCTATTGGCCGCAATCCTTTAAGCAAAAAGTCAATTACCAGGGGGCTTTTTCAGGTGGTTATGATAAGCTTAATGGTTTTCTTCGGTGGTATCTTTGGCGTATACTTATTGCTAAAGCTTTAAAGAGAAAAAGGGGGCGGGAATATGGTAATTTGGCTGGCAGTAATAATCGGGATACTGCTGGTTATAGTTGCCGGAGCCTGGTTTATTTTTCGCCCAAAAAAGAAGGCTACAATTACCGATAAATTATTATCTAACGTTGCCGAACATGATGTAGAACATATATTCGACGATGAATTTCGCGAAGAGCTTCGCAACCGTGGCCGCCTGCACTTTGAAAAAATTATTGGTGAAAATGCCATGTTCTTGCAACAGGACTTACGGCTGACTACCAGTCAGCTTAACGATTACATGAAGGATGAGATTAAAAAAGTCTTGCAAGAAGAATTCGCCAAATATGAAGAGTCGATTTCTACCGCCAAGGATTTAGCGATGGATACCATTCAAAAAACCCAAGATGTGATTGAACAGCAGAGGCTAGTCTTAGAAAAACAGATGACAGATGAAGTATCAGTTGAAAAAACCAGAGTAATAGAACATTTTGAAAAAAATATGGCCGATATAGTTAACCATTATATTTTGGCAGCTATAGGCAACGAAATTGATTTGACAGATCAACTGGACTATATATTTCAGTACTTAGAAGAAAATAAAGCAGCCATAATCGAGGATATCCGGAGTGGAACGTAAAGCCCTACTAAAATTGCCGGTGATTTTAACAACCAAACAAGATGTTACTCATGTCCACCGGGAGTTACAGAATTTTTGTGATCTGGTAGTCCAAAGTTTTGCCCGTCACGAAAAACCGATTAAGTATCCGCCGATTTCGGATAGCCTACGGGCTTTAGCCGTTGATAATCAGATTAATCTGCACGAAGAAAAAGCCTGCAAAACCCTGCTTGGTGATATTGAGGAGTTAAAGAACAGTTTAATAATCATGCACATCAGTTTTCCAAACGATCCCCCGCCGGATATTCTCCAAAAAATAGTTACTTGGCTCAGAAAAGAAATTAGCCCGAATATAGTTATTCAGGTTGGGCTGCAGCCATCAATAGCCGCCGGCATAATTCTTAGGACACCTAACCGCCAATATGATTTCAGCTTGCGCCAGCATTTATACAAAAACCGGGATAAGCTTATCGGGGTATTCGGCACATGAGCTCTAAGCATTTTGACAGTCTGGTTGTATCCGGTAAACCCATCGGCGAAGTCATTGGTGTCAATAAATATCTGGTTAAAGTTAAAGGCCTGCACCCGGTCAACCAGCATTCTCTTGTGTTGTTTGAAGACGGTTCCAAGGGTGTTGTTCATTATATTTATGAAAATCATGTTGAAATCTTACATCTTGGCAGCAGTCTTTTAAGCGTTGGCATCCGGGTGGTGGTGCAGCATGATGAGCTGGTTACCAAAGTCGGCAAGGATTTCGTTGGCCGGGTGATTTCGGTTACCGGCGAGCCGCTAGACGGCAAAGGCCCGATTGCAGCCGATACTACCTGGGCGGTTTTTAATCCCGCTCCACCCCTCTATCAGCGTCAACAGTTAAGCGACCAGCTGGAAACCGGTGTCACGGTCGTAGACAGTTTATTTCCAATTGTCAAAGGTCAGCGTATGGCGATTTTGGGTGACAGTAAATCTGGTAAAAGTACCTTGATGACACAACTGGCACTTCACCAAAAAGACACTGGCGTACCGGTGATTTATGTTTTGATAGCCAAACGCCGGGCCGATGTTGATACGCTTTTATCGCGTTTAACCGAGCAAGATGCCTTAAAAAATACCATCGTAATCGTATCGACTATGTTTGAATCTTTAGTGATGAGTTATCTGGCGCCTTATGTCGGTTGTGCCATGGCCGAATATTTTTGGCAGACTCTAAACCAAGACGCCATTATTATTTATGATGATTTGGCTTCGCATGCCATGGTTTACCGGGAGATTTCGCTCCTGGCCAGTGTTAGCCCGGGCCGCGACTCCTACCCGGGTGATATGTTTTATGCCCATTCCAGTCTATTGGAACGAGCCGGCCGACT
Organism: Patescibacteria group bacterium; assembly: GCA_035510605.1. Classification (GTDB taxonomy): domain Bacteria; phylum Patescibacteriota; class Saccharimonadia; order Saccharimonadales; family CAIOMD01; genus DATKGW01. Next base: position 14,822 of record DATKGW010000014.1, read on the forward strand.
ATCCAGCAATGGTAAAACACTGACTTGTTTCCCAATGGTTTTGGTAGCCGGTGGGGATATAACCGCTTATTTACCGACTAATATTATGTCTATCACTGATGGCCAGTGGATAATGGATATGGAGATTTTCAGGCAGGGTATCAGGCCGGCTCTAAACGCCGGTTTAAGTGTGACAAGGGTGGGCGGTGTCGGCCAGAATAGCCGCCAAAAAGTCATTGTTGCCAAAGTCATGAAAACCCTGGCCGCATACCGGCTAGCGGCGGAATATTCCCGGTTTGGTTCAGAATTAGCTCTAGAAGCCAAAAATGATTTGGCGGCCGGTAAACGTATTCACGAACTTACCACCCAAAAACCGACGGAAACCTTTAACTCGATGGCTCAACAGCTAATGTTTGATATTGTTCTAGATATAACAGAGGGCGAACTGTTGGATATACCGATTTTACGCAGCCTGGCTAACGAATATGCGGCTAAGGTTGATAAAGACGAATCTAATTATGCTACCGTAAAAACTGAACTAAAAAGTAAAAGCCTGATGGAGATTAAAAGGTGAGAAAGCCGGCTGAAATTGAACGCGAAGAAGTCAGCATGAACACGCTTACTGATTTGTCGAGTGTCTTTGAAGGCATTGCCAGCATGCGGATAGCCAAAATTAAAAACCAGGTATTGCAGAGCCAAAACTTTTTTGAGCGTTTATGGCAAATGTATAGCCAGATTCGTGTTGGTAACACTTTTAACTTTGGCCGTAATGTGGCTAAAAAAGAGGTAATCGACAAAGAATTATTTATTGTAATTACCGCTGAAGGTGGTTTTAGTGGCGACATTGACCAAAAACTGATTAGTTGGATGTTGAAAAATTACGATGCCGATAAAAACGATATTATTGTCATCGGTCATCATGGAGCAGTGCAGTTAGCTCAGCAGGGCATCAGTTTTAAGAAGTATTTTAAAATGCCGGTCCAAGACCAAAATATCAATGGTACGCCGATAATCCATGAGGTGCAGAATTACAAATCAACTTTAGTGTTTTATCAAACCTATGTGTCGTTAACCGTCCAAGATGTAAAACGTATCAGCTTAAAGAGTGCTGTTGAACAACAGGGTAGGGATGTTGAAAAAAGCCGTGAAGTCATTAACGAAGCTACCTATATTTTCGAGCCGAGTACCTATGCCGTAGTCGACCATCTGGAAAGCTCGATGTTAAATATTGCTCTGAGCCAAGTAATCTTGGAATCCAAGCTGGCCCAATATGCCAGCCGTTTTCAGGCAATGTCCGAGGCTCATGACCGAGCCAAAGAATCAGTTTCGGAACTTAAATTAGCTTTTAGCCGGTCTCTCCGCAACCAAAAAGATGAGCGCTTAAAAGAGATTATTAACGGTGTAAAAAAGGCGGCTAACGTATGAATCAAGGTATAGTCGTTACAATTAAGGATTTGATTGTGCGGGTTGAATTTGCCAGCCAACCGCCAAATATTGGCGAACTGTTAATAGTCAAGAACGCTAAAAAAAGTCCTCTGCTTGTAGAGTCTTATCTTAACGATACGACGGCTATTTGCATAAATCTGCGCTCCAGTAAAAATATTCAAAAAGGTATGGCTGTAGAACCTACCGGCAGGGGTATTGAAATACCTGTTGGCGAAGCTACAATCGGTCGGATATTTGATGCCTTGGGTGAGCCACTGGATGGCAAAGAGGCGGTCCCGGCCGATAACCCCAGGCGAAACATTTTAAAACTGAGTGATAAAAGTACCAGTTTTGTACCGGCTCAACCGGAGATTCTAGAAACCGGCGTTAAAGTAATCGACTTTTTCACGCCTTTTGTAAAGGGTAGAAAAATTGGTGTTGTCGGTGGTGCCGGTGTTGGCAAAACAGTTTTGACTATGGAACTAATCCATAATATTGCCCGGACAAATGCCGGATTATCATTTTTCGCTGGTATCGGCGAGCGTGTCCGCGAAGGTCATGAATTATATGAAACTTTAATAGATTATGATTTGCTTAAAAATACCTGCTTGTTCTTTGGGCAAATGAATGAAAATCCGGCTTTGCGTAGCTTAGTTGGCCTTTCGGCGGTATCGCTGGCCGAATATTTTCGTGACGAAGAACATAAAGACATTCTGTTTTTTGCCGATAATATGTACCGCTTTGTGCAAGCCAAAAACGAATTGGCTACAATTCTGGATCAAATTCCAAGCGAGGGCGGCTACCAGCCGACCATTTTTTCTGATGTTAAAGTTTTACAAGACCGCCTAAGCTCCAACGAAAATGGCTCAATAACCAGCGTTCAGACTATTTATGTACCGGCCGATGATTTATCCGATCCGGCGGTGCAAGCTATCCAGCATGAGCTTGATTCGATTATCGTACTTAGCCGTAAGGTTGCCGAACAGGGCATTCGACCGGCCGTAGATTTAAATATGACGGTTTCTAGCTTGCTTTCGCCAGATGTTGTCGGGGAACGTCATTATTTGCTAAGCGTACAGGTTCAGGCAATTATACAAAAATACGAGCAACTTAAAGGGATAATCGCCATTATCGGTGAGAACGAACTGAGCCCGGCCGACAGAGCCGATTATGCCAAAGCCAAAAAACTGATCCAATATTTTGCCCAGTATATGTATGTCACCGAACGCTTTAACGGTGTCAAGGGCGAATATTTTAGCCGGGAAGATACTTTAAAAGGCATCGAAGAAATTGTTGTTTAAGGTGATTCATTATGGATGACAAGAAAAAACCAATTTCGCCGATTGACAAAGTATTACAAGAACGGGCCAAAGCTGAAGCTACTAAAAATAATAAATTTCATCTAAAGGTTTATTCTCCGTTTAAAGTCTATTTTGAAGGTGATGTTGATAGCGTATCGGCAGTCAATGATACCGGGCCGTTTGATGTTCTGGCTCGCCACCATAACTTTTTAACACTTTTAAACCCCTGCGATTTGGTAATCAGGATTAAGGGTTATGACAAGGAAAGCATCCGGATATCTCGTGGCATTATGCAAGTCAAGTTCGATGATGTGGTTGTTTTCTTAGACGTTTAGTCGACGACGAAGTAATCGAATGAACAGCTAGTGCCACCCGTACCGCTATTGGTTGTGCCAATAGAAAAACTAGTAGTACCGCGGTTAACATAGTAATTTAAGTTGGCGCAACTGGAGCCGACGGGAGTAATAACCACATGTGGGGTCTGGTTAAAGGCATTGATAAAACTGATATTGGCTAAAATACCGGCCGGCGGACCGGAGCCAAAATTAATGTTGACTGTACCAGAAGTATCACTGCCGTTGAGCGAAACCGTACCACCGCCACCGACTGCCGTTCCGGAAGAAACATGGGGCGTTTGGCCACCGGCTTCAATATGGCGGTTGAGTTGCAAATCTTTATTTAGAATTAACTGGTCGATATTTATGGTCGGTGCGGAAATAACTCCGCTAAATGTGGCATTACCGCTCACCGAAATACTCTTTTGGATTGTCAAGGCACCGGTTATGGCAGCATTGCCGGCAATAGACAAATTGTTGCCGATTTGGACACTATCAAAGGCACTCGTACCGGATACTGTGATGCCGGGCAAACTTAATGCTCCGCCAACCCTGATTGTCCCGGCTACATCCAGATTACTTTTAACTAAAACCTGGCCGTTAAAGATAGAGTTGGAAGCAATAGTTAGCGTTTCGGTCGCGTCACCCACTGTAGTGTTATTATTTTTTAGATTTTGTAAGTCCTGGGCGCTTAAGGTCTGTCCGTTAATATTACTTTTACTGGTAGTGCTGTTGCTGGATCTATAACTGGCAAAGGTGGCTATACCGGCAATTATCAGGATTAATATAAAAAGCAGTACATATATATTGGCCTTGCCAATAAATCTCCTTATCCGTTGAAGCAAGGACATCTTGGGTTGAGCCGGTCGTGTAGATTGAGCCGGTGGCTGCTTAGCAGCAGTATCTTGGCCTTGGATGCTATTTATTGGTTCTGGTGGGTTAGCCGGTTGTGGTTGTTCCGGGGCAGCATCAAGCGTTTCACTACTGGCAACCGGGGCTGCCGATGGTTGCTCCACAACCGTATCGGCGCTTTCTAGCGAGCTATCACTAAGATTATTATTTGGGTTTTGGCTGTCATCCATTATTGATTAGCTTAAGCGTATTTAATCAGTTTAACTATACTACAAACCTCTGCTCAAGCGCTACCGGTTTGCATAATACATATAAGGCTCTAAAATAGATATAAGACTATGACAAAGTGGAAACAAACAGATAAAACCTTCGTTAGCTTAGCTGCTGCTTTATTGGCTGTTTGTGCCCCTATGATTTTACTTAATCAGGCTTTTGCTGCCCCGCAGTATACATCATCAAGTTACGGTATAGATGAAGTATTCATGGGTTCTGGGGGGCTTGTTAACGCTACTTCAGCGAGTTATCAGGGCTGCGCCAGTTTGGGTAGTACGGGGGCGGGCAATTCGGGTAGTGCTAGCTATCAGGCCAATGCCGGGCCATGTACCAGCCCAGACCCATATCTGGAGTTTGCGGTAACCAGTCTCAATGTTAACTTAGGTTATCTTAGTACTTCAACAACAACCACAACCACCGGTGCCTTCTCGGTGCGCACCTATTTGGCCTCTGGTTATAGTGTGATCAATGGCTCGGATCCGCCCAAGTATACTTCTGGGGCTAACTCACATACTTTGACCAATCTGACATCGCCGACTCTTTCACAAACCGGCCAAGAGCAATTCGGCATTAATCTTGTTGCTAATACATTGCCAGCAAGCTTGGGTGGCGGAGTAAGCAAAGACCCTCAACAAAAACCAAGCACATCATATAGCTATGGCTATGCAGCTACTGGCTACGGCACAACGAATTATTATAAATATGCTAAGGGTGATTCAATTGCCGCCAGTAACTCAAGTTCAGGGGAGACGGATTATACGATTTCTTACATATATAATATTACCAGTTATACACCGGCTGGCCAGTATGCCTTTGTTCATGTTCTGATATGTATGGCAACTTTTTAAAATCATTATTATATTGAGTCTGTGTTTCTGGCAAATTTACCACCTGAATTTAAGCTGTGGATAACTATAAGCATTTTACTCTTGACTACCCCAAAAATATGTTACAATGACACTATAAGTCTAAAAATCAACATACAAAAAACAAAAAGGAATAGATATGACGCGATTAAAAGTCTCGTTTACCAAAACAGCTAAATTATTAACAGCGTTAATATTGGGGTTAAGCATTCTTACCCCAATATTAATGAACAATATCGTAGGCGCTTCCGCTATGATTACCAGCCGTGCCATTCAAGTCACTACTTCTGCTGGTACTGCTACAGATGTAATTTATACGTTGACATTCACAACGGCCACTACCAGCAATGTGGGTGGTATTGTGGTTGACGTCTGTTCAGAAAGTCCTTTACTGGGGAATGCCACTTGTACTGTGCCGACTGGTTTTAACTGGAACAAAGCTACACTAGCTCTTGGATCTCAAATCGGGATCACGGGCAACGCAGTTGATACCACCAACTCAACTGCTCAAAAGCTAATTTTGACTCGAACAGCTTCTTCTATTGGTGCTTCTACAGCAGTTACTATACCTATTGGTACAGGCGCTGGAACTGCCGTTACCAACCCGACTGCCAATAACACAACTTATTACGCGAGGGTATTTACATTTGCTACCACCGCCGGAGCTCAGGCATATACATCCGGCACGCCAGGCACTTATGTTGACGCTGGTGGTATCGCTCTCAGCACCGGTTATACGATTAACATCAATACCAATGTCCAGGAACAGCTTATCTTTTGTGTATCAGCTGCTGCACCTGGCAGCAACTGCGGTTCTGGCATCACTACCCCCAACCTTAGCCTTGGCTCT
>DATKGW010000015.1:0-35650 GCA_035510605.1 Patescibacteria group bacterium
ATATTAATAGTGCCATCACTGTTGGCATCGCCTTGGGCATGGGTGGCAGTGGTTCTGCCCCAGTTGGTAGCTAGAATAGATAAATCAGTGACATTGACTACGCTATCAGAGTTAAAGTCGGCTGTCAGGGTAGTGGCAGCACGGCTAAATATAAATAGGTATGAGCCAACAGCCGCAAAAATGAGGATTAGGCCAATAACTAACAATCGTGGAACAAACCGGCGATGTAGCCAGGCACTGCCGTGTCTTCGGTTCATTATGTGCCCCAGTTGGCAGCCAAAATCGACAAGTCATAAACATTAACTACGCCATCACCATTAAGATCACCTTGAGCCCTTGTCATGGCTGTCTTCCCGTAGTTGGTAGCTAAAATACTTAAATCAGTAACGTTGACATGGCCATCGCCATTAACATCACCACTTTGCGACACTGTGCTAAAAGAGCTGGCCGAAGATTGGGCAGATGTATTATTAGCAACATCATAAGCAGCAACCGTATAAGAGTAGCTTGTGCCTGCACTAAGGCCGGTATCGGCATAGCTATTGGTTACACTTGTGCCAACTTGTGTGCCGTTGCGGTAAACCTTGTAGCCGGTCACTCCGACATTGTCAGAGGAAGCCGTCCAAGCAATATTAATTGAGCTTATAGTATGAGATGCCATACTGAGGCTTGTTGGCACGGTTGGTGCTTGCTTGTCGGCAATCGTATAGCTGCCACCGGTTGAAGTACCTAAAATATTGGTTGTATCAGAGGCTCGAATTATAGCTGAAGTGCCAGCAAAACTTACTGCGGCCGTCCCGACACCAATAGTATTAAAGGTCACCGTAGCTACAGTTTGCGAACCAGTTACAGTGGACGATGACGCCACTCCTATTTTGACTGTACCGCTGCCACCAGTTGCTTGACCAACTAAGCTAAAAGAACCAGCGCCGGTATTAATGCTGACGTATTGTAATTTAGCTTGATCATATGTAAGGTCGGCTTCTATGGCATTAACTGATTCGGTGCTGCTATTTTCTTGTATCGTAATGGTAAGCGTTGAGCCAAGGCTGGGTGACGAACTGGCAGGCGATAATGTAAAAGTAGCATTGCCAGCCGCTCGGCTAACCACAAAAATATATGCACCGATAGCTGCAAAAATAACTATAAATAGTGCTGCAGCAAATATTCTAGGACGATTTTTATTGATTTTAATAGAGGTTAGTTTTTTGGGTTTATGCGTTTTATCGACAAGTTGCTGCTCATGTTTGGTCATGTTTTACCTCCTCGGCTTATATCCCGCTACTTGGTGGCTGGATATTTGTTTGATTCGTGGAATCAGATGGGCCATAAACTGCCCCAACTGTCGTAGGAGTGCTTGTAGCCGATTTAGGAGTATCCCCCGTAATTATCCCAGGTGTTACATCCGCCCCGGTACTTCCATAATTTTGGGGATGTGGACCAAATCGTTTCCACAGAATAAATCCGGCTAGCAATAGTATGACAAATATAGCTAAACTTATTAATATGATCTTGGTAGATGATGTTTTACTTTTTGCGACTTTTACTGCAAATTGTTGGACAGTCGATGATGACACACCTTTAACGTCAATGAACGAAGAATTTGTTTTTCCATTTATTACAGCCTTAACCGTATGTTTACCTAAAGTAATATTAGTAAAGCTGGCCGTGCCTGTAGCATCAGTAACAGTGCTTTGACCAGTATCTAAAGTTACTTTTATACCCTTAAGTGGGATGTTGTTAGAGTCGACCACTTTAATCGCCACTAGATAACCGGTAGAAGATGTGGTAGTTGGTTGAGTAGCAGCACTAGATGTTGAAGCAGTGGTAGTATTTGAAGGTGTTGAGGTTGTGGTTTTTGCAGTAGAAGTAGAAGTTGTAGTTGTTTTTGATGTCGGAGTGGGTGTCGGAGTGGGTGTTGGAGTGGGTGTCGGAGTGGTCGGGTTCACTAACGTATAACTACCAGCAGCTGTTGCGCCATTCCAAATATTTTGAGCTCCGGATTGTGTAATAATAGCCGAGCCTGTTGACCCACTTGAACAACCGTTACTACCACTAACAAATGTTACAGTAGCAGTACCAGCAGACAACACTTTAAAGCTCACGGTTGCAATAGTTTGATCATTAGTTAGAGCTGTGGCAAGTTTGCTGGCCACAACACATACCAAGCCGCTACCACCGTTATTCTGAGGACTAAAATCAAAACTACTAGAGACGGTTGAGCTAACATATTGCAATTGGCTAGGATTATAAGCTATGTCAGATTCAACGGTATTTATCCCAGTTGTACCACTATTTTCATGAATAGCCACACTAAATGTGTTGCCGTTAGTATAGCTTCCGGACGCCGGTGAAAGTGACATCGTGGCTGTACCTGCCGCGGATATCAAGCCGGAATATAACCAGACTAGACCGCAAGACATTATAATTGCCGATAAACTGCGTATTGAGATATGGTGTTGTTTCATATTTTTTATGCTTATTGTTTTATTATACATACTGATTATCATAAGTTCACTATATTTTTGCAAATTTTATTTAAGCTTCCTCAATATAATTAATTAAAATTTTATATTAATCAAGAGTATTACTGATACAATAAATATCAATTATGGGGTTGTTTGTAAAAAAACCGATTGAGCTTAGGCGCAATTTGCCTTATACCGTTGCAATTGCCACCAACACTAAATTAATTATCGGTTTAGGTAACCCCGGCAAACAATATGTTCTATCCAGGCATAATCTCGGCTTTATGGCCGTAGACCGGTTCGCCCTAGATAATGAGTTCGAGCCCTGGCAGAAAAGCAAGAAATTTAAGGGTTTGGTGGCGGAAAAAACTCTTGGGTCAACCCGCGTTATATTATTAAAACCGGATACATTTATGAATTTAAGTGGGGAAGCGGCTCTGGCTTTGTCGAGCTTTTACCATATAGACATTGCAGATACAGTTGCCGTTTACGACGAGTTGAGCATCCCTTTCGGCCAAATCCGCAGCCGTATTGGCGGACAAGCGGCTGGCCACAACGGTGTTAAGTCGCTAATTGAACTACTCGGAGAAAATTTCGGCCGAGTACGTATTGGTATTAAAAATGAATTGTCTGAAAAAGCAGAAGCCACTGATTTTGTACTTAGCAATCTTATGAAATCTGAACAATCGGCATTAACAGATCTTTTGGGTGAAGTAAATGGTTTGTTGACCGAGTTTGTTTTTGGCAGTCAATTGCCCACAGATACTCGTCAATTGATTCATTAATATATGTAACAAAAAAGAGCCCACAGAGGGGGTGGGCACCGCTGTAGGCTCATTTCAGCCTTCAACCCTGGGAGATAAATCCCACGCTTACATTTTCCCACCTCTGTAATATCTCGAGGGGTTGAGCTGGGGGTTAAAGGCGTTAGTATGTTTTAGAGCGCCTGTTTGCCTGACTAGGCCAGACTGGCGCGATTTGACACGTGGAGGGTAACAACGTGCGGTCCGCACGCTCTAAAACAATCTAACAAATGTTAGAATTTAGTGTAAGGTACATAAAAACGCTTTAACAAACGTTTACAGTGCCACATATTAGCAGTTATTGGCTATTATGTCAATACTATTTTATAATTATAATGCTTATGCTACATTATAATAGATAGAAATAGAATATTTCCAGAAGCTCTAAAGAATATACCCCAGCCGCCAAGAGAACTATTTGTTGAGGGAGATCTAGCACCATTGCTCGAAAAGCCAATACTAGCGGTGATTGGTAGCCGTAAAGCCAAAACACTTACGGTAGAGCTGTCACTGAACGATTGGTAAGGGCTGTGTCTGCTTGTGGAGTAGTATTCAGTGATAGTAAAATCTTATCAGCCATTACTAAATCCCCAAACTTGCTTTTTATATATTAAGTGCGTAGTGTAATTAAACGATATATAATGACGGCCTAAGTATGAGTACTAAGCAAAACCTTGTAATTGTTGAATCACCGGCTAAAGCTAAAACTATTGAAAATTTTTTGGGCAAAGATTACAGCGTAAAAAGCAGTTTTGGCCATATCCGCGATTTACCTAAAAAAGGTTTAAGTATTGATAAAGAGAATAATTTTGAACCTCATTATGAAATCCCGAATGACAAAAAGAAAATTGTAAATGATCTTAAAAAGAGCGCCAAACTTGCCTCAATCGTCTGGCTGGCAAGTGATGAGGACCGCGAAGGTGAAGCTATAGCTTGGCATTTAAGCAAAGCTTTACAGCTTCAACCGGATAAAACCAAACGTATTGTATTTCATGAGATAACTGAGTCGGCAATAAAAAATGCTATTCTCAACCCACGCTCGATTGATATTGCACTTGTTAATGCCCAGCAAGCTAGGCGAGTTTTAGACCGATTGGTGGGTTATGAGTTATCTCCCATACTCTGGAAAAAAGTCAAACCGGGTCTTAGCGCTGGCCGAGTACAGTCTGTCGCCGTACGGCTAATTGTAGATCGAGAACGTGAAATACGTAGTTTTCAACCAGAGGTAAATTTTAAAGTAACGGCTGAGCTGGAGCAAAACGGACAAGTATTTACGGCTGAATTAAACCAACGTTTAGCGGATGAAGCTGCAGCCAAGCAATTTTTAGAAGCTTGCAAACAGGTACAATTAACAGTTTTAGATATCACCGATAAACCAAGTGTACGTAACCCGTCGGCACCATTTACCACATCCACTCTCCAGCAAGAAGCTGCCCGCAAATTAGGCTTCAGCGTTAAACAAACCATGGCTTTAGCCCAACGTTTATACGAAAGAGGCTATATAACTTATATGCGTACCGATAGTACCAATTTATCAGGTTTGGCATTGTCAGCTACTGCCAATTATATTAAAAATAACTTCGGTGATAAGTACTATCAAAGCCGCAAATATCGTACTAAAAATGCTTCAGCTCAAGAGGCTCATGAAGCCATCAGACCAACTATCATTAAATCTCTAAATGCTGGAGAAAATATTAATGAGCAGAAATTATATCAATTAATCTGGCGACGAATGGTAGCCAGCCAAATGACCGCTGCTAAAACCTTACGCACAGAAGTAACGATAGCCATCAGCAACCAGCCGGAATGTTTTATAGCTCAGGGCGAGGTGCTTCAATTTGACGGTTATTTAACAGTTTACGGCGGCAACAAGGATGACTCCATCCTGCCTACGCTCAAAATTAAAGACCATCCCAATTTAAAAAATATTCTGGCCTGTCAAACTTTTAGCCGCCCGCCGGCCAGATATTCCGAAGCCAGTCTAGTCAAAGCGCTAGAGGATCTGGGTATTGGCCGCCCAAGCACTTACGCACCAACAATCGGAACCATTCAAAGCCGAGGCTATGTCGAAAAATCCAATCTTGAGGGTGAGGAAAGAAAAATTATTGCCTACAGTTTGGCTGATAACAATATTACTAGAAAAGAACAAACAGAGAGTTTTGGAGGTGATAAAAATAAATTACTACCTACACATTTTGCCGAAGTTACCACTGATTTTTTGGTTAAATATTTTAAATCTATAGTCGATACCGGTTTTACGGCCACTGTGGAAAAACAACTAGACGAAATTGCCGAAGGCAAATTGATATGGCAAAATGCCATAAAAACCTTCTATAATCAATTTCACCCCTTAATTACTAAAGCCGCCGATGCCAGCAGGCAAGAAACATCCCAAGCTCGATTACTTGGGCCAGATCCTAAAAACGGTGAACCTATTTATGCTCGTTTTGGGCGCTATGGGCCAATGTTGCAACGTGGCGAAGTAGAAGGTAAAACCGAGAAACCTGACTTTGCGCCTCTGCCAAGCGGCGTCCGCCTAGAAGCGGTCACCCTAGAACAAGCTATAAACATGTTTAGTTTACCTCGAATGGTTGGTAAAACCGAAGAGGGTCAAGAAATCAAAGCCAATATCGGGCGCTTCGGCCCGTATATTCAAGTAGATAAGATTTTCGTCTCAATAAAACCGCTAGATCCATTCAGCATATCTGAGACAGAAGCTCGACAGTTATATAAAAATAAACTGGAGATAACTGCCAAACGTAATATTAAAAAATTTGAAAATTCTAATATTCAAATACTCAGAGGCCCTTATGGCCCATATGTTACAGATGGTACAAAGAATGCCCGTATCCCCAAGAACACTAAACCCGAATCGTTGAATCAGAAACAGGCTGAAGAGCTACTATCAAAAGCCAAAACAGCTAAAAAACGTACTGTCCGCCGGCATAAATAATCTTGCAAAAACGCTTAAGCTAGTATCTAGAAGCTTGTCATGCGTTATTTATGCAGATGTGTCTATTTTGTGATACAATATCTATAGAGAAACATATAATTGACTTAATATTATAAATGTTATATTATATAAAAATAATCATGGAGTAAATTAAGGAGAGCAATCTTATGGCAACATCTGCACCCGCTTCAACCAGTAACGTTATTGACCTTGATTCAGCCCTTAAGGGTGTGTTGAGTGCTATTGAACGTGAGCGTGAACAGAAAATTATATCCAGACGGTTTGGCTTATACGACCGCAAAGAAACTCTTGAACAGATCGGTGAATTGCTGGGAATTACCAGAGAACGTGTTCGCCAACTCGAAAAAGCCGTCATGATACGTCTAAAAACTGCTGCCGCAAGTGGTAATCTAACAAGTGTTACCAATATTGAGCAAAGAATTCTGACCATGCTGTCAAAAAACAGCAATGTTATGCGTATTAGTGACCTAGCCGAGCAGATGACCAAACAAGGTAATAGGATTGATCAATCCCGAATTTTTTTTATTGCCGAACTAGCCCCAAATATCAGCGTAATTGACGAAAATGATCTCTTTTACAGCTCTGTCGGTACTAAATCATTACATGATGAGAAAAAAATCCAGGATTTATCAAATAAAATTGTAGAGACTATTAAAAAAATCGGGCGGCCCGCTGCAGTAGCCAACATTGCCAAGATGGCCGGTTATGAAGATGCGGGAAATGTGGCAGCCTTAGCAAGCATTTCAAAACAATTAGCCGAATTAAATGGCCAATGGGGTTTAAGCAAGTGGCCAATGGTCAATCCAAAAAATATCCGCGATAAAATCTACGTAATATTGCATGAAAAGGGAAGCCACATGCACTTTAATGAGATTTCCGAAGCAATCCGTAAATCTGATTTTAAACGTAAAGATGTTACCACCCAAGCAATCCACAATGAGCTTATAAAAGATAAACGCTTCGTCTTAATCGGTCGCGGTATTTATGCTCTGCAAGAATGGGGATATAAAAAGGGTACTGTGGCTGACATGATTGTCGAAGTTTTGCGAGACGCACCCGAACCACTGCACAGAGATGAAATAGTTAAGCGAGTATTAAAGTCTCGTCACGTAAAAGAAACTACTATTTTATTGAACTTACAGGGTAAACCACAGTTCAAGCGAGTTGCCAAAGCAACCTACACACTGGCAGACTCTCCAACTAAATAATCCATTACTTTTTAAAAAGCTTGACCAAGTCATATCAAAACAGATGTATAATATGCTTATTGTTACTTATAAGACAAAGTTTATAATTTATGACAACCACTAACCCTCAATCTGTGCTTTTACTACTTGAGATTCCACGTACTAATGACAAAAAAGAACTAGCCGCAGAACAGATGTTCGCGGCATTGCACGGAACACTTAAACCCAAACGCGAAGTCTGGAAGAATAACTACATTGATCAAGACCATATAAGTTATGAGATTGCAGCTATTGGCCAACGGATCAGATTTTATGTATGGGTTCCGAAACATTTGCAATCTTTTGTCGAAGGACAAATTTATGCCCAATATCCAACCGCCCAAATATCTGAATTATCCGAAGATTATGCCAATCGAGCCATGTCTCAACCAGTCATTCACACAGCTGAACTGACTTTAACCGATCAAGAGACCATCCCCATAAAAACATTCCCCAGTTTTGAGGTTGACCCTTTGGCAGCAATTACGGCAACATTGGCAAAACTGGAGCAACCCAACGAAGAAATGTGGGTACAAGTTATCGTCCGTCCGATTAGTGACGATTGGCATAAACGCAGTGCCCGCATGATAACCCGTATTAAGAGCGGGCGAGGTGCTTGGTCTAATGCTGGTTTTGGGTATGTTGGCCAAGCCTTTGGTGCATTGTTTCGGCCACCGGCTGCAACCGGCAACAAGGCTGCATATGAGCCAACTGAACGTGATAAAACCCGTATATCGGCAATTGAAGAAAAAAGCCGTAAATTAGGTTACCAGGTAAAAGTACGCATTTTATATGCCGGCAATGATCAAGCAACGGCTCGTTTGCGTATGCAAGCCATGGTTGGAACTTTTAAACAATTTAACACAACTAATCTCAATGGTTTTCAGGGTAAATTTGCCAGTTTTGACGCTGCTAAGTTAGCCGACTATCACGCCCGGCTGTTTATCGATAAGGGTTTTATTTTAAATATCGAGGAGTTAGCAAGCTTATATCATTTACCACATACCAATGTCGAAACACCTAATATAGTCTGGGCAACCACCAAAACCGCTGAGCCACCGGCCAATCTACCGGCTTACGGCCAGTATCCCGAGACAGAAATTAGTTTATACGGTACTACTGATTTTCGTGGTTCTAATATTATGTTTGGCTTGCTTAGGGCTGATCGGGGCCGACACGTTTATATTTTAGGACAGACCGGTACTGGTAAAACAGGATGCTTGGAGCTTCTGACTTTGTCGGATGTTTATTATGATCAGGGTTTTGCAGTGATTGACCCTCACGGCGATTATGCTGGCAATGTTCTTAGATATATACCTAAACGACGAATAAAAGATGTCATTTACTTTAACCCGGCCGACAGCGAATTTCCAATAGGTTTCAACCCGTTAGAAATCACCGATACAGCCTCAAAAGGGCAGGTGTGCAGTGAGCTGGTCGGAGTCTTAAAGCGAATGTTTGAAAGTTGGGGGCCACGGCTCGAATATATTTTACGCTACACAATTTTAGCCCTGATTGATTACCCGAATGCCACCATGCTTGATATTACCCGTATGCTAACCGAAAAACGTTTTCGCGAAGATGTTGTAAGCCATATTGATGATCCGGTTGTTAAAAATTTTTGGGTTACCGAATTTGCCAGTTGGAATGAAAAATTTGCTTCTGAAGCCGTGGCACCAGTGCTTAACAAAGTTGGCGCCTTTACAGCTAATCCGATTATCAGAAATATTATTGGCCAGCCCAAGAGTACTTTTAATATCAGGCATATCATGGACGCCGGTAAAATATTTATTGTCAATCTTTCTCGGGGTTTAATCGGTGAAGATAATGCCGCGATTTTAGGCTCATTAATCGTTACCAAAATTCAACTGGCCTCCATGAGCCGGGCAGATATCCAGCATCTAGAAGATCGTCGACCATTTTATTTATATGTTGATGAATTCCAAAATTTTGCCACCGAAAGTTTCGCTGTAATTTTAAGCGAAGCCCGTAAATACGGCCTAAATCTAACACTTGCCAACCAGTTTATTTCGCAAATGGAAGAACATGTTCGCGGAGCCGTATTTGGTAACGTCGGCACGATAATTACATTTAGAGTCAGCCCGGACGATAGCCCATTTTTAGCGAAATATTTCGAGCCCCAATTCGAAGCTACCGATTTGTCCAAGTTACACAGTAGGTATCTTGTCACCAGCATGAGTATAAATGGCGAAAAAGCCGTGGCGTTTTCGGGCACAACCTTAAATATTCCAACGACTCCAGGTGATAATACAGCAGAAATAGTAGAGTTTTCACGCTCTAATTACTCAATTGATAAAACGTTGGTCGAAACAGCAATCCGAGAAGCTACAACTTCCCAACCCATAAATCAGATAGTTGGCGAGCCTGTCAAACAGCAAACAGCAAATCATCAAGCTAGAACTCTTAAAGTGCCGTTACCGTTATCTGTGCCAGAAACAGTTATATTAAGTGAATCACAAAAGCGTCGTAGACGACGTAAAAAAAATGCGATTACAAAATCTAATCAAGCTTCGGTGCAGGCAACTCCAAAAGATTTGTCAAAAGGACCAGCCACCGATAAAGACAATGATGATGGCACCATCTTTCATATACGATAATACTAAAAATTAACTACATTCTTTTCTTTTTAAATTTATAATCTACATATTTATATATGAACATTTTGCGAACTTCTATTTTAAATTTTATATGGTAACCAAAAGCATATAAGCAGCTAAACATTTAGACTATGTTTGACAGAAAGAGGACTAATATAAAATTATTAATTAAATTAAAAATGAGCGACGGGATCAATAATAAGGCGTGCCAATAATGAATTAGGGTACTGCCCCAGGACTTAGATCTAATGTCGTACAATATATCTTTTACGACTTATATATAGTTTAATTAGTTGATTACTATTATACCCTTTAACAGGGGATATTTATGATAAAACGTAGTTATAAGCAAATATCTTCTGCCCCAGGTCTATGTGTATCATTTTATTGTCTAGACTACTTAGTTAGCTCTTTAAGCTATGTGCACATATCCACACAATAGTTATCCACAAGCACTTGCCAAACTTGCATTTTTATACTTTTATTATGTTTCACCCTATTCACTCTCAATGACCTCACATTTGCTTTTTTGGTAATAATAATGTGTGGTATGCTTTTCCCTTTTTTTAGGAACAGCAACTAAACAGAACATATTACGAACACTAGGGCAATGGGGGTTTACTTGTAATAAACTTTATCGGCCAAACGCACATCAATATATTCAGCCGGCGTTTGACCCATGCTATTAAGTTTTTTCTCGGTTGCCCGCAAAGCTCCGTATTGTTTTGCAATATCTGCATTTAACAAAAATTTATCGCTATATCCCCTACCCGGTTCATGCACCAATAATTCTTGTGGCGTGACTGATAAGGAAAATGAAACGGCACTCAGGTTATCATCGGCTTTTAACTGAACAAGCAAATTTGCAAACGCAGTGGCTTCATCCGGGATCATAAATTGCTCCCCTGCCTTACCGTTAAGTCCTGTTTGATTTTGCAAAACAGGTAAACTGCTAAGTTGTATATTAGAGTCACCAACAGGCAATAAAAGATGCCCCCTGACACTAATAATATAGCCAGTAGAACCGGGCTGTGAAAAGATAGCTAATGGATCGGCGGTAGTAATCTTAACTTCTGGCCTATGCCCAAAAAGAGTACTTTTTACAACAACAGATTGGGCTTCGGGAACAACTTGCTCAACTGCCACCTCTAGCTTTCCAGAATTCAACAATGGCTTAATCTGATCCTTAAAACTATGGCCAAATACTGACGCCACAGTTTTTTGATAGTTGGATAAACTACGGTAGGCCGGCCCGTCGATAGATACATACGGGTTATGATTAAGTGTGCCCAGGTAACCAAGCGTAACTATTAATACCGCTATTACAGCTACAACAAACCACAACTGATGAATCTTATGCATTCGGCGATGGAGTAATGAATCATCTTGCAGTGAGCCAGTATTACGCTCAAAAGAATCTAATTGATGTCGGCTAGCTGTATAATACGAAATCACTCTTTGATTGTTGGAGGGAATAATATCACTTCGCCGTTGTTTTTTTGAAATATTAATTTTGCCGGGTTTTTTATTTCTTAGCCATTTCATTTATTAACTGCCTCATGAATTACTGTCACTATCCGAGTAGCAGCATTTGAAATTGTCAGACTATGAATATTGTATGCCAACTTATTTTTAAGTGACTGATCGTCCAGCAACATAAAAATCTCTTCACTTAAAACAAGAGGGTTGGCCAGCAGTTGATCTTCGGTTATCACTAGCGCTGCTTCTGCAGACGTTAACGATTCGGCATTTACTAGCTGATGACCACCGGCTAAATATGGATTAGGTACTAAAATAGTCGGTTTTTTGGCGGCAGCAAGCTCAGCAATACTGGTAGCACCTGCGCGCGACACTACAACGTCAGCCGCCGCGACCAGCCTATCAAGTTCTAATGTAAAAGGATATATGTGTAAGCGGTATCTATCTGCTCCAAGGTTTTCAACTCGTTTTTGAAGCTCATTATATTGGCGATTCCCTACTACCCATAAAAGGTGTAGAGATGGATCGGATAAAAATTTACTTAAGTTATCTAAAACCGCTTCATTCAGGCGAATTGCCCCTAAACTGCCGCCGATAATGGCAACTACTTTATCGTTTTCTTTAACATCTAGTTGCTCGCGAGCAGTAATTTTTGTCTGGCTATTCATATTTAAAAATTCCGGGCGGATAGGGGTACCCGTGAAACGAGTTTTTGATTTTGGATAATAATGTTCGTAGAATTCTACCGGTAGCCCAACAGCCATCAGTTTGGTAAATCGCGATAAAATCCGATTGGTGAGCCCGGGAATACTATCCGAGTCATGGGTTACAATTGGCACTCTTAGCAGAGCAGCAGCCAGACCAACCGGCAGGCCAACATAACCGCCCTTTACAAACACCACTGCCGGGCGCCAACTTAATAAAATAAAAAAGCTTTGCCAAAAACCAATAAATAACAAAAATATATCTCTGATATTTTTGACAATCGTTTTAATATCGCCCAGATGTCGGAACGTGCCTAGGCCATGATAACGCCGCCATTTACCGGCAAAAATAGCATATTGTTTTTCTATAGTTCCCTGCTCGCTAATCAATTTACGCATCGGGTCGCCAACCTGGCCAATATATCTTAACCTTGACCTAGGGTGTATATTTTCCAGCTCAGAGGCTACTGCGAGTAACGGTGTAACGTGGCCGGCTGTCCCGCCGCCAGTGATAATTATCTTCATCACCTCCCCTTTCGTTGTCAAAAGAAACACTTGCTTTACGCATTGATGTATAGCCAGAGATTTGGAATACCAACCCGAGAGCTGCCATCACAAAGATTAAGCTTGTACCACCATAACTTATAAATGGTAAAGTTATACCCTTTATAGGTAGCAGGCCAACCATGGCTCCAATATTTACTATAGATTGGATACCCAACCAGGCAAAAACACCACCGCATATGATCTTAGACACTCGATTTGGTGCTCGTTGCATAATATTTAAGATACGCAGGAGCAGCGAACCAATCAATCCAAGCAGAACAACCACCCCTACAAAACCAAATTTTTCAGCGTAAATCGCAAAAATTGAATCATTAGCCGCTTCCGGCAAATAGCCATAGGCCTGAATCCCCCGACCCAATCCCAAGCCTAATACTCCGCCACTACCGACGGCAATTAAAGCTTGGCAAGCATGATAACCCGTACTGATACAATCTCTTTCCGGTTGCAGATATGTCAAAAAACGATCTCGCCGGTAAGCTGTGCTACTGATAGCTAAAACAACCAGGATTAAACCGATACTACAAAAAATTAATAATCGTTTCATTGGCAACCCAGCTATAAACGCCATTATCCCAGCTATTACTAGTAGTATAAAAGCCGACCCCAGATCTCTTTGTAAAACTACTATTACAAAAGCAAATGCTAAAAAACTAATTAGCAATGGTTTTAAATTTTGAAAAGTAGCGCTCTTGCCTTCTTTTGCTAACCGTGCTAAAAATCCCGAGACTACAACTATAAGCGTAAATTTCACCAATTCTACTGGTTGAAATGAAAATATGCCTAGCGGAATCCAACGGCTAGAAAATCCACCAAAAAAAATCGTGGAAACACATAATATTAAAGTAAAAATGACCAGTGGTTTTTGCCAACGTTCCCAAGCAACCAGTGGTATACGAGAGGCTGCCACTAGTGCTATTAAACCGCAAATTGTGGCAATAAATTGTTTGGTAACAAAATAATTATCACTAACCCCTCCGCCCAAGGCTGCCAAGGCCGGACTTATCGAATACATGACAATTAACCCGACAGCCAATAAAATGCTGGCAATAACCACAAGTCCGTAATCTGGGCGATGCTTGCGCACCTGTGGAACTAATGATGAAAGCCGCGCTTGGCGCGGGTTCATACGAAACCTCCCAGGATTGCTAATAGTAAACCTAAGACTGCACACACTTGGCCAATAATCCAAAAACGCATAGTGACTTTGGCTTCAGGCCAACCTATAGCTTCAAAATGATGATGAATCGGGCTAATCCTAAATATTTTTTTACCATGTCTTAATTTCTTAGAAATATTTTGGATTATAACTGAGCCGGTTTCACCGACAAATACCAGCCCGATAATGGGCAATAGAAATACTGTATCTGTAATCATCGCCACCACTCCCAGTGCCGTACCTAGTGCAAAGCTACCGATATCTCCCATAAAAAATCTGGCCGGAAATATGTTAAACCATACATAAGCCAGCAATGAGCCGACAATTGTCATACAAAAAGCCGCCACACCATATCTTTGTTGCAACAAAGATATCACTGCGTAAACACCAAAAGCCGAAGCCAACAAACCACCTGCCAGACCGTCAAGACCGTCAGAAATATTTACGGCATTGGCGGTCGACACGACTACTAAAACAAATAATGGAATTATCAGCCAACCGATTATTACAGAACCCGTTCCTGGTACGTGAAACGAATCAATGCCGTTTTTTACAAAGAACCATGAGCCACCGACCAGTGCTACTCCGCTAATCAACAATAATTTAATCTTGGATCTTAGGCCAGCTATCCCGGTACCACTGCCCTTTATATTAATTAAATCATCTATAAAACCAACCGCTCCTGCGCCCACCATGGCCGCCAGTGGCAACCAGGTTTGTTCCCGGCTTAGATTAAGTGTCAGTGTGACTACGGCTACTCCGAATACCATAATCAGACCTGCCATCGTAGGAATATTGCGAAGATGTTTGGCGGCATGAAGTTTTTGAAATTCAGTCGCCTGTTCACCGGAAACCGTAGTGGTGCGCGGTTTTTTCCACCACTGTCGTTTATAGGCAATCGTGGTATAAATAGGAGTTACAAGCATACTGACTGCAAAACCCAAGAAACCTAAAAATAAAATATGCTCTAGAGTTGATGTTTGAAGTGCAAGATTGATAGTCGACATGATTTCTAACTTATTCTGGTGTTTATTTTATATTTACTACCTCTGTTTATTATAACATAAAAAGTTTCCATCAAGAGCTTATCGGTTGTATCGCAAAATTATCAATTAACTTGTTGCTCATTTCTGCCCATACTTTTGCGGCTTCACCGCTAGCAAAACCAGAGGCGGATGTTTTTGGTTCATCCAAACGGACTACCATAATATATTGAGGACCATAATTATTACCTATAAAACCAGCGTAGACCCCATCATAGGCATCTGTCCTATAACCGCCCTTACCATCCGGAATCTGAGCGGTACCGCTTTTCGCACCTAATATATAACCATCGCGGACGGCTGCTTTATTATTTCCCTCTAGCCCGGCTTGTAATAAATTGCGAATTTCGGAACTAGCCTGGCTAGAAATAACATTGTTAGCTACTATAGTGGGTTTAAAGCTTCCATTATTATCCGTATTAGCTATAAGAGTCGGCTTGTAATAGGTTCCACCATCTAGAATAGCATCGTAGGCAGCAACCAGTTGCAGAGGTGTTAATGTGATACCTTGGCCAAAAGACATATTAGCGTAACGGACATTTAAGCCATAACCCTGATTCGGCCCATTAACGAAACCGGCTGCTTCACCGCTTTGTTCTATACCAGTTAATTTTCCAAAGAAATAATGCGCTGTTAAATAGTTATACCAAATAGTCCTGGCTTTTTCATTTATATCACCGCCACCAAGTGTTTTTAACACAAAGACTGCACCGGTATTAAGCGATTTATTTATTACGTCATGCAATGTCATGGTTTGGGCACCCCAATTTATTGAATCTACTATATGGCTACCATCAACATCCACATAACCCGGGTCGAAGTAGCTGCTCTCTGGGTTAGCGGTACCTTCTGTAAAAGCAGCGCCAAATAATAACGGTTTCATGACAGAACCGGGCTCCCACGGCATAGTTACGTTGGGATTAGAAAAAACGCTTTGATCAGTAACACTCGTATATTGACTTGGGTCAAAGTTTGGATAACCAGCCATAGCTTTGATTGCCCCCGTCTTGGCATCCATAATAATTGCCATGCCCCGTTTTGATTGAGTCTGAGCTACATCTGTTTTTAATATATCTTCAACCATTCGTTGCATACCTATATCAAGTGTCAGAGTAATATTTTTACCCGGTTGAGCTTGCAATAAGATATTGTCGTTATTGACAGCCAGTGGTATTCCTCTGACATCGGTCACAGCTTTTTCTAACCCCGATTTACCACTTAAGGAGCTGTTGAGATACTCCTCAACACCATATTGACCCTTGCCATCATCATTTACAAAACCCAAGACCTGTGATGCCAGGTTACCTTCCGGGTAGGTTCTGGCACTGATTTCTTGTTTGCCAATACCTTTGAGTTGCAGAGCATCAATACGATTAGCTTGGTCCTTGGTCATCTTTTTAGCCAATATCACATAGCGGCTATTGCTTGTCTCCAGTTTTTTCTTAAGAGCTGCCTTATCACCGCCAAGCAGTCCTATCAATTTATTGGCTGTATCACCTGCATCCGAGATATATTTCGGATCAGCATAAATCGTATAACGTTGTTCATTTAGTACTACTGGTACTATTGAATTTCCATCTTCCAGGTTGATGATTCCCCGTGGTGCAGAAATCTCAAATTTTTTAATATGTTCGGCAAGTGCTTGAGCCTGATAATAATCATGCCTGATAATTTGTACATAAAATAAACGGCCTATTAGAATAATACCAACAACAATTAATAGACCTTTTAGAATTTGTACCCGGTTAAGTGTGTGTATTTTTGATGGCCTCAACTGGTTCCTGTTCATATTAAATAAAGTATCGGCAAGTAACTATTTACTCTTATATTGTACCTTAATCGGTGGCAACGGCTGTAGGTTTTGTAGTCGTCATGCTTTGAGCGACTGTGCTGCTTTGAACTCTGTCTAAACTTTGTAAACGGACAGATTCAACTTCTAGGCTGGCATACTCTTCTTTGAGCTGGGTTTGTTGGCTCGTTAGGGCACTAACTTTATAACCCAAGGCATTGGTTTTTGTTACCTGAGTTAAGTACATGAGCCCCAATAAACACATCACTAGAATAAGCACAATAGTATTTGAGACTGGGCCGAGGCCTGCCTTGCTTGCGCTCATTGTTATGACGTTGCGATTACGCTGATATGCCGCTTGCCGGCTGATAGAAATATTTTTGCCGTATGTCATATTTTTATTTTTGTTTTGGTGTCCCGGCTCATAATTTCAGAGCCGGGACTTTTAGTCACATAAAATGCTTTTGTCCTTAAAGGACCCTTACAAACACTTTATGTTTGACTGACCGACCAGTGACCTCAATTCGCATCGCTGGTCCTTTCTGTTGTTTTTATTTTCACTACGACCCTTAAGCGTGCGCTTCGGGATCGCGGGTTTTGAAGAACTTGGGTTGGGCTCGCTACTACCGGGTTTTTGGTAAGTATCTTTAGAGTGGCATCGTAATTATCACCGCCGTGATCGACAAAATACTGTTTGACGATTCGGTCTTCTAAGCTATGAAAGCTGATTATGGCCAATCTACCATTTGGGTTCAGTAGCTGTTCCCATAAAGGTAGTGAGGCTTCTAGCAATCCCAACTCATCGTTTACCGCAATTCTGAGTGCCTGGAACGTGCGAGTGGCCGGGTGTTTGCTACGCCACTTGTCCGCTGAGCGAGTAATTATATTAGCGAGATCTGTCGTAGTTTTTAGCGGCCGGTTAGCCACTATTAATTTAGCAATCTTTCGCGCTTTTGGTTCTTCACCAAATTTTCGAAATATTGCTTCTAACTCTTCTACGCTCCACTGATTCACGATAGTATCAGCACTCAGTTCTTGGTGCTGGTCCATTCGCATGTCTAGTGGCCCCTCGTTAGAAAAGCTAAAACCACGACTCGCTATGTTAAGGTGCGGTGACGATACACCCAGATCGGCAAAAATCAGATCAAACCGTTTACCCTGGTTTACCAACTGTTTTGTGGCCGAATAAAAATCACTATTTATGATTTTTAGACCTTTGTCAGCAAATTGGGTGTGCAGATAATCGATCGCCATCTGGTCACGATCAACTAGTACGCTGCCTTTGTATTTTTGAGTAATCTTCAGAATCACCATGGCGTGACCACCGTATCCGGCTGTCGCGTCCATATACAATTCATCCCTCTTGGGTGAAAGATACTCTAATACTTGTTGTAGTAATACTGGTTCGTGCATTTTTGTTTTTATGTTTATTTTTGCAAGGTCACCGATTCAGCAGCCAACTTTTTTGTTTTTGCTTTGTTTTTTGTTTTTGTATTGATAGTGTCTGAACGTTGAATATTCAAATGCGAATTTGAAAAATTTGCTTTTTTTAAGATCAACTGACCGCTATCAAAAAGTTTGAGAGACTTATGTGAGGTGGAGTTTTGGGAGGTGTTTTGCTTGATCTAATGTGCAAGGGTTTTTATCGTAGATCCCCATCCCTACGTGTTGACTGCCGAATCGCTAACCTCGAGTCGGCTGGTTTTAGAACTCTTTTTTAAAGAGTTCTCCGGTTTGTTAAGGTTCGGCGGGATAAATTATTTAGCTTGCAAACGCCAATAGGCGCCTGCCCGTACGGCAACGACCTCTTTGCCAATGCCAGCATACTCGACATGATGCAGCTCCAGGGTAATTCTCCCCTGTTTTCCATCGAGTGCGCTGGTGGCCTTACCTGTTCTAAACTGTACGTTCAAATCGGCTGTCCTTTCATCAAGAATATTGCCGTTTAGTTCGGGTTCTACTTTTTTGTCCCAAACATCTTTTGAGTACAGATGCAGATATTTGCCAAAGCCGCGCGTTACGACTACACCGCTTTTGAACTCACTTCGAAGTTCGGCTGGAACAGTTAGCCGTCGCTTGTCATCAAGCTTACGTTCGAAGTAGTCTACGGTAGCCATTTAATGAATCTGCTTAGTGGTTTTTGTTTGTCGGTGGTGCTACCCACTTTTACCCACTGCTTTGAGGATACTACCCACAGCTACCCACTGCAACCCCATTTTTAGAGAAAATGTAGTATAATTTCCCCTACTTATCCACAATATGTTCGTTGTTAGTTCGCTAACCACAACATATAGCGTTTGCTCTTTACAAAAAACGCTAACAGATTGACCTTAGGAAAAATAAATTCGCATGATCTGTTTAGCCGTTTTTATGG
Organism: Patescibacteria group bacterium; assembly: GCA_035510605.1. GTDB lineage: Bacteria > Patescibacteriota > Saccharimonadia > Saccharimonadales > CAIOMD01 > DATKGW01. Next base: position 19,202 of record DATKGW010000015.1, read on the forward strand.
GGTCGTGGCGGATTAACGTACGGCTTTCGCCAATTAAATCAGATTTTTTGGGCTTGTGATAGCGTTCGGATATTATTTCGGCACCATGAGCCCTATAGTGGGCAGCTTTTAATGGTTCATTATCGATATTGACGGCAAATTCACCGTCATGAGCATATTTTTGCAAAAGTTCATCACTTGGTTTTGAGGTGTTAAATAATACAAAATCTAAAAACTTATGCCCGCTCAAACGTTCTACTTCGGATGCAAAGTCATGCACCTTAAAACCGTCCGTCTGCCCCGGTTTGGTGACCAAATTGCAAACATAAATTTTTTTAGCATTTGATTTCTTCAAGGCATCACCAAGACCCGGCACTATTAAAGCCGGTGCCAGGCTGGCATACAAATTACCAGGAGCAATTATAACCATATCGGCTTTCAGGATAGCTTCTTTTGCCTTAGGGTTTAGTACCGCCTTTGGTTCCAACCAAAATTCCGGGCGGGAAGTATTGAAATCTGTTTGCCCAATCTTGAATTCACCACTTATTTTTGTGCCTTTAGGAGTTTTCATGCAAAGCTTGATATTACTTAGCGTTATTGGTTCAACATTGCCGGTTATGCGGAGTACATCACTGGCCAACTCTATCGCTTGAGCAAAATCACCCGTCATTTTCTCTAATGCTGTTAGAAATAAATTGCCAAAAGCATGGCCTTTTAACGTTCCTTCTTCAAAACGATAATTAAATAATTCACGAGCTTTCGGGGAATTTGATAGAGCGACCAGGCACTGGCGAACATCACCCGGCGGTAACACGCCAAGTTCATCTCGCAGTTGTCCAGTTGAGCCACCATCATCAGCCATGCTGACGAGAGCTGTAATATCATTTACATACTGCTTTAGGCCACTTAGCAACGTAAAGCTGCCTGTGCCGCCACCTATCATCACAAGTTTTGGGCCTTGGCTAATATCCATCTTCTAGTTTCTTACGCTTTTTTAATTCCTCTGCCCACCATAAAGCGCTGGGCCGGATGGTGCGCTTCATATCATGTTCACGATTAACTTCCACCAAGCCAAATTTTGGCCACCAACCATCTGCCCACTCGAAATTATCCAGTAAGCTCCAGTGTAGATAACCAATAACCGGTATATCCTGTGATTTGGCCGTATCGATAGCTTTCATCGTTTCACTTATCCACCACTGACGATATTGATCTTTAGCATCAGCTAGCCCATTTTCAGTAACAATAATAGGCTTACCAGGATAATGCGCGTTCGTTCTTTGTAAAAGATTCAGTAACGATTCTGGTGCCATATACCATCCCAAATCATTTGCTGGAGTTTTTAACATCACTTTCTTAAACCCTTTGTAATAGTCTGTAAAATAATTATTTACTCCGACAAAATCTTGAAATTTTTTAATCCTATTTAAAAACCACCAATTCCAATAATGCCTCATGAGTTTTACAACCAGTTCATCGAATATATTCCCCGGCCGATAAGCCTGGACATTAACTAAATGTTGAGCGATACCAATTTTTATTGAGGGTTTACTTGTTTTTAATATACGCCAAGTTCGTTTATGAGCATTCACAAGGTTGATGTAAACCCATATTCCTTTAAGATAATTTTTTTCTTGTGGTGGCCAACGACCTTCAATATAGCTTTCTGATGCATAAACATTAGGTTCATTGAGGGTAATAACATAATCTACGCCATCTAATAACTCTTCGGCTATTTTCCTAATATATTCTTCAAAATATTTTAGGTTGGTATGTTTTGTAAACCCGCCTTTTTCGGCAAACCAACAAGGCATAGTCCAATGCCATATATTTAAAAATGGTTCTATTCCTCTTTTGTTAAGTTCTTTAATGTACTCTTTGTAGTGACTAATAGCCTCGACATCCCACTTACCTTCTTCGGGTTCTATTCTTGCCCATTGAATACTAAATCTAAAAGCATTAAGCCCGAGTTTTTCTAAAATATCAAAATCTTCTTTATAGCGATTTAAATGATCAACGCCCTTACCAGAAACATAGTTATTTGGGTCTTCGGCTTCTTTTTTAACTTCTTCCCAATTTGGCAGCCAACCATATCGTTGGTATGCGGTTTTAGCTAAATGTGTTGCATTTGCCAATTCCCATACTGACCATTGGTTGACAGTGCCACCTTCTACTTGGTGGCTGGCAGTGCTGGCTCCCCAAAAAAATGTTTTTTTACTCATATCAACGTTATAGATCTGTGATTTTTATACGTTCTTGTCTGGTAGTGTCGCGGTTACGCAAGGTCACAGTGTCGTCGGTTAAAGTATTAAAATCGATCGTCACGCAGTTTGGTGTACCGATTTCGTCCTGGCGGCGGTAGCGCTTACCGATATTACCGTTGTCGTCCCACATTACAGCCCCGTATTTATCTTTTAGGATTTTATAAACCTCACGGGCCTTTTTGGTAAGCTCCGGTTTATTTTTAAGCAGCGGAAAAACCGCATATTTAACCGGCGCCAAGTTCTCTGGTAGTTTTAAATAAACTCGTTTTTCGCTATTTTGCTCGTCTTCGTGATAGGAATTGGCAAGCACAGCTAAAAGATTGCGGTCTAAACCAAAAGTCGGTTCAATGACGTGCGGAATAAATGGCTTACTGCCATCTTTAGGTCGGTATTCCATATTTTTACCAGAATACTTTTGGTGATTTTTAAGGTCAAAATCGGTGCGGTATGCCAGGCCAGCAATTTCATCAAAGCCCATTGATGGGAAATCATAATAAAAATCTATAGTGCGTTTTGAGTAATGAGCACGGTCTTCTGCCGGCACTTCTACCTCTTTAATTTTATCTTCATCGAGCCCTAGTTTTTTGAACCAGCCATGAGTGTCTTTCCGCCATTTTTCAAAACTTTTTTCCCATTCGTCCTCTTTAACAAAATACTCGAATTCCATAATTTCGAATTCACGGACGCGGAATATAAAATCGCGGGGGCTAATTTCATTACGGAAACTACGTCCAACCTGCGCCAAACCAAATGGCAAATCCGGATAAAAACTATCCAAAATATTTTTGTAATTGGTAAACATACCTTGCGCCGTTTCTGGGCGTAAATAAGCAATCGCTTTTTCATCATCCAGAGGGCCAACTTGGGTTTTAAACATTAGATTGAATTGGCGGGCTTTGCCAAAAGTGTCATTTTTGCCGCAAGCCGGACATTTTTTTATATCAATCTTGTCTGCACGAAATCGATTGTGGCAGTTACTGCATTCCACCAGCGGGTCGCTAAAAGTATCTATGTGTCCGCTTGCCTTCCAGACTGCCGGGTTCATCAAAATAGCACTGTCGATTTGATACATATCATCCCAGCCGTCTACAAAATATTTTAGCCATTCATTTACTATGTTACGTTTTAGCACGGCACCCAGTGGGCCGTAATCCCATGTACCAGCCAGGCCACCATAAATCTCAGAACCTTGATAAATAAAACCGCGGCGTTTTGCCAAACTAACAATTTCTTCTAGGTTTACTTTTTTAGTCATATTGCCCCTAATTATAGCTCAAGAGCGCATGGGGAGCTATCTTAATAAACGTACTCTATAAATCCTCTTATTTTAGGTTGCATATCATTTGCCAGTTGTTCTCCGCCGGTAATCTTTGCTAGGATCCGCGGATCGTTATTGGCCGCCAGTCGTGTATATTTTATATGGTTGGAATTAAATTCTCCCTGCTCTGACTCTTTAAAACCTCCACGCTCAATATCAAAGTTATACTTTATATTTTCATTAAAAACCTTGGAGTCAATTGGATAATCAGTGTTGATATTATGCCCGGTTAGCTTTGCCAATTGGCAGTACCACCAAACACTAATGACAACAAGTGATAGATCCAGGTTATTTAAGGCGATTAACAACTGCTCGAGCAGTAAAAAATATTGTTTATCTGCCCCATCGGCTGTAATTTTATTTATGCTTTTTAAACAGTTATAGGCAAAGTCTATCCTACTCAAATCTTTTAAAAAATTACCATAATACTTAGCAAGCCGCGAACTTACCAATGTCGCCAATTCACCACGACCAACTACAAACCCAATATCGCTGACACTAAATAATTCAATTCCACCGGCTAACCTACTTTTCTCTTTACGAGTTCCTTTGGCAATTACCCTAACTTTTCCAAAATCCCGGGTTAAAAATGTAACTATACGATCGTTTTCAGCATAATTTATCCGCCTGAGCACTATGCCCTGAGTATGTTTAGGTATCGCTGCCATTAGATATTGCCTGTTTCACTGCACCGATTAAAAGATTGATGGGTGATTTTGGTTTATAAAAATAGCGTTTTACCCCAAATGCCGCCCACGATTTTGGATCGACTGCAAAAGCGTATTCCGGGACACTGCTGTATATAAAAACCGGAACTTTTTGCCAATCATCATAGCTCCTGAATTCATGCAAAAATTCAATTCCGCTATGGCCAGCCAACTGAAGTTCTAAAACAACCGCATCGGGCATGTTTTTATCAATTTTTATAATAGCCTCCTGGGCACTACCACAGCAATCCACTTGTAGGCCAGCCTGCTCAAAAGCCTTTTTATATACTTTTGTCAAAATATGATCGGGTTCTATAATCAAAACATTCATAGAAAACTTAACTGAGTAGACATTGGTACGTAAAAACCAATGCCTCTTTGTCCACGATGAACAAAACGCTTTAAATGGCTTCCAAGTGCTATGGCTAACTGATCGGAGACTATTAATCCAAGACCACTGCTATGCAATTCTCTGGGAGCCATTGATCGGGCTTGGCCAGCTAGTACACGGGCTTGTCTTATGGCTTTTGGGCTTATCCTTAAATCCGGCGAATAAATACCAAGCCTCTGAGTATCGGGTGCGGTTTCTTGGGCAGCAATTATCAGGTGGGTTCTCTTTTTTGACGGTTGGCTGGCGGTAATTAAACTCGAAGCCAATCCATAAAGTGTCCCTTTGGCTGCTAATTCGTTTGTAAAGACCGGCTCAAGAGTTTTAGTGACATCTAAATCAAGATCTACATTATACACTAGCGCTAATTGTCTAAGATTTTCCGCTACATCTTGAGCTAAAGCTGCCGCCGATAATGTCGTAAATGTTAGCTCGGTTTGAAACCCGTCCACAGCAAATAAAGCATAATCTAAAATAGCTAGCGCATGTTTACTTAAAAGCCCTATTTCTTTTAAGGACTGCTCTTCTACCTTTTTTGGTTCAACCAAGGCCCGAATTTGCAAAAAATATGTTTGCAAATCTAATAATAAAGGCGAAATACGCTCAAGTTCATTAGACTTTAAACCTGTTTGACGAACCAAAACTACCCTCTATCTTTATACTTAAATTAATCTTAAGTATAGCACCGCTGAGTGGTAAAAACTAAGACCTCCGGCAACGGTTCTTTAGGGCAAATAGCTAAGATTTTTTAAGATATAGTTATTAAAGTCATCTATTTTGGTATTATCTTCAGTCCATATTTTCAACACCTTGTCGCGCACTGACAAAATAATCATCGAGCCATTTTTATTTTGGCCCAACTGGCCATCAAGCCTAACACCGACCGTAGCCCCCTTAACCTGATCTGGTATGTATGGGGTTGCCCGTAATGTACCCTTACTAATTGATGATGAATATTGGTTTAATACACTATTGTAACTATCACCCACAATTTGAAACCGTAAACTGTAATTTATATTATTTAGGCTTACACCAGGAACAAAATCAGGATAACAATAAGCATCAACTGGAAGATTGGTATTGTTTATCTGTTCAATTATATAGGCACTCCAAGTTTTGGGATAACTAATCTTGATACTGCCATATTGAGATGGCCCAGAATAAGTTTTTAGTGGAGATTTCTGCTGATCGGCAAACTGAGTTTCTAATTGCTGTTTCTGAACAGCGTTAGCTGTTTTGATAGCAGCGGAAACTTTCTGATCGGTATTGTTTTTATAATCTTTCATCTGTTTGTAAGACCAAAAAGCAAAAATCATTGTGACTATCAATAGCAAGCTAATCACCAATAAGCCGATTACCAAACCGACCCTTGTCTTGTTTGATGACATCACAGGGCCTGTATTGCTTGGAGGTCCGACCAACTGATTATTGTTTTGATACGGTGGCATTATTCTTATGGTAATCGACAAGGCCGCTAGATGCAACCTCAGGCTGTTATTTTAACAAGCCATATTAATAATAATATAGATACATCGCACCTAATTTTTTTATAATTTTCTTGTCTGGGATTTCAAAAGCATAAGATACGACCTTTATATTTTTACAGTTTATTTGAACAATTTTGTTATTCAATTTAACCATATACTTTTTAAGTAAAAATACATATATACCATCTATATTGGGCCAGTCTATTTGCCAGAAATCCGCCAAATAAATCTTTACAAGTTTTCGATAACGCCATGTTACAACCTTAGCTACCAAAAATAGTAATGGATTTAATTCGTAACCAACCCCATAGATTCCCTCTTTAGCTGCAGCCAGCAATATGCGTCCATCTCCGCATCCCAAATCAAGTAAAGTCTGACCAGCCTTTAGATTTAATAGACTAAGGGCTGTTTGTTGTTGTTGTTTGAGTGTCGGCAAATACGGGGCACCAAATAATAGAACAGCCGCAAAACACAGTACTATTAATACGGCTACTATGAGAAACAACGATATCTCCTATGATTTAGTAGATTTTTTAATAATTTGGTCAATTTTAGTTTTTGTATCATTTAAATATGCATCTAGTTGTTCTAGTAGTTGCTCAGCTTTTTTATACTTTATAAACGCATCATCAACAGATACATCACTTCTTTCGAACCACACCAGTATCTCATCAAGTTCGGCCTTAGTTTTTTGATAATCAATATCTTTAATCTGTTTCATCACTCTACCAGCTTAACACGGACTGCCTTGACCGATGCATCAAATTCTCCGTCACATAACTCTACAAGAACCCGGTCTTTTACTTTTAGATCTTTGGCTGATTGTAAGATACCCTCTGGAGTTTTTACTAAAGCATAGCCACGTTTTAGAACAGACTCCGGGTTATAGGCGGTAATGAGTTGCCTGATATTGCAAATTTCACTTTTTGATAAATTGTATAAGGCGTCCAACCGGCTAATAAATATCTGGCGAAGGTTGGCAATTCTATTTTTTTCTAAACTTAAAGTAGCCTGCAAATTTTGATATAAACGTTTTTTAAGCTGGTTTAAGTTGGCAATTTCATTTATTTTATCCGGTACTAACAATTCGGCAGCATTACTGGGGGTACTAGCCCTCTTATCGGCGACTAATTCACTTAAGGATTCGTCGATTTCATGGCCGATAGCTACAAGAGTCGGTATACGGCTTGAAGCAATTGCTCGCACAACTCGCTCATCATCAAAAGCCGACAAATCATCCGTATTGCCGCCACCACGAGTTATTACCAGTACATCGGCTAAATCAGCGCCCGAGTTGGCAAGCGATAATGCAGCTATAATTTGAGCCGGTGCCACTTCGCCCTGTACCTGTGAATCATATACTTCTAATCTTACAAATGGCCATCGGTAAGTTAATATTTTGACAAAATCGGCATATGCCGCCGATTCAGTTGAAGTAATTAGAGCTACTTTTTGCGGTGGATATGGCAAAGCCCTTTTGCGGTTTTCGTCGAACAGACCTTCGGTATTTAAAGCTGCTTTTAATAACTCAAAGGCTTTTTTTATGGCGCCTTCGCCAGTCGGCTGTATACTTTGAACATTTAGGCTAAAACCAAATTGCGGATGCAAACGAGGCTGGCCGGCAACTTTAATTAACATTCCTTCTTCGAGTGGCCCAGGTAGTGCATAAACCGTTGCAAAACATGAGACTTTTGACAGCTCATCTTTTATATCAAAATAGACCCACCGGTTTTTAGCAATACGAAAATTGGCCAGTTCACCCTGTATATACACAAAACCCAGAGCTTGTTCTAAAATCTGGTTGGTAATGGCTACAAAATCAGTTGGAGTCAGAATTAATTGGGGATTGTTCATAGGTTGGTGTCTCCACATCACCTTTACGCAAAGCTATCTGGTAAAGCACAAAACCAATCGGCAAAAAGATAATCATACAAAAAATCCTATAAATTAATGTGGCTGATAATGCCAGCGCTTTAGCTACGCCGGCGCTAGCCAGTACGGCCGTCATTATGGTTTCGTAGACACCAATTCCACCCGGTAAAATAGCTACTAGTCCGGCAAAACTAGCGACTGCATAAGCCAATATAACTGCTCCCGGATTCACTAAATGCCCCAGTGCAATAAAAGCCAGATATACCGTAGAAATCTCAGTGATATTGACCATTAACGCCCAAATAAAAGGGACTTTTAATTTGCGCCAATCCTTGGCCACTAACAAATAATCTTTGTGTAGATCGGCAAAAAGCCTGTCAATCCGTTCAATATTAATTGTATTCTCTTTTCTAAAAACTGATTTTACAAGCAGGTTAATTATTTTTGGTAAAAATGCCGTAAAACTTCTTATCCGTTTTTCATTGCTTACTAGATAAATACCGATAATCATTCCAAATAGGGTAAAAAAAGCAATTGATAAACCTATAAATAAGGCTACTCCACCACCGCTTTTGCCACTGCCAAAACTAAGCAAAAACATTCCCAAGAACAAAAGGATAAGAAAACTGGCAAATGTTAGCCCAAAACGGATTGCCTGAGCTAGGGTTGTGCGAGATACGGGTACACCTTTACGACGCATCCTAAGACCTAAATATGAAAATCCGGCCACCCCACCACTCGGTAAAATATGATTTACAAAGTTAAGCTCTAACGCTATTTTGTACATAGATTTCATTGATAAAATATGACCACTCTCTTTAAAATAAGTCTGATACAACTTAGCAATTGAATAATAATTGACCACTTGCATTGGAATCATTAAGAAGATGATAGACCACTTTGCCCCACCGATTTGCTCTAGACCGTGAATAATTTGCGAGCGCGAAACGTAAATTAACACAATCAGTGCAATAATCGTCACAGTGTTAATAATCAGCTTAACTTTTTTTGTCAACATAATATTCTTGGACTGATTATACTCCATCCGGTTATACTATGATTAATGCAATCTATTGTCATTTTAGGCCGCCAACCATTGATTGGCCTAGCCGAGCTAGAATCCCTGTACGGTGCTACTTGTCTACACCCAGTCGGGCCGGATGCCGTATTACTTGATATGCCAAGCAGTTCTATCAACTATAGTCGGTTAGGTGGCGCTCTTAAGCTCGGCCAAGTACTTACAATTACAGATAATAAAAATATCAAGTCAGAGCTCGCCAAGTTGGCAAAACAAATTGAGCTACCGCAAAATAGCAAGATTACAATTGGTGTGAGTGCCTACAATCTAGATTTTTCTATCAGTGTTTTACAAACAACGGCTTTTTCTATCAAAAAAATATTTAAACGACGTGGAATAAACGCCCGAGTTATACCAAACCGTGATAAGACACTCAATGCTGCCCAGATATTGCATAATAATTTATCAAAGGATAATGGAATTGAGATACTGCTCGTGGGCAAAGGTTCTGAAATTATCATTGCCCGCACCACGAACGTACAAAATATTACCGATTATACTGCCCGCGACCGCATGCGCCCCAAACGTGACGCTTATGTTGGTATGCTACCGCCAAAATTGGCTCAAATAATCATCAATTTGGCAACTTCACAGCTTTTACCGACAAGTACAACTGTTTTAGATCCTTTTTGTGGCACCGGTGTAATTCTGCAAGAAACTTTGCTTATGGGATTTGACGTTTATGGCAGCGATTTGGATAAGCGAATGATAGATTATTCCAAAACTAACATCGCCTGGGCGAAAGAAAAATATCCTTTTGTTATAGGCAACGTAAAAATCGAAGTCGGAGACGCCAGAAATTACAAATGGCAACCCACGATTGATGTTGTGGCCTCCGAAACTTATCTAGGAATTCCTCTGACAAGTGCCCCACCGTTAGATAAACTCCAATCAATAATTACTGAGGTTGATAAGCTACATAAACAATTCTTAAAAAATATTCACGCCCAACTTAAGCCAGGCACAAGATTATGCCTGGCAGTGCCTGCCTGGTTTAAAAATGGGGCATTTTTGCACTTACCTACCCTTGACCAATTAGCTAAATTAGGATACAATCGAGTGGCTTTTGAGCATGCTGGGGCAAATGATATGATTTATCACAGGCCAGACCAATTTGTTGCCAGAGAGCTCGTAATACTTATAAGGAATTAGCATGTCACACGTTAAAGCCGGCGGTACATCCAAAAACACCAAAGACAGCCCTGGGCAGCGCCTGGGAGTTAAGCGTTTTGGTGGCCAAAAAGTCAACACCGGAGAGGTTCTTGTCCGTCAAGTTGGAGAAACCAAAGTTGCCGGTCCTGGTACTTTTATGAGCCGCAATTATACGATCCATGCCGCCAAAGATGGCACTGTTGGTTTTAGAGAGCGCAAAAAGAACCATTATACCGGTAAAACCGTTCGGCGCACTGAAGTTTCGGTCGAATAATTTTCAAGCATTTTGAACCACTATATCCCCCGAATTGTAAGGGGTATATTTATTTTTTAAACTGGTAATGTCTTTAAAAAAACGGTAAACTATTAATAATTTTGAGGGTAAAATGAAAAAAATTCAATCTATTGTGATGAATCAGTGGTTCTGGCTGGTTGCTGTTATAGTATTTTGTGTTAGCCGAGTTGCCACCTGGGCCTTCCCGTTTGACTCTGACCATTGGATTTTTTATTATCTGGGCCGCCGGTGGGCGCAAGGTGCTACCTTGTACCTTGATATGTGGGACCATAAATCCCCATTAATTTACGGTTATAATGCGTTTTTGTTTAAGGCTTTCGGCGGTAATATCGTTTTACAACGAATTTTCTTTACTTTAATCGCACTTGTAGGCTTATGGCTGTTTTACAAAACTGCTAAACTGCTTTTTAACTACCTGCAAGTTAACAATCCCCTGTATACCGCCAGAGTTACCACCCTGCTATTCGCCTTTTTTGCAAATTTATCGCAGTTTACAAATAGCGGCAACAACAATGAGAACCTCGGCTGGGTATTACTCATGGGAGCGCTGTATTGCTATCTGCGATATCGTAAAGGCCCTGTGAGAAATGAAATGTGGCTGCTGGCAAGCGGTATCGCAACTGGTTTTGTATTTATATTAAAAGCTAATTTTGCCTTTTTGCTGCTGCCGCTTTTAATTGACCTAATAATCGTGCTTAGAAAAAACTTTTATAAATTAATTGCCGGATTGGCTATTTTTGCTTTTGGCACACTGGCACAATTATTAATTTGGAGCCTGTATTTTGTACATCTTCACACTTATAAGCTTTTCTTGACTGCCACCTTTACCTTTAACAGCAAATATATTAGGGCTTTAGGCTGGGATATACACCAGCCCGGAATCACTATATTTTTGGGAATTCTTCTGTTACTTATGATGTTTTTTGCACCATTTCTTATCAAAGCTTGGAGCAGATTTCGGCAGCCAGACTCAAAGTTGGGTATCTTTGTGCCAATGCTGGCAGCCAGTGCCATTATTTTTATGATTTCGGCCGGAACATTTTATTCAAACTATTTTTTGGTGGCCATCCCCTATTTGTGTCTAGTCGCCGGTGCAACCGCCACCAGTGTTTTTAAATATCGAGGGAATTTAACTCTGTTTATCCTGGTTGTGATTGCCGCTTTGATGTTTGCAATCAGCCTTAAACAGGTTTATAACACTTTTTATGGCAGCGATGCGGCCAACGCCCGCGATATGACCGCCGCCGCTAATTACATAAAAGACCACACATCGTCAAATGACACTATCTTTGCTAATGTTTACGGCGCAACGTTTTATCGATTAGCAGATCGTAATTCAGGTAGCCGTTTTGTTAGCGCCTCACATCCGCTAATAGATTACAAATATCATTTTGATTACAATTTTAACCTGGATTTTATTACCGATATGGAAGAATCCCAAGCCAAGTATGTGGTTGAATCGAGCGATCCGAGTGATATTTATAGAACCGAAAACCCGGTTATGATGCGCTATATAAATCACAACTACACGCTTCAAACTACTATCGGCAGGTTTGATATTTTAGCCAGGACAACAAATTAAATGTTAAAAAAACTATGGAGTTTTAGCGGAGCTAGATTTGTAGTCGTTGGCATTTTTAACACCATAATTGATTTTTCTATCTTAAATATTCTGGTCTTCGGTGCCGGATTTAATAAGATACTGGCTAATAGCATCTCCGTATCAATAGCAATGGCGGTAAGTTATTTGCTTAATAATTATGTTGTCTTTAGGCATAAAGAAAAACATCATGCCGCCAAGATCATGTTGTTTGTAATAATCACGGCCTTCGGTTTGTTTGTTATGCAAAACTGTATCATATACTTTTTGGTCCATGTCTTTACTTTTCCGGATAATCTGGCAACAACTATCATCCACGGCATTGGTGCAAAAAGCCTAAGCCATTCTTTTATAGCTCTAAATATCGCCAAAGCATTGGCTACCGCGGTTACGCTTGTGTGGAACTATTTTATGTACAGACGGTTTGTTTTTATTGATAAGCAAAAAAATAAGGCACCTATTATTTAAATTGCCCCTTATTTTTTATAGCTTCAGTTATTAATAATTCATATTCTATGACTCCAAGTGGTGCCTGATACGCTCTACCACATCGGCAATTACAACCTGGGATTTTACCAGATATTCGTCTACCCCTAAACTTTCGGCCCGTTGCTTGTCACTCTCTTGGCTGAGGGCCGTCAGCATAATAATACGCACATTGGCTGTTTCCGGCGTATTGCGCAAGATATCCAGCACATCAAAACCACTTACTTTTGGCATCATGGCATCTAATAGGATAAGATCCGGTTTAAATTCAATAGCTGCCGCCAAGGCATCCTCGCCATTTGGTACACGCTTGATGCTAAAACCTTCGGCCTCCAGCCTGGTCTGATAGACACTGGCTAGGCCATCATCATCTTCTACTAGTAATATTTTTTTCTGTTGATTGTTTTGTGATTGAGAGTCCATAGGTTTATCTTAAGCCATAAATTAATCGCTTACAAGAGCCTATTGCGATAGTTGTGCTTCGGCAGCTAAAAGTTGAGTATCTTTGCCGGCGCTAATATCGGCATCTGTTAAAACTACCTTGATATTGGGTTCAATCCCCTGTTTATCGATATTTTTACCCGATGGAGTAAACCAGCGTGCCACGGTGACTTTTAGTATGTCGCCACCCGAAAAATTCGTCACGTCCTGAACGCTACCCTTGCCGAATGATATAACTCCTATAACTTTAGCCACGCCATCATCTTTTAGGGCACCAGCGGTAATTTCGCTGGCACTGGCACTACCTTCGTTAATCAACACCACTGTAGGCACTCCAACCAATTGCCCATTGCCTTGGGCCGAATATGATTGAATAACTGTGCTGTCCCGTTTTTCCTGCAATATCAATTGCCCGTTTTTAAGCCACTCACTGGACACGCTAACGGCCGCGTTAAGATAACCACCGGGATCATTTCTAAGATCCAAAATAATCCCTTTAACATTCTTGGCTTTAAAATCTTTAGCGGCGGTATCAGTAAGGCTGGCCGTATCTTCGGCAAACCGCGAAATTTGGATGTAACCGATATTGCCATCAAGATTCTTGGTTGTAACGCTTGGAATCGTAATAACATCCCTGGTGATAGTAAAATCCAACTTGTCCGTGCCGTTACGGATTACCGTCAACTTGACCGTTGTGCCTTTATCGCCCCTGATACGTTGGACTGCTTCATCAATATTCAGACCGCTAGCATCCTGACCATTAATCTGAACAATCACATCTTTGGCTTTTAAGCCGGCTTTTTCGGCCGGGAATCCGGCGATTGGCGAAATAACAACAATATTATTCCCTTGCTTACCCAGCTCGGCACCTATGCCGGTAAATGAACCACTAAGTTGTTCATTAAAACTTTTCGCATCCGAGGAATCCAAATAGGTAGTATACGGATCACCGGCTGCCTCTACCAAGCCTTTTTTAAGGCCATCCATCAATTTATTGACATCAAGCTGGCCATCATATTTTTGTTTTAGGGCTTGGTAGACCTCATTAACAGATGTAAAATCCAGACTATCCGGCAACGTTTTATTAGCAGTTGAAACCCTATAACCCAGACCCAAAGACCAAGAACCATTACCAAATTTGTAACCAACACCAAACACACCTGCAACTATTAGAATTGCGAAAAATCCACTAATAAACCATTGCCAAGCTTTGCGCGGTTTCTTCCCTTTTTGTAGTCTGTGTTTATTAAAACCCAACATATCGATTTAGTTTACCATGAACCGCTTGTTTTTATGTTTAGAAATAAATGTAATGATCGGGCATCACCGATTGGCCGGGAGTCATCAAGCGTTCATCATACTGACCGGGAGCCACAAAGTTATACTCACTTACTAAAACTGAACCATCAGAGTTAACTACCTCCACAAAAGCTACATGACCATAAGGGCCAAATTGGCCTCTGGTCCAATTAGCTACAGCATGAGCCCTGGGTGTAGTTCCGGTTGGGATTCCTTGATTTTGAGCGTCTTGCGTCCAGTCACCAGCATTTCCAAAACCCCAAGTAGGCATATCACCATCTACATTGGCAACTTTCCAGGCGGTATAAGAAGTACAGGAGCGCTCACACATTCCCCATGGATCACCACCAGGACAACTATAATAACCGTTAAATGGTTGAGCATCAGCCCATGGATAACCGCCGCTACCGCCGTAATAAACTTTAGAAGATGCAATAATCTCTTGGTTAATTACGTTCTGCTGAGATTCTAGATTACTTACAACCTGCTTGTATGCCGCTTCTTGACCCTGAGTCTGGTCAAGCAAGGATTGCTGCTGATTTTGGGTAGATACCAAACTAGACTGTTGAGATTGTTGCTCATCCAATAAGGTTTTCTGTTGGGCTTGCTCTGATTGAATTTGCTGTTTTAGTGTTATGACCTTTTCTACTGAGTTCTGAATACCATTTTTTAATGTGTCCATATAGGTTTGCTCATTAATAAATTGACTAAAGCTATCACTGCCAATCAATAATTCTACTGTTGAAGCACCACTTTTTTTATAAAGCTCTTGGATGCTGGCTTTGAGAAGATCTTTTTGGTTGTCCAATTCGGCCTGGGTTTTAGCCAAGTTATCTTGCAATACATTTAGTTTGTTTTCAGTAAGTTGCATCTGGGCTTGCAATTGGGATATTTGCAAGTTAAGAATAGAGATTTGGTTTTGCAAAGTATTCGCTTGAGTTTGTAACTGCTTTGCTAAAGCATTATTAGAATTTATCTGCTGTTGCAAGGCATTGCTCTGGGCTTGAAGATCAGAAACCGAGGTGGCAACAACCGTTGATCCGTGTGTTGTCGTAAACAACATTCCGACCATAACAGCAGCAACTAAACAAGCAAAGATTTCTTTATGATTTTTTTGATTTTTCATGGCCCTAAGCCAATTACTTAACACTGTTATAGCCTAGCAAATATTACGCCTATGGTCAAGGTTGTGGCCCTTTACGTCTTTTGCAAAAATCACCTGTATTCTTATTTTTTGTGGTCAAAAGATTCTTTTCCAGCTTTTTAAAAAAGTTGGAAGAAGGAATTACCAGTGCTTGAGTTTAAGATATTTTTCCATTGCCAGCATACTTGATATCACACCCACCAGAACCCCTACCAGCATGTCGCCGAAATACATAGCCACAATTACTCTAGCTTGTGTAAAGAAATTGTAAGTGGCCGAAAACTCCGCCTGAGATGATACTTTGCCGCCTAATGAATAAATTGCTATCAACACCACACTGGTAGCTATCAGGCCGGCAATCACCCCATAAATACTGGATTCTATTAAAAACGGCCCACGGATATAACCCGGGGTAGCACCGATTAACTTCATTATGCGGATTTCTTCGGCCCTGGTAAAAATTGCCATGCGTATTGTGTTAAATATAATTAGCATGCTGACTACGGCAAAAATTATGGCCGCTATAATACTGGTGGTAGTAATATACTTTTGAGCGGAAGCGGCCCTATCTATAGTCTTTTTGGCGTCGGTTTTGCCTAACGAAACACTATCTACCACATTTTTATAAGTATCCTGCAAAGGAATATTGCCAATTTGTTGGATTTTTGAAAGGTTTGAGACGCTAATCTCTAAAGATGCCGGCAATGAGTTACCGCCAATCAGGGCTAAACCTTCTAGCAGTTTTGAATCATTTTGATAACTTTGGCTAAATTGCTTTTGGGCGTCATCTTTTGATACATATGTCACATCGGCAACATATGGGTTGGCTGTTAAATCTCTTTGTAATTTTGTAACATCCGTCTTTGGAGCATCATCTTTTAAATAAACCGATACTTTCAAATTTTTAGATAATTCGCTAATGGCATTGCGGGCTGTGAC
>DATKGW010000016.1:0-6650 GCA_035510605.1 Patescibacteria group bacterium
TGGCTGAACTTCCCGGTCCAGAACCCCCACTTTAAATGTTAATAACAGAAGATAAACTTGGTTAAAATGTTTCTATATATTTATATATATATTAAAGGTACAAAATAATCTTTTTTTAACAGATAGAAATTGTAATTATAATATGAATATCGATATTCATATCAAAAATTGTTATTGCCAAAAAACAAGCTTCCCAAAATTTCTAATTAATGACGATTGAATATTAGTTTGCAACATAAATCTTTGGCTGAATTGCGTGGCCATAATTTACAAGTTTAAAACTAGCATTATTGCCCACCCCACCATATGATTCATAATGTTTTGACAAAGACTAGAAAATATTTTTCTAAATTGATAGAGAAAAACACCAAAATATCAAAGACAAATTATAAATAATTGACTTTAATTTCTGATTAAATAGATAGTGTAATGTTTAAATGGAGAGCGTGTATGTTAAATATAAATAGTGTGTTTACCTTGAACAACAAACAAAAGATGCCCTTATTGGGCTTGGGGGTCTGGCAAATACCAAGCGGCCATGCAACCGAGCAGGCTGTTAGATGGGCGCTTCAAGCTGGCTATAGACATATCGACACTGCCAGGTTTTATAAGAATGAAGCTAGCGTTGGTAAAGCAATCAGATCAAGTGGAATATCCAGAGAAAAAATTTGGGTTACAACTAAAATTTGGCCGACAGATTTTTACAGAGCTCAAAAAATATTTGACGAAAGCCTCAACAGACTTGGCTTGGATTACATTGATTTGTACCTAATACACTGGCCAATCCCGGGATTAGAAAAGCGAAACTGGAAGATAATGGAAAATATTTATGAGAGAGGCAGTGTTAAGGCAATCGGTGTAAGTAATCATTCTATAAGCCAGCTTAAAAAAATATTATCAATTGCCCATATTCCACCTGCTGTGAATCAAGTTAAATGCTCGCCATTTAACTTCAAACCGGAAATGCATGAATTCTGTGACAATAACAGCATTGCCCTAGAAGCATACAGTCCGTTAACCAGAGGTAAGAAATTAGGAGATAAGCAAGTTGCTGGAATAGCTAAAAAATATAAAAAATCGCCTTCACAAATATTGATTAGATGGGCACTCCAAAAGCAAATTATTGTTATACCTAAATCTGATAAGGAGCAACATATTATTGAAAATTCCAAAGTTTATGATTTTGAAATCCAAAAAGATGATGTCTTAATGCTTGATAATTTAGCTAAATAAAACACTTATCCATGGCTGAGCATCGTTAACGAGTTTAGGACTAAAATAGTGAGTCACCCCACCGTGTAACTCACTATATTTTGATTATTAAAACTACTTTCATATAACATGTGTTGTGCGACATAAAGCTTAAAACAATAAACACATTATTAGTCTATGGATGTATCTGATTGTATACAGCCAGCCAATCTGTAGCAATTTCTTGCTGAGCTTGAGCTAGGGGAATACTTCCATTGCAAACTCGACTATGTAGGTAGTTTTCAACTGTATCTTTCTGATGAAAGCCGGGTGTGGGGTCTGCAGCTTCTGGCCAAAGATTCGCGATATCATTTGAACCACCAAGTTCTAAACTAATTAGATGATCAACTTCATATTGCCCTGTAGCATGGGAGACAATTCCATACTCCTGATAGACTTGATCCTTTTCTGAAGTTGGTACGTCTCTTACGGATTTAGAGTAACCACTTACGCATATCTGATCTTTTGAGGCGGTTGATATGATTGCTCCAGGTGTACACGCCTTATCCTCTAGCCCACCACTTGCTGTACAACCGGATGTCTTAGTTTGTTGTCCTATTATAGTAATAGATGAATCATTAGCTTGTGGGACAGTTGATGTGGGTTGTGTTGTATGTTTTGTAGTGAGTATATAAATCCCTGCCACAGCTAATACAACTATTATCAATATAATTACGCTACCCTTCTTCATTAATATGTATCATAGCAAAAACAGAGGCAAATTACCTCTGTTCATAAGCATTAGCTTTTTGGCTGAGCATATAGGTCAAGAATCTTTTTGTACTTTGTTCTACTTCGCCCTAAGCATATAATTTGAAATGGAGAATTAAAATAATGGGTAAAAACGCAATAGTTGTAATTTATATCCTAGCTATGGTAGCTACCGTAGTTATTGTGGATATACTTTTCTTTAGACATCGATTCGGGGAACGGCTAATAGCAAATATTGGGATTGTTCTGGTATATGTAGCTTTCTATTTAGCATTCATTAAGAATCGTTGATATTGGGTGAATAATATCAAAACTAATAGTTTAAATGTTTAGTGGATAGTTTTTAAAATATATGCTCTTGGCTGAGCATTGCGGTCTAGACCTTTTACGGACTAAGATGATACCCGTATGGGGGTTCATTTTAGTACAAAAAACACCGCCTATAAAAGCGGTGTTTTTTTACATTATCTGCACACCTTAGAGCTGAATAGCCCACATCAAGATGGCAGCAGCTAGCGCTAGCAAGACAAAGAATAGTCCTAGTCCAACTGGTGAACCCCAGCTAAACCAAGAACCCCAAGCACGCCAGTGACTCCAATGCGTCTGCGAAAGCTCACGCCACTGCTCATACTGCTCTTTGGCTTTTTCCTCACGCCCGATTCGTTTTTCTTCGTGATCAGCCATATCGACTCCCTTGTTAATTATCGACCAGCCTATAATTGATAGATACCGCAAGTTTGTTTATGCCATAGGCTAAATGGCCAAACCGCAAGGCGGATTTATTCAAGGTTTATTATACATTATCGGGTGTATTTGGACTCTAGAAAAAACGAGCCAGGCAGGACTCAATTTTTCTTGGCTGGGGATATGCTACCTATTCCAAACTTTTGAAAATTTGGATAGGGTTAAAGATAAACAGGCCGAGATCAAGATTATTAGGAATCTGATAGACGAAGATAGTGAAGCCAGCCCGGCAGGCCGAAGCAAAAAAGCCTCGGGTTTAACCCGAGGTAGTTTACACGATATCTCCTTTTGAATCCCTAATTATTCCATCATTTTGGCAACTTCGGATTCGCCGGACGTTAGCTTGGCAGCTAAAGTTGGATCCAAGTGTTTTAGTAAAGTTAATAGCTCGCCAACATGGACTTTTTCTTCATCGCGGATATCAGCTAGGATTTTTTTGGCTAGTTGGTCGTCGGTAGCTTGAATATGAGCGTCGTATATAAAAATGGCCTCTAGCTCACTGGCGATATCCAATCGAATGGCTTGGGTTAACTCGTCTTTATTCATTTTCTTATCGACATTCCCTGAAAATGGATTAGTAAATGCTGGCATAATACTTCCTTTTAATTTAATGACTCATACTTATTTTAGTTCGTCTAGGTATCGCTGTCTAGGCCGTTAAATCTGGACTTTGGGGACACTTATACTGTACGTACCTTTTGGCTGGGGCTAGTATATGTACTTCGATCTTCCCAATCTAGTTTTATATAACATGGAGTAAAGAATTGACGTAAACGGTTATTTATGTTAGTATATTGTATAATGACAGAGTACATCGATGAAGAAGTGGGCAGCTACAGCCGCATTCAAGCAGATGCCGAATTATGCAGGAAAACCGCTGCCGGTGATCCTGGGGCTGGTCAAGAGTTTTATCGAAGGTATTATCGTCTTGCTCGATATTTTGGCAATATTGCGGCGCAAGATTGCAGAACAGGTGTCGTCGATAGCGAGGATCTATTACAAGAAGCATTTATTTATATGCTCGAAACAGCAAAGCGATATAATCCCGACAAAGATATCCCTTTTTCCTCGTTTACATCCACATTTATTCGCCATAGACTAAGCCGGGTTGTTGCTAGCCAATACGGAGCAAAAGTTCCTGTACATATACAAGAAATCATAAGCGCTATTGATCGTATTAATAGCTCTCGGCTCAATGCACAAGGCTCACCGATGGCGGATGATGAGATTGTCGAGCAATTCAAGGTAAGGCCTGGAGGGCCAGATCATAACTATGTTACCGTCGGAGCCATACGCCAAGCCATGCTCCTAACAAGGTATATAGGATCGATTGACAACGGATACAGCCCGCACACCGACGACTCACCTGGTAACGCATATGTTTTAGACGATGCCCAACAGCTGCATTCGGTTACATCAGAAATTGCACCATTACCAGAGGAAGAGGTGGAAGCTAATATTTTGCGGGAGAGCTTAGAAAAACTCTTAAGCACCCTAGATCGTAGAAAAGCCGATATTTTAAGGATGAGATTTGGTTTTGATGGCCTACCTCCCAAAACATTAGAGCAAGTAGCTCAAGTTTTTGGTGTGACACGAGATAGAGTTCGTCAGATTGAGGCAAGAACGTTAGCGGACCTTCGTTTGAAAAAATGTAAAGAATTAATAGATTACCTTGAAAAATAGAAAGACTCTAAAAACTGTTTTCAAAACGCTTATGCTTGGCTGAGCATCCCGGTCTAGAACCTTTTACAGCTTAAAATGAGACACTTTATGTATATGTTAGTAGTGTCTCGTTTTGTTGGACAAGCCAAGTGTTTTATGACATGCGTATTGATTTTATGTATTATCGACTCCAAAGTATTCCAATAATTCATCCCAGTTCTTACATCTTGTAACACCGTCTACGATCTTTTCATTGCGGTTCCAGGCATAGTCGCCAAACAAAACCGTTTTAATACCAGTCTCAGCTGCAATGTTGCAATGCCTAGGTAAATCATCAACCAAATAATCGGCACCAATCTTTTTACAGATATCACCCTTGGTTATTTTGTTGTCAGGTACCCATATAGGCACAAAATGAGTCTCTTTAAAAACATTTGGGAAATGTCTGTTTATCCAATCAATGGATGTATCCACAATATGATGACGGCGGGCAGTAACAACATATAGATCATATTTTGTTTTAAGCTGTAAAAGAGCTGATTTGGCGTCATTTTTAACAGCGAAGGAAGCTATCCTTTTAGGCGTTTGAAACTCCAGAGCTCTCTTATCAATTTCATCGTCATTTATATCCCAAAGATCGGCCCAACGATCGCTGTAATCTTCTACACTAAGGTTTGTTCCGTAGTTTTTGTTGCTAAAGGCCACGAAAGATTCTACATGTGAGGCTAATACATCATCTACATCAAAAGCAATAGACGCTCGTTTCATATCAGAGGACATAATAACATAGACAGGATAATTGATTGAACTCTGAAAAGCTATGCTATACCTTACCTATGTAATTGGATGGAAGCTCTAATTATTATTTAGCACCGAAATGATTTCTTGTAGTTCGTCAACACTAGGTTCATTGAGATTAGTCATCGATCTGAATTTTGTATCTTCTTTTATAGAGGTTACTCGACTGTTGATACCGTCAACTATTAAAATGATTTCGTCGCTAGTTTTACCATCAGCTATAAGCTGCTGCTCAAATCTCTGTAGATTAACAGCGAATTCTTCATGGCCACGGATACCTAATATTATTAAGGCATGCAGTTCTGAAGTATATTGATTGCCTGCAGCTTCTTGCAGTGCTGCTAAATAATCATCTTCCACTGGCTGGTATTCCATATAAATTTTGATAGGCTCATGATTGGCGAAGATTGCCATCAAGTTAGATCTTAAAAGCCCATCATCACTAACACGTGAGATGGATATTCCCTCAACTTCCTTAACATTTATCCCGAAAACGCCTTTAAGTACGGTGTGGTCAACCCTTAACCTATCATATATGTTGGTGGCACTATATTCCGCAACATCATATTCAATCATTGAGGATTCATCCTCTGGCAGGCCAGCTGTTTCACGATCAACGGTATCCAGCATAGTAGCCATAGTTTGAGCAACATTAATGCCTATAGCCGCTAAGCTAAGGTCAGATTGATTATATTCAGCGTCCTGGCTTTCTATAAAGCGGGGAGCATTTTCTCCATAGCCCTGGACAAGCTTGAATCTGGAGTCAGCCCTTTGGATTAGATCATCTATACCAGTAACCAGCTGTTCAATCAAAGCCCGGTTAGCAGTTAGATAATCTGAACGGTCCCGTCTATTTTCCATTCATATATCTTGACACAAGCTAATATTTTTGCAAGCATGAGCGAAATAAAAATATCCAGTAACGTCAATCCTTACTGGATACTCTGTCAAATATATGCTCTTGGCAGGCCATCGTTAACGAGTTTAGGTCCAAAATAGCAGCCTATCCCACCATGCGACTCACTATATTTTAGTAGAGGCTTAAGTCGGAGTTTCGAATATTCACTATTGGTTGTGATAAGGTTGATTAAACATTTTTAATTTTAGTATTAGTTTTATTGCGCATTCAGCTAAGTTATATATTAATATTTATGATTTGCATTAGAGTTGCTTATAATAATAGCTATGCCTAAGTTTCTGGCACATCTAAAACTAAGATTGAATAGACTGAATAACTCAGACTCTAATAACAAGCAAATACTTTGGTCTAAGTTCCGTTACCTATATATATCGATCATCTTTGTTTTTGCAGCCGTTGGTTCATACCTATTTATATTCAGCCATGCTGCCACTACCCTGACAGCCGACTTTAACTCTGATAGCGTAGTCAATGTCACTGATTTATCTATTCTAGCTACCAACTGGGGCAGAACCACTGCCACCCATGCCCAAGGCGATGCCAACAGTGATGGCACTATTAATAT
>DATKGW010000017.1:0-30080 GCA_035510605.1 Patescibacteria group bacterium
CGATACCCAATGAATACCAAAACCGAAGTTTTGCTATACAACGCAGCTAGGTCACAATCGCTAGAAATAATCCGCCAAGCCCGCCAAGAAGGTGTCATCTGTTTGTGTGATAGAAATTTTTTAACAACTCTGGGTATCCAATATTATGGCAGGGGTGATATACCTGATTACGATTCAATTAATAACATTATAAATTTTGCAGTCGGCGATATGGTGCCTGATATTACAATAATATTAGACGCCCCAACGTCTGTTTTACGCGATCGGGCTCAATCACGAGGGCATGGTGAGCGGTTTGATAATCTGGATATTGAGTTTTTGGAACGAGTCAGAGCCGGTTATTTACTGGAGGCCAAAGCTCGAAATTATCCGGTTTTACTGGCAATTGACAGCCCCGAAAAAATTCATGAGTTAATTTGGGACTACATCCATGGAAAACCTATAAAAGTAGCCGCCGATATGCAGCCAAGTCCAGTTAAAACTGCGGCTACGGACGAGCAACCCGTAGATAAAGTACCGTTACTCAAAAAAACTAAGAATGGCTACCGGATTACAGAAGCTGGCCGCGAATTCTTAAAGAATGCCGTCACAAATACAGAAGGCAATATTTATGCTTTTAAACACACTTTTAACCCGTTGACTGCTGCAGCATCGATGGCCCGTTTAAGCCGTCGTTTTGATGACCTACGAATCACACTTTTAGATGAATTTGCCATAAGCCCGGATGAAAATGCCGAGCTGCTAAAGAGAGTTATCACAGCTTATGGCGATGACTCGGTACAACAACTGATTGGCCAGCACTTGGTGGTGGAAGGTGCCAGCAACTTATTAACTAAAAGGTTGGAGTGGGGCAGGTTGGCAGCCTATTTGGAACAATCCACTCGCTATATTTACTACGATCAAAAAGACTATAACGGTAAATATAAGTATTATGTCCCTGAAAAATTGGATAAAAAAACAAAAAAACACTACACCGCCACTCTCGATACGATTTTTGATAAATATTCAGAGATGGTACACAAGGCTACCGATTATGTTCGAAACAATTCTGCTGTGACTAAAGCTGAACAAGACAGTGCTTGGATAAGCGCAACTAGGGCTCAAGCCTGCGATGCTGTTAGATCCGTGTTGCCAATAGCTACCAAATCTACCGTTGGCATATATGCATCCGGCCAGGCATTGGAAAGTCTAATAATGCACCTCCTTGCCGATAATTTACCCGAAGCCCGTCAAACCGGCCTAAAAATACTCAAAGAATGCCGCAAAGTAATTCCTACATTTTTGGAACGAGCCGATAAGCCGGAACGAGGTGGTGCCATTATTGCTTATCAGGCCAATCGAAAAAAAGCCGTTCAAAAACTAGCTAATAAATACTTGCCCGGCAATAATGCTCCGACAACAGAAGAAATAACCTTGCTAGATTATTATCCTCGCAATGAACTCGATATAGTACCGGAAATGCTTTACGAATACAGCAATTTACCGTTAGAAATCATTAAAAACGAAGTAGAAAGTTGGCCCTATAAACAAAAGTTAGCTGTCATGCAGGCTTATTTTGGGGAAAGATTAAACAGGCGACATAAACCAGGTAGGGCACTAGAAAAAGTCCAATATAGCTGGGATATAATGTGCGATTATGGCATTTTCCGCGACTTGCAGCGCCATCGTATGGTTGATGATTTGGAATGGCAACAACTGACTCCGCGTTACGGCTATGAGATACCTCAATTGGTGGAACAAGCCGGTTTAGTCGAGCAATTTATAGATTGCTTCGATTTAAGCCTTGGGCTGTATAGTACCATGCAAGCTGCCGGTTATGTGTTAGAAGCTCAATATGTAACCCTAATGGGCCATAAAATGCGCTGGAAGGTATCCTATAATGCCCGTGAAGCCTTTCATCTGCATGAACTTCGTACGGTACCGCAGGGCCATCCCGGTTATCGTAAATTGGTCGGAGCCATGCACGAAAAGCTTCTGAACGTACACCCGATAATCGGCGAAGCCATGAAATTTGTTAACCAAGAAGAAGATCCGGTATTAACCCGTCTGGCTGCCGAGCGATATACCCAGTACAAACTAAAAATCTTAGACAAAAAGCCTTAGTCTATTATTCTTTATGAGTTTCTTTATCAATAAACATTTTACTATCAGCCTCTTTTATAACATCTTTAGCCGACTTGCATTTACATACTATAGTAAAACCACTTGAAAAATTTACATAGCCGTCAAAAGCTAGTTGTACTTGTTGCCGGCACCTATCGACAAAGCTTTCTATAGCTCTGTGGATGTCAATGCCTTCTTTACTGTCAATATTCAACAATACGTAGAATTCATCGCCTTGGCCATATCTACGTCCAACAATATCACCAGTACCTCTCGTTTCGTTCCTGAAAACTTCAGCAATTATTTCTATAATAGTATCGCAACCATCATGCCCGAACTCTCGATTAAATCTGTCAGTTTCATCAACATCAATAAAGCCAAACACAGTTGTTTTAGATACACTACGTCTATCTCTTACGACATGTTTTTTTAACTTTGGCATAAGCTTTGTGAGAAAATACCGATCGTTATATAGACCTGTTTGTTCGTCGAATAAAGAAGCATTTTCCTTTTCGATCAACTGTTTATTCTGTTGTTTGACTTTAACTAATGACGAAATCGCCAGATTTTCTAAATCTTCTCTGGTTAGAAAAGGTATTACTTGTTCTAAGCTATCGAATTCTTCCACAATTAAAAATCCCGGGATTACCCGGGCCTTTCACTCCTTAACTGCCCGGTTTCGCTACTAGCTCCTTGTTGCGCAAGCGACCAAATACGCACAACAAATCAATACTTACTGGTACTATTATGCATTATTTATTAAAATAATGCAAGTTTTTTGTTGACTTCTTTATCTGTTTGTAATAGAATTTAACGGATTGCCAGAGACAGCGACGGCTATAAAAAGCTTGATAATGTCGCCTAGGTATAAGACTTAAGTTTTATATGTCTTTGGTAAAAAACCAGAGGCTTTTTTAGTTTAAGGTAAGTACGTTCAAAATCTGGTCGATAAACAATTAGTTAACTATAAGGATGTATGTATGGCTTTAAGTAAAGATCAAAAAGCTGCTGTAGTTGCCGAAGTAGCCGATTTGCTGGAAAAATCTAAAATGACTGTAGTTGCTCAATATAAAGGAGTAAACGTCAAGTCAATGCAGGCCTTACGCAAATCAGCTCGCGATAACGGCACAGTGGTTAGAGTAGTCAAAAACCGCCTGGTAATCCAAGCCCTAAAAAACGTTGACAAACTTAAAAATGCTGATATTGGTTCCTTGAAAGAGCAGCTTATATACGCTTTTAACGCAGATGACGAAGTGGCCTCGGCCCAAGCCTTGGCAAATTTTGCTAAAACCGAAACCAATCTGCAATTTGTCGGAGCATTTACTGATGATGGTGTATTTATGAGCGTCGAAGATGTAAAAGCACTGGCTAGCTTGCCAAGTAAAGAGCAGCTTAAAGGTCAACTTGTGGGCCTATTTGCCGCACCACTCAGCGGGTTTGTAAATGTATTATCCGGTAATATCCGTGGCATTTTAAATGTTTTAAATGCCAGGGTTCAAAGTTTGTGATATTAAATTAAGTAAATTTAGGAGAATAATATGGCTGATAAAGAAGTAAAAGTCGAAATACCGAAAGAGTTTGAAAAACTGGTGGTTGAGCTCGATAAAATGAGCGCCCTAGAAATCAGTAAGTTCGTAAAATTTCTAGAGGAATACTGGGGTGTGAGTGCCGCTGCTCCGGCAGTAACTGTTGCCGCACCGGCAAACGGCGGAGAAGCTGCCCCGGCAGCCGAAGAAAAGAGTGAATTTGACGTTATATTAAAGGACGCCGGCGCTCAAAAAGTTGCTATCATCAAAGCTGTTAAAGAGATCACCGGTCTAGGACTTGGTGAAGCTAAAGCTTTAGCTGATGCAGCTCCAAAAACAATTCTTGAAAAAGCTAAAAAAGAAGATGCCGAAGCCGCCAAAAAAGCTCTAGAAGAGGCTGGTGGTACTGTTGAACTTGCTTAAATTAAGCAATCAATGTAATTAACCACCTGTAAATATACGGGTGGTTTTTTATTTTAATAAATCAAGGGTAAAATGGTTGACTTTTCCACAGGCGTTGTATATTATTATTGCGATTAATGCGGGTGACGTGTTAGCGTTAGGATAGTATAAGATATATTTATTGGTTAAACAAACACTGAGGTTGAGACATGGCAGACGTTCCAGAGAAACAGATTAAACGACTCAGAGCCTTAATATCGGAGGCTGAGACAAACTTAGCAGCAGCTAAAGAGTTACTGGTGAGTTTGGTCGGAGAAGACCCGGTAGTAACCGCTACTGCCCGTGAAAATATCTCTGGTAAAGTACTCGAAGGTGTTTTTGATGGCCAAAATATGGTTGGTTCAGATGGTAAAACCTATCCTGTACCGGCCAACTATGCCAGCAAGTCCAAATTAGTACAAGGTGATATTTTAAAATTGACTATTGGCGACGACGGTGCCTTTTTGTATAAACAAATCGGGCCGATACCACGCAAACAGGTTGTCGGTGTTCTGACACAAAAAGAAGGCCATTATTTTGTAGAAATCGGCGACAAAGCTTATCGGGTGCTTTTGGCCAGTGTGACATATTTCAAAGCCAAACCCGGTGATCAAATTAGTGTTAATATTCCAGAAGACGACACCGATGCCGAATGGGCTGCTATAGAAGCTGCTTTATAAGTAATATTAATAATCCATATAAGACCTTAAATCCCGTCCTTAAGGTCTTTTTTATTTTATCCAACAATTTTTGTCGCATTCCTGTAGTAACTACAACAGACAAGCTCAAGCTGGCAGTTTATACTAAGTTGTAATAAGGGGTAAATAAGTGGGTCAGGCGTTATATAGAAAATACCGCTCCAAAAAACTTGATGATATTGTCGGCCAAAAACCGATTGTAACTGCACTGGCTAACGCTTTGAAAAACGGCCAGATTAGTCATGCATATCTATTTACCGGCCCCCGTGGAGTCGGCAAAACCAGTATCGCCAGAATATTGGCCCATGAAATAAATAATATCCCTTATATAAATGATGAAATGCCCATAGATATCATCGAGATTGATGCTGCCAGCAATCGCCGAATTGACGAAATTAGGGATTTACGCGATAAAGTCAGGATTGCCCCGGTCAGCGCCAAGTTCAAGGTTTATATAATTGACGAAGTCCATATGCTGACCCGCGAAGCTTTTAATGCGCTGCTCAAGACTCTGGAGGAGCCGCCAGCCCATGTAATCTTTATTTTAGCCACAACCGAGGCTCATAAATTACCCGAAACCATTATTTCTCGCACCCAGCGTTACAATTTTAAGTTAGCTAGCCCAGAAGAAGTTATTAATCATCTTCGTAAAATTGCTACCCAAGAAAAAATAACCATAGATGATGCTTCTTTAGAGATGATTGCCACCCATAGTGGCGGTAGTATGCGTGATGCTTTGAGCCTGCTTGACCAAATCCGTCATAGTGCCAGCAATATTGACGTTAGCTTGGTAAGGCAAAATTTTGGTTTGCCGCCAGCTGATCTAATATTAAAATTATTAGACGCTATAAAAAGCAGAGAGTACCGATTAATCGTCAGTCAGTTGCAGCAAGCCCGTGACGATAGTACATCGGCAACATTAATTGCCGAGCAACTGATTCAAAAAATCCGTGAAGCTATGATGGCTCAAAAACCGTTTTTACCATTGAAAAATTCAGTTGAGCTAGTTCAGTCATTATTGGAAGTCGAAACCAGTAACCGTCCGGATGTGCAGTTAGAAATTGTCTTAATTAGTGCCCAGCAAAATTTATCGGAAAACAAAAAGTCAATAATTTCAGAGGCTCATTTTCAAGATATAGAACCGCCGCTTACGATATCGGCTATACCAAAAAAGCTAAAAATATTATCGACCGATAAAACTGCAACCATTAGCCAAAAAGCAGAGGCAACACAAATAGAGCTTTCAGCCGAAGTATGGTCTAAGGCTCTTGCCAAAATTCGGCAATCACACAATACCATTTACGGAATTTTGCGGATGGCAGAACCAGATTTTGACCAAATCAAAAACAACCTTTTTATCTTGAAATTCAATTTTCCATTTCATCAAAAACGTATCAACGAAACACGTAATAAACAGGTTATCATCAGCACTTTGGCTAGTTTGGGTGTTACTGGTTACAAACTGTCTTGTGAGTTATCACCCAAAGATCAACCTGCCATCAGACCAATTAAAAATGATCCACCACCAGAACAAGCCAATAATCCGATTGAGCAAATTCGTAACGTCTTTGGTAGTGCAGAGGTGCTAGAATAATAACCATGGCTAAAGCTAATACCGATGTTGCCAAAATTCCGCCTCAGAATACTGACGCCGAAGCAAGTTTACTGGGAGCTGTTTTAATAGATAGTGATGCCATTGTCCGTATCGCCGATATAGTACACGAAGATGATTTTTATGATGAGCGGCACCAGCGTATATTCGAAGCTGTTAAAAAATTATATGAAAAACATCGCCCGATAGATGTTCTGACACTGTCGAACCAACTTAAAGATGATAGTTTTTTGGACATTATTGGCGGAGCTGCCTATCTCACCGAGCTGACTAATTATGTCCCAACAGCGGCCCATGTTGAGCATTATGCCGAAATTGTTGCCCAAAAAGCTATCAGGCGTCGTCTGATTAAAGCCTCTCAAGACATTGTGGGATTGGGCTACGATGAATCCAAATCGATTCAGGACTTGGTAGAAGAAGCTGAGACCCAGTTATTCCAGGTTAGCCAGCAACAAGTTAAACAAGACATATCATCTTTAGAAGATATACTAGCCGAGAGCTTTGAACGTCTCGATGAACTTCATAAAGACAAGGGTAAAATTCGCGGCATACCGACTGGCTTAAAAGATTTAGATAACATTTTAGCAGGCTTGCAACGCAGCGACCTTATAATTTTGGCCTCCAGACCTAGTATGGGTAAGACCGCTTTGGCCTTAAATCTGGCTCATAATATTGCTTCTAAATCAGAGCTTCCGGTCTTGTTTTTTAGTATAGAAATGAGCAAAGAACAGATCGTTGACCGTTTGTTATCAATGGAATCTGGAGTTGATGCTTGGAGCATTAGAACTGGTAACCTGAGCGATTCTGATTTTGAAAAAATCGGTCAGGCCATGGGAACATTAAGTGAAGCTCCCATATATATAGACGACACGCCCGGCATCACAGTTAGCGATATGCGCACCAAGGCCCGCCGCGAACAACACCAGCGCCAGCTTGGTGCAATTATTGTTGACTACTTGCAACTTATGAGTGGCGGTTCGCGCTTTGGCAATGATTTCAACCGTGTTCAAGAAATGTCCGAAATTAGCCGCGGCTTAAAAGCCATCGCCCGCGAGCTAAATGTGCCGGTTGTTGCCTTAAGCCAGCTTAACCGTTCTGTAGAATCACGTACACCACAAATTCCGCAATTGGCTGACCTGCGCGAATCCGGTTCTATCGAACAGGATGCCGATGTTGTAGCTTTTATATACCGCGAAGATTATTACAATCCTGACACCGACAGAAAAAATCTAACAGACATCCTGATTAAAAAACACCGCAACGGGCCAACCGGTAACATAGAATTATATTTTGACCGAGAACGCCAATTATTTAAGGGCTTAGACAAACGCCGAGCGGCCTCACTAACCAGCGCTCCATTTGACACATAGATTTAACTGAATAGTCTCTCTTTTTTAAAGATACCTGCCTGTAGATGCATGCTATACTACTCTATAAAGTATGAAAAAATATTTTTCTACTGCCATAAAATGGCTGGGCAAACATTGGCGTGGGATTATCAGTGCTATCATTATTGCGTCTTTGGCTGCTGTAACTCTTGGTTTGCAACTCAGTAGTTTGGTGCCGGGTCAGAATCAATACGAAACTTCAACATTAAAGAGTATCGAACAACTTCCTAAACCGTGGAATAGGGCGGTGAATGCACCATATACTTTACCGGCTTATGCTATTGTAAAGGTTGTACATAACCCTCTGCACGGCGCCAGAATTACCAGTGCTATTTTGGGGTTGTTAGCTACGGTTTGTTTCTTTTATTTGTTAAAGTTGTGGTTTAATGCTCGAATTGCCATGGTTGGTAGTCTATTATTTATTACCAGTAGTTGGTTACTGCATATATCCCATCAAGCGGCCCCTTTTATTTTACTTATACTGGCCCCTCTTTTAATCCTTCTACCACTGGCTTGGTATTTACGAACTAAAAAACATAAGACTCTGGCTTTCTTTTTGTTTGCCGCCAGTTTAGGAGTGGCAGCTTACGTGCCATATATGTTATGGATATTGGCAGCTACTCTATTAGTGTTAATTGTAAGAGAGAAAATACAGCTATCATACTTAAAATCCTGGCAAATAACGATTGGAGCGTTGATATATTTTATATTGCTTATTCCATTATTTATTAGCCTATTAGGTCATCCCGGCCAACTAAGAGAACTGCTGGGTATCCCAGCACACTTGCCAACCATTACCCAATATTTCTCTCAATTTTTTCACGCAATATCAATGATAATGTTCCATTCACAACCATTACCGGAGATGCATTTAGGTCATATGCCCATGCTGGATATTTTTAGTTCCGCTATGTTTTTGTTAGGTATCTATTACTATTTTAGCCGATTACCAAAAAGGCGCAGCGTAATTATATTTGCCAGTTTTATTATTTTATTACTAGTCATACCACTCTCTAATACTTATCAAATTGCAGCCACGGTATTACTACCTTTAGTTTATATCTGCATTATTGCCGGAATAGTTGAAATCCTAAACCAATGGTTTTTATATTTCCCCCGCAATCCTTTAGCCCGAAATATTGGCGTTGCTTTGATTGTGGTAGCTATCGGCTTTAGTAGTTTTTACCATTTGCAAAGTTATTTTATTGCGTGGCCAGGATCACCTCAGACAAAAGCCGTTTACATGTTAAAATTAGAATGATGATACTTATACTAGATAAAGGAGAAGTTTTTTATGAGTAAGATTGATCAAGCTAAAACTTTAATGAAAGTCCGTAAACTGCAAAAAGAGTTGCAAAAAATGATTATCGAATCTACGGCTGGTGATGGTGCTGTACGTGTCGAGATCACTGGTGAGCAAAAATTAAAAAAAATTCATATAGATCCGGAATATGTTGATTTGGGAGATATCGGCCAATTGGAACGCTGGGTCGAAGACGCGGTCAAAGAAGCTATTAATAAAAGCCAAAAAGTGGCTGCCGAAAAGATGCAACCAATGCTTGGTAACTTAGGTGAATTAGGGCTATAAACCTTACTAGAATAGTAAGAAATTCAAGATGAGTATTTTGCCAAAAGCACTAGAGCAGGCGATTGAAGCCTTTGCCAGCTTGCCTGGTGTCGGGCCAAAAACCGCCGAACGCTACGCTTATTGGTGCCTTAGACATGATAGAAATGTATCCGGCCTGATTTCAAATAGTTTAAGCACTCTGCACCAACAAATTAAGTTATGTCCCATAACTTTTGCTCTCATAGATGCCGATCTTAAAGAATCGCCCCTGTATAGTGACCCAAATAGAAATAAGGCTTTAGTAGCAGTCGTGGCAGAGCCTTTTGATATTGTTGCACTAGAGAAGACTGGCAGTTTTAACGGCACATATCACGTCTTGGGCGGACTTATATCGCCAATTGATGGTATTGGCCCAGAGCATTTGCATGTCCGCGAATTGCTACATCGAATAGACAAAGATAAAGTTATAGAGCTCATCTTAGCAACCAATGCCAGTGTAGAGGGTGAGACTACTGCCATGTATTTACAACAACAATTACAGGATAAAAAAATTAAATTAACCCGTTTAGCACGTGGCTTACCAATTGGGGTCGACTTAGAGTATGCTGATCAAATAACCTTGCAACGTGCCCTAGAAGGAAGGACCATTATATGATTCCGGAGCTTGATCGTATTAAAGAAACAGTTGCTAGTGCCAATGATATTTTGATAATTCAAGCCGACAATCCTGATGGTGACAGTCTGGGCAGCGCGTTAGCACTGGAACAGATTTTTGGTGATATGGGGAAAAATCCGTCCATGTATTGTGGTGTCGATATACCTCACTATATAAGGTTTTTGGACGGTTGGGACCGTGTAAGTAAAGATATCCCCAGTAAAATTGATACCTCTATTATTGTTGATACCTCGGCACACCTATTGTTAGATCAGTTAGAAAAAACACCGGCAAAAACTTGGGTAGCCGCCAAACCAGTCATATTAATCGACCATCATATTAATGTAACATGTGACATTCCATATGCCACAATCATCTGTAATGCGCCGGATTTTGTTGCTACCGGCGAGGTCATTTATGAAATAGTTAAAACGTTGAAGTGGCCTTTAAATTTAAGCAGTTATGAATTCTTAACCCAGAGTATCCTTTCTGACTCACTAGGTTTAACCAGTGATGGCACAACTGCTGATACATACCGCCGAATGGCTGAGATGCTGGATGCCGGTGTCAGCCGTGTAAAACTCGAAGAAGCCCGCCGTGCACTCTCTAAAATGCCCCAAAGCGTTTTTCAATACAAAGCCAAATTAATTGAGCGGACGGAATTTTATGGAGATAATAGCGAAATTGCCGTCGTGTCTATTCCAGAAGAGGAGCTTTTTACAGTTGGTACGTTATATAACCCAGCGCCATTAATTTTAAACGAAATGACCATGGTGGAGGGTGTTCTTGTCGGTATTGTTCTTAAACGTTATTCGGATAAAACAACCGGAGCTATCAGGTGTACTAATGGTGCTAATATAGCCCATAAAATAGCCGAAAGTTTTGGTGGTGGTGGCCACCCATATGCCGCTGGATTTAAAATGGAAAAATCAACTACAAATTTTGGTGAATTAAAGTGCGAGGTTATAGCAAAAACTGAGGAGCTGCTACAATTAATTACAGATGATGCGACTGAATAATACTATGAGCCGAGAGGTTGAAGATTTTCAACCAATAAACAAGGATACCGTAACTATTTATACTTGCGGCCCAACTGTTTACGATTTTCCTCACATTGGTAATTGGTATGCTTTTATAAGATGGGATTTGCTGCTTCGAGTTTTAAATGCCAGCGGTTATAAAACAAAGTGGGTTTTAAATATTACTGACGTTGGCCATTTAACCAGTGACGCTGATGAGGGTGAAGACAAGCTAGAAAAAGGGGCCAAGCGCGAGCACAAAACCGCCTGGGCAGTCGCCAAAGAGTACACCGATTATTTCGAAGCAGGCTTAATGCGATTAAATTTTACAAGACCAGATCTGCTACCCAAGGCCACCGATAATATTCCCGAGCAAATTGATTTTATTAAAGCGTTAGAAAAAGATGGTTTGATCTATACCATTAGCGACGGCGTTTATTTTGACACCAGTAAGTTGTCTGATTATGGTAAATTGGCCAGGCTTGATATCGATAAACTAAAAGCCGGTGCCCGAGTAGAGTTAAGTACCGAGAAACGTAACCCAACAGATTTTGCGCTCTGGAAATTCAGCCCTAAGGACCACAAACGTGACATGGAATGGGACAGCCCGTGGGGCAAAGGTTTCCCGGGCTGGCATTTAGAGTGTAGTGCCATGATTAAAAAGTTCTTGGGAGATACAATCGATATTCATGGTGGTGGCATAGACCACATACCAATCCACCACACTAACGAAATTGCTCAAAGTGAGTCAGCCAATCACCAGCCTTTGGCCAAATATTGGATTCATAGTAATTTTATTAAAGTCGACGGCCAAAAAATCAGCAAGTCGCTAGGCAATATAATTACGCTAGAAGATATCGAGAAAAAAGGTTTTAGTTTGGAAGCGTTCAGACTTTTGGTTTTAGAATCTCATTACCGCAGCGAAGCTCAATTTAGCTGGGATACTCTAGCAGCTGCCCAAAACCGTTTAAATAACTATCGAGCTTTTGCAGATTTGCGCTTTCAAGCAGTCAAGGTCCCAAATTATGAAGTTCAAGGTCCTGATTATACCGAATACAAAAAAGATATTTTATACGCTCTCCAAAATGATCTTGATACACCAAAAGCTTTAAAGATATTTAGTGGCATTACAGACGAATATGATAAACGCGGTATTCCCGTTTTAAATGATGAGCTTAAGGAATTCGACTCCTTCTTGTTATTTATAAACGATATTTTCGGTATTGATCTCTTGGCATCAACAGATATTAGCGATATTCAAAAACGAATTATTGCTCAACGCGAAGTGGCTCGAAAGAAAAGTGATTGGCAAGAATCCGACAAAATCAGGCAAGCCCTAAAAGAGCAGGCTATTGAAATTCATGACACCGAGTATGGCCCGATCTGGTCTAAAATTTAAAGTTTGCTCCGTAATAACTTGTCAAAAATGACTTCTTATAAGCGAAAAAAGAATTGTTCAAAATACTTTGTCGGATATTGTCTACCAGATTAATTACAAAATGTTCATTATGAATGCTGGCGAGCGTAGCCCCCAATATTTCATCCGTCTTAAATAAATGATTAATGTAGGCCTTGGTAAAGTTTTGGCAAGCATAGCAATAACAATCAGCCTCGATTGGCAATAGGTCTTTGGCAAACTTACTATTATTAATATTTATTCGGCCAAATTTTGTATATATGGCACCATTGCGAGCTTGGCGGGTGGGAGCCACACAATCGAATGTATCAATGCCATATTCTACTCCTAAAAATAAATCAACCGGCCCTGATCCCATACCCAGCAAGTGTCGAGGTTTATTTTTTGGTAGTTCCTCGCATACCCATCGTACAGTTTGAGCTATTTCTTCCGGCTCAAAAACACCGCCAATACCATAACCGTCAAAATCCAAATTGGCTAAAAATTTAGCACTTTGTCTTCTCAAATCTTCATACCTAGCACCTTGTGCAATACCATATAGAGCCTGCAGGGGCTCATTGTTGCCTACAAGCTCATTGTTGAGTTCATTGTGACGTTTTAAACAGCGCAGCGCCCAGTTGTTGGTCCGAGCCAGCGATTCTTCAATATAAGCCTTTGTAGCCAGCGGAGCAGTTAATTCATCAAATGCGAAATGAATATCTGCACCTATCTCATGCTGCAGATCCATAGAGCTTTCGGGCGTCATAAATAATTTTTTACCATCAATGTGTGATTTAAAGTTAACGCCTTCATCTGTGACTCTAGCCAGCTGCGCTTTTGAAATTTGAGCTAATGCCGCCTCACCGCGCCGGCTATGGGCAACTTTATCAATACCTTTTTTATATGCCACTCCTAAACTAAAAACCTGAAAACCGCCACTATCTGTAAAAGTTGGGCCATTCCATCCCATAAAATTACCCAAACCTCCAGCTTTTTTAATGATTTCGGCACCGGGTCTAATCATCAAGTGATAAGTGTTGGCCAACACTGCTTGGCAACCCAACTGACTAACTTGGCCAGGAGTTAACGCTTTGACCGTAGCTTTAGTTGCGCCAGCTATAAAAGCCGGGGTTCTAATGTTGCCATGGGCAGTTTCGATCATGCCCGACCGGGCCAAAGTACCGGGTAATTCTTTTGCTATGTTAAACTTAAAGGTTTTCTTCATTATATTAATATTACCCGATTAGCATCGAGTCGCCATAACTCAAAAATTTATAATTATTAATCTTGGCATAGGTATATGCGTTTGACAGTTTTTCCCAGCTGGCAAATGCTGCCGCCATCATAAGCACGGTAGAGCGGGGAGTGTGAAAATTCGTAATTAGGCTATCTACAACCTTAAATTTATAACCAGGATATATAAAAATATCGGCTTCGCCACATAAATTACTGACCGGTTGATTTAATATCTGGCTGACTGAATATTCCAAAGTTCTAGCCACGGTCGTACCCAGCGCTACAATTTTTTGCCCGTTTTGTTTGGCATTTTTTATTATATTTACCGTCCTTATTGGTATCTCAAAATATTCCTGATGCATAGTGTGATCTTCAACATTTTCGCTGCGAATCGGCATAAAAGTGCCCAAACCTACATGCAGAGTCACATAAGCAATCTTAATTCCTTTGGCATGTAATCTATCTAATATTTCATCTGTCATATTTAAACTGGCAGTCGGCGCAGCCACCGAACCCTCTTGTTCAGCCCAAACAGTCTGATATCTTATAATGTCTTCTCTTGTAGCTTTTCTGTGAATATATGGAGGCAACGGAACAGTACCGGCTTTTTCAGCTAGGCCTAATAGATCTTGGCTACTTTTAATGATTGCCAGTCCATCGCCAATAATCTCTATTACTTCAAGCTTGGCATTATCAACATATAGCCAATCGCCAACTCTTAATTTACCCTTGTACATTACTTTATGTTTAAACCAATTATCATCTTTACCGTGCTTCTCCAATACGATCAACTGTCTTAAAACTCCATTTGGCTTGATGCCTTCAAGCCTGGCTTTTATGACTTTTGTATCATTTAAAATCAGCACATCACCCGGACATAAGAATTCCGGTATGTCTTGATACAATTTATCTTTAAGGTTGCCCTTGGTTTTATCTAGAACAAGCAGGCGAGAGTTACCACGAATTTTTGGTGGCTGTTTGGCAATTACAGCCTCGGGTAAATTGTAATCAAAATCAGAAATCTTCATGCATATCCTTAACTTAATGACTACTTGATTCAAATGTCAAAACTTTGATAAGCTTTGTAGCCCAGCCATAAACCGGCAAAACTGCCTATAAATCCACCCAAAATACTTAATCCACTTAAAGGGTTTGAATGCATAGCTATAACGGGTAAATAGGCTCCGATTATACTGCCTAGTGTAATACCACCATAGATAAACAGTTTGCCCACCTTAAATTTCCTTTTGGTAAACAGCTAATATCTGTTTACCGACTACCGTGATATCGTACTGCCCGATATTAGTTTTGGCCCACTTGTAAGCTGCCTCCCGGGCATCCTTGTGTTCTAAAAAGTATTGCAAGCGGTTGGCAAAGCCAATGCTATCTTTGGGTTCAACTAGCAAATCTGGATGGTCGGCTAATATAGTGCGATAACCAGCATTATCGCCTCCCAAAGTAACTCGTGAGCCGGCAGCCATACCTTCTAAAATCGAAATGCCAAAGCTTTCGCCTCCGGTACTAGGAAAGACGGCTATATCAGCTCCAGCAAGTAAAACCGCTTTGTCTTTTTCATCGACAAATCCGATGAACTTAACTTTTTTTAATTTATTCTTTTTGGCATAGGTTTCTAGTTTTTCCCTTAATGGGCCGCGGCCACCGATAATTACCTCATATTTGCCTTTATATTGTTTTTGCAATTGAACAAGGCTTTTAAGTAATAGTTGGCAACCTTTACGCTCCACCAACCTACCCAGAAATACAATTTTCAGAGGTTTTTTATAAATCGGTTTTTGATTAAAAAGCTTAAGATTTATTGGGTTTGGCATAATGATTGAATCTATACCAAATACAGTTCTGGCAAAATCTGATGCTGCCGGCGATGTGCTAATTATTTTGTCAAATTGTTTAATTGTATGACGATTTAGTAACTCCAGACCACGGGCCCCAGCCGAATGCAACCAGCTGGCCGGGACAATGTGAAAGGTGCCAATTATTTTGGTTTTAGGCTCGGTAGCTTTAATAACCCGCCCGGCAAATAATGGGCTATAAGGCATTTGAACATGAATAATATCAAGTTTGAGCTGTTTTAATTTTTCGGCAATAAGTTTTTTGTTAGTAGGTAAGGGGATACCGAGACGGTTTTTATTAAAGCGCACTCTCACATTCCTTGCCATGGAATGAACATTTTTAACGTCGCTACGTTTTGATTCACCGACCAGGTAGTGTACCTCGTGACCTTGCCGGCTTAGCCAAGAACCTACAGTTATTACGTACTGTTGAACTCCATCAGGGGTGTCTAGGGTATCGTCTAGAACAAAGCCAATTCTTAAGTGTTTGTGTTTAGGCATATTTCTTTAACGCTTTCTTATAGACCTCTTCATAAGCATCGGCGACTTTATAAAAATCATATTGCTGGATTTCTTTTTTGGCCCATTTCTTCCACAGCTCTCTTATGTCCTCGTTGTAAAGCATCAGTTCAAGCCGCTGGCTAAAATCCTCTGTAGCTGCGGGAGTTACTAAACTGACGCGCCCCAATCCCTTCATAACACCTTGGTATCCAGGATTATTACCCGCAACTATCGGCACCCCAAGCGCCATATTTTCTAGTAAAATTATACCGAAACTTTCACCGTATATTGAAGGCGAACAAAATAAGTCGGCACTGGCCAATACACCAACTTTATCTGCCTCTGGCACAAAACCTGTAAAAGTTACATCCGGGATTTCGTATTGAATAATATATTTTTCTAGACTCTCGCGCTTCATGCCATTGCCAGCTATGATCAATTTAACATCGTCATGATCTTCGCGCAGGCGAGCATAGGCTATTAGTAAATACTGCAAGCCTTTACGTTTTTCCAAACGCCCTAGATACAAAATAGTCTTTTTGCTGTGTTTTTTAATATCTTTTGGAACTTTGAACTTACTAACTTCTATGCCATTGGGAATAATGGTTATAGGAGCATCGGTTAATGTGCTAACGTATTCAGCAGCAGGCTCAGAAACCGCAGTGTAAAAATGTAAATACTTTTGGATGGTTTTGGTGTACGGATAAACCATGCTTAGCATAGATTTGCTGACTCTAGTATCCGGAGCAGAGCCATGAAATGTAGCTATATTTACCGCATCGGATCTTGATAATATTTGCCTCGATAAGAATGGTTGCCATGGTTCGTGAAAATGTAGAATATCAAACTTTTCTTTTTCTATCATAGCTTTTATTTCTTCGCCGTCAGCCTCAAACGAGGCATCAACCATTGTCGCAAAAGAATTCATCTTGGTGCTGTGACCGATTAAAATCATACCTTTTGGAGCCTTGTCAAAATGGGCTCTGGGTCTTGGCGTAATTATTAAAACTTTGTGGCCTTTTTTTTGTAGATGCTTTTGAAGATTAACCACTACATCCTGTACACCACCGTTAAACTGGAACATGTTATAGGGGCAAACTAATCCGATTTTCATAGTTTCAGTATAACATTTCCCAGTTAGCTAGGGATTCGAGCTAGTATTTTCCTTATTTCTTTTGGTATTAAGTCTTTGGCACTTTCGGCATCACCAATAACAGTTGGAGCATGGTTTGTCATTTTGGCTTTATACACTACCACGCTTATAAATATTTTTTTAAGGTGATCCTCCACTTTTTGCTTATAAAAATACTGATCGGCATCAACACTGATATGTAAAAGTGGCAAATTTATTATTTTGTTGGTCAAATCCACAGTCATCATGGTTATGGTTGTATCCATATAAGTACGAATATCATTGCACTTCCATAAATTAATTTCAAAATCGATTCGTTTATTCCTTTCGACTTCGTTAGCATCTTTCATTTTTACGTGTTTATCCGCCACAAAATTATATGTAGCTCTGATGATTGGGCCCCTTAAAACTAAGTATTTGGCAATTGTCGACATCACGTAATTACTGCACATACTTGAACCCCACCGAAAAAGTAGGTATGTCTTTCGCTTAAATCTAAAATCATCTTTATTAGTAAAGCCTACGATGCTAATCAATATATCAACCTGTTTGCTCAATTCCGGATATTTTTGTAACATTTTGGTTACTATTAAAAATCCCAGACTCATAGCTCCAATAGTAATCTGTCTCTTTTTGTAGGTTAACTTTATAAATGTCGCCAGATAATCTGCCAAATTATCAAGAGATGGTTTTTCTTTCAGTTTGTAAAAACTATCCATGCCACCAAAACCGGGTAAATCTGGCATTGTAACTGTTCCATATTCAGCCATATTTTCAGTGACACCAAACATTCGCTCCAGGCTGGCATGAGAACCATAAACCAATAATATTTCTCGCTTGGCAGTTTTTTTTATAGGGGGAATAGTTAATACGCGGCCGCGTAAACCATTTATAATAAGTGGCCTGATAAAATCGGCTGGTTCTCTTTTATCTGTTTTAATCATAAGACTTTTATATTTTATACCAGATTTTAGCCAAAATTAAAAGGCTAAACCAGTATTAAATTCTATTGTTTAATATTTTTTCTATTAATTGGTAGCCGGTGCAGTTGGAATTGTAATATTATTGCAAGTTTTAGAACAGGTAGTTTTTAGCTGCTCAGCAGTGTTAGTAAGAGTTGTAATGTAGGTCTTTTGTGAATTTATTGTCTTTTGCAAGCTAGTGGCTTGTTGGCTTGATGATTGCTGAGCAGCTGACAATTGTTGCTGCAAAGTTGCGGTAGCATTCTTCGCACTACTTAGATCAGTTTTGGCTTTGTTGTTTTTAAGGTAATAATAGCCCAGGCCCGCTGCAGTGGCAATAAACAAGATAATAAAAACAAACAGGCAGAACTTCAACATTTTACCGCTTTTTTTAGGCACTGTTTGACCTGCTGCGGACAATCCTGGCGTAGAAACCGGTTTATCGGAGATATGA
This sequence comes from Patescibacteria group bacterium, assembly GCA_035510605.1. Classification (GTDB taxonomy): domain Bacteria; phylum Patescibacteriota; class Saccharimonadia; order Saccharimonadales; family CAIOMD01; genus DATKGW01. The sequence continues at coordinate 18,541 of DATKGW010000017.1, forward strand.
TTGTCATCTATATAAGTTGGGTTAGGTGGTACTACAAAACCATCAACGCCCGAAATTGGTTTTTCATTTTCATTTGATTTTATACCACTTGAGCTTTGATTATCATTATCTTGATCCATTAAATATCACCCCCTTAATTTATTCTTTAACTTTAGTATACCGCAAAAACATATCTATTGTTTTGATAAAAATATTACTAGCCAACTAGGTATTTTTGGTGCATACTTAAGAATACTAAAGAGGTTATGTTATGCCAAAAAGTCACGATAGACCTAAAAAAGAAAAGAAAAAGAAAAAACAAATTAAGATCTAGTTTTTTATTGACAATAACTGTTAAGATAACCGCCTCGGCAGGCTTGTGATTCAGATTAAATAAATTAATCACTTATACAACAGCTGTTTGTCTCAAGCTGTTAGTTTTTTCACGTAACCGTTTATATAGTTTTCTGACAAACTGCATAATATACGGTGTTATATAATATGCACCGACACCAAAAAATATACCGGTAATCACATCAATGGCATAATGTTCGCCCATATAAACCGTACCTACAAAAATCAAAAATGGATAAATTGCCGCCAGGGCCGCCCATTTTTTGCCAAACAGTTTTAACACAAATATAAATAACAAAGTGGCATAAGCGGCATGCAGGGATGGCATTGCAGCCACGGCATTGGGTGAAATCTCATTATATAATGACGGAAAATCTTTTATGCCAAAGGCATACCAAATATTGGTTGATATTCGAGTAATTGGTTCTATGACTCCGTTATTAGAAGCCATCCATGGCGGTGCGGCCGGAAAGGCTAAGAACATCAAGAAAGCGCTAAACGATACTACTAGATAGGTTGAGATATAGCGCCAATAAAACTTTTCCCGGTATTTCCAAATAATCAGTGCCAGAACGATTGGCAAAACGAAGTGCACCATATATGCCCCATAAAAAATATAATCATAAAAACGTACGTGACCGTTCCACAATATGTTCTGTAATAATGTTGTCGGTAAGTGGCCTAAAAATAAAAATTTATCTGCCGCCGGCATAAAACCGTAATTAACATGACTGTTCAGGTGAGGCACTATACCCCTGAAAGACTCATAGGCCAACAACAAGACAACGAACGGACCTAATCGTTTTGTCAGTTCCCAGCCTTTGCTAAAAATCATGAAAATAAAAATCAACAGTAGCAATAATTTATCGGGCGTAGGAAAACTGGGATATTTTATATAAACTCCAAGCCAAACAGCCGTTCCAATGATGCCAATGGATTTTAGAATTTTGCTTTTCACTTTTAAAATTTTACCATGTGTGACTCGCTATTCGCTTTGCAGATAATCAATAACTTCTTGATCATCTATTTGTTCGAATCTGTCATAGTGAGCCCCGACCGAACCCAAGAAATCACTTGGATCATCCAACAGCACGATTTCATCCGCTAACTCTTGTAGCATATTTACGCTTTCTTCAGAAGCGACTGGCGCGGCCATAATAATTTTTTTTGGATCTCTGTTTTTTATAAATTGAACCGCCGCCACAAAAGTAAACCCCGTAGCAATACCATCATCAACTAAAATCACAGATTTACCTTTAACATTTGGAGCCGTATATATATCGCCAAAATAAAGCTTGCGGCGTCTTTTGATTTCTTGCCGGGCCGATTCTACTACTTTTTTATACCAGATTTTATCAATCTTGTCGGTTTCATCGCCAACTACTGGTTCGTCATCCTCAGCAACAGCACCAAGTGCATACTCCGGATCAAATGGATGGCCCAGCTTCTGGACAATTACAATTCCAAAAGCTGCTCCCAGCCTTTTAGCGATTATCGCACCTAACACTACTCCACCTCTGGGCAAAGCTAGAACCACCAAATTTTTTACCTTGTAGCGGCTCAATTTATCAGCCAAAATTTGGCCGGCTTCTGAACGGTCATAAAAGCGCACAACATCTCCCCAATTTAAAAACTTCTATCATTTGTAATCGGGTTTTATATTTCAGTAGTAGTACAGCCTAGTAATCAGCTTTTTCGGCATCAGCTTTAGTTTGGTGAACCGTATTAGCCGGATGATGAGGCGGGGAATAGGTCGTAATAATTTTTAGGTAGCTATCTGGGTTTGCAACAAAATTGTGCTCTGTGCCAGCCGGAACAAGTACAACATCTCCGGTATTATAATCATATTCCTGGCCGCTTAATATCGCTTTACCCTTACCATCTAAAAGATAAAGCACTTGATCATTGTCAGCATGTGTTTCCGAACCAATTTCGCCGCCGGCCGGGATATGCATAATAACCACCTGGGTATGTTCTCCGGTATCCAAAACTCTGCGAAAATAAGTATTGTCTCGTGACTGTTGATTAACGTTTGCTATAAAGCCCATATACCCTCCTTATTAAAAAACTAATTGCTACAACTTTACCTATTTTTATCTCAAACTTAATTGTAATCTTTATTAATTTGTTTAATCAATAAAATAATTCATAACAGCTAGATTTGCATTGATATACAAAAAGAAGCCTTTTGAGGGGCTTCTTTTTGCGGTAGTATCATTGCTGATATTTTCCATACTATCTTTCGATAGTAACCACCTCACGGTGGTAATAAGAACTGTACTCCATCGTATCAAAAAAGTCAAGCCCTAATTTTAAAATCATTTACTTTTAATCAACCTTGATATCGCCAAACCGTATTTAAATAAATAGATAGGGCTACCCTCGTACCAGACATATCTATCATCCCAAGCCGGCTTATATTTAGCCTTGAATTGATGCAAACCCCTAAAACCAATAAACCGGTTACTTGTACCATAGATAAAAATCAAAATTTTATCAGCTACGGTTTTGGCGAATGGCCGGCCATCAATCGGAGACATACCCAAATTAAAAGCACTGTATCCGTCATTTTTTAACTGTTTCATCATCTCAATAAATAAATAATCTGTTATATTGGGTGGGGCATTTTTAAAGCGACGCATTAAGTCAACAGTCGAGACACCGAGTTTATAAGATGGTAGCTGGTTGGCAAAAGCCCAAGCCTTACCATGACCATCACGGATCACAAAAACCGGCACTTGCTGCAAATAATCATTATCAAAACGCCCGGTTAAAAAATTCCACTCTTTGTGATGAGGTAGTTTTAACCAATTGTCAGAAATTTTTTTAAGTTCTTTAATGAGTTCTTCTTTATGGGGTGGTAAATATTTAAGTACTACAAACTCCTTTTTGCTAAACCTGTTTACTATATTCCTGAAGTATTTGTTGTGGACAGTAGTGGTAACAAAGTTTTTTAGGTCAATAACCGCATCAGCCCCTATTAAAATCCTATGCAAAGCGATTTTTTTATATATAGTCTCAAACTTATCTGTAGTCTGAATAAACGCCATTTTTAAGCCCTGGCTATAGCAATAATTTTTAAATTCTTTTAGGCAATCTCCAATACCATCTTCTGGCCCATTGGGGTCACCATAACAGATAGCCACCTTAAATTTAACACCATAAGCTATAAAAGAACGTCCATCTTTTGAAAAGAAATATTTTTTATCAGGCGGCCAAATTTTAAAATAATCATCAACCTCACCACGATAAATGTCTAACAATTTATTAGCCCGCCATTGGTCATTGGATGGTGCTGGGATATTATTAGTTTTCACTTATCTAGTACTATAGCAAGATAGACTGCTGAATATCCACGCTTTGATCTTATAGGATGCTTGGTTTAGCCTGTGGTTTAATTAAATGAAGCTTCAATCGCTATGGGCTTAATATTACCAAAAAACTCAATTGAACGATTATTAGTAACCACCGTACTGTTTGGCAGGCTACTAACCATAGATTTCGTAACATTATACAAACTTTTAGGCAAAAATAAATATAGCCATAAAACACCCGGCCATTTAGGTAGAAATGATATACATATAATGTGCAGACTTTTACCCTTAAATTGTGCATAACGAAGCATTATTTCTTTATAAGACATAACCTCCGGGCCGCCAATCTCAATAATCTCATGTCGATTTACGGAAACCGTTATGGCCTTGGCTAAATATTGGGTGACATCGCTTATTGCGATTGGTTGAATTGGAGTATAAGCCCAGTTCGGCAATATCATTATGGGCAATCTATTGACCAGCGTCTTAATAACTTCAAAAGAGGTACTGCCTTGGCCAACTATTATCGAAGCTCTAAACTCTAAAACCAGTGGCAAATTTTGCCTTAATATACGGCCAATACTTTGGCGGCTAGCCAGATGCTTGGATAGTTTTTGTTTTTCATCACCTAAACCGCCAAGGTAAATTATCCGTTTAATGTCACATTTTTTAGCAACTCTGCAAAATGCCTTGGCGGCTTTGTCTTCTTTTTCAACGAAGTTACGACTATTTTTACCAAGTGTATGTACTAGATAGAACGCCACCGTAGTGCCGGTTAGGCTCTTGGCCATTGCCGGTTCGTCTAAAATATCGCCGTGAACGGCTGACAATCGCTTGTTATTTTTGGTTGTTGTCATAAGATTTTGAGGATGGCGGCTGATGGCCAGAATTTTATGGTCTGTTGTCTTTAATAAATAATCAACCAAATTTTGGCCGACAAAACCGCTGGCTCCCAGTATAGCTATGGTCATATATCTATTTTATGCCACTCAGACTAAAAATCTGCCTTTTTTGGTTCATTAGCCCAAGTGTTGATTAGGAGTATCATGAATTGTCTGTAAGAAATTTTACCAGCAGCCATCATGGTAAAAGCGTATGATTATTATCAATATCAGGATGAAAAAGATTTCAGAACCGACTAGATCATCCAAAATCAAGCATGGGATTGAATCCAATGCTAAGTTTTCTATATTTATTTTTATTATTCTAGTAAGTCTTATTATGCTATTGGTTTGGCGAGAACAACGTCGCCTGCTAACAACAGATCATAGCCCCACAGCTATAGGCACCGAAAGAATAGAATTCATTTTGCTTGGAGTTTTGGCTATAGGCTTGGCGATAGTTTCGATATTATATCTAGTTTCTATAATTAGGGCCCAAAAAATTGTAAATTTTGAGCGCTTAGAGGCACAAAATTCCAAAGACGAGCTTTTATCTCTAGCCTCACACCAGTTAAGGACTCCGGCAACGGCTGTTAAACAATATCTAGGTATGGTGCTAGAAGGTTATGTCGGTAGTACCACTAAGCAACAGTACCAAATATTAAAAAAAGCTTACCTTAGCAATGAACGTCAGATTGAGACCATTAACCAAATTTTATACATTACCAGGGCTGATGCCGGGCGACTAGTGTTACAAAAATCAAATTTTAATCTCAACCAGGTAATAAAAGAAGTTATGTCTGATATTGCCAAAACCATTAAAGAAAATCATCAAAAATTAGTGTTCGATCCGACATATGTCGATATACCTATTTTCGCTGATAAGCATTGCATAAGGCTGGTTATCGAAAACCTGCTGACAAATGCCAGCAAATACACTTATAAGGGAGGAAAAATCACCATTGAAACAGATAGGAATGACAATAACACCACCATGTCGGTTAGTGATACAGGCGTCGGGATACATTCTGATGATAGGAATAAATTATTTAAAAAATTCTCTCGTCTTGATAATGAATTATCTATCCAAGCTGGTGGCAGTGGACTTGGACTGTTTTTGGGCAAGATATTAGTTGAGATGCATGGGGGGAACATCAATGTAACATCAAAACCTCAAGAAGGCTCCACTTTTACTGTTCAACTACCAACTCACCACACCAAAATAAGATTAACTGAGTTAGTTTAAATTAAGATGAAATATTCACTGATAAAATCTATTTTAATCTTCATAATATCGTTTAACAGCTTTAAATTAAGTAATTTAATAGATAAAGGAGTGTGCGTGTGAGCAGTAACACTATCTTAATTATTGAGGACGAAGCGGTTTTAAGCGAAGCCTATACTATGATTCTGCAAAAAGAGGGTTTTAAAACCATAGCTGCATTTGATGGTAAAGAAGCTTTAAAGATTGTTGATGAACAGCCCGTAGATATTATTTTATTAGACTTACGCATGCCACATATGGGTGGGTTAGAATTTCTAAAAGAAGTCCATAAAAAACAGAAGACTATCCCAAAAACTATTGTTTTCAGTAATTATGACGTTCAAAAAGATATCGATGAAGCCTTTAAATACGGAGCCACCAGATACATGTTAAAAGCCTGGGCCTCACCTAAAGAACTAGTCAAAGTGGTAAGAGATACCCTGGGCGGATAACTTTAATATTTAAAATTCATAAAATCGTCTGAACCCAACATCGCCAGTAGTTTGGAAGTCGATACGGTATAGTATTGATCTTTGTAACTAATGACACCGTTCTTTTTTAAACGGTTTAGTTCAACACTGGTTGTTTCTCTGGTCAGGCCTGTCATACTGGCAATATCTTGATGGGTGAGTCGTAACATTATAGTTTTGGCATCATTGCTAACCCGGCTGCCAAACCTTAGGATTAGATACTGCAAAATATAAAGAACTTTGTCGGCACCTTTTGATTGTTCAAGAGCATTGACTTGTTGTACAGCTCCGGTATACAAACCTATGTATTGATCAAACATTTTGCGAGCCAAATCATCATCGTTTTTAATAGTTTCATGCACCACTTCTCGATCCAGTATATAGAGAGTACAGTTACCAAAAGCTTCATAATTATACAAGCTAACCGGTGACTTATTGAATACCCAAGCCGGTGGGATAAATTCACCCGGGGCAGATAAGGCTACGATTTTCTCGTCGCCATTAGTACCGATATCAAAAACCTTTATAACGCCACTTTTAATTAAATAAGCATTTCTGGGTACTTCGCCCTGGTATAAAATCGATTCACCTGACTCGTAAGATACAGATCGACATTTTGATAAAAGTTTATCAAAACCCGGAGAAACCGATTTTATTATGTTTAGGCTTTTCATTTCATTACCACGACACAGACTCCGTTGCTATATTTATTATAGTAAATAGTCCCATATTTGAGAAACTTACAACAATTGTCTGTCTGATTTAAAAAATACTGGTGCCAAAAAGCTATAAAAAAACATCAGCTTAAGAAAGCTGATGTTTTTTTAAGTCCGGGGTTGATAATGTGTGATTTAAGACATTCCACTATATGACACAAGTGTATATAAATGTATCTTGTGATTATTAGGATGCGACTCTGCTGTTCTTAAAAGAGACAACCAGGTTAGGGTGTCTCAGTAGAACTTGCCGTCTGGCCAGGTGTGTCTCCATTTTTTCAGCCCACTTTGAGGCCAATCTATCATAAATTTCTAATCTCTGCTCATCCGTAATGTTGTGTCGATATAACGAGCTCACTTTTTATCCCCCTCTAACTAAGTTACGAATCTAGCCTACAGCGAAATTATGAGTCGTAGCTGTGAAAATTATTACCATTTTGGTAATAGTGTTTTAGTCTATTTAGGTTTTGTATCTTATAAGCATAAGGATCAACAGGAGTTTTAATTACAGTGTAGTTTATACTACAAGCAGATTTTTCAGTTATAGTACTTGTAATCTTAAGCATAAATATCTATCATCTAAAGTATTAAAGCAATAAGGAGATAAATATATGGGGCCATTAAATAAGCTGGAAACATCTTTGGAAGGTGTGTTCAAAGGTGCTCCCAAATTACCAAAAGGTGGTAAAGATGCCTTGGTAAAATATCTGCCATGGTTAACATTAATCGGTGGCGTATTAAGCCTGTGGGCAGCTTGGGCACTTTGGCACTGGGCACACATCGCTAACTCATTAATTGACTACGCCAACAGCCTTAGCCGGGCGTTTGGCGGCACAAATGTAGTTTCGTCACGCATGACAGTTTCTATTTGGTTAGGCGTTATTGTTTTAGCTGTCGAAGCCGTAGTCTATCTTTTGGCCTTCCCGGGTTTAAGGGATCACAAAAAAGCTGGTTGGAATATGTTATTTTTGGGGTCAATCATAAATATCGTTTATGGTATTGTCGTAATGTTCACTGATTATGGCAGTGCTGGCAATTTGATTGGCGCTATCATAGGTACCATCATTGGTTGGTGGTTACTGTTCCAGATTAAGGATTATTACACAGGCAAAAAAGCAGAAACTGCAGTTACCTCCTAAAACAAACTACTAAATAAAAGATCCGTTATTTTTAGCGGATCTTTTATTTTTTAGAAATGTAGGGGTTGTCGGTTATATAAAACCGCCAGGGCAGATCAGTGGCATTTTTAATGCCGATTCTAGTTGTTTGAGTAATCTCTTTAGGTTTGATACCTGTTTCTAAGTGTAGTTTGCAGGCTTTATCAAAAATGTTGGTGCCATTATAGCTACCGGTAATACCCATAGCCTGGACTAATTTGGCTGGGCCGTTAGTCAACTGTAAATCTTCTATATTTAGGCCTCGGCGTTGTTTCATAAGATCAATACCATTAACCGGTTCGATGGCTCTGATTAACACCGCTTGGCCATTACCAATTTCTGCCGTCACAATATTAAATAGATAGTGCATCCCATAAGTAAAATAAACATAGATGGTGCCTGATTTTTCGAACATTGGCCAGGTACGCCCGGTAGAGCCCTTAAAACTATGGCTGGCTCCGTCCAGCATGCTGTAAGCCTCGGTTTCGACAATATAGCCGGAGATTATGCCATCCGGAGTTTTATTTACCAGCTTCCAACCCAACAGTGATTTGGCAGCTTTTAGCGAATTATCAAGGTTCAGCCTCATAATGCTTAGAGTAACATAAGAAAGCTTGAACTTGGCTGGTCTTAATCTTATGCTAGTAAAGACAAACTTTAGCAATTATAAATATCAATCAAAGAGGGCTATATGGATCCAATTATACAAACCAATAATTTGAGTAAAAAATACCGCTCGGTAGATGCTCTGGTATCTCTTAATTTGGATGTTAAAAAGGGCGAAGTACTGGGCTACCTTGGGCCTAACGGAGCAGGTAAAACCACTACCATCCGTTTGTTTTTGGGCCTAATTAAACCAACCGCCGGCTGGGCCAAAATATTCGGCCTTGATAGTCAAAATAATAAGGTAGAAATCCATAAACGCTTAGCTTACATACCGGGCGAGGCGACATTGTGGCCATCGTTAACCGGAGCCGAGACACTGCACCTATTAGGTAAAATTCATGGCCAGATAGACACAAAATACCTAAAAACTCTGGCGAAGCGCTTCCAGTTTGATACCAGTAAAAAAGTCAGGGCCTATTCGCATGGCAACCGCCAAAAATTAAACATTATCGCCGCTCTTATGACCAGAGCCGAACTTTTGATATTGGATGAGCCGACGAATGGTTTAGATCCGTTGATGGAGCAGACTTTTCGTGAATGCGTTATAGAAGCTAAAAACAGGGGCCAAACCGTGTTCTTGTCATCGCATATTTTAGATGAAGTCGAAGCACTTTGTGATAGGGTGGCGATTTTGAGCTCCGGCAAGCTAGTTGAGATCGGTACTTTAAAAGAAATGCGCCACTTATCAGCTTTAACTGTAGAAGCCACCTTTGACGGTACTCCGCCCAAGGTTGATCATATTAAAGGTATCAGCAATATCCATATTGTTGGTCATCAGCTAAATTGCCAAATCCATGGCTCGATTGACGAGTTGCTTGGCGCACTGGCTAAAGCCCACCCCAAGTCTTTACTCAGCCGCGAGCCAACTCTAGAAGAGTTATTTTTATCTTTATACGGTGACAAAGATATAAAAAATCCGGAGGTTGACGATGAGCGCTGAGGTAAGCGCCACAGTGCCTAAATCTTCTGTAAAATATTTCCGTTCTCCTCAAACTGTAATCGGGCGTTTTGTAGCTAAACGAACTATCTACAGTGCAGTTCTGTGGGCCTTAGTCTTTGGAGCTTATGTAGCTTCAAAGGCATCCGGTTACGCTAATTTATATCCGACTTTGCAAGACAGGCTTAAGTTTTTAGCATCGTTTAGCAGTAACATCGGTATAAATGCCATTTTAGGTTTGCCTCACAACGTCGAGACTGTGGCCGGTTTTACAGCTTGGAACTGCCTAATGATTTTAACGATTATCGGTTCGATCTGGGCCTTTTTATTAGCTACTAAGAAATTCCGTGGTGAAGAAGAGGCCGGCAGATGGGAACTTTTACTTTCCGGACAAACTACAGCCCGGCGGGCTACAGTTAATGTGCTGGCTGGCTTAAGTATGTGCTTGGCAGTTTTTTTTGGTGTTACTGCCATAACTTTTATCGCCACCGGCCGTTTACATAATGTTGATTTTAATACTTCTGCGGCACTCTTTTTTGCATTAGCAGCAACTGCTGGGGCAGCAATGTTTATAGCCATAGGTACTTTTATCAGCCAGTTAATGCCCACTCGTTCACGGGCAGCCGGCGTATCAGCGGCCATCTTCGGCATTTTTTTCTTGTTAAGGGCGGCAGCCGACATAACCAGCTTACATTGGTTGCTTAATCTATCACCCTTAGGTTGGATAGAAAAATTGCAGCCGCTTTTTGGTAGCCGATGGGTCTGGTTTATACCAATTATTGTGCTTGTATTAATTCTTAGCATCTTAACTGTCTGGATAGCAGGCGAACGCGACTTAGGCGCCAGTATATTTGCCGATAAAGATACAGCTAAAGCCCATACGAGGTTTCTAAACGGGCCATTAGCTATGTCTATTAGACTGACTTGGGCTAAGACCTTGAGCTGGGCCTTGGGCTTGGGTATCTTTAGTTTCTTTTTCGGGATATTAACAAAGTCAGCCGCCCAAGCCATAAGTGCTTCCGCTAACGAAGGTAAATATATAGACCGTTTAGTTCACGCTCAACAGTTATCTCTTGCCACAACATTCATTGGTGTAATCTTCTTTATATTAATGCCGTTGATTATGGCTTATGTAGCCAGTGCTGTCGGGGCAATGCGCAACGATGAAGCCGAAGGTTACTTGGATAATTTACTGGTTCGTCCTGTCAGCCGATTACGATGGTTGTATGATCGCATATCGCTAATAATAATGGCTGTTTTAATAGTTGGAATATTTTCTGCCATTTGTTCTTGGGCAGGCGCAGCTATTCAACATAACGGTATAGCCTTTCACTCGTACATCACTGCCGGGATTAATGCTATAGTGCCGGCCATTTTTACTCTGGGTATCGGTATTTTTGCTCTAGGCTTCATGCCAAGGCTCACCACCATAATTGCTTATAGTGTTGTAGCTTGGTCTTTTTTAATAAGTATGATTAGTTCCGGCATAAAATTAAATCATTGGATATTAGATACCTCTATAATGACTCACATGAATCTTGCCCCGGCTGTTAGCCCCAATTGGACATCTGCTTTAGTAATAATACTACTTGGCATCGCTGTAGCTTTACTGGGTATTTTACGCTTTAACCGTCGCGACCTCGCTAGCGAGTAAGCCAGCCGTTCCTTGGCTGAATCTGTGAATAACGCTATAATAAGTTTGCTTTTAATGGGACGTGGCCAAGTGGTAAGGCACCAGGTTTTGGTCCTGGCATTCGGGGGTTCGAATCCCTCCGTCCCAGCCAAGCTCAGCAACAGGGGTG
>DATKGW010000018.1:0-30048 GCA_035510605.1 Patescibacteria group bacterium
AAAAACGTAGGAAGTATTACATCACTATTAGCTTGACTACCCCTGTTATTGTTGATATGATGTAGGTCGACGTTTGAGTTTAGGCATTGAGACTATCGGAAAAAATAGTTTCTAGCATAAACTCAAGCTACCAGAAAAGCAGGTAAGACTAATTGGGACGCTTGAGCTTTGTAACTTAAAAATTTGGAAGTAAATAATTTAAGGCAAACGGCAAATTATTGGTAATTACCAATAACTAGTCAATTGCACATCGTAAAAAGTTACTCAAGCGCACACAAAGAATGCCTTGACATAAGACACCGATGAAGGACGTGATAGGCTGCGATAAGCCGCGGGGAGCTGCCAAATAAGCTTTGAACCGTGGATTTCCGAATGGGGAAACCCGAATTGGGTCATACCAATTCACTCATATCTGAATACATAGGATATGTAGCGGTAAGCTCCTGAACTGAAACATCTTAGTAGGGAGAGGAATAGAAAGTAAATAACGATTCCGGTAGTAGTGGCGAGCGAATCCGGAATAGCCCAAACCTTTTTAAGTTTCTCCGATTTATCGGAGATAAATTGACAGATGAATATTTAATAAGGGGTTGTGAGAGCCAAATAACCAAGCCAGGATACTAAAAGTTTTAGTAATCTGGCTCGGCGTACGTACTGTCATAAGCGTACATAAGGTAAAAAATTAGCGAAGCGAGCAGAAGTAGCTGGAAAGCTGCGCCAAAGACGGTGATAGCCCGGTATGTAAAGCAGCGCTAACCTTATAATTTGACGGGATTTATCCCAAGTAATTATACGGATCTTTGATTCGGCTAATTACTTTACTCGATTAGGTCGGGACACGAGAAACCTTGACTGAAACCGGGACGACCACGTTCCAAGGCTAAATATGTCTTATGATCGATAGCGAACTAGTACCGTGAGGGAAAGGCGAAAAGAACCCCAAAAGGGGAGTGAAATAGAACCTGAAATTGTGTGCGTACAAGGAGTCGGAGCTCCGATTTATCGGAGTGACGGCGTGCTTTTTGTAGAACGATCCAGCGAGTTAATGGCAAGTGCAAGCTTAAGGTTTTTACCGGAGGCGTAGTGAAAGCGAGGCTGAATAGGCCGATTTAGTATTTGTCATTAGACCCGAAACCAAGTGACCTAACCATGGGCAGGTTGAAGCGCGGGTAAAACTGTGTGAAGGACCGAACCAGGGAGAGCTGCAAAACTCTTGGATGACCTGTGGTTAGAGGTGAAATGCCAATCGAACTTGGAGATAGCTGGTTCTCCTCGAAATAGCTTTAGGGCTAGCGTTGTATTTTAGCAAGTGGGGGTAGAGCTCTGTTTTGGAATGAGGCCCGTGAGGGTACTCACCCTTGACAAACTATGAATACCATTTGTGGAATTACGGCAGTCAGAACGTCGGGGCTAAGCTCGGCGCTCGAAAGGGAAACAGCCCAGATCACCATCTAAGGTCCCTAAATCTACGCTCAGTGGGAAACGAGGTGGGATTTCTTAAACAATGAGGATGTTGGCTTAGAAGCAGCCATTCATTTAAAGAGTGCGTAACAGCTCACTCATCAAGAGATCCTGCGCGGAAAATGTAACGGGGCTCAAGCGTAGCACCGAAGATGTGAACTTTTAATTTATTAGGAGTGGTAGAGGAGCGTTGTTGTCGGCAGTGAAGCTGGACTGTAAGGTCTGGTGGAGCGGCAACAAGTGAGAATGCTGGAATGAGTAACTTTAAGATAGGTGAGAATCCTATCCACCGAAAGAGCAAGGTTTCCTGGGCTATGGTAATCATCCCAGGGTTAGTCGGGCCTAAGCCGAGGCGTGAAGCGTAGGCGATGGACAATGGGTTAATATTCCCATACCGGTTATATTTTTGCTGATGGGTGCGCGGCATGGTAGTTGGAGCAGTCTAATGGTATGACTGTCTAAGTGTCTAGGATTCGTCCGAAGCACGAATGAAAGCGCCGATTTATCGGTGTGATTCCAGTGACCCAAGCTGACCAGAAAAGCCCATTTGCTTATAAATATAGCCGACCGTACCGCAAACCGACACAGGTGCTCAGGTCGAGTAGACCAAGGTGTACGAGAGAACCCTTCTTAAGGAACTCGGCAATATAGCGACCGTAACTTCGGGATAAGGTCTGCCTCGAGCAATCGAGGCCGCAGCGAAAGAACCCATGCAACTGTTTATCAAAAACACAGGTCTCTGCTAACACGAAAGTGGATGTATAGGGGCTGACGCCTGCCCGGTGCTGGAAGGTTAAGGGGAGAGCTTTACGGCTTGAACTGAAGCCCCAGTGAACGGCGGCGGTAACTATAACCGTCCTAAGGTAGCGAAATTCCTTGTCAGGTAAGTTCTGACCCGCACGAATGGCGTAATGATATGGGTACTGTCTCAAGAAGGGACTCGGTGAAAGTGCATTGGCGGTAAAGATGCCGTCTGTCCGCATCAGGACGAAAAGACCCCGTGGAGCTTTACTACAGTTTGACATTGAGCCGAGCGACAACATGTGTAGCATAGGTGGGAGGCTTTGAAGCCCCGACGCTAGTCGGGGTGGAGCCATCAGTGAAATACCACCCTTGTTGTCGTTTTGTTCTTACCTGAACCGTTATCCGGTTTGGGGACAGTGTCTGATGGGTAGTTTAACTGGGGCGGTTGCCTCCTAAAGAGTAGCGGAGGCGTTCAAAGGTTGGCTAACTACGGATGGAAATCGTAGTGATAGTGCATACGCATAAGCCAGCTTGACTGTGAGGCCAACAAGCCAAGCAGGCACGAAAGTGGGAGTAAGTGATCCGTTGTCCATACATTTATGTATATGAACGTGGGATCGACAACGCAAACGGATAAAAGTTACCCCGGGGATAACAGGCTTATAGCGCCCAATAGTTCACATAGACGGCGCTGTTTGGCACCTTAACACATTGGGGTGCTGTAGAAGTAATTCTGCACCAAAAATACGGCTTATAACGGTGAACCCCAACTATTCCTTGTGAAGTATAATAGGAATAAGGGCAATACCGTGGGAAGTCTAACGTCAACACAACATGCAATACTAGTCGGAAGCTTATTGGGTGATGGGGCTCTTCGAAAGCAAGGAAAAAGAAGAAATGCTTTACTCGAAGTAAACCACTCTTTTAAGCAAAAGGAATATGTAGATTGGAAATGGCAACATTTTCGCTCATACGTTCTTAGACAACCTAAGTCTCGTAAGGGAAATGGTTCACGTATTGCATATAGGTTTACAACGCGAAGTTTGCCTGAATTTACGTTTTATCATGACTGGTTTTATCCAGAAGGGAAAAAACGAATTCCGAGCAATCTAACACTTGATCCTTTATCTCTGGCCATTTGGTTCATGGATGATGGGACAAGGATTCGCTCAGCATTTTATTTGAATACTCAGCAGTTCACCTTAGCAGAACAACATCTGCTAAAGCAGATACTGTTGAAAACGTTTGGATTACAAAGTGCTTTGAATCGCGATAAACAATATTTTAGACTACGGTTAAACACAGTTAGCTCTGTGAAATTGAAAAGAATTATAGAGCCATTTGTAATACCTAGTCTCAAATATAAATTGACTAATGACCCCGTAACGACTGAGTCGAAAGACAAGATTTCAATAATCAAAGATTGAAATAACACGCCGCCTCCTGTAGATGAAACCTAGGGTATGGTTAATAACTAACCTAAACTCAGGGACAGGAAGAAGATATAGTCTACGCCATATGAAAATATGGAATATAGTACGATGTCGGCTCATCTCATCCTGGGGCTGGAGAAGGTCCCAAGGGTCCGGCTGTTCGCCGGTTAAAGAGGTACGCGAGCTGGGTTCAGAACGTAAATTACATTGCGTTCTACCACTGTAAAGTGGTAATGTACTGATGTACATCACATCAATAGTACAAATCCTGACTAAAATCGGTGAAACCCTAATCTTGCTTCGAACGGCGAGAAGGGCAATACCGAGGGAAGATATTTTGAATAGCGAAGAAAAGGCCTATATAGCCGGATTTCTAGATGGAGATGGCTCAATTATGGCTCAGTTAGTATTCCGCAAGGATTACAGATTGGGTTATCAAATTCGAGTCAGCATCGTCTTCTATCAGAAGACAAGCCATCAGAAAATTCTCTTTTGGCTAAAAGAGCGGCTAGGCTATGGTTATGTGCGCATGCGCAAAGATGGCATGAGCGAATACACTATAGTTGGCATAAGAGAAGCTGCACATGTACTAAAGCTTCTGTATCCCTTTCTTCAACTTAAAAAGGATCTTGCGATAGATGTTTTGGCGCTCATTGAGCATCATCCATCGACGCGAAAAATGACTGCTTCAAAGTTGATTAGTTTAAGTAAGCGAGTTGATAAAACCGCTGAATTTAACTACTCAAAGAAGCGCACTATAACTAGTGAAACTGTCATAAACTTTTTAGGGAAGCAAAGTATCCCCGTAGAGACTGGAGTCCAGGTTGCTCTGGACGAAGATAGGGCAAATAAACTATATCAAGCCCTATAATACGTCAGCCCCTTTCACTACATGGTGGAAGGGAGAAGATATAGTCCGTGCCATCAGTAATGGTGGATAAAGTTTTAAGATATAAATGCTTAAAATTACACGCGTGAGACAGTTCGGTTTATATCCGATGTGGACAATAGGAAATGTGAGGGAATTTGACCCTAGTACGAGAGGACCGGGTTGAACGCACCGCTGGTGTACCAGTTGTCAGACCTACTGGCATAGCTGGGTAGCTAAGTGCGGTCCAGATAAGCGCTGAAAGCATATTAAGCGCGAAACTGATCCCAAGATTACATTTCCCCATGAGACCCCTGAAAGACGATCAGGTTGATAGGCGCAAGGTGCACGCACAGCAATGTGTTTAGCCGAAGCGTACTAATAGGTCCATTGACTTTTTATGAATCTCATACGTAGGAACATCGTTTTGTTCCATCGTATGAGAGATTGGTTACTAACTAGCTATTAGTGTTTGTCAGAACCGTGTTATTTGTAAGATCGCTGTCATTGGGCGTCGATAAGAGATTTTTTAGTATATTAAAAAATTCTTATCGGTGCCCATGGCGCTAGGGAAACACCTGTTACCATGCCGAACACAGCAGTTAAGCCTAGTAGCGGTTACAATACTTGGGTCATCAAGCCCTGGGAAAATAGCATGGTGCCGAATTATATAATGCCCGTTCGAAAGAACGGGCATTATCTTTTTAATAAAAATGTAAAATTTTTTTAGAGTAGTGTGGATAACTTTTAAGTTCTCATGGAGCGTACATTTTATTTACAACGATTAATATATAAAATATCAAAAGGCTTTACGTTATTGTTGCAAGTCTACCCTTAGTGCAATAAATAAATGATAATAATACAACAAAAAACAATGAAATATTTTACATAACTTTGGGTACATTATTTAATATATTGCTATTGAAAAGCCAAATAGATGGTTCCAAAATTGTCTTTGTAAAACTAAAAGGCTAAAAATAAGACATAAACGTCTCATATAAATAGCCAAACGCTTAAAACAATAGTTTCGTACACGAATTAGTACGACGAAAATGCGCCTTCAAACAGAGGCGCATTTTTTATTAGAACATAAAAATTGACACATTAACTAAAGCATGATAATGTATAAAGCATAAGCAGAGGGTTCGACGACAGCTAATGTCTGAAAACCCTTTTTTATATCGTTTATAAAATGTGAGAGGAGAATATTATGGCAGGAACTATCAATGGCGGTAAGGCCGCTGCTACTACCAACAAAATACGCTACGGTTCTGACTTTTATGCAAAAATCGGAGCAAAAGGCGGTAAAAAAGGTCACACTGGTGGCTTTTATGCAGATCGTGAACTCGCACGAAAAGCGGGGGCACTTGGTGGTCGAGTAAGCCGTCGGACTAAAAAGATAGCCTAATTTTTAGCCTGAAACATTAATTAAAAAAGGAGTGTGTATCACTCCTTTTTTAATATATTTTAAGTAAGGATAATTAATTTTTTGCGAGATTTAACCCCTGATAAGATACCTTCCAGGTGTTTTTACAATTAAAGCATTGGTATAAACCATCATTTCGTTGCAAGGAAACCACACCACACTTAGGGCATTTGGCTCTTGAGTGTAACCAGTCACGATATGTATCTAAACAATCTTGAATATGCTCGTTGTCTATATTTATGTCGTATTTTTTTCCTAAAATCTTGGCTTGACGCCAGGTTCTGGTTTCCAATTTAAGAAGATCAAAATCGTTGTGGTAGTTAATGTGCCCAAGTGAAGCATGTGCAACTTCATGCAGTAGTGCCCATACTCCATGTTCGGCAACTGATTGGTGAGTGGTGTAGATGATCTTTCGTTCTTTAGGAGACCAAGAAAAATTCTCACCTGATTGAAATTTTATATCCGGAAAATCCCTTATTAAGATTGGTAGCAGATTATTGATACTATTCATTTTGTTTGGCGTTGATAATACAACCTAGCACAACTGCTTCTTCGGCGTTTTGAGCACCAATAATTTTTGGTTGTTTAATCATTACTGACTTGGTAATTAATTTACTGAGTTCTCGATTCAACTGGTCGGCATACTTGTAAAAATAAGTACCAACTCCACCCCCGATTATTACTATATCCGGCATGAATACTGCGCAATTATCAACTATGCCCATAGCCATATTTTTAGCAATTTCATTCCAAGCTGATTTATTTTCTAACTCAGAGGCCGTTTTACCATATTTATGGACAATTGCTTTTCCGGCCGCAAATTCTTCCCAGTCCATCATTTTGCCTTTGTATTCAAAAACCATGTGTCCACCCTCGGCATCTAACAGGTAGGGTTCGAGCAGGCCATTTACCACAAAACCAGTGCCTATACCAGTACTGAAAGTAACATACATTACCCGTTGATTTATATTGCTTAGAGCATGAGCTTCTGATAACCCAGCCAAATTAGCATCGTTTTCGATAATAACCTTAATACCGCTAAACATTTTAGAAATATCATGGACGATGGGTTTATTAATCCAATGTAAATTGGGTGAATTCTTGATTATCCCATTTTTACGATCGATTGACCCAGCCGAACCGATAGAAATAATACTTACACGATTGGTGGATAATTTTTTTATATTATCACTAAGTATTTGGATATATTCTTGATAATCTTTCGTTGAAGAAAATTTTATTTTATTTAATACTTTACCATCTTGATCTGCAACGGCCAGTAAAGTTTTAGTAGCACCAATGTCTATTGCAATTATCATAATGACGATAGTGTAACACAAGAAACCTATCCGGGACTCTTTACAACAGAGATGTTTTGCTGTTAAATATAAATAATCTGAAAGTGTGGTTAATAGTCGGCATCTTGTCTTACTTAAGAGGTGGCTATAGATAACTGCAAATCTCAGAAATACATTTTTTAAGGAGTGTTTTGTTAATGTCAAAAGTAACAATGGATGAATTACTTGCTCAAAGTGATCTAAAGGCGCTAAAGCAGGGGGATGTGGTGGAGGCTATCGTTACATCCATTCGTAAACATGAAATATGGTTTGATTTGGGCCCTTATGGAGTTGGTGTAGTAATGCGCCGTGAAATTGGCCACGGCCAAATCCTTGAAGTAGGCCAAACCGTAAGTGTCAGTGTGGTTGATCCGGAGATTGAAGATGGTTACGCATTATTATCATTGAAGAAGGCTGCCAAAGATCGTGGATGGGATGAGTTGAATAGAGTCTTGGAAGATCAAGAGGTAATAGAAATTATCGCTTATGACGCCAACAGGGGAGGGTTACTAATAGAACTTGAGGGTATCAGAGGTTTTTTGCCTGTCAGCCAGTTAAGTGCTGATCATTATCCGCGAGTTTCAGGGGCGGATAAAGATGAAATTCTGCAAAAATTAAATTCTCTTATTGGTAAGCCAATACGAGTACGTTTGTTAGATGTAAGCCGTAAAGATAATAAGCTGATATTCAGCGAAAAGGAAGCCATAAAAGATGATATGCAGGCCCGTTTCTCTGAACTTAAAGTTGGCGATACGGTTGAGGGTACAATAACAGGTGTAATTGATTTTGGGGCGTTTGTGAATGTAGATGGTATAGAGGGTCTAATACATATTTCTGAGATATCATGGGAACGCGTAGAAGATCCACGTAGCTATGTCAAAACCGGCGATAGGGTTAAGGCAAAGATTATTGCCATTGATAAAGACAGATTAAGTCTTAGCCTTAAGCAAATGAGTGAAGATCCGTGGCTAAGAGATGTTGATGGTATTAAAAAAGGCCAGTTAATAGAGGGGACAATTACTCGTATTACGCCTTTTGGGGCGTTTGTGCAATTAACCCCGGCTGTTGAAGCACTGGTGCATGTGTCAGAAATTGCCGATGGGAGTGACGATTCTGTCGATCCGGAGAAGATATTTAAGCTTAACGAAAAAAAGCAGTTCAAGGTACTGGATGTTAATAAAGAAGCTCGCAAAATTGCGCTAAGCTTAAAAGATGCTTAGATGGATTTGATGGCCGAATAACCGGCACCCTAACTTTTAAAAGTGGGTGTTAAAGAAGGGAAAGGAGATAATCAACAGTAATGGCGCGAACAATCGAAATTGGCGACATGATTACAGTTGGTACGCTGGCTGATAAATTATCTCTGCCAGCTACCAGATTAATCAGTGAGTTGTTTAAAAATGGAGTCATGGTAACTATCAACGAAAAGATAGATAGTGATACGGCTCGTATTTTAGTTGGTGAATTAGGGCTTGATGTCGAGCTAGTTGATGAAGACAAAAAAGGTTTGGATGAGTCCGAGACTAAGCGACAGCGTGTATATAGTAAAAATGCTACATATCGTCCGCCAGTAGTGGCTGTAATGGGTCATGTGGACCATGGCAAAACCAGCCTGCTTGATGTTATACGTGGTGATGATGTGGCTGAGCATGAAGCGGGTGGTATAACGCAGCACATCTCAGCTTATCAGGTAACGCACAATGGGCGTCAGATAACTTTTTTGGATACTCCGGGGCATGAAGCTTTTGCCGCGCTTAGAGAGCATGGTGCTCATTTAACCGATGTAGTGATAATTGTAGTAGCGGCAGATGACGGTATTAAACCACAAACCTTAGAGGCTATCAGATTTGCTCGTAAGGCTGGGGCTAAAATGGTGGTAGCCATAACTAAAATTGATAAAGAAGGTACCAATGTTGAAAGGATTAAACAACAATTGGCCGAACAAAAAATGCTGCCAGAAGATTGGGGTGGCGATACCGTTGTAGTACCTATCTCATCAAAGACTAAAGAGGGAATCGATAAATTACTGGATATGGTTCTCTTGATTGCCGATGTAGAAGAGCTAAAAGCCGACCAAGCGGTACCAGCCGAAGGCTTGATTATTGAATCCCATATGGAACACGGACGCGGGCCTATAGCTATAGCATTAGTACAACAGGGAACTATAGAAAGAGATGATTTTGTGGTAGTCGGCCACACATATGCCAAGGTTCGTATACTAGAAGATAGTTTGGGAAAAAATATTGATAAGGCCGGGCCTTCTACTCCAATAATAATTAGTGGTTTCAAAAAATTACCGGAATTTGGTGATCAATTTAAAGTAGTTGCCAACGAAAAACTGGCTAGAAACATTTCTAACCAAAATGCTCAGAATGCCACTGAAACTACTGATCATCTTGATATGACGAGCAATGAGCTTATACGTATGATAAACCAACAAACCTCTACCAAAGAACTGCACATTATAGTCAAAGCAGACGTCCAGGGATCATTAACCTCGGTGATTGATAGTCTAAAAACACTCGATACCGAAGATGTGGTTGTTCGTATAGTCGGAGCTGGAGTTGGTTCTGTCAATGATAATGATATTCGGATGGCCGCGGCCAGCAAAGCCATTATCTATGGTTTTGAGGTGACCATGCCGACTAACATTAAACAGTTAGCCAGTAGAGATAAAGTATCAGTTAGACTTTATAGAATTATTTATGAGTTATTGGATGATGCCAAACAAGAGATGAGTGATTTACTAGCCCCAGAAGAGATAATTACCAATGTTGGACGATTATTAGTGAAGGGCATATTTAAAACTACAAAAACGGAAATAATTTGCGGTGGTCAGGTTACTAAGGGTAAGGTCGTGACTCCGTCATTGGCCACTATTTATCGCGATGATAAAGTGATTGCCAAAGATATCCAAATTACCAACCTTAAGCATGGGCCAACAGATACAAAAGAGGTATTGGAAGGCGAAATGTGCGGCCTAAGTTTAGATACTAACAACAGGCTTGATTTACAAGAAGGCGATAGAATAGAGGTTTTTACTCGGGAAATTCGCGAAAGAACTCTTTAAATTAATAAAAATGCGTTACAATTAATATTAATAATTTAGGGTAAGTCTGATGCTTAAGTTAGATGATAATTTTTTACAAGATATCGGTCTGGGAACTTTGCCGGCTGATGACAAGAAAAAGATGTTAGCGCATATATATGAAACGCTTGAGCTGCGTGTCGGCATGAAATTGGCAGAGAATATGAGTGATGAACAACTTGATGAATTTGAAAAACTGGCCAATGCCAATGATGAAGCCGGTTCATTGAAATGGTTGGAGACAAATGTACCGAATTATAAAGATGTAGTAATGTCCGAACTGGAAAAACTTAAAACCGAAATTCAAGCCTCGGCTCCTCAAATATTGGCCGCTAGTCAACAACCGGAGACAACCCTAGAGACTAAATAGAATGGCTGTAGCCATTAATAAAGGCCGTAGCTGACATTATTTTTTTAGCTGCTGGTTTAAGCTCCAGTATCTCTAGAGAACCAACCAAGCAGCCAATAAAAATGCGTTTATTGGCTTGTACGGAAATACGCCCTAAGGCTAAAATCTTAGTTGATGCTTGTGATTTGGTTATGACAACATCAATACCACCAATCTGGCAATGGCTTTTTGGCCAATCATTATAAGCTCTAATCTCTCTTTCTAATACTGTCGCCGGTTTACGCCAATCTACAAGGCCATCGGCTTTGATTAACTTTTTTGAATAAGTGATAGGCATTAAATCTTGAGAAATGGGTACAATTTCTCGGTCAATATATTTTTGTAACCGGGTGTCAATCAGCTGATTGCTGGCCTTAATTAATTTTAGAGTCAAACTTTGATTCGTTTCGGTTGAATCAATTGGTATAAATGATTTTGCAATAATATCTCCGGTGTCGAGATCAGCATTAATCTTCATCAGACAAACAGCGGTTTGTTTTTGTCCGGAGAGCAAGGCGTAAGTTATCGGATCAGCTCCACGCCACTCCGGCAAAAAGCTAAAGTGACTGTTTACTATACCCAGGGGAAATCGGTCAATCACCCTTTGGCTGATTATTATTCCATAATCAACCACCAGCCCGCAGCGGCTATTAATATTGGTAGCAGCTTTTTCTAATTCACTTTGTGAATCTGCGAATAAAAGCTTCAGATTATATTCTTTGGCGATTTGTTCTACGGGTGCTATTTCGTCATGATGAGCCGGACGGCGCCTAGTAACCACAGACTCGATAGGGAAACTATTTAAAATGTGTTTGAGACTGGCAGCCGCTACCGGCCCGCTACCAAAGAATACTAGATTGTTTGATATCTTGTTCATAATTTAACTCTTTTAGATTACCATCAGAACCTAGGCAGAAAAAAGCTCCGGGGCTGTTTTTAATATAATCGATAAATAATTTTCCGTTAAGATGATCCACTTCGTGCTGAAAGATACGGGCTAAAAAGCCATCGGCGGTAAATTGGAATGAACGCCCCTCTATATCAATAGCTTTAATACGAACTTTTTCGTAACGGGGAACACGGCCGTAGACATCCTTGACACTTAAACAACCCTCATAATCCTCTATAAGTTTGCCCTCGTACTTTGTTATCCTGGGGTTAATGAATACCGAAAAGGAACGGTCGTCTTTATTCTCAAAATCATTCCGGATAATTACTATACGATATAGTTTATCAATCTGAACGGCTGCCAAGGCCACCCCTAATTCGTATTTTCTGTGATCTTCCCAATCAAGAGTAGAGGCTTCCATATTTTTTACAATATCAACAATATCAGTCGTTATTAAACCAACTTTACGTGAGCGGGCACGTAAATGATCATTGGGCAGAGTAATGATTTTATGGCGAGCTTGAATCATGTTCAAATAAGTATAACAGAGGTAATCTATAAAAGACTAGTTGGATCAATATCGACTACCCATTCGCTATCAAGATTATGGGCTACATTTACTAAGGTTGAGCGTTTACGAGCTTTGGCAATAATTTGCCAACCATACAGCCCGCCCAATTTTTCATAAAAACCCGGAGAAGGTCCCAACAAAGATAGATGATTTTTGCTACTCAGTATTTGATAGGCTTTTTGGCTAGCCAGTTCAGCACTATGGGAGGTTTTTTTGCGAATTTTAAATATGGCCAGATAACAAAAAGGTGGGTAAATAAATTGTTGCCTCTTATTAAACTCGTAGGTGTAAAAATCTTGCCAAGAGTTATTGACTATGGCTTGCATAACAGGGTGGTGTGGCAACCGCGTTTGTATAAATGATTTACTGGTTAAATGGCCCCTGCCAGTTCGGCCAGTGACTTGGTAGAGTTGCTGGAAAGTAATTTCCTCGGCTCTAAAATCAGGGAAGTTTAGGCCAGAATCGGCATCGACAACTCCAACAACACTAAGCCGGGTTAAGTCGATACCTTTACTGATTAGTTGAGTGCCTATAATAATGTCGACAGCGCCGCTTTTAAGCGTATTAATGTGACGGTAATATTGTTCGCTGGCAGTAGAATCAGCGTCAAAACGCATGATACGGGCTTTGGGGAACAATTTTTGAACGTGTTCCACCAGAGTCTTGGTACCGATACTTTTGAAAACTAAATTGGTAGAAGCACATACCGGACAAGCACTGGGTGCCGGTTCTTTGAAGCTACAAAGATGACATTTAATTGAATAATAATCGTGATGAAATATCAGAGGTATTCCGCAATTGGGACAGAGTGCTTGCCAACCGCAGGCATCACACTGGACAGATCTGGCACTACCTCGCCGGTTTAGAAATAACATAATCTGTTCTTGGCGATTTATAGCATTTAATATGGCATCAATTAATGAATCTGCTAGATAGGGGCTTTTGTTGAAATTTTGGCGGTCGGTGATATCTATTATTTGCATTTCACTTTTGGAATTACCGGCGGCTTTTTGAAGCATTCGAATTATTTTGAAACCATGAGCTTTGGCCATTTCGTAGTCATCGACGTTGGGTGTAGCGGTACTTTGTATTAGCAAAGCGCTGTGGATACTAGCCAGTTTACCGGCGACGTAGAGGCTTTGATAGCGTGGTGATTGAGACTGTTTATAAGAACTGTCATGTGATTCATCTATAACAACCAGGCCTAAATTCTGGATTGGTAAAAACAGGGCAGAACGTGGTCCAACAAAAACAGCAGGATTTTTATCAATTAGAGCATATTCCCAGACTCTACGCCGTTCAGCTGGAGTCAAATCTGAGTGAGTTAGTACGATAGGGGAGTTAACATATTTTTTTAAATCATTTAGTAATTGAGGAGTCAGACCAATTTCTGGTGTTAAAATCAAAACCGACTTGCCGGTTTTAAGAATTTTTTTAGTTTTATCAATAAATACTCTTGTTTTACCGGTAGCTGTATCACCGTGTAGAAGCACACGCTTGGTCGCTGGATTGTTTATTATGCCCATGGCGGCTTGTTGATCGGTGGTTGGCTTGGGTAGGGATTGGTTTTGGCCCTGCAGGATATTGGCCTGTTTTTGATGGGATTTGAGCGTAAGATTGCCAGGTAAAAATAATTGAGTAATTAGACCCGGATCATCCGGATAAAATTCAAATAACCACTTCATTAAAGACAGACTGTTCATGGGCAATCTGTAAGGTAAGACTTTTACAAGTTTCTTGGTTTTAAATGTTGGCTTTTTGACTATGTTTATGATAATTCCCGGGGCTTCCTTTTTGCCAAAAGGAGCGATAACCACAGAACCGATAGGTAATTTGATATCCGTCTCATAAGAGAAGAATTTACCCCCAGTGTGTACCCTGGCCAAAGCAACATCTACATAGCTCATTAACAAAACTATACGACAAAACCGACAAAAATAGTTTACATAAATGAATCCAATCGCTATAATCAGTGTTGTTTGAATAACAGCAGGTGGTAATTATGTTAGACGTTTTTATTACATCCAGGGTACGCCGTAAGATTATTGTGGTCTATGCTAAGTTCCCTGATTTCAAAACGCATGTAAGAGGTCTAGCAAAACTGATTAAAGAAGATGCCGGTAATATCCAAAGAGAATTAAAACGCTTAGAAAAAGTTGGTTTTTTGGTAAGCGAAAAACAGGGTAATACCAAAATATATTCTACAAATAAAAGCTTCCCAATTTTCAAAGAGCTTCAGGGCATAGTCCTTAAAAGTCAACGTGCCAATCAACGTGCCGCTACAATAATTCGTAAACCACAGCAATAACCTTGTAAAATCAAGATTTTTATCTTAAAATAACCAAAAGTATGATTCAAGTTACTCGAAAAGATTCAAAGGAGTCAACAGAAAGTATGATTCGACGTTTCGGCCGTAAGGTCCAACAGTCGGGTGTCTTGGCTTCTGTTAAGCAGTTGCAATATTTTGAGAAAACCATCAGTAAACGTGATCGCCGCCGCAAAGCCATTGTCAGGCGTGAACACAAGGCCGACAAAGCGAAACGGGCTAAACTCGGCCAACGCTAATGCTCAATCAAATTGACCTTGATATTAATGGAGCTCTGAAGCGTGGCGATCATATAACGACTGATGCGCTGCGTTTTTTAAAAAGCTCGATTATTAATGCTCAAATTGCCGCCAGGCATGATTTATCTGACGAAGAAATATTGCGTGTTATCAGAAAGGAAATCAAATCACGGATCGAAGCCAGAGATATATATGCAGAGCATGGTCGTCGAGAATTAGCGGCTAAAGAAGAGTCGGAGAGGAGCATTTATGCAGTCTACGTACCGGATGAATTAGATCCTCAAAAACTTAATGCTCTGGTCATAAAAGCCGCCAAAGATATAGAGGGTGATGTAACATTTAATAAATTAATGCCCATAACAATACAGCTTGTCGCCGGTCAATCAGACGGAAAAACTGTCGTTGAAGCAGTCAAAAAGTATTTAGAACAAGGAGAAAAATAATGATAATACTTCTGGGTGTACCCGGTTCGGGCAAAAGTACCCAAGGTCAATTATTGACTGAGCGTGGTAGATTACGATGGCTATCCATGGGAGAAATACTAAGAAAACAGGCCAGTGGCGAGCATCAAAAACAAATGAAGGCCGGCAAATTGCTTGCTAGTGCTGAAGTAATTAAACTTTTAGATGAAGAACTACAAAAACTCGGCGATAATCCGGAATTGATTTTAGATGGTTTTCCACGATATATTGACCAAGCCGAGTGGCTTTTAAATCAACGCAACGAACATAAGATAAAACTATCGGCTGTAATTAATCTTTTTGCTGCTGAAGAGGTGGTTGAAGCAAGATTGATGCTAAGAGGCCGATTGGATGATAATTCCAAGACCATCTCTAGTCGTTTTGATGTTTATAAAAATACTGCTATGCCGGTTATTGAAAGACTAAAACAGGGGGGTGTTCCAATTATAGAGATTAATGCCGATCAAATTCCCGAAGCTATCCTAGAAGATATTATCGTTGGCCTAAAAGAGCACGGCATTGAGGTCTAATGATTCAGATTAAGACTCAAGCCGAAATTGAACTTATGCGTGAAAGCGGGCAAATACTGGCTATCGTTTTGAATAAAGTAATTGATGCTGTTCAACCAGGTATTACCACTAAAGAGCTGGCTGTAATTGCCGATAATGAAGTCCGTAGATTAGGTGCAGAACCGGCTTTTTTGGGCTATTCGGGGTTTCCGGATGTTATATGTATATCAATTAACGATCAAGTTGTGCACGGTATCCCTGGTGGCCAGGTTATAAAAAAAGGTGATATTGTCAGCTTGGATTTTGGTGTCAAATTTAAGGGTATGGTTACTGATAGTGCCCGCAGCATTTTAGTGAACTCAACTGATACTATAAGACAGAAACTAATAGATGGTACTCAAAAATCATTGAATGCCGGTATTGCAGTGGTCAAGAGCGGTAAACATATTGGTGATATTGGGGCTGCAGTACAAGCTGTCTTGGAGTCTTACGGCTTGGGTGTGGTCCGCGATTTGGTTGGTCATGGTGTTGGCCGTTTGGTGCATGAAGACCCGGATGTACCAAATTATGGCAACTCAGGCACAGGGCCGGAATTATCCAGTGGCATGACCATCGCCATTGAACCCATGTCGACGCTAGGCTCATATGAAGTTTATACAGCTGCCGATGGCTGGTCTGTCGTTACAAAAGACGGTAGTTTATCTGCTCACTTTGAAGATACGATTTTAGTTACCGAAGCAGGCTCAGAAATTTTAACACGGCTTAAGCTTTAAGTTGCTTGCCGCCACTTAAATGTAAGCGGTATACTACCTAGTATGCAAAAAGCTTCTTACTTTATCGGGCTAGATATTGGGACAGCCAATGTTCGTTGTGTTGTTGGGATGCTTGAAAATAGAGAAGCGGAAAATGCTTTATCTGTTATTGGTATAGGCTCCAGCCAAAATCATGGTATGCGAAAGGGAGCCGTGGTGCACATAGAAGACGTGGCCCAAGCTATCAGTGAAGCTATTACTGAAGCCGAACGCATGGCCGGGGTGCGTATTAGTGGTGCTACCATTAACGTTAATGGTGCGCATATTAGCAGCCAATCTTCTCATGGAGTGGTGGCGATTAGTAGCCCCAATAGACAAATCTCAGATGAAGACCGGGCTCGAGTAGAAGAAGCTGCAGCTGTTATTAATTTACCGGCCAATAGAGAAATTATTCAGGTTTTTGCTAAAAATTATAGAATCGACGGGCAAGACAACATTAAAGATCCGGTAGGTATGCATGGGGTGCGTCTAGAAGTAGATACACTGATTGTGACAGCCGGCATTCCGCTTTTACGTACACTAGACTCAGCCTTAGAACATGCTCAAGTTAATGTTCATCATCATACAGTGGCCAGTTTGGCAGCAGCAGAGGCTGTACTTGATCGTAGACAAAAAGAATCAGGTACTGCAGTAGTCGATATTGGTGCCGGCACCACCAATATTGTTATTTTAGAAGAGGGCGAAGTCGAGCATGTAGCAATTATCCCCATTGGTAGCCAGAATCTGACAAATGATTTGGCTATTGGCCTCAAAACCGATCTTGATATTGCCGAGAATGTTAAAAAAGCTCACGCGACATTGGATTTTAGCTCACCACCTGCCGAAACATTAAGCGTTGAATATGAAGGTAACCGTTATCAATTTTCAGAAAAAGCTGTACGTTTGGTTGTCGAAGCACGAATGGAAGAATTGTTTGAACAAATTGATAGAGAATTCAAAAGAGTGGGCAAATCGCGGAAATTGCCGGGTGGTGTTGTTATTGTTGGAGCTACAGCAGATATGCCGGGATTAGCAGATTATGCCAAAGAACGGCTCCAATTACCAGCTAAGATAGGCAAGATTAATGGCATCGGTGGCCTTATCGATACTATAAATAGTTCTGAATATGCCTCGGGCGTGGGCTTGATGATGCTTGATATGCTACTCAGTGGTCATCAGCAGCCCAGTAGTACCCTGTCAAAATCAAACAGTGCTCAGCTGACAGCTAGTTTATTTACACGACTAAAACATTTGATCAGCCGTTAAAGACTTGAGTAGTTAATTGTTTCGACTGTAAATAATGAAAAAACACAGTGAATACTTTTTGTCTGCTATCATATATAATGAAGTTAAATAGCTTAAGTAGGAAGGTGTTAAATCTAAGATGCCACAAGTGATACCTGAAATCGAAACATTCGCGCGTATAAAAGTAGCTGGAGTGGGCGGCGCCGGTGGAGCTGCTATCAACCGTATGGTTGATGCTGGAGTAAAGGGTGTCGAATTTGTAGCTATAAATACTGATGCTCAAGCGTTACATCATTCTAAAGCGGACACTAAATTACATATTGGCGGTGATGATACAAAAGGCTTAGGTGCGGGAGCTGACCCAAGTGTTGGTGAAGCAGCCGCTACCGCCTCTATCGAAGATATCAAAAAGACCTTAGAAGGTGCCGATATGGTGTTTGTTACACTCGGGGCGGGTGGTGGTACCGGTAGTGGCGGAGCATGGATAGTTGCAAAATTAGCCCAAGAAGTTGGTGCCCTGGTTGTAGGGTTTGCCACAAAACCATTTGCTTTTGAAGGCGAAAAACGTCGACGCAACTCCGATTATGCCATTGAAAAATTACGTGACCATGTTGATACTTTAATAACTGTACCCAATGACCGCTTATTGCAGACAATTGATAGAAAGACACCCCTATTAGAAGCATTTAAAGTAGCAGATGACGTTCTGCGCCAAGGTGTGCAGGGTATTTCCGATCTTATAACAGTACACGGTCTTATTAACCTTGATTTTGCTGATGTTAGGACTGTAATGGCAAATGCCGGTACCGCCTTAATGGGCATTGGCCGGGCTAGTGGTGATGATCGTGCCATAGAAGCTGCCCATCAGGCTATAGAATCGCCGTTGCTTGAGGTCTCCATCGATGGTGCTAGAGGTATTTTGTTCAATGTTATTGGTGGCCTGGACATGACGATGCACGAAATCAATGCCGCCGCCGAAGTTATTACCGCTGCCGCCGACCCAGAGGCCAATATTATCTTTGGAGCCACAATCAATCCAGACCTAGAGGGCGAAATCATTATTACAGTAGTAGCCACCGGTTTCGATGCGGCTTATTATGCAAATCGCAACCATATCCGGTCGGATCTGACCAAGAAAGAAGATGAAATAATGGCAAGTTCTGGGTTAGATAAAGACAAGGTTGATGAACAAACATTGGCTAAATTGATGGAAGCTGCCAACGACGAAGAAGTAAAACAGTCGGTTCCTCAGATAGATGACGAAGATATTCAGTCGTTAGATATGACACTTGAGGAAAAGAAATCAGACCCAACCGATGATTTAAAAAACGAGACACCCCTACCTAATATATGGTCATTTGATGAAGATGAGGCCAGCAAGGAAGAAGATAAGTTCGACAAACCATCATTTTTACGTCGTTTTAAGCGTCATAAAAAAGATGATGATAATAACACCGATAGTTAAATCAGAATCTTTCCATTATTGTTTTACATAATACTACAATTTTTACTTGCAAACGCTATATAAAGGGCCTAACATACATCTCATGCACACTATATATAGTGACTGCACATTATAAAAACAAACCGGAGGAAGCCTAACGTGAAATGCCATCAGTGCCAATTTGCGGATACTAAAGTAATAGAATCGCGCGATGTTGCTGATGGTGAATCCACCAGACGCCGCCGTGAATGCGCCAAATGCCATTCTAGGTTCACAACTTATGAACGCTTGGAACGCCCCCAGTTAATTGTCATAAAACAAGATGGATCACGGGAGCTTTTTAGCCGGGCTAAACTAATAGCCGGCTTACACCGGGCTTGCGAAAAGACTGCTGTAACTAATTTGCAGTTAGAGGCATTGGTGGCCCGGGTAGAGAGTGAACTCTATGGTCGTGGCGAACCGGAGGTTGGCTCAAGAGAAATCGGAGAATTGGTCATGGCCAACTTGGCGGACTTGTCGGACGTGGCATATGTGCGTTTTGCCAGCGTCTACAGGCGTTTCAGTGACATCACGGGTTTTGAGGCAGAATTACACCAAATCAGGTCCAGGCATGCCAAAAAACATAAGCAACGGTCAGCTCTTAAATAATCCTCTAAACAAGTGAATTCTATATAGATACTCTTTTTAAGAGTCTTTATGCAGAGCGCGCTTATCCCTAAACAAAAGATGACCTTGAGAGACCATCTTAGATAATTTAGGCAGCGAGCTTAAAAGGTAAACAAATATAAAATTAATGAAAAAGTGAGGGTAAAATTATGACAAATACAATTACCTTAGGTTTAAATCGTTTTTTTACGCAACCCGGTAAAAGAGCCTACGACCAACTGAAATGGGTTAAAAGGGATTCTATTATTATAAATCCTTTGTCTAGCCAACCGGTTTTTGAACAAAAGAAAGTAGAATTTCCCGAAGATTGGTCACTGAACGCCATTAATATTGTGGCTCAAAAATATTTTGCCGGCACTCCGGGTACAGCCGATAGAGAAGCATCATTAAAAGTACTTATCGACCGGGTGGTAGATACCCTTACAAAATATGGCTTGCAAGAAGGTTATTTTACCGACAATAAAGAGTCCACAACTTTTAGTGAAGAGCTCAAATACATATTAGCTACGCAACGCGCATCTTTTAATTCTCCGGTCTGGTTCAATATTGGCGCCAAAGGCCGCAAACAACAGGCCAGTGCCTGCTTTATTTTAGGTATCGAAGATAATATGGCGGCGATTTTAAACTGGTATGTCGAAGAGGGAACTATTTTTAAGGCCGGATCAGGTGCCGGCATTAATTTATCGCCGCTTCGTTCCAGCCAGGAACAGTTAAGTGCTAGTGGCGGAAAAGCCTCTGGGCCGGTCAGTTTTATGCGAGGTGCTGATTCTAGCGCCGGAACCATTAAAAGCGGCGGTAAGACGCGACGAGCCGCTAAAATGGTGATATTGAACGCTGATCATCCTGATATAGAAGAGTTTATATGGTGTAAAGCCATAGAAGAACGTAAGGCCAGGGTCTTGCAAGAAGCTGGCTTTGATATGAGCTTGGATGGTAAAGATAATTTTAGCGTGCAGTATCAAAATGCCAACAACTCGATCAGAGTAACAAATGATTTTATGCAAGCCGTAATAGATGACAGTGATTGGCAGCTCAAGTCGATTATAAATGAAGAAGTTGTAAATACCGTCAAAGCTCGGGAGTTGTTCGGGCAGTTCTCTGAAGCTGCGTGGGAATGTGCCGACCCTGGCATGCAATTTGATACAACTATAAATGCCTGGAACACCACCCCTAATGCCGGCCGTATCAATGCTTCTAACCCCTGTAGCGAATATATGCATTTAGACAATTCAGCTTGTAATTTGGCATCCATTAATTTACTTAAATATTTAAAAAATGATAACACCTTTGACATTGACGCCTTTAAACATACGGTTGAGGTAATTTTTACAGCCCAAGAAATGTTGGTAGGCTATTCCAGTTATCCGACTGAAAAAATTGGCAAAAATG
This sequence comes from Patescibacteria group bacterium, assembly GCA_035510605.1. Classification (GTDB taxonomy): domain Bacteria; phylum Patescibacteriota; class Saccharimonadia; order Saccharimonadales; family CAIOMD01; genus DATKGW01. The sequence continues at coordinate 21,276 of DATKGW010000018.1, forward strand.
CCAAGGCATTTCGAGAAATTGGTATCGGATATGCCAATTTGGGCGCCTTATTGATGGCTCAGGGCCTGCCATATGATTCAGAAGAAGGTCGGGCTCAGGCTGGGGCACTAACAGCTTTAATGACTGGTCATTCTTACGCCACAAGCGCAAAAATAGGCCGTCGGATTGGCCCGTTTGCCGGTTTCCATAAAGATCGCGAAAATATGTTAAAAGTCCTTAGTAAGCACCGCGGGGAAGTGAAAAAGATAAATGCTAGGTTTGTGGCCGAAGATTTGCTTAATGCGGCAGCTGCGGCGTGGGATGAGGCAGTGGAATTGACAGAAATCAACGGTATACGCAATAGTCAGGCTAGCGTTCTGGCTCCGACAGGTACAATCGGCTTGATGATGGACTGTGATACAACCGGTATCGAGCCCGATCTGGGATTGGTTAAGGTTAAGAAGTTGGTGGGCGGTGGTACCATGAGTATCGTCAACCAAACAGTGCCGCGGGCGCTTAGGGCTCTGGGTTATACCAAAACCCAAACCGATGCAATCATTGCTTATATCGATAAGGAAAAAACTATCATCGGCGCGCCTCAGTTTAAAAACGAACATCTGCCGGTATTTGCTTGCTCAATGGGTGATAATGCTATCCATTATCTCGGCCACGTCAAAATGATGGCTGCCGTACAACCGTTTTTATCCGGTGCTATTAGTAAAACGGTTAATTTACCGGAAGAGGCAACCATAAAAGATATAGAACAGTTGCACATTGATGCCTGGAAGATGGGTATTAAAGCCATCGCTATCTACCGCGATAATTGTAAAGTGGCTCAGCCACTGTCAATGGCCAAAAAAGACGGTGAAGAGTCAGACCAAATAGAAGAGTCAAAATCAGAAACATTTATTGTTAAAGGTGCCGTAAAACGCATATTACCTCGGAGAAGAAATAGCCACACCTATAAATTTAAAGTCTCCGATCTCAAGGGCTACTTTACCGTGAGCGAATATGAAGATGGCACACCTGGTGAGTTGTTCATTAGTGTGGCCAAACAGGGCTCGACACTATCCGGTTTAATGGATTCATTCGCTATATCTGTTAGCCATGGATTGCAATATGGTGTGCCACTTAAAAGCTATGTAAAAACTCTAATGGGTACAAGTTTTGCACCTGCCGGCATAACCGACGATAAAGACATTAGAATGGCCAGTTCTATCACGGATTATATTTTTAGACGATTGGCGTTAGATTATTTATCTTTCGATGATCGTTTGGTGTTGGGATTGGCTAATATCGAAGATATGCCTTCGGATCAAACTATGCTACTGGATGTTGATAAGATAAAAACCGAAGATAAAATAGAATCCGAACCAACAGAGCCAATAGATAAATTTTTTGAGCAGGTTCCGATGAATTCAGAACAAAAAGTTGCCAAAGATACCACTGCGCCTTTATGCTATAACTGTGGTAACCAAACACAGCGGGCAGGCAGTTGTTATGTCTGTACGTCATGTGGTTCTACAACAGGTTGTAGTTAATAAATAAAGGTAAGTAAAATTCTAAAATGAAAGTAGCGATACTGTATCGTAGCCAGTCAGAAAATGAGCGTCTGGTGCTTGATTTTGAGCGTGATTATAAATCTTTAACCGGCCGTGATCTGAGTTTATACGATTTGAATACTCAAGATGGGGCGGCGATGGCTTCGCTTTATGATGTCGTAAATTATCCGGCAGTTTTAGCACTTGCCAATAACGGTGAGTTGCTCCAGCTTTGGCAGGGCGAAATTTTGCCAATGCTAAACGAAGTTATGTATTATGATCAACCCGAGTAGTTGTTTTTTAATATTAGGGAGTGCTGTCTATGAAGTTTAAAAAGGGGACTCGCCGCAAAGCCGCGGAATATGAGAAAGACCTTATTAAATATTGGCAGAAGAATAAGATTTTTGAAAAGTCGGTTGATTTTAGGCCCAAAGACAATGCCTACGTTTTTTATGATGGTCCGCCGTTTCTGACTGGTCTTCCTCATCACGGCCACGTATTAGGATCCGTTATCAAAGATGCAGTTGCGCGCTACTGGACTATGAAGGGCAAACGGGTTGAGCGGGTTTGGGGCTGGGATTGCCACGGTTTGCCGGCCGAAAACTATGTCGAACAACAACTGGGCATAAAAGACAAAAGGGACGTTTATAAGATTGGCCTGGAGAAATATATACTAGCTTGCCGAGAAAGTATGGTTCAGACCGGCAATGCCTGGGAAGAGACGATTAATCGAATAGGCCGTTGGGTGGATTTTAAGGGTGCCTACAAAACCATGGATAAAGACTATATGGAGTCTGTCTGGTGGGCCTTTAAGACTTTGTATGACAAGGGCAAGATCTATGAGGGTGAAAAGGTACTGCTTTATTGCACACGCTGCGCTACGCCTATCTCTAAGGCCGAGGTGGCTATGGATAATTCATATCAGGACGTCACTGATCCGTCCGTGTATGTAAAATTCAAACTGCAAGGCGAAGACACCTATCTCTTGGCTTGGACGACCACCCCCTGGACATTACTGGCGAATGTCGCACTGGCAGTTAACAAAAATTATGATTATACAGAAGTGGAACTGGGTGGTGATAAATTAATACTGGCCGAAGAATTGCTTGATAAAGTTCTAACAGATGACAAATTTAACGTATTGGAATATAAAGTCTTAAAGACAATCAAGGGCAAAGATTTGATTGGCAAACGATACGAGCCATTATTTAACGACCATGGTAAGAACGCCCATACCGTACACAGTGCAGATTATGTGACTCTAGAAGATGGCACAGGCATTGTGCATATTGCACCGGCTTATGGTGAAGAGGATTTTGCATTGGCACAGTTAGAAGATATCCTGGTTGTGTCTAATGTCGATGATAATGGCCTATATACCAGTGGGCAATGGAAGGGCCAGCAGGTTTGGGAAGTCAATAAACAGATAGCTAGAACTTTGCACGATAATGGTAATGTTTGGAAAATTGAGTATATAACCCATAGTTACCCGCATTGCCATAGATGTGGTACTCGGCTTATATATAGGGCTCACCCCAGTTGGTTTATGGATATAGCTGGCCAAAAGCAACTGATGTTAGAGCAAAATGGCCCGATTAACTGGTTCCCGAAACATATCAAGCATGGCCGATTTGAAAAAACCATACAAAGTGCCCCGGATTGGAACTTAAGCCGTGACCGTTTTTGGGCTACGGCCATGCCGGTCTGGAAAGGCAAAGACGCCAAAGGTAGAGAGCATATTAAAGTTGTCGGTAGTTACGGAGAACTTAAGGAGTTAAGTGGTATTACGTTAGAAGATTATCATCGGCCATGGATAGATGATATTACTTTTAAAATAGATGATATTACTTATAAGCGGATTGATAAAGTGTTGGATTGCTGGTTCGAAAGCGGTTCTATGCCGTTTGCGCAATTCCATTACCCATTTGAAAATGTTGAAAAATTCGAGGAGAACTTCCCTGGAGATTTTATTGCCGAATACGTTGGTCAGGTTAGAGCTTGGTTTTACTATGTCCATGCCGTAAGCATTGGTTTATTCGAAAAAGAAGCTTATAAAAATGTAATTGTAACAGGGACGATTGCGGGTAATGACGGTCGTAAAATGAGTAAAAGTTTTGGCAACTTTACGGATCCCAATGTATTAATGGATCGGTATAGTGCTGATGCTTTGCGGTTTTTGTTGTTAAATTCACCATTACTTAACGGGGAAGATTTTAGTTTAGTAGATAAAGATGTGGCTGATATTAACCGTAAGCTTAGCATGGTTTGGAATATGTATGATTTTTTTACTTTGTATGCAGAAGTAGATAAATGGGAGTGGGACGGCACTTGTATTGACCCTAGTAGTGGAGTTACAAATCCACTTGACCTATGGATTATCTCACGTACCCACCAATTAATTGAGGATGTTGATAAATATATGCAATTTTATGATATTCAAAGTGCCACCAGGCCGATGATACCCTTTATTGACGATGCCAGTAACTGGTATGTTCGTCGGTCACGCAAGAGATTTTGGAAAAGTGATAATGATAGTGACAAACAAGCGGCTTATCGAACATTGCATTATGTTTTAGTTCAACTCGCTAAAGTAATGGCTCCATTTACGCCGTTCTTGGCAGAAGAGCTTTATATGAACTTAACCAGTGATGAATCGGTTCATTTAAAATATTGGCCCGAAAGCGGTCATATCAATGAGCTGGTGCTGGAAGAAATGAAAGTAATCAGAGAGCTTATTACCTTGGGCTTGGCTGAGCGGGCAGAAGCGGGCATTAAAGTTCGCCAACCGCTGGCAAAAGCTACTATTGTGACGCCTTTTACCGTTACTGATAGAGAAAGGTCCGAACTCCAGTCCATTATCGCTGAAGAGCTGAATGTTAAACAGGTAGTTTCGAGAAGTGGACCTATTCCGTCTATTAAATTGGACAAAAAACTAACTTCAGAATTAGAACGAGAAGGGTTGGTGCGCGAATTAATACGGCATATACAGAATTTCAGGAAACAATCAGGCTTAAATGTAGAAGATCGTATCAAGCTGTCTGTATCGAGTGACGACACAACAATCAAACAGGCTGTTGTAGAATATAGGGATAAAATTGACTCAGAGGTATTAAGCCTTGGCGAACTATCTCAAACAGATGGAGCAGATTATGAAAAACTTACTATCGATAATCATGAGTTGGTAATACATATCAAAAAAGTTTAACTCTTTACGAGGTGTACTTAATCTGTTACTATGTGCGTTGAATATTTCATAAATTGTAAGAGGATCTAATGAAAAAAGCTGTGATTGCAACCGGTGGTAAACAATATCTGGTAAAAGAGGGTGATGTTGTTGATGTAGAACTGCTAAAGGCTGATAAATTAATTGATTTTGAACCCTTATTGGTAATTGATGGAGAAAAAACATTAATAGGTACACCTTTTGTTAAAGATGTTAAGGTCAGCGCTAAAATAACTAAACAGACTATTAAGGCTGATAAAGTCGTGGCCATTCGCTACAAGGCAAAAAAGCGCGTAAATAAGGTTCAGGGGCATCGCCAACAGCACACCCGAATTACTATCTCTAAGATAGCTTAATTTTAGCAGTATTCTTGTGGATAAATATTCATGATTATTGGTAATTGATATAATATTTACAACAATAAAAAATATTGCTGAATAAATAATTTATACCCATGATTATGCGTTTAACAGATTGAAAACAGATAAAGAAATGTTAATAATACAACGATAATATTCATAAATAATTAGTAGATATTTTTATCAGGTGTACACATTATTTATATATAAGACTATTGACCTGCCTCTGTTTAACAGATAAAATGTAAGCAGTTTGTCAAAGATAAAAACAAAAAGACAAACAAAAAGGCGAAACAAAAAGGCGAAAAGTAGTGGTAAAACCACAAAAACAAAAGGCGATTTTTCTGCGTACCCTCACATATGTGAGTCTGGTATTATTTGTCGTTATCAGTATTATTTCGCTCTTATCACCGAACCAACAAGTAGCTCATGCTACTACCAATAACACCATCAACTTTCAGGCTAGAATCCTGACCAACACCGGCAACGTGGTAGCCGACGGTAGTTACAACGTAGAGTTCAAGATATATAAATCACTGGCAGCTAACAGTTCTACTCCCGGTACCTGTAACAATGACTGTCTGTGGATGGAAGACTGGACTTCCGGCAACAAAATAACCACCAAGAACGGTTACGTCACTGCCGCCCTGGGTTCTATCACCGGTTTCGGTGCACTCAACTGGGATCAGCAGCTGTGGTTAACCATCGACATCGGCGGTACCGGCGCACCCAGCTGGGACGGGGAAATGACCCCCCGCATGACCATGACCGCCGTGCCTTATGCCATTGCTGCCGGCCAGTTGCAGACTTCCGCTTCGGTAGCCGGCTATACTTCCAAGCTAAGTGTTACTTCGCCAACTGTCGGCAGCCAAACCTTTGTAGTCCAAGATCAAGCAGCTGCTGGAACCTACTACTTGTGTATCCAGAACTCGGCTTCTTGTGGGTTTGCACCGTCCAGTGGTGGTACAGGCTATGTCCAACTCCAAGGTTCAACTCCGGGTACTCAACAAACGGGCAATATGAATATATCCGGGGCGGGAATATTTGGTGGTAGTTTAACTGTTACAGGGCATTCGGCCTTTGGCTCTAGTGCATCTGTTAATGCTGCACAAGTTATCTCAGTCTCTGAGACTATAACTCCTTCGGGTGCGGATGTTTATGGAAATAAGATATGGGTTAATGCTTCAAGCGCCTTTGCTAGTAATGCCTTATATGGAATGCAGGCTATGGCGGCGGCATCTCACAGTAGCGGCACGGCAAACTATCTAGTTGGTGTGATGGGTTCTGTCAATAATAATAGTACCGGTACCATTGATAAAGCATATGGTGGCATATTCACGGTAGAGACAAACACTGCCGGTGTGATTAACAATGCCTACGGAGTACGCTCACTTATTAACAACATGGGGAGCGGGACGATAGGAACTGCTTATGGAATCCGAGTGGATAGTGCCGTTAAAGGGTCAGGATCTATAACTACCAATTACGGGCTTTATGTTGATAACCAAACAGCCGGGACGACAAATTATTCTATTTACTCTAATGGTGGACAATCTTATTTTGCCGGCAATGTAGGGGTTGGTATTGCAACTCCAAGTGCCAAACTTAGTGTAGCCGGCAGTTCAACAGATAAAGCCTACTTCTTCTATGATAATGCCAATGTTGGTGATACTACCGATGGCCAAGGCCTTTATGTTTATCGTAGAGCAGCCGAAGGCGATAATTATGTAAAAATTTACGTTGACCAATATGTGCAAGGGAACATCACAAGCTCAGGTGTACTACAAGTTGGTTCTAGCAGTGGTAGCCCATCGGCTATAACTTTTACCACTTCTGGCTATATGCAGACTTCTCAACCAATTATAGGCACCCGCTTTGATTCGTTTGCCGGGTTAAGCTTAGGAACTTCCAATGCCAGCAGCATATCAATAGGCCAAAGTGGTGTTACAACAACCAATTACGGCCCGTTAACCGTCAGCCAACTTTTAACTGGCAACTCCGGGGCGGTATTAAAGGGTACAACCAGTGATAATTCGGCCGCTGCTCTGAATGTCACCAATAGTGGTAGCACTTCGTTGTTATATGTTAGGAATGACGGTAATGTGGGGATTGGAACAACAAGTCCTGAGCAAAAATTAACTGTTTCGGGGGATATAAGTATTCCCACGGCTAATAAAATATATTTTGATGTCGGTACCGGGAACCATTATATTGGTTGGGATTATACTACCCAGGGAATTATGGTTAATGGCTGGCAAGGCGTCTCCTTGGGCTATCAAGGCAACAAGGTGCTAACTACGAATTATGGTAAAGTCGGTATTGGCACTACATCTCCCTTATCTGCTCTACAAGTCGTCGGAACAAGTTCTGTGGCTACTGTCAGCGGGTCTAATTCACTGACAGCTGATGGCACCTTTGCCACATCCTCCGGCTGGACAACCACTGCCGGCTGGACTATCGGCTCTGGCGTAGCTACTCACACCACCGGTAATACTGGTGCTTTATCAGGCACCTCCAATGGTACTAATACGTCAACTGTTTACCAAGTAATGTTTGACGTGGCCGGTACTATGGGTAGTGGCTTTAACGTTTCACTGGGTGGAACAGACTCAGGTACTACTATTACTTCAACTGGTAGTGCTCAAACAGTCTATATTGTGCCTGGTGCCTCCAGCGGTACACTGGCCTTTACCCCAGCCGGAACCGGTACCTTTGCCGGTACAATCGATAACGTCTATATCTATGCCATTAGTACTTCGACGGCCGATGTATCGGTTATCAGCAGCAACGGTACCTCAACTCCACTGGAAGTCAGGGCTGGAGGCAGCGGTCTTTATAATACCTTCATTGGCCAGAATTCTGGCTTAAATAATACTACAGGTTACAGCAACTCAGCTTTGGGTGCAGGATCCCTCCAATACAATTCTATTGGTTACTATAATGCGGCAGTAGGTGCACGTTCACTTCAGAAAAACACAACAGGATACTATAACTCAGTCCTAGGTGTGGAAGCTCTTCAGAATAATACCACCGGTAACTGGAATGTGGCCGTCGGTACGTGGTCTCTTAATTCTAATACTACCGGTGGCGGCAGCACGGCTGTGGGTTATGGCTCTCTCCAGAATAATAACGCTGGCGGTAGCAACTCAGCCTTCGGAGCAGCTGCTCTTGGGGGCAACACCGGTGGCTACAACAACTCGGCTTTGGGTTATGCCGCTGGTTCTTATATATCCGGCGGTAGCAATCCCAACCAATATTCCTATAACTCGGTTTATTTAGGTATGAACACCGAAGCTTTAGCCAGTGGTGATTACAATGAGACAGTCATCGGCTATGGCGCTATTGGAGTTGGAAACAATAGCGTAACTTTAGGCAACAATGCCATAACTGCCGTTCAACTGGGTAATTCACAAACTAGTGGCAATACAGCCGGTACTAACATAACAGTTAGTGGAGCAGGTGGTTACGGTACCGGCGCAGGTGGTAACCTGACACTGCAAGCCGGTAGTGGTGGATCAACATCTACAGGTGGAGCAGGTGGTATAACTTATCTTTACGGCGGCAATGCCGGCGCTACCAATGCTAATGGTGGCAACGTCACGATCAGCCCAGGTACTAAAGCCGGTAGCGGTACGGCTGGTAGTGTCATCATTAAGCCCCAAGCCAGCAAT
>DATKGW010000019.1:0-31488 GCA_035510605.1 Patescibacteria group bacterium
ATATGTCACATCGGCAACATATGGGTTGGCTGTTAAATCTCTTTGTAATTTTGTAACATCCGTCTTTGGAGCATCATCTTTTAAATAAACCGATACTTTCAAATTTTTAGATAATTCGCTAATGGCATTGCGGGCTGTGACATTCAAAACAACTGTCGATAAAATAATAATCAAGGCCACCATCATAACGGCCGTAGCGGCAATGCTGAGCCAAGAATTCCGGAAGAAATCTTTTGTACCAGATATTATTATTCGCCTGAGGGTTATTAATCTCCGCTTCATGCCTGCTTGTATCCCCCACTGGCTCGATCACTGATTATTTGCCCGTCTTTTATAGTTATTACCCGCCTCTTTAATTTGTTAACAATGTCCTGATTATGAGTAGTCAATATTACAGTTGTGCCGTATTTATTAATTTTTTCCAATACCCTGATTACATCCCAAGCATGCTTCGGGTCAAGATTACCGGTTGGCTCATCGGCCATTAGTATCTTTGGCTGTCTGGCCACAGCTCGGGCAATTGCTAAACGTTGGCGTTCACCACCAGATAATTCACCGGGGTAACTATTTTCTTTACCTGTTAAACCAACAATTTCTAGCACTTTTGGCACAGTAAAACGGATTTCCCGATTGCCCATGCCAACAATCTCTAGGGCAAAAGACACATTTTCGAATACTGTTTTTCCGAGTAATAATTTATAATCTTGAAACACTACACCTATTTTGCGTCTAAGCAGTGGAATGTTCTTATCTTTTAAAGTTTCATAATCTATTCCATTGACTATTATTTTGCCGCTTGTCGGCTTTTCTTCGCGGGTTAAAAGTTTGAGTAGTGTCGATTTGCCGGCGCCACTGGGGCCGACAATAATCACAAACTCCTTAGGCTCAACATGAAGTGAAATGCTTTTTAAAGCAGTACCACGCCGATTATAATTTTTTGTTACTCTATCCAATAAGATCATTACAATTCATTATAACAAATGTCGCTAATGGTTTTTATAAGAGATCTTAGGATTACCGTGCATGCCAGTCTAAGTACGCTTTAATAAAATCATCAATTTTACCGCTTAAAACTGCCCCTGTATTGCTGGTTTCACACCCTGTCCGTAAATCTTTGACCATATTATAGGGATGCAAAACATAGTTACGGATCTGGTTACCCCAAGCTGCTTGCTCATTCGGCCCTTTAAGTTCATTAATTTTTTCTTTATGCTGTTCCATTTGCAATTGAGCTAATTTTGATCGCAAGATTGTCAGTGCCATTTCCTTATTCTGTAACTGGGAGCGTTCATTTTGGATAGCTACGTTTATACCTGTAGGAATATGAGTTGCCCGAACGGCCGAATCGGTGGTGTTAACACTTTGGCCGCCGTGACCACCAGCCCTATAAACATCAATTTTAAGGTCTTTTTCATCCAACTCGATCTCGTTGGGTTTATCTATTTTGGGCATAACTTCTACTTTGGCAAAGCTGGTTTGACGAAGATTATCGGCATTATAGGGACTTAAGCGCACCAGCCGGTGCACACCTTGTTCGCCCTGTAATTTTCCATAGACAAGCGGCCCGTCAATTTCGAAAGTGACACTTTTTATACCCGCTTCTTCACCTTTAGACTCATCAATAATTTTTACCGCCATACTTTTTTGAGCTTCTGCCCAGCGCAGGTACATACGCATCAGTATCTCGGCCCAATCCTGGGCATCGGTACCTCCGGCTCCGGCATAAATACTTATAATAACGTCATAGTCGTCGTATTGGCCTCTATAGAGTAAATTTTTATTAAGTTCTGTGAATGTTTTAACCAGTTTAGTGTATTGATTATCTAAATCTTTTATTAATGTTTCGTCATTTAACGACGCCAGTTCAAGTGCCTCATCACATTCGGCCTGTAACTTCTGCCATGGATCTAGCCGAGCTTTTAGTTTTGCCAATTGTCTGGTTATTTCCAAAGCCTTGGCGTGATCGTTCCAAAAATCCGATTTGTTGGTAGTCTTTTCTAAAACGACAATTTCTTGATTCAACTGACTGGCACCCAACTGGTCCAGTGCCTTTTTTATATCAGCTTCTAACTTTTTTAGTTGTCGAAGAATATCTTGCATAATTTATAACCTATTATAACGTTTGTCTGATGTGTGTCAGCTATAAAGCTTGGCGATAGTGCTTCTAAGCTTTACCGTGTCGATACCTGGTGTCAAACCCATAAAACCCAACCCCCAAGCTGTATTATCAAACAGCATTTTGGCGGCATCAATTATATTAACCCTAGTAATGGCTTTTATCCGCTTTGGAGTATCTGAAAAATTACGGATGCTATTATCAAATTCAAAGTCCTGTGAATACCAATTAGCCAGCTGATCGACTGTTTGAATCCCTCGTTGAAAAGTACCGAGGCCATATAATTTGACTGCATCAATCTCCTGATCGGTAACCCTACCGGCACAAATTGCAGCTATCTGTTTTTGCATTAATTCAAAGAGTGGTTCAATATTCTGAGGTAAGACCTGGCCTTGAATAAACCACACATGATTGTCTTTTGTCCTGTAATAATTGGCAAATAAGCTATAAAGTAAACCCCTTTCACGGGCAATTCCAAAAATCCTTGAATGAAATGTGTTAAATAACAAATCCTGCAGAGCCTTCAGGCTATCCCTTTCGTTGTCGTTCATAATACGGGGAATGGCACTTTCCCAACGATAATACAAATTATCAACTCCTCTATGGAACATAACCAAAGGTTTATCGAGTGTCTTCGCAGTTTCTGTCGGCAAACTGATTTGTTTTCTACCTTTAAGCAACTGTAAATTGTCCAATCGGTTAATAATTGCTTCTCGGTGGGGTGTAATTTTTCCGGCGATAATGAAACGGGCGTTTTTGGTAAAATGCGTTTTTAAATAATGCTCTTTTACGTCTTGCAATCTTACCGCATCAAGCTGTTTGGCACGGACCTTATAGGTCAGAGGTATAAAACCAAGCGAATGTTCAAGTGCCAAACTAAGTTCCGTATCATAACTGTTTTTGCGGCTTTTCAGTTCTTCACGGACACTGGCAATTTCGGCTTTAAACTCACTGGGCAAAAACAGTGGCGATTCTATTGCCAAACATAATAGGTTTAAAATTCTTTCGGTTTCGAATTCGGCACATTCAGCTAAATAACCGGTGTGATAATCAGCCGTGTAAGCATTGTTATAGGCTCCGTTTTTACAGAATTCCTGGCTGAAGGTACTGGATTTTTTAAATTCTTTATTAGCACCAAAAACAAGATGTTCCATAACATGGGCCGTGTCCATTTTACCGGTGGGAGATAAGTAGTCACCAGCTCTGAAATTAATATCAAAAGTCATCACATTGGCACCGGGTACATCAATTAACAGACCCTCCACACCATTGTTTAGCCGGATTAACTCGACTGAATGTTTCATCTTTTGCGCCGGCTTTTTTTACGATTTTGGCGTTCGTGTTTATGAGCAGCTCTTCTTTTTTTGTCAGAAGCAGACTTACTAGCGGACCTTTTAACAGTAAAATCACTCTCGTCTACAATCTCAGCTTCGGTTATTGCATCGGCATTATCAACTGAACTCCGGGCAGCTCTGGTTAATTCTGTTTCGTGCATCGGTACTTGTTCTTCCGGGCTAATATTCACCGGCATAGCATGCATTAAACTGCGCAGCACTTCTCGCCTAAGTTGCAATTGCATGGTTTCGAACATGGCTTGGCCCCGGCGACGATATTCCACCAACGGATCGCGCTGCCCGACACTTGTCCAGTGAATTCCTTCGCGCAAATGCTCCATATCCTCTAAATGCTGCATCCAAAGATTGTCTAGAATCTGGAAATAGATATCCCTCTCTACAATACGCATAATATCAGGGGTAAAAGCCGCTTCGCGGGATTGATACAGTTCTGTTGCCTCTTGCCTTAAAACCAGCGCAAATTTATCGGCAGAGGCATCAAACAGCCTATCAAGTGTCGGTGCATCAAACGGGAATACTTCGGTAATCAACTTTTCGTAATCGGCGCTCCGACCAGGCAGCATCGCCAGTGCCGTAGATTCCTCTTCGATAAATTGCCTAATGCGGTCATTGATGTTGGCATTTTCCAGCAAAGCCCGGCGGGTTTCATAAGTGACCCGGCGGTGGCGGTTCATTACATCATCGTACTTGACAACATTTTTACGGGCATCAAAGTTAAAACCTTCCACCTTCTTTTGAGCACCTTCTAATGATTTACTGACAATGCGGTTTTCTAGCGGCATATCTTCATCAACTTTCAGGCGATCCATAAGAGACGCTATCCGTTCACCACCAAAAACACGCATTAAATCATCCTCGGTACTGACATAAAATTGAGTCGCACCCGGGTCGCCCTGTCGACCGGTACGACCGCGTAACTGATTGTCAATTCGGCGCGATTCATGTCTTTCACTGCCCAAAACAAATAAACCGCCCAGATCGGTCACTCCCTCTCCCAACACAATATCCGTTCCCCTACCGGCGATGTTGGTTGCCAAGGTCACGGCACCTTTTTGGCCGGCCTTGGCTATAATGGCAGCTTCTCTTTCGTTATTTTTGGCATTAAGCACTTGATGCGGAATACTGGCTTTGATTAACGCGCTGCCTAGTTCTTCGTTATTTTCAATCGACACGGTACCTAGTAGTACCGGCTGGCCTTTTTGGTGCATTTCTTTTACAGCCTTAACAATTGACCGATATTTAGCTGCCTTGGTTTTATATATACGGTCCGGCATGTCTTTACGGATAACCGGTTCGTTGGTAGGGATATCAATCACGTCTAATTTATAAATTTGGTGAAATTCTTCGGACTCAGTCATGGCCGTACCTGTCATACCGGATAATTTTGTATACAATCTAAAATAATTTTGGAATGATATTGTGGCCAGCGTCATTGATTCTTCTTGGACCGAGACGCCCTCTTTGGCCTCGATAGCCTGATGCAACCCCTCGTTATAACGTCTGCCTTTAAGCAAACGGCCGGTAAACTCATCGACAATAATCACTTCACCTTCGTTAGTAACAACATAATCCTTGTCTTTAATAAACAAAGTCTGAGCCCGCAGAGCTTGTTCCAGGTGATAAATCGTCCGGACATTGCCTTCTTCATAAAGATTTTTTATACCCAGCAGTTTTTCGACCTTTTCAACACCCTCATCGTTGAGCGAAACTCGCTTTTCCTTTTCGTCTACTATGTAATGCTCTGATTTGAGTTGAGATACCACCCTGGCAAATTGTTGGTAGGCTTGCCCACTGGAAGAGCTTGGAGCCGAAATAATTAAAGGTGTACGAGCCTCATCAATCAATATTGAGTCAACTTCGTCAACGATAGCAAAATTTAGTTCACGTTGGCGCAATTGATCAACTTCGCGCACCATATTGTCGCGTAAATAATCAAAGCCAAACTCGTTATTTGTGCCATATGTTATATCCGCCCGGTAAGCTTCTTGCCGCGAACAGGGCCGGAGATGTCGAAAACGCTCATCGCTATGCTCCTCGTTAGTGAACTGCGGGTCATAAATATATGACTCATCAGGGATAATAACACCGGCGCTGAGCCCCAAAAAATGATAAATTTGGCCCATCCAGCCGACATCACGCTGGGCTAAATAATCGTTTACCGTTACTACGTGCACACCTTTGCCAGTTAGGGCATTTAGATATACCGGAGCCGTGGCCACTAAAGTTTTGCCTTCACCGGTTTTCATTTCGGCTACCTTACCTTCGTGCAGTGTTATAGCACCAACCAATTGCACATCAAAATGACGCTGTTTAAGTACTCGCCAAGCTGTTTCGCGAACCAACGCAAAGGCATCCGGCAGTATTTTATCTAAGGATTCTTTTTGAAGACGTTCTTTTAATACTTCGGTTTGCTTAGCCAGTTCAACATCTTTCATCACCTTGTATTTGGTATCAAGTTTATTAACCTCATTAACTTTCCGGCTCATACGCCGCAAAGTTCCCTTTTGGTTATCACCCAATAATTTTTTTAAAAAATTACTACTCATGACAGAAAATAAGACCTTCCTAATAATACTCCAAGAACAACTATAAAGATTCGTTGTCTATTGTAACCTAAACCGAGGGCTTTTTTCGAACAATTTTGCCAAGTAATGCCCTGACCTTAATATTTTGGCGGCTGCTTTTGGATGAACCAACTGTTTTATAACGCCTAAGTTGCGTTTTCAGCTTTTCTTCGACTATATCAATCGCGGCATGCATATTTACAGTAGTTTCTTTAGCCGAGATTACTTCACCGGGCATGTATATAGTCACCTCAGCCGTGCACTGCTTTTTATCTTTAGCCTTCGCCTCTTTTAAAACTACTTCGGCGTGAGCACTCTTGCGGGCATGGCGAGACATGTAAGAATCAAGTTTGGAGATTTTTTTGCGAGCATATTTTTGAATATCTTTGCTGTCGCTGGTATGAATGCCACTGACTTCTAGCTTATTTATCATATGGTTTCCTTTCCGCCCATGTAAGTTCGCAAAACTGTAGGAATTATTATTTGGCCATTATTTTGTTGATTGTTTTCAATAATTGCGACCATGGTGCGCCCTAGCGCAAAAGCCGTCGCATCATTAGTATGAGTCAGCTCTACAGTTCCATCATTTAACTTAACTCTCGTTTGCAAACGTCTGGTTTGATAATCGGTCATGTAATCAGCAGTATGAGTTTCACAGTATCTGTTTTGCCCCGGCATCCAGGCCTCTACATCCACACCTCTGGCATTCGGCTTACCAATATCTGCAGTACATTTCATTAAAATGTGGTATGGAATTTCGAGCTGCTGCATTAAATATTCTTGAATAGCTATCATTAACAGATGCTCATGCAGGCTGGTTTTTGCAGTACTAAAAACTTCCATTTCTAATTTATCAAATTGGTGCATCCTAATGATGCCCTCTGTATCTTTTCCGTACGTACCGGCTTCTTGTCTAAAGCTGGTCGAATAACCAATATAGCGTAGCGGCAAAGAATCTTCTGTAAAAATTTCACCGGCGTGCATGCTGCCAAGAGTATGTTCGGCACTACCAATTAGCCATAAATTATCATCTTCGCCATCAATGTGATAACGATCTTCTCGTGGCTCCAATCGATCCATTTGATCGTACATATCCTCCCTAATCATAACCGGAGGCAATATTGGTATGAAAACGTTTGGTTTTATGTTCAGCTCATTGTCGTTAATAATTTTGGCTATAACTTCTTGGTTTGTCAGAGTATCAAGCACAAATTGGATAATCGCAAACTGCAAATGCACTAAGCCACCTTTAATATATGCAAAACGACTACCTGTTACTTTCGAGGCTCGTTCTTTATCTATTAAGTCACGATTTTCGGCAAGTTCCCAGTGATTTTTGGGTTCAAAATCAAACTCAGGCTTTTTGCCCCACTCTTTTACGACCGCATTTTGATTTTCACTGTCTCCCACCGGCACGTCTTTAGTTGGCAAATTTGGTACTTGCTTTAAAAGATTCAGCCATTTTGCTTCGACTTCTTTTAATTGCTCTTCAAGCCCTGTAAGTTCAGATTTTAATTTCTTACCTTCGGTGATTAAAGATTGAACAGGCTTTTTATTTTTGGCACTATGAGCGTTTATATTGCGCTTTTGGCGAAGTGTTTCTACTTTATTTAGGAGTATTTTTCGCTCTTCATCAAGTTTTAGTAAGCCGGATATATCGACTTTAAAACCTTTTTGTTTTGCCGCCTCAGAAACCTTATCTGGGTTATCTCGTAAAATCTGTATATCTATCATGTGACTTATTATAGATTATTTTTCTTTAGAGTTGGTTTTTTTATTCAGATGATCAACAGTTAGCTGGGTGCGGGCTTTGGCATACATGCAGTATTCGCAGTCTCCACCCATGACAGCCTTGCCTACCATTGTGGGCATCTCGCCTTCTAGGCATTTCTTGAGTTCAAGTAGTGTTGGCTCTATCCAACTATCATCGGCTTTGTAGCCAATAATTTTGGTTTTAAATTCTACTTTATTAAAAAAGCCATCAGCATCGCTTATCCCGTTGGCGTAGACAAAATAGCCGGTGTCGCTCACCTTAAAGCCATTTTGCCTAAATAACCATTGATAAATTTCCATTTGCCTCTTATAAATTATCTGCCAATCGGCATCCAGGCTAACTTCGCTCTTTTTAGAAGTCGCTTTATAGTCAACGACTATTAGCTCACCTGCCGGATTAATCCATAGATCATCGACTGCACCAAAAACCAGCAGATTTGTCGGTTCGTGCAAAAACTGGATACCTACAAAGTTTTTCCGCCACTTGCTTAAGTCTTTATGTTCAAACGGAATTGCATCAATTTTGTGTTCAACCATCCAGTGGTGAGCGGTTTTACTTTTGCGAAATTCATCAAATTCTCTCTTTAAAAGCTCATCTATCGCTTTGTTTATCTGAAATGGCGGCGTGCTTGGTCTCTTAATTCCAAGTACCCTATCCAGCCAAAAACACCTAGGACATTCCACAAACAAATCGATCTTACTGCGGCTCACTTTAAAGGGCTGCGTTTGCCCGGGCTTGTATTTTGTATCGTATCTTTTATATGTAGAAAAGTCTGCCATCTTGACTATTGTAACAGTTCGACGTCGTCTGTGCGGTTTATTAGTCGTTAAAAAT
Source organism: Patescibacteria group bacterium (assembly GCA_035510605.1). Classification (GTDB taxonomy): domain Bacteria; phylum Patescibacteriota; class Saccharimonadia; order Saccharimonadales; family CAIOMD01; genus DATKGW01. The sequence goes on from DATKGW010000019.1 coordinate 8,644, forward strand.
TAACTTCATCACTTCCATTGCAGTCTCAGCTTCCGGTTTTTGACTGATGTTTGGTATATCTATAAAGTTTAGCTTTTTTGATGTTAGCAATGATTGTTCTTCGTCATTCCAACCGACCTTTGGGCCAACCAAAATGCCTAGTTTTTCCACTAAGGGTTCATTAAATTGGCCATCACCCTCTCGACAAACATAAAGTGGCAAATCGGGGTATTCGGCCAATAATGTTTCTAAATTTATGAGTTCCCTGACATCCGGTATGTCTGCTCTAGCATATTGCTCTGCCTCATCGATGATGGCTTTACGAGCTAAAGACATGTCAAATTCATGGGCCCCTGTAGTATCGGTTATTACTGGTACAAAATTACGAACCCCAAGTTTTGTCCCCTCTCTTAAAATTCGCTCATTTTCTGCTTTTGTCAGTAAGGCCCACATAAGATACACATGTCTTGACGGTAATTTTCTGGCTTCTTCTGTGACCAGTCTCAAATGTACGGAACTTGGCTGTTCTATATTATCTATAGCATAAATCCGTTCGTTAACATCGTCGAACAATACTACTTGGCTGCCGATTTTTAGATGTAAAACGCGTAACCACTCATTAAGCAGTTTATCGTCATGGATCCAAACGTCATGATCAAGCTGCAAAGGCCCCCACTTGTCGTGGATTCCTTTTATATAAAATCTGTGAAGTTTCATGTTTTTTTAATTGTTTAAGGTCTTAGCGTGCCGGCAAATACTTGCCAGGCCAATGCACTTTTAGCAACTAGACTTAAAATCATATAGATTCGTTCACCATAAATATAATCTTTCCAAGGGCCTGTTTTTTTATATTGCAGATACATATTTACCGCAAAACAATTAAAGAAGATAAATATACTGGCGTAAATGCCATAGACAAAACCAGGAATTCCATGGCTACTATAAGTACTGGCACCCCATACATAAATTGCAAAAACAATCCAAGGCAAAATACCGCTTACACAACCAACGATAAAACTAAACCAATTGGTACGCTTTGTGAGTTGATTCCATAGTTCCATAGCCAGGCCCATAAAATTCATTACCGCTACAGCCGTAAATATCAAAAGCAAAGTGCTTAAGTCGTATATCCCGCTTAAGAAGGCTATGCCGACCATCATGGTGCTGGCGCTAAAGGCATATTCTACCCAACGAGCTTTATTAATACCTTTTTTAAGATCATTTTCGTAAGTTTTGCGATAAATTGTGGCAACGATTAAGTGGGCTACGGCAGACATAAGCAGAAATATTACGACCACCCATACCAAATCAACATTAAACAAATTTTTGGTAGCTGGTTCTAGGTGCTTGGTTGAATCATTGAAGGTCAAATAACTTGTAGTGACCGGCAACGAGTAACCTTTGGCAATAATTATCATCACTATTGCCTGCACAAAATGAAGCAGCGCCATACTCAAATTAAATTTATTTAAATAACTAAAACTTATCTTAGATTTTTGTTTAATAAAAGGGATCTTAAGTTTATACATACTTTAATTATAACAACATAAGCCAAAAGAATAGTGCCATTAGCGGCAACAAGCCAGCAATAAAGATACTGGGCAAAAATAGCCTTGCAAATCTATAGTAAAGATAAAAAATTAACTCTGACAGCCCAAGAATAACTAGATTATTAATAAATAATGCCCTGCCATTATTCCAATCCCAAAAATTGTAAGTAGTGGCAAATTGATTTAGTATTAAATTCAGCATTAAGATAAGTAAACCCGCCAATATAAATTTTTTAGCTTCGCTTAAATTACCGAACCTGACTATATGCCAGGCGCTTAGGGTTGTTAAAAACCACAAAACGCCGATTATTATCGGCACACTAAACAGTTTCAAGCCGATTATATCCCCAAAGCTAAAAGGACTTAAATGAGTTATCGCAACTTCGAAGATAAATCCTAAAAACATAACCGCGATAGCCAATAAGACTTTTACGAGGGGAGTGATTTCCCAGACTAATAAAGCTAAAGCAGCTAAAATAGCCACCACAACGGGTACTAATTTGACAGAATAAGACCAGTTAAAGACTTGACCTAAAACTATCAGCAAAAACAATACTGCAGCCAAACCCAGTAATATTTGCTGCTGGTTTTTGTGCCAAAACGTGAGCATTTCATTTGGTTCCTATTTAAATGAGATATTTGGATAAATACTTTTGGTAACTTCATCGATTTCGCTGCGCATCTGTGGAAATGGTACGCCCTCCCTGGCGGTTACTCCTTCGAAGACCCAAAATACGCGCTCGCTGTTGCCCCAACCACAAGCCGGGGGCATACCGTATTCCAACATTTCAACATAATCTATATCAAGCATCATAGCTTCTTCGTCACCGGCTTCACGCATTTTTTGCTGCTCAACGAAACGGTTCAATTGGTCAATCGGGTCATTTAATTCACTAAAACCGTTACCAAGTTCGCTGCCGGCAATAATCGGTTGGAAGCGTTGCACCGTATCTGGCCTATCCGGGTTAGTTTTGGAAAGCGGGCTAATAAAGAGTGGCGTATTAACCAACCAAACCGGACCGGCGACATCTTTTCGAATATTTTTCCAGAGTTTGTCTATACCTCGGGCAATGTTTTCGGATTTTTCTACTTCTAATTTGTTATTAGTCAAAACTTCTTTTACTTCTTTGAGAGTGCAATCAAATACATCAATACCGTACTTTTTCTTGATTGTTTCGGCGTAATCCCACTCTTGCCAATCTTTAGCCAGGTCAACGTCAAATTCACCAATCTTGAATTTTAAGCGACCATAAACTTTATTCAGTACATATCGATACATCTCGGTCATCAGCGCCATACCATCGTGCCAATCGGCATAGGCCCAGTACCATTCCATAGCCACATGTTCGGGTAAATGTTCATCCGAATAATTTTCGTTCCTGAAGCGCGGGCCAATATCGAATACTTTTTCGTAACCCCCGCCCAAAAGCCGTTTTAGGGGTAACTCATGGCTAATCCGTAAATAAAAATCTTGGTCCAGGGCATCCATGTGTGTGACAAATGGTTTGGCATCGGCTCCGCCAGTGGTATGTTCTAGTACCGGAATGTTTATCTCGTAGAAACCGGCCCCCAGCAAAAACTCCCTAGTGGCTTGCCAAAATTGGCTGCGACGCAGATAACGATCAAAGACATCCTGGTTGATATTGGTATCGATGTAACGGCGGCGCAAACGCTCTTCTTTGTCTTTAAAACCACTATAATTAGCCGGCATCGGGCGCAAACTCTTGGTTAATAGTCGTAAAACATGCACCTCTACCGATATTTCACCGGTTTGAGTTTTAATAACCGTGCCGGTGGCTTCAACAAAATCACCAGTATCAAGCAAATTTAATTCTTTAAGGCCTAGCTGGCTATTTTTAGCATCCAAAGCAGCTATCTCACCTTCTTTTAAGAATAATTGCGCCAGGCCACTGGCATCTTTTATAGAGATAAAAGCAATTTTACCAAATTTACGTATATTGATTATCCGGCCAACTACAGTGACTTCCTGACCCTGTAATTCTTTAAAATCTGTACTGATATCACTGGTCTGGTGAGTACGATGAGCCACGGCCGGGTAAGGATTAACTCCCATTTTTTTTAGCTCATCCATTTTTCTTAATCGTTCATCTCTAAGTTCTTTGAGTGTTGCCATTATAAAGACAGTATAACAGATAAAAAACGCTTCTTTTGAATGAGAAGCGTTTTTTTGATAAGAAGAATTAAGTTTTATGACATGCTGGTGATAACATATATGGCAGTTTCGGCGGGTGTGGCGATTTCAACTTCATCCCCCACCCTCTTGCCAATCAAAGCCTTACCAATCGGTGATTCATCGGAGACTTTACCTTCCAGAGGATCAGCCTCTACCGTGCCCACAACCTGGAACTCTTTTGTCTTGCCACCTTCGCCCTTAAGTTTGATACGAGAACCAAGACGAACCTTACTGCCATTTTTGGATGCTGTAATAATCTCGACATTTTTTAAGATATGTTCGATCTCGGAAATCCGGTTCTCGGTACGTTCTTGTTCTTGGCGAGCTGATGCGTATTCGGCATTTTCGGCCAAATCGCCTAGTTCACGGGCACTTTTAATTCGTTCGGTAATCTCACTTCTTTGCGAAACTAAATCACCGAGCTCGGCTTTCAGTTCATTAACACCATCTTGAGTTAATTTAAATTGCTTTTTCATTGCACTCTCTCTCCATACAACTATTTTCCACCTCTGTTAAACATATTTGGGATGCGATAAGTATACTGCAAAAAGCCTTAAGCTACCAGACTTTTTAATATTTCGTTTAATGTCATCATTTTTATCTCATCACTGTCACGTTTTTTTACCTCAAACGTATCTGATTCGACTGTTTTATTACTCACCACTATCCTGGTTGGAATGCCATACAAATCGGCATCAGCAAATTTGACCCCTGGCCGCTCATTACGGTCATCCCAAAAAACACTTACATTTGCATCATTCAATGTTTTATAGAGCTTGTCACAGTATCTTATTACTTGTTTTGAATCACCCAACTGGGCCAAAAACACCTTAAATGGCGCAATCGTTTCCGGCCAGATAAGACCTTTGCTATCTATAAACAATTCGGCCAACAAGCCCATTATTCTGCTGGGGCCTAAGCCATAACTACCCATAATCACTGGTTTAATAATACCGTCTTCATCTGTAAAAGTTAGACCGAGCGGCTCACTGTAGCGCGTACCGAGGTTAAAAATGTTGCCTACCTCTACCGCTTTGTGCTCTACCAAATCTTTTTTATCCAGCTTTAATTCGGATAAAATTTCTGGTGACATAACTTCTTGGTTAATGGCAATTTTTTTGGCTTCATGAATAAAAATAGTGTCTTCGCCAACGTCACTGATTGTTTGGAACTCGTCACTATACTTGCTGAAACTACCACCACTGGCAAATGTTTTATAGGTAATATCACCAATTCCCAAACGTTGATAGACTTTTTTGTAAGCTTGAGTCACTTTATTATAAAAATCATCATGCTCGGTTTGGTTTTTGCTAAACGAATACAGATCCTTCATCCAGAATTCACGCCCGCGTAGTAGGCCATTTTTAGCCCTAAGTTCGTTTCTAAATTTAATTTGAAACTGATATGGATAAGCCGGCAAATCTTTGTAGCTGTTGATAAAGCGTCTCATAAGATTGGTCAGAGGCTCTTCGTGTGTGGTGGCCAAACCAATATCGCTGCCATTGGCTAGTTTTGTCTTAAACCAGACATCCAAAACCTTGTCATCCCAGCGACCGGTAGCTTCCCATAAATCCTTAGACTGCAAAGCCGTCAGGCTAATTTCGTTACCACCGATAATGTCCATTTCTTCGCGGATAACTTGAATAATATTATCCAAGACCAGCTTGCCCATGGGTAAATATGAATAAACTCCAGCCATTTCCTTATTAATAAAACCAGCCCTGATTAACAACTGGGCATTTTTACTTGTCTCGTCTGCCGGCACGGTTTTGGATGTATTGGTGAATAATTGGCTTGCTCTCATAACTTATCTGATTGTACCAGCTACCGGCTTACAAATACAAAAAGTGCCAAAAACGCGATACCGTTTTTAATGGCGTGCAAGCCAATACATACCCATAAGTTCTTAGTTCTTTCATACATGGCAATCAAAACCAGTGACAGTACAAAAACATCCAAGCTGACATTCCACTGAAAATGAACTGCTGCGAATAGACCGCTAGCAACTAGAGCAGCCACAATTCTCGGCCAACGGGAGGCTAACCCACGATACAAAAAGCCTCTGAATAACATTTCTTCGGCCAGAGGTGGCAATACAACCAACCCGACAAAGGCCAAAGCCAGTTGCCAACCGCTTACTCCTTGATAACCGATATTTTGTGATTGATTAGCGTCAAAACCCGGAATATGGTTTGCCAGTGCCAAGGCTACAGCCAATAAAACAAAGTATACTGCCACCCCTATAACGAGCCAGCCAAAATCAGATTTCTTGAACTTTTTAAATCCAAGATCCCTGAGTTTTAGCTTTTTATGACGTAAAAAGACCCCTAAAACCAATATTATGGTTAAGGCGGATAGTGCCGACAATATAAAATTTAATATCGGGGAGTTATCCAGGACAGTTTGGATATCCTGCCCCGGTCTGAATAGTAAAACAACAACCAGTGGCAAAACCAGGACTAATTGTGAAAATAAGTAGGCCAGAGTAGTCAGAACCAGTGCACTAAAAGGGCCCCAGCCTAATTTTTGACGCTCACTAACCGGTTCAATCTCACTTGTATTAGTTTCTAATCTTTCTTTGGGCATTAAAAATTATAGGCTCCGCTAATAAAACCGTTTTATATCAACTATTGTAATCGTAATGAACAATAATATTAGTAAAGCAAAACCGGTGCCATGGATTAACTCCTCGGTTTTTGGTAATAACGGCTTTTTGATTAATCTAAATAAAAGCATCACAAAAGCCCGCCCGCCATCCAGTGCCGGAATTGGTAAAACGTTCATGATGGCCAGTGTCAGGCTGATAAGCGCAACAACAAATAAGATAAATTGATAACCTAAAATTGAGCCTTGTTTTAAGATCGTATAAATTCCAACCGGGCCGGCAACATTTTGGCTGGCAGCGCTGGCTTCTTGTTTGGCTTGCCTGCCATGCCCCGATACGGCGCTGGCTAATGATTTGCCCAAGCTGGCGATTGCCCCGCCCAAGGCCTTAAAGGTTAATGCGGTAAGTTGAGTGCTGACACCGGCAGCCACGATTGGTGCCGACCAAGTTGAACGGTTCAGTTGATATTCACTCATCCCAACCCCCAAATAACCTTTAGGGTTATCCGTACTTAGGCTGGCCGCCACTACATTTTCATTGAGTAAAGAGGCTTTTGTTTTGATTGTCTTGCCACCACGTTCATAGGTTATCGATACTGTTTGGCCAGCAAGAGATTTTGTACTATTTCTTAAACCCTGCTCTGTTAATATTGGCTGCTTGTTTATATTTTTTATAATATCGCCATTTTTTAGGCCGGCTTTTTCGGCTGGAGAATGAGTATCAATAAAATTGGCGATTACTTCACTACGGATTATTTTGCTGTCACTCTTAACGGTAAATTGATTTTGGACTAGTTGGGGCATACCAATCCAAGCCACAATTGTCATCATCACCAAAGCAATTACCAGATTAACAGAAACCCCGGCTAGCATTATTCTTACTTTGGCAGGCAGTGGCGCAGCTCCAAAAGTACCCGGCTGCGTATCATAATCATGCTCGCCTTTCAATTTTACAAAGCCACCGAGCGGTAAAAGATTTATTGAGTAATACCCCTTAAAAACACCTTTACCCAAACGTTTGCCATACAATTTTGGCGGAAAGCCGATGCCGAATTCCTCAACCTCCACACCGTTACGCTTTGCTACTAGAAAATGACCATATTCATGCAATACCACCAAAAACACAAACAGAACCAAGCCTAAGATTAGCAAAGCCATGATTTATTTCCCATAACGGCGCTGCCGCTTAGAATATGCAGCAATAACATCATCTAAATCATTATAGTTAAAATCCGGCCAGTGTTTGTCTATAAAATAAATTTCGCTGTAAGCTATCCGCCAAAGCATAAAATTGCTAATCCGCTGCTCCCCAGAGGTTCTGACCAATATATCTACCGGCGGGATGTCCGGGGCATATAAATATTCTGCAAATTTTGCTTCTGTTACCTCGTTTGGCTTAATTTTATCGGCTACCATTCGCTTCGTCGCATCCACTATCTCACGTCGGCCGCCATAGTTAAAACAGATGATAAATGTACCACTTATGTTGTTTTTAGTTTTCGTTTCGGCATTGGCAAAGGCAGCTAACACTTTTTTGTCGACATTTTCTTTACTACCCAAAACAACAACCCTGATACCTTTTTGATTAAATTCTTCAAAGTATTTTTCGAAACTTCTAATTACCAAGCCCATTAAATGTTTGACTTCATCGGACTTTCTTTGCCAGTTTTCGGTAGAAAAGGCATAAACGCTAAAATGTTTAACTCCTTTTTCAAAAGCCCGGAGGGCTATGCGCCGTAAATTTTTAGCTCCTTCGTCATGGCCCTTTTTTATACTTAAGCCTCTTTCTTCGGCCCAGCGTCTGTTGCCATCCATTATTATGGCTATATGATGCGGAATTTCTGTCATTTATTCATCCGGTTCTACTTATTACATAATCTACAATCCCTGAATAAAAAAGTTTGGTATTTTTATCAAATATCGGAATATTCGTGATAGCTTTTTTAGCCGCTAAAGTCGCTTTTTTGGCTTCTGACTCAACCCGCGCCTTTGCACCACAGGCTACCATAATTTTACAAACTGCTTTATGGTCTTTGGCAGTCACAGTCTGGTTACCCAGTGCTGCTTCTAGTAAATCTCGCCCCCTTTTATCAGTCATTTCGTTAGTATATGCCACCAACAATGTTTGCTTACCCTCGCGTAAATCGTCAATGTTGGGTTTGCCTGTTTCTGTGCTATCACCAAACATACCCAGCAAGTCATCTTTTAACTGAAAAGCAATGCCGGCTGGGATACCAAAACCTTTGATTGACTCAAAGATTTTTTGGTCATCATAGCCAGCCATCGCCATACCTATTTGCATTGGATTGATAAATGTATAGTAACTACTCTTGGCTTCGTATATCTTATAAATAGTTTCTTTACTAATAGTTTTTTCATTATAAACGCTTAGCATATCATCAATCTGGCCAAAGCAGGTTTTAATAACATTTTCGTGTAAAAGTTTTAAGGATGATGTAATTTTTTCGGGTAATTCTTTACAGCTTAGTATTACATCATTTGCAAGATGCTGGGCCAATGACCCTATGAAAATAGCCAACATATTGCCAAGATGGTTATCATTAGTAGCGTCTTTGTATTTTTTCGAATAAAGTACGTGCACTGCCGGTTGGCCGCGACGCATTGCCGAGCGGTCAACCACATCATCAATTATCAAAAAATAATTTTGAATCAATTCCATAGCCACCGCCAGATTAATTCCGGTTTGGTCTTTAGGTTTATTCGCTAAAGCTTGGTATATATACCACGCTAGAGCTCCTCTAAGGCGTTTGCCTGGGCGTGTGCTAAATTCCCTTAGATACCCAAGTGCCTCCATAGAATAAAGTGAAGTTTTTTGAGATTTCCAATAAGCTTCGTAATCATTAAAAGCAACAGCTATGGCTTGATCTATTATGTTTTTATAGGTCGCAAGTGTGTTTAATACAGATCCGGTATAATTATCATCCATTGTTAAAACTTCCTTTATGACCTAAACGGTCATTATTTCTTGTTCTTTGGCCTTGGCAAGACTTTCGATTTCCAGTTTTGTGTTGGCCATTAGCTCATCAATCTGCTTTTCTATACGCGTTAGATCGTCTTGGCCGATGTCTTTGGCTAATTTTGCCTGTTTGGCATTATCTATAGCATCGTGGCGAGCATTACGTGTTGCTACTAATGATTCTTCAACTTTTTCGCTTAAGTTTTTAACGATTTCCTGGCGGCGCTCGGTGGTCAGCGGAGGAATTTGTATGCGAACCACGTGGCCGTCGTCCATCGGATTTAGGCCTAATGATTGATCACTCCTGATAGCTTCGCTGATAGCCCCGATATTATTAGGGTCAAATGGTGTAATCTGCAGTAATTGAGCCTCCGGAGCAGTCACGCTGGCAGTTTGCTTTAATGGCATTGGAGTGCCATAGGCTTTTACCGTCACTCCATCCAGCATGCTGGGGTGAGCCCTACCCGTCCGTAACTTTTTTAATTCTTCTGCAAAGTGGGCTTCGGCTGCAGTTAATTTTGTCTTTACCCCATCAATAATTTGGCTTGGATTCACAAAATTTTACCTCTTAAATTGTACTTTTATTGTAATAGAAAACAGCGACAATTGCTATTTTAGATCTTGCTTAATTGACTTCGCCGAGGGCGATACGCTCAAATCGCCTAACAATAATATTTTCACCAAGCTTGGCCATGATTTCTTTTACAAAGTCACCTACCGTTTGGTTGGGATTCTTAATATACGGCTGGTTAAGCAGGCAAACTTGATCGTAATACTTTTCTAATTTTCCTTCGGCAATTTTTTCGTGCATGGCTGCCGGTTTGCCGCCGGTTTTAAGCTCTTCTAATATCAAGGCTTTCTCTTTAGCCAAAGCTTCGACTGGAACATCTTCAGCAGATACGTATTGCGGCGCGCTGGCAGCAATATGCAAAGCAATATTATGAACAAAATCCTTGAATATCTGGTTGCGGGCTACAAAATCGGTTTCGCAGTTAACTTCTACCAAAACGCCAATTCGGTCGCTGTGAACATAGGCATCAATCAGCCCGGAGCGGGCATCACGTTCGGCCCTTTTGTCGGCTTTGGCCAAACCTTTGATGCGCATCGCCTCTAGGGCTTTATCAAAATCTCCATCTGTTTCTACCAAAGCTTTTTTAGCATCGGTCATTCCAACACCGGTTAGTTCACGCAGTCTTTTAATAGTTTCAATCTCAATATTTACCATTGTTTTATTCTCCTTTTTTTAAGCTTTCAGTTTTATCAATTTTTTTGGAGCGAGCACTTTGGCCTCTCAAAATCGCCTCTTTTACATAAGCGCAAGCCAGAGCAATGGTTTTTATGGCATCATCATTACAAGCAATCGGATAATCGATTTTACTAGGGTCCACGTTGGTATCAACCAATGCAATAACCGGAATACCTAAGCGGCTGGCTTCGCGAACAGCCGTAGCCTCTTTAGCCACATCAATCACAAATAATGCACCCGGCCTGCCTTGCAGTTCCTTAATTCCACCGAACGTGATATTCATTGAATCAATCTGCTCCTGTAACCTTTGGACTTCGAGCTTATTGTATTTTGCTGCCAATTCGCCACTGGCCATCTTAGCTTCTAAATCTTTTAATCTCTTTATGCGAACATTTATGGTGTTGCTGTTGGTCATCATTCCGCCCAGCCAACGTTCTGTGACAAATGGCTGCCCGACTTCTTCGGCAACCGAACGAACAATGTCTTTAGCCTGTCTTTTTGTGCCAACCAGCAAAAGCTGCTGGCCGCGCGTAATAATATCTTCGATAAAATTTAAGGCTGTCTCGAATTGCTCGACTGTTTTTTCCAGATTGATAATATGGTTTTCTCCGCGTTTACTATGAATAAAAGGCGCCATTTTTGGGTGCCAGCGGCTGGTGTTGTGACCAAAATGAGCACCGGCTTGTAAGAGTGCCTTAATATCTGCTTTATCTGCCATGATATCCTTATTCTCCCTTCGCCTGAAACTTTTACCCCGAGCGGGGAGGATATTTAAACTCCAGGTTGATTCGTTAAAACTTAATGTTAGTAAAATGTTAACAGATTACCTCTCTTTAATCAACCAATTTCTAAGCTTGACGCACGGAGTTAAAACCCCTATAATTACCCGAGCTAAAGAGAATTTATGAAAAAAGATTTACACCCAGATGATTACCGTCCAGTAGTTTTCGAAGACCTAAACAATGGTATTCGGATTCTGACTAAGTCGACCGCCAAAACCAGTGAAACTATCAAATGGGAAGACGGCAAGGAGTATCCGTTAGTTAAAGTACACATCAGCAGCTCTAGCCACCCGTTTTTTACCGGCCAAGAAAAACTGGTTGATATAGAAGGCCGCGTTGACCGTTTTAAAGCTCATCAACAAGCTGCCACCAAAGCCCGTGAGGCTAAAGTTGCCGCCGCTAAAATCGTTAAAAAACCAAAAGCCAATAAAGCCGACATAGCCGAAAACGAATAGCAAAATCGATCCATCAAACAGCGCGATTACGATCCTAGCGCTGTTTTTTATTTAAATAGAAGTTACAATTATAAAGTTATGGAACAAAAAATTGTCGCTTTGCAAAGCGAACTAAGTAGCTTAAAACCCCGCCTGCAAGATCCGGGTATTTTCAGCACACCCGAATACCCCAAATTAGCGAAGCGCCAAAATTTTATTGAGTCAATACTACAGCTGTATGCCCGGCAAAAAGATATTGTTGAACAATTAGCTCAGGCCCGTGAATTGTCGGCTGGTAATGATGACCTGGCCGACCTCGCCAAAGTTGAGATTGATAAATTAGAAACCGAGTTGGCCGATATTACAGACAAATTAGACCAAGCTCTTACGCCCAAAGACCCAAATGATGAACGCGATTCAATAATAGAAATCCGTAGCGGTGCCGGTGGCGATGAAGCCAGTTTGTTTGCCGGAGAACTTTATCGAATGTATGCCCGTTACTGCGAAACGCATAAATTTAAAATCGAATTAATCAGCCAAAGCCCCAGTGAAGTCGGTGGTTTTAAAGAAGTTATTTTTGCCATTAGGGGTATGGATGCTTATAAAACGTTTAAATTCGAAGCCGGTGTCCACCGAGTTCAGCGTGTACCAACTACCGAAAGCCAAGGGCGGATTCATACCAGTACAGCTACAGTGGCAGTCCTGCCGGAAGCCGAAGAAGCGGATGTAGAAATTAGCCCCAGTGATATTCGGGTTGATGTTTACAGGTCCAGCGGCCATGGCGGACAAAGCGTAAATACTACCGATTCCGCCGTCCGCATTACTCACCTACCGACCGGTTTAGTAGTTACTTGCCAGGACGAAAAAAGCCAAATCAAGAATAAAGATAAGGCTATGAATGTTTTGCGTTCTCGATTACTGGCCATAAAAATCGAAGAAGACCAAAAAACCTTATCCGATTCCAGGCGAAAATTGATTGGCTCGGGTGACCGTAGCGAAAAAATTCGTACTTATAACTTCCCGCAAGACCGGATAACCGATCACCGGATCGGTTATAGCCGTAGCAACATTCCGGCGGCTATGAACGGCGAGATTCAGGATCTGATTGACGAGCTACAAAAATTCGATCGCCAACTTAGCAGCGAGTCTTAATTAATATGACGGTCGAGGAATGGCTGACACAAGCCACTAAAAAACTGCAAAATGCCGGTATATTAAGTGCTCAGCTGGATTCTTTAATCTTATTGGAAGATGTAACCAAACTAAGCCAGGCCAGTTTGCTTGCCCATCCGGAAAAACAACTTACAAATCATGAATCAAACCTGTTAAAACCTAAACTCGAAAAACGCATTAACCACAGACCCCTAGCTTATATCCGTGGGTCTTTAGAATTTTATGGCCATAATTTTATTGTTAACCCGGACGTGCTGATTCCTCGCCCGGAATCCGAAGCTTTTTTAGAACTATTGTCCGAACTAAAACCTAAAAATAATCAAAAGTTAATTGATATTGGTACCGGCTGTGGAGCCTTAGCTATTAGCACCAAACTTAAGTTCCCGAATTTGGAAGTTTCGGCCAGTGATATATCCTCAAAAGCGCTAATTGTGGCAAAACAAAATGCCAAAAATTTAAAAGCTTCTATTAATTTTTTTAATTGTGATTTGCTTGCAAACAATATGAATATGTATGGTTATATTTTGGCAAATCTGCCTTATGTTCCAAAATTATTCTGCGTATCGCCAGAGGTTTACGCCGAGCCTAAAATCGCAATTTTTGCAGATAATGAAGGATTAGAATATATAGAAAATTTGGCAACTCAATCTTTTGAATCATTAGCACCAAAAGGTTATTTATTGCTGGAATCTTTGCCAGAACAACAGAAAAAAATTAAAGAACTATACACGAAAACTGGATTTAAATTTGTAAAAAGAGATGGTCTCGTCCTAGTATTCGTCCGAGCCTAGTACTTTAAACTGTCTTATCTTGCCAATCCGAAAACACCACAATGATAAGTAGTAAGAGCCCCATAACTATCATCAGTTGCCTAAACAATGCTGCTTTTAGCCTTTCTTTTTGGTCAAGATAATAAATTGTGGCTAATCCGTACCCCAGTATAGTCAGCACCAGGGCTATCTGCGGTAAAAATAGATACTCTATTACCCAATGGCCCAACACCCAGGCCATCATCGCCCCGAACCAAGCCCAAATGTGAGTGATTGTTCGGGTCATCGGTTCGTCAAATGCACCTAAAAAATGCCGAGCGCTGGCATAGCAAACCAGCCAGGTAACAATTATGCTCAGCAACAAAGAATTATTGGGAAACGCCCTATAAAAGGCTATCAGACCGATTGCCTGGGCTATTAGGGCCTGTGCCATTACTGCTATCGGTTTAGACTTCGGTTTTAGCCAGACTAGCCAAAAAACATATACAACTGCCCATGCGGCTTGGGTATATATAGAATTCGTACCAGCCATAAAAGCCACCACCGAAAGACCAACAAAAATATCAACCAAATTAGCGCGGATGTTTGGTAACCAATAACGCGGTTTAATGGCTATCATCCGCCATTTGGCTAAAAGCACTAAAGCGGCAGCCAGAGTTGCAAAATTCAACCTGACTAAGCCCAAAACCAATATTGGTAACAAAGCATTGAGTAAAAAATGCAGGGCATGTGATATGCCGGATGAGGGTCTCAGTTTATACCAAAGTTTTTTCATCTGTTTGTTAACCTTGCGGCCCGGTTATAATAATAAAATCAGCCGAAAACACGCTTAAATCCAGACCTTTTATAGATGAAACTGCCGTGGTACCCAAGCGCTGCTCCAGATAATGCTTGGTGTATTTTTTAACACCCTTGGTGTTATCAACCAGCTGCGTCGACGTAGCATTTTTAACCGGCGCATCAGCCACCTGGATAACATTATAGCCATAACCCTTAAGTTCGTCAGCCCGTTTTTGAGCCAAGCCGGATTGACTGGTACCGTTAAGTACAATAATACTGGCATTTTCTTTAGCTATAAAACCATCTACAAGATGCGAGCGGACAAAGGCTCTAACGGCATCATAATTATCAACACCGGCTTTGGGCATAACCACAGATTGGTCACCTACCGCACCGGTAGTTACCACCGCATCCCCTGTTTCAGCTAAATCAAAATGCGATATATTACTGTTGCTTAGTTGTTTAGTTATGCCATAGACCCGCATCATGTCGTCAATCGACAGGTTGGTCTGCACACGACTGCCAAAAGTATCAAGTAACTGCGAAACCTTTACAGGGTTGGCAAAGGTGCCCAGAGAGAGGGATTTGTCTTTGATGCCCACAATCACCTGTTGTTGTTGCTCACCCCTGTCAAAATCCCCCCTGGCGGCACCGTGACGTGACCTGGCATAAGCCAAAGCATGCCCACCATCCAAATGAGATGTACCGGCTGGCAGATAGAATAATTTATCGCCCACCAGCATGGTTGGATCGCTATAAGATTGGCTAAGTGTTACGTCGATACCACCTAAAGTATCAACCGCCTCCTGAAAGGCCGAAAAATCAATCATGGCATAGTAATTCATGTGTACACCCAGGTATTGCTCTACAATACTGGATGTTTTAGCTATACCGGCTGCCTCAGCAGCTTTGGTATCTTTTGGATTTTTAGCCAAAGCCTGACCTTTGGCGCTTGTGTAAACGGCATTTATCTTCATTGGCCAAAGACCTGACGGTTTAACCCATAAATCACGCGGGATACTGAGCAAAGAAAGCTTCATATTTATCGGGTCAATACTGGCTATCATCATGCTGTCGGTTAGATCTCCGCCTGCCGCCTCTGTTACACCGCCCTTACCCAACAACAGAATATTGACCCGGCCATCACCCTCGCCATTTAACAAATGCGGATCAATGTTTTTATTAAAAGCTAAGGCCGAACCGCCACCTTTAAATACTTTGTGGGCAGTCCACCAAGCCTTACCAAACAAAAAACCACCCACACAAAGTACCAGCACCACTAATATGAGCAATGAACGTAATAATATCTTTCTACCCCTATGGTGAGCGGGCTTTTTAATTTTTTCATCTCTTATATTCGCTAAAAGCGCGGCCCGGCCAGCTGTATTATTCGGCAATGAGTGAGCAATAGCTCCCCCTGAGTCTAATCTAGGCACCGACCTGCCTCTAAAACCATCTGGCCTCTTAAAATCATCTAGTAAAATCGGCTGGGTATGATGCACCGACTCACTACTGGCCTTTACCGGTGGAGCAATTCTTGACCTTCTTGGTTCGGCAGACAAGAATCCGTCAATTGTGCGCTGTTTATTTGGTTTATCAGATTGAAATTTATACATAATATACACAAAAAGTCTCTGTATTATAGCAAAATGACAGCAAAAAAGCTGCTTTTGGTTTACAATGGACTGCAGTCAATTATGCCACCTCAAGCACAAAATTCACCAGTTCAGCCAGCTCCGCAGAATTCTAGTCCTGTAATTGAAAAACCACACCGAAGCCGTAAAAAAGAGGCTAAAAATATTATTTTTACTGTACTCTTATTCATATTTGCACCCTTACTTGCACTATTAATGATTATTTTTGTTTTTCAGAGCTACGTTGTCGATGGTTCCAGCATGGAACCGACTCTGCAAAACGGAAATCGCGTATTTATATTAAAATTACCCAAAACCGTAGATAGTTTAAGGGGTAAACTTTATATCCCCGGTCGCCACGAGATTATTGTTTTTAAAAAACCCAGCGACCCCAGCACCCAGCTTATTAAACGGGTTATTGGCTTGCCAGGCGATCACGTAATAGTCAGCGACAACCATATAACTATTTATAACAAGGCTAACCCCGGCGGATTTAATCCGGATACTGGCACCTCCTACGGCGACAAACTAGCACCAACAGATGGTAATGTTGATATCACGGTTGGCAATGATGAGGTTTTTGTCTGTGGAGATAACCGTTCGCCTGGCGGTTCGCTAGATTCCCGTACCGGTTTGGGGTTGGTGCCGGTAGACAATATCATCGGCCGGCTGTGGCTGCGATACTTCCCATTAAGCGAATTTAAAACCTATGGCACTACAGCTACTTTAGTATCTTGGCAACAATTTTCGACAGCTCTTTCTCTGAACTATAAGTAATAACCAATTTGCCGCTGCCTTTGGCGCTTGTTTGTAAGATAACTTTTTTAGCGCCCAGGTGTTTTTGTATCTTGGTAGCTGTAGCATCCGGCACAACTTTACTCGGCTTCTTGGATTCATCAGCCGTTTGGCCACGTTTTACATTTACAACAAACTGTTCCGCCTGCCTGACATTCCAATGTTTGGACAATATATTGGCGAATAAGGCTTTCTGTTCTTTAGGATATTTCTGCAGGCTAAGTAATGACCTGGCATGGCCTTCTGTGATATTACCGGCCTGCAATGATTCTTGCATTTCGGTCGGCAATCCCAGCAACCTAATTATGTTTATTATGGTCGGGTAGGCTTTGCCGAGCCGCTTGGATATATCCTCGTAACTTTGGCTAAATTGATGGTGTAGCCTATACAATGTGGCAGCCAATTCGATTGGCGAGAGATCCGTCCGTTGCACGTTTTCCAGCAAAGCCAGCTCTATTTGTTGGTGTTCGGTGGCACTACGTATAATTGCCGGCACCTCTGTTAAACCAGCTATTTTGGCTGCTCGCCAGCGTCTTTCGCCGGCAATAATTGAGTATAAATTTTGTTCAATTTGCGAAACGATCAATGGCTGCACAATACCGTACTCACGGATGGATTGGGCTAGTTCATTTAGTGCCGTTTCGTCAAAATTCCTGCGCGGTTGATCGCTTTTAGGCACTACAATATCTACTGCCAACTTATGTACCTTTTCGTGCGACCCTGTTGCCACTTCGGCCACATCGACACCAATTGGCACTAAAACATCAAATCCTCTTCCAAGTCCTTTAGCTGACACGATTTTGTACCTCCTTTGCTAAATTCTTATACGCCCGAGCGCCTTTAGACCATTTATCGTATTTTATAATCGGTTCGCCATGGCTTGGCGCTTCGGCCAACCGAACATTACGCGGAATGATTGTTTCAAACACTATGTCGCCAAATACACGCTTAATTTCCCCGTGCACTTGCCCACTCAAACTATTACGCGAATCATACATAGTCATAAGTACACCCAAAATTTGTAAAGTCGGGTTTAAACCTTGCTGCACCCGTTGGATTACTTGAATGAGTTGGCTCAACCCCTCCATAGCATAATATTCGGTTTGCACCGGAATTAAAACATCCGAAGCCGCAACTAAAGCATTGATACTTAGCAGGCCGAGCGATGGTGGGCAATCAATCAGCACGATATCATATATAAAGTCCGTTTTTTGCAAAAAGCCTCGCAGTTTTGTTTCGCGGGCAGGTATTACCGCCAGTTGCACTTCTGCCCCGGCCAAATCGGCATTAGCCGGCAAGAGCCAAACATTTGATGTCTCTGTTGGTATAACCAAATCTTTTAACTCGGCATCCTCCAATAAAGCCTGGTAAGAAGTAATTTTAAGTGTAAGCTTGTCTACGCCCATGCCGCTGGTGGCATTGCCCTGCGGGTCAAGATCTATAAGTAAAACTTTTTGGTCTTGCTTAGCCAAATAGCTGGCAAGGTTAACTGCCGTCGTTGTTTTACCAACGCCGCCTTTTTGGTTGAGTATTGCAATAACCCTCTTCATGCCTTTTTACTTTTATCCCTTTGGTTATTAGCTTATCATTTATACCGCTCAAGGTAAAACCCTTCTTATAAACATCTATAAACTAGCCGGATAATGCTAGTTGCTTGATTCGTATCAAATTGGTTTGGAAAATAATTCCTATATACTCTCAGCCATGCTTTTTTACATAAAATGTACGACATTAATATATCCACCATCAAACGACAAGGATACTTCTTGCAGAGCGCGCTATTTAACCGCTACAGTCTTACCAATATCACCGAATTTTATTGTAAATGGTTTACCAAGCATAATTGAGTCGTATAGCTGTTGGCTAATCTGCCCAAAATTGGCAGCTTTTAATATTGATGTTTTTGCGTTAGCTTTATCACCATTCCCGTCCTCTAAAATCGCCAAATACATCCATAAGGTAGCGTCCTTCGGGAATGTATTTGTTGCATCTGTTAAAAACTTCTTATCAGACTGGTAATCGCCTGTGAACAGAGTTATTTCGCCTATCTTTTCATAGAGTGAACTATCATTTTTATTGTAAACCAACAACTCCTTATAAGCTTGCATTGCTCCAACATAATCACCTAGTTCAGTCGAGGCTGTAGCAAGATTGTCATATCCTGCATAAGTAGGAAATATACTGACCGATCGAGCTGCATAATCTTTGGCCTCTTTGATTTTACCTTGCGCCATATAATCAATTGACAGATTATTGTAGGCGCTGTAGCTTTCTTTAGATACGGCTATATCTATAGTTTGTATTGTATAAGCATCTCTGTAATCATGGCCTCTTAATGCAGTCCTAAAGGCTAAAGACCCTATTAATAAACATCCTATTATAATGAGCAATGTCGGGTTTATACGTGGAATAAATATAGCCAAAACAACGCCAATCATACCAAGCAGGCCAATCATTGGGAAGTAGAACCAGGTCTCGGACGTAGTTGCATCTAATGGGATAATCTGAAGATGTATTAATAGCCCAATCACCATCCAGGCAACAAAAAAAGCAAAAATTAAAAACTGGTCTTTGGGGAGTTTTTTATAAAGAATCTTGGCTGCATAAACAATCAAACCTAGTATTATCACATCAATTATCAGGGGTAATAATACATAGCGAACGCTAAATGTCGGGTGAACCCAGTAATATGCCCGGGCTAGTTTAAACGGAAAAATAAAGTGATATATATAAAAGAATACGATTGCCGGCATTGTTACTATTCTCTGCCATATACCCAAATTATCTATTGGTGCATTATTGGCATGCCCCATAAAACCCACTGCACTTAGTCTTAGCAAAAGATATGAGGCAACCGGCACAACCATTATCCCTATAAACGGCAACAGCCGTTTACGGTTAAACCAAAAAAGATATAGCAAAGCTACAACTATAAATACTACGGCTGTTTCTTTAGATAATAGGGACAAAAACAAGCAAAGTGCGGCAAAAATTAAACTTTTTACAGAGTCAAATCGAAGCAGCGACCAGATAGCCAGGATACCAAATAAAAAGAATAATTCTTCTTGCATAGATGGGATGGCGAATGCAACTTGGGAATTTATTGGATGTACTAAAAAAATCAAAGATAAGAATATCGCCAAGGCTGGTTTAAAAAAATATTTTAAAACTAAAAAAACCATAAATGCGCTAAGGATATATAAGGTTATTTGTAAAAAGTGAAAATAAAAGGTATGTGGCCCGAATATAGTGTAAAGAATAGAAAATACCGTTGTCATTAAAGGCCTGTAAAATGTACCGATCAAAGGAGATCCGGTCACATTATAAAAAGTGCTACCGGCAAAAAAACTATGAATGTTAGTAATACTGTGTACAAGAGGATTATTAACTATTTGCGCCAAATCATCTGACATAAATGGATTTTTTAAACCTGTAAAAAAGGTTGCAAAACCAGTGGTTGCAATAATTAATGCGGCGTGCCAGTTTTTGATGTTGTTTATCTTAGATAGCATTTATCTAAAAACACTTCCCTCTTATGTTTCTCGCTTAACATTATCATATCAAAAAAGCGCCCTTTGGTATCTAGGAAAGGCAAGTAACCTAGACCTCTGGGCGCTTATTTGTTTTTGTGGGTAGCTCTACTATTTTGGCAGGGTTACCTAAAGGTTTTTGTTTTTGTCTGCTGAGAGGGTAAGGGCTTTATTTTGGCTGCCTTTAGTCCGCACTGCAAGCGGCCAATGGCCCTTTCCCTTCTCAGGACTTTTTGTTTTTTCAAGCCAACTTGAGTTGTCTCCGAACACTAGGAGCAAGGATAACCACTTGCGATAAGGGGTCATCTACTCAAGCTGTTACGCTTGTATTGGCGGCGCAAGGCCGCCAAAAATCTGGTACATAGACCCTCCTATAGATTTATATTTGTTAAGCATAGTTAAGGTAACCTCGCCCTGGGCGGTGACTGTGTTTGACTGGAATTTGTGTGTCTTCATATACATGCCCTTTATTGCAAGGTAATTAATACCCATACATAGTTATTTACATCTTTAGCGCTGGTAGCCTTACCAAGGATCGAACCAACCTTGGGATTAGGCACTGCCTTGGCTTCACCAGCGTGTACATCAGAAACAATCATGTCACCGGAGCTTATAGCGGTAAATTGGTCTGCTTGAACCTGGACAGACCCGCCTATAGCTACCTTAATTTCATCACCGGCATTAATAGCCGCATCAATTGCAACACCTATAATCTTGGTATCTTCTGCATTGGTAGTAGTAGTTACATAACCATCTTTAGTGGAATCAATAATTACGATGCTGCCGGCGGCAATTGGGCCGCTTGCTAAGAATTTTTTGGTGATGGCTTGTTTGGTGTTAACACTGGCCGTGAGATTAAGATCGCCGCCGAATTCGGCTGGGCCTGTAACCTTTAAGATGTTAATTGTTGCAATATCTGCTACTACTAATTCTTGGGTTGTAGTCGTCCCAGTTACGGTTAGATCAGTAAGTGTAGTTGGACCTCTTATATTAATAGATCCATAAACATCAGCATTGCCATATATAGCAGCATTGTTAACGGTTAAGTTACCATTTTGCAGACCGGATGCTAAGTTTGCAACATCCGATTGCATTGCTGCTATTTGGGTTTGCTGGCTTGCAGAATTTGATTGCAAAACGTTGATTTGCTGTTCTTCTTGTTGGGCGGCATTTGCAATTATGGGTATAAAGCCGATGTAGTTAAGCCCTGATATCTGGCCAGAATCATCGTGAGACACAAGCCATGGCAAGACATTATTAACTTCTTCTGCTATGAATCCAAAATCTAATGGGCTAGTACCGCTGGCATCCATCCCATAGCCGGTTTTCCAATCAAAACTTACAGGGCGTAATTGATTTAGTACGTCCAGTCCATTACCTATTGATTGTACATTCTCTTTAAATCTTATAGAGGAGTTGTTGGTACAGGGAGAACCAGCGCTTTTAACCATCTTATTATCACCAGATTGACATAAAGCAGTACCGGATCCGGTGGTAATTGTAGATGGCAATGTGATTACATTTGCACCTAAAGCAAGGGTGCCAGTAGTGTTCCCGATATTAACTGCACCAGTACCAGCGTAACCGATATTTGTAGTAGTAGCGCCCGAGTTATTGATATTTGTTACGCCAACTAGGTTAATATTGCCCGTACTACCACCGTTAATGTTAACGGCTGTGGCGGCTGTGGAGTTACCGATTGTAACATTGCGGGCATTGGTATTGCCTAGATACAGATAAGGAGTACCTGATGACGAGGTACCATTATCTACGGTTATGTTGCCTGAAGTAGCGGCCGTTGAGGCACCAGTCTGGATGGTTATGGTACCGGTGTTACCAGAGCTGGTGGCGGGGCCAGTGTTAATAATTACGTTAGTCGACGGCCCAGCTGCGATAGTAGGAGTAGTTAAGGTCAAGCCGCCAAAGCCTGATATGGTTAAGAGGCCAGCAGCTGAACTCCAAGTAGAGGCAGCAGCAGCAGTTAGAGTTAATGCACCAGAGCCCTGGCTCTTGACGGTAAGCGCGTAGTTACTGACGCCTTGGATGGTATAGGCTCCGGCATTACCAAAAGTAGCTGCGCCACCTGTTGAACCAATGTTAAGAGCAGTAGAGCTAGCCTGGAAGGCATTAACAGTAGTAACTGTAGAGTTAAGCAAAGCTACGGTTGTCTGGCTGCTGGTTATAGCAGCTGTATTAAGAGCAATGCCCGTTGTACCGTTAAGAGTTATTGTAGTTGAGGTACCGGCACCCATAGTAAGAGATGTCGCGGCAGTAAAGGCACTTACGGTTGTAGAAGTCGTAGTAAAAACGTTGATTGAAGTTACGCTACTGTGAAGTGTTTGAGCATTAAGGTTAATAGTAGATGTCCCGGCCGCACCCATACTGATAGTTGTAGCC
>DATKGW010000020.1:0-10749 GCA_035510605.1 Patescibacteria group bacterium
GGGGGGAGGGAAGGGCTAGCGCAGCCAATAGTTTACAAAATGCCAAAGATAAACAAGAATATTGCAGCCAACAATATCAAGATAAACTAATTGACCCCAATAATGCCGCTGAGGTAAATAATATTTACCATTATCTGTGCCCCGAAAAACAAATTGGTAGTGTTACCGGAGCAGCTAGTGGAATTGACGCATTCTTTAGTTCTTCGATCGGCCAGGCTCTCAAAAAAGTTGCCGATACTTGGAGGGCTGCTACGTCCAATCCTTTTGTAGGATTTATTAGAGCAGTTGGTGATGGCATTAGTTTTATCATCAATGCAGTTGTACAACCAATTCTTAAAATAACCGGCATCCAAGGAAAAATTAATGATTTGCTGCAGTATATGACGGGCAAGGTTGCTGAATTGGCGGGTATTAAACCGATTATAGACAATAATGGCTCGAACAGTCCCTTGATAACTGGCCAGGTGGTTAATGCGGCTATACAGGGCGGGGCAGCTACGGCAGAGATGTCAATGCGTAGTGCCGGCGCCGCTAGAACCACTGCCCAAAGTCAAGCCGAAGCTGTGCAGTTGGTGGATAATTACAGTAAAGCAACATCGTCACAAACATCTATTTACACAAAGTATGCATCTTTAGACAACCCAAACTCTTTTGCCTCCAAGACTTTAAGCTCTTTTGCTCAAACAAAATCAAGCATAATTTCTATGTTTTCTAACGTGCTATCGAACATCGGCAGCATATTCTCAGCTGGGCAATATGCTAGAGCCTCTTCCTCCAGCGCGTATTCTGCAGCCAACTTTGCCGGCATTGATACTTATGATTATCCGGCACAGTGTATCAACGCCGACCCTCTTTTAATGACGCCACAAAATAGCACCAATGTTAAAGACGTTTTAGGAGACAGTGTTAATAGCCAGCTAACTTGGGATATAGTCACCGATAGTAGCAAGTTTTATGATTTTATTTATTCGCAGGATAAGATAGCAAACAGTGATGACCCCGACAGTATTGCCTCACAAATCTATAACTGTGAACTCTTAGATAATAATGTCCGCGGTGGCCTAGGTGCCTTATACGGTTATACCAAAGACCATGGGCTAGAAACTACCGACACCTCAAGCGGCAACCCATCTAATATAGCTGCCCCTAATTTCATTCAAATGTGGGGAGGATCAAGCCAAGCTGCTATTGATGCTATGGTTAATTCACAGGCTCCATTTAAACCCAATACATTGGTTATTCATTTCACCGAAGGAACCGGAGAAGGAATGGAACTAGTAAATTTTCTTGACTCTGAGGGCGCTGGTATCCAATTTAACATTGGTACAACGGGCAAAATATATGAGTTTTTTCCCTTAGATGCAATGAAAGAAACGGCAAATGTCGGATACATGAACTCCAAGGTAATCGGCATAGAAATTAGTGCCAGAGATGGTATGGATCTACTTAATAATCAAACACAATTTAACGCAGTAGTTTCTACGGTCCAGTTCTTGTGTAGTTATTATCATTTCCCATGTTCTGACCCGAAAGGAGAAATAACCAATTCCAGTATGGCCGATGCACAAGGTTTACTCGGACATGATGAAGTAATAGAACCAGACTTAAGCAAACAACATAGTGATCCTGACACAAAAGTAGTCGGTGGAACTTTATATAATATCTGCACCAATAGACCATGGACACAGGCCGATCGTCATGATGCTAGTACTCATGCTTATATGTTAAAACTAAGACGAGCCCTAGGTTAC
The DNA here is from genome assembly GCA_035510605.1 of Patescibacteria group bacterium. Lineage (GTDB taxonomy): Bacteria > Patescibacteriota > Saccharimonadia > Saccharimonadales > CAIOMD01 > DATKGW01. The sequence continues at coordinate 1,752 of DATKGW010000020.1, forward strand.
ACTAGTTTTACCACCGGAACAGCTAATTGTGCGCCCGGCGGGAGTGTCGGCTTATGAACAAATATAGCAAAAACCAAAAAATAACTAATTATCTGATAAAGTTCAAAAAAAGCTGGTCTGGTTCTGCATCACTTTTATTGGCTCTTTGTTTATTGGCAAGCTCCTCATTAGGACCGGTGGTTTATGCCCAAACATTGTCAACCAGCGATGCCAATTCAATTTTAGGCGATACAACTTTTTATGATCCTAATGCCTGTGTATCATCTGTTTCTGGAGGTAACAGCGATCTTTTTGCGCTTGGAGATTCGATTCTAGAAAGATCAAGGGCTAGTGGAAATTTAGTCAGTGAATTGCAGAAAAATGGCTATACCAATATTAGTATCGATGCAATAGTCGGACGCTCTATCAACGGAGCAGGTATGACAACTAACGGCAACCCGCCATCCAGTGCCCTAGACTCTGTTAACGCTAATTATGACAAAATCAGTTCAGCCGGAACCATTCTAGTAGTATTAGGAACAAACCCAGACTCATATGACACGGCAATCCCCACAATGATGAAAATAATACGTAACGACAACCCTGACGCCAGAATTTTTTGGGTTAATGTTGGCGTTACACTACCCAGATTAAAAAGTAGTATGGATAGTGCAAATAGTGCCATTGACGCTAACGCTACAAAATACAACTACTCTGTAATAAATTGGCACCAAGCTGTTTTAGATGATCCATCCCTAGTTCCCTTACCAGACAGATCGGGTGACGACGGTTACCACCCCTCGGTCCCCAAAGGTATTGACAAACTTGTCAGTCTTATAAAAAGCACCCTCGGAGATTATACTGGAGGCTCTACTGGCACAGGAAGCGGGCTAGCTCCCGTAACCGGTACAACGCAACAAGCCAAATTTGCCGCTGTAGTATGGAACTATTTAAGATCACAAGGTTTATCAGAAGAACAAACTGCGGGAATATTAGGTAATCTGGATGCCGAGTCAGGTATTATCCCCAGTAGAGTGCAGACAAATAATCCCGATGGTTATAGTGATGTCCTAAAGCCGGAATATCTCGGCCATGTGGGATATGGTATTGCACAGTGGACTACTGTTTTAAGACAAACGGGCTTAATTAATCTGGCTAGAAGTAAGAGTGTGAAAGATTCTGACATAAATATGCAAGCTGAATATTTATGGCAAGAACTAAATGGTTTTGATAAAGGTGTATTGGATGCATTAAAAAAGACAACGACCATAAGAGCGGCAGCGGTTGAAATCTTATTACACTATGAAATAGCCGGAGATACGGGTAAGCGTATGCAAGATTATCGAACTTCATTAGCTCAAAAATGGTATCATCTATTCGCTAACGGGTCTACCGCCCCGACCAACGATTGCGTTAATGGCAGCAGTAGTAGTGGAGTAGTAGCAGGTGACATCGTGCAAACTGCCTTAAACCTTGCTTGGCCTTATCACAAAACAGGTAATTATGGGACAGGAATGAACGCTCCTGATGGGCCTAGTGAGACCGCTGCAAAACCAGAATATGTGGCCGCAGAGCAAAAATATAATAAATCATCTAGGGGCTCTGTTTATTCGGATTGTGGGGTGTTCGTATCAACTGTTATTTTAGCCAGTGGAGCAGACTCAACATATATTCCGAGAGGTGCCTCAGCACAGGAAGCCCACATTAAAAGCGAGATTAGTGGTGGTAATAGCAGTTGGGAAAAGGAACCAAATCAAGGCAATACATCTAATTTATTACCGGGGGATATTTTAATAAACAGTGGGCACACGTATATTTTTGTAGGTGGTGCGGGCAACGGTTATGCTGTCAGACAAGCCTCTTGGGGGACCGAAACTCCCAACTCCCTAACTGACGCTTTTGATATTTCCTCTTATAATATATATAGGATAATTAAATGATGGGCAGAAAAAAATTATTGATAATAATTATAGTAATATCAGCAGTATTATTTGTTTCTGTGTTTATATTTAACGCAATTAGGAATTCAAGCAAAGACACCATAATACTAACTGTGGCGCCCAAAAAGTCATCAATCATTATGGATGCTCATACGGTTATACATCCCGGCACCATAAAAGTTGCGCCAGGAAATCACACAATAAATGTCACATATAGCGGTTTTGCCAGTACAGAAAAATCATTTACAACCACAAAAAATCAAGTTATAAATGTTTGGGTTGCTTTGAGCCCCAATTCGCCTGTGGGTAATAATTTTATAAGCTCAAACCAAAATGAATTTTTAGAGGTTGAGAAAATTGCTGGTCAAGAGTTTGACCAAGGCGCAAACCAGATAGCCAACCTATATCCTATAATTAAAAAATTACCTTATGATATTTTTCCGATCTTCCGAATAGATTACGGGGCATCAAAAAAATATCCAAATAATCCGACAAGGATAGCCTTATATATTAGCGTTACCCATCCATCAGATAAACAAGATGCTTTAATTACAATATATGATATGGGCTATGACCCATCTGATTATGAAATTATATTTCAAACTTTAAATAGCGCAGGACAGTGACATGGAATCAAAAATAATAAATTACCTACAGCCATCTATTAGAAAAAAGTTAGTTTCACGTCTTATAATTATTTTGGTCCTTTTGGCTATTGTTTGTGCTGCCTTATACACCCCTTTTGATTATTTTGTATTGAAAAAAGTGGTGACACTTAACCCCACAACTGGTACAACCATTGTGATTGGCACACTAGATAGTAAAAATAACCTAAAAAAGATTATTAAAACCACCAGCACCAAAAAGAATATCCGTTTGCACAATGGTAATTATGCAGTTAAATACTTGGGTGGTAGTGATTTTCAAACCACCAATACAACCATAACTGTCAGCAAATCAATAGAATTAACTACTCCGGAATTAAGTTTTGTGAACTCTAAATTAAACCAACTGCTTAATAACGAAAAAGCAACCATTGAACAGGAGGCTCTTGCCTCTTTTAATAGCGCGGGTTACCAAATAACTGATGAATATTTGTATAAACAGGGTGAGTGGTGCGGAATTAGATTAATACCTGCCGCTTGGTACGATCCTAGTGTACCAGCTGATTTTGTCCCTAGGCCAACCAATGATAATAATACCCAGGATATTTTAAAGGTTATATTAAACAAACAAAATGGTAGGTGGGTTGTGGCCGCCCAACCGTCAGTTGTTTTTTGGATAGATAATTACCCAAGTATCCCGCAAGAGATAATTCAGGCTGTTAATAAACTAGGTTTTTAAGCAAGGCTGATGCGGTTGGTGGTTTGGGCAAAGTGTTTTTGCACCACATCGGCATCGGTGGTCGTTACAACTGTCTGATAATCTTTTAAATATTCGGTTATGGCTTTGCGCCGCGAGCCATCAAGTTCGCTAAAAACATCATCAAGTAAAATGAGCGGCTTCTGGTCGCGAATTGATTCCAGTAGTTTTAACTCCAACAACTTTAAGCTAAGTACCAGGGTGCGCGTTTCGCCGCGCGAGGCTACAATACCCGCCGGTTGTTTGCGAATATATATAGCCACATCTTCGCGGTGCGGGCCGTAAGCCGTAAATCCGCGCAATAAGTCTTTATCAAAGTTAGCCTCAAGCTTTTTTAGTAAAGATGTAGCATATGTGTCGTGGGGAATGTCGGTCTGGTATTGAATCTTGAGCGGTGTTTTTTCTTGGGCAATTTCGCTGTAAATGTCTGTTAGATACTTATTAAGTTCGTCAACAAGCCCGACTCTGGCAGCCACAATCTGGCCGGCCAGTTCGCTTAAACGAACATTCCACGAAAATATTTGATTATTTAAGGTCTGTTTGTTGGCTTTTAATAAATGATTGCGCTGAGCTAGCGCTCTCTTATATTTGTTTTTTAAAGAGCTAAATTCCGGTTTGGTTTCGGCCAGTATGGCATCAAAAAATTCCCGGCGCAGCTCGGGCGGCCCGGTCATCAAGCGCATATGCTCCGGCTCAAACAAAATCACCGGCAGGCTATCTAAAAAATTAAGCCGTTTTTTGGGTTTTTGGTTGATTTCATAAATTCTCTCAACCGTGTCACTTCTTTTGGTTAGCTTGACGATTCTCGAGCCGCCGGCGCAGTCGCCGTCTATCCTCGCCCAATCCGCTCCATTTTGTATCACATCGCCATAAGCGGCCCTATAAGACGGCACGCCGCACAAAATCAGCAGAGACTCCAGCAGATTGGTCTTGCCACTGGCATTCGGCCCCACTACAATATTGACGCTCGGGGACAGTTCGATGGCAAAATCATCATAAGATCTGAATTGCTGCAAACGCAGGGCGGTGAATAATGGTGTTTTCATCACCCTCTACTATAACAATCTAGCTCTTTAGTGGCATTACCAAATAGGTGCAATCGGGTGATTCGCTGCTTTTTATGACACAAGCTTCCAGTTTGCCATTAAAACTAAAAGCCACTTCTTGGGAGTTAAGGGCATTAAGGGCATCAAGCAGATAGCGCGAGTTAAGCGTTACTTCGCCGTCACCTTTAATATTAGCCATTGCACTTGAGGTGTTTTCGCCCAGCTGTGAAGCGATAGAGGTAATACTGATTTTTCTATCACTCTCGTCAACCTTAATGGTGATACTGCCGGCACTCTCCCTGGCAAACAGACTGGAGACCTTGGTTATAGCCATAAATTCATCACGGTTTACGGTGGCGGTGGTAGAAAAAGAAGTTGGAATTAATTTTCGGTAATCGGGGTAGCTGGCATCGATTAATTTGGTGACCAACTCGATATCACCGGCTTTAAACAATACCTGTTGGGCATCGGCGTAAACCTCTATATTTTCCAAATTATCCGGCAAGATTCTAAGCAGTTCTTGTAGAGCGGTGGCCGGTACCAACAGTGAGATATTCTGGGCGGTTTTAATTAATTTTTTCTCAGCCAAACGGTAACTGTCGGTGGCTGCCGCAAATAAATGCTGGTTTTGGGTATGTAAAAACACGCCGGTTAAAACCGGTCTGGTTTCATCTGATGAGGCGGCAAAAATCACCTGGCCCAAGGATTTACACTCTTTGGCCGGTATAGTCCACTCTTGACCCTTGCTAATCTCCGGGACTACCGGGAATTCATCGGCAATGACGCCGTTAATGGTTGAGCGATATTGGTCGGTGCTGATATGGAGTTTGTGTTCTTCGAGCTCCAAATCCAACACTCCGCTCGGCAGGCTGGTAATATATTCCTGCATCAATCTGGCCGGCACGGTTATGGAACCTTCGGCGTGGACTTTGGAGCCGATTTTTTCGGTAATGGCAATTTCCAGGTTGGTGGCCGATATACTCAAACGGTTTTTGGTGGTTTTAAGCAAAACATTATTTAAAATAGGCAGGGGGTTGCGGCTGGACATGGCGATCCGAGCAACGTTATTAAGGGCTTTAGCGAGATTTTCCTGGGTGACTTGCAGCTTCATTGTTGATAACTCCTCCTTTTATTTAATATCATTAGTTTCTTTAATAGGACTTGTGGAAAGTGCGACTAAACACACATCAACAGATAGGTTTTTAAACAAATGACTGTTTATAAGACTGTGCTTTGAAGTAGTATAAAAAGCTAACAACTTTTTTGAAGATGAATTTTTATAAACAGACTGTAATTTTTGTGCACACAATTCAGTAATTCTAAACAGCTTCTGCACCGTCTTTTTCACAGCCATTTCAAACCTCTCAAGCATTGAGTTTCTCCTTGATTTCTTTAATATGTTCTTTTAATAAAGTGTCAAAATGAAGCTCTTTCTCGATTTTTTCAACCGAATGAATGGCGGTGGTGTGATCTTTGCGGCCGAGTTCCCGGGCAATTTTCGGAAAACTCAAATGCAGCTCACTCCGCAGTAAATACATGGCTATTTGACGGGGCACCACTATATCTTTATCACGCTTGGGGCTGAGAATTTCATCGATACTGATTTGAAAATGTTTAGCGGTGCGCTCGACAATTTGCTTGGCGGACATGTGTTTTGGCCGGGAACGTTGAGTGCCGAATAAACCAATGGCAATGCTAAGGTCTGGGGATAGGCTTCTCATTTCACAAAAAGCCAGCAACTGGTTAAGCAGCCCCTCTAGTTCACGGACATTACTCTGCACCTGGTTGGCCAGAAATTCTACCAGCGTTTGTTCCAACACTATACCGTTTTGGCTGGCTTTGTTTTGTAAAATGGCACATCTGGTTTCGAAATCCGGCGAGCCGATGTCGACAATCATGCCCCACTCAAACCGCGAACGAAGACGCTCTTCTAACGTCGGAATGGCTTTGGGTGGTTTGTCGCTGGAAATAATAATTTGCTTATTAGCTTGGTGCAGAGCGTTAAAGGTATGGAAAAATTCTTCCTGGGTTTTCTCTTTACCGGCGATAAACTGCATATCATCAACAATTAAAACATCAGCGCTACGGTAATGGCCGGCGAAGTCGGTGATTTTTTTATAACGAATGGCATCCAAAAATTCCTGGACAAACTGTTCGCTGGTGGCATAAACCACCCGGGCGTTCCTATTTTTGGCCAGTATGGCGTTGCCGACCGCCTGTATGAGATGGGTTTTGCCCAAACCAACACCACCGTAAACAAATAACGGATTATATTTAATGCCCGGATTTTGGGCAATGGCCTGGCAGGCGGCGTAAGCCAGCTCGTTACCTGAACCGACAATAAAACCGTCAAAAGTGTAACGCTCATTAAGGCCCTGGCGGTAAGAGTGGGTGACCGAAGGGGCTCCATTGCCGATGGCCGATCTGGCGACGGTTTCGTCAATCGGTTGGGATAATATAATGACTTCGGTATTGTCTTGGAATTTCTTTGGCGGGGTAGTGCCGGAATGAATTTTAAACTCCACGTCTAAATTACTGGCCCCGTTTTTATTAAGCAGCTCCATTATCATCGGCTTGTATTTGAGCTCCAGTTGTTGTTTGGCAAAGATGTTGGGCACACCAACCACTAGCTGGTCTTCGTTGCGTCTTAAAACCCGGGTGTTTTTAAACCAGGTTATAAAACTGCCCCGCGAAACAGTCAGCTCAACCTCACCAAGCACTGTTTGCCAAAGCGTATCATCGCGCATTATACTGCCTAGCTCTCCCATTTTGGCCGCCCCCTCTTTTAGCGGCTTTTGATATTCCTTTGTCCTTTAACTATACAAAAAGAAGGAGCAGTTTTCCACAGCTTTTAAATTCCATAAATTATTTACAATCAAAATCATTCAACAGAGGTATTTTTATACACACCTGTTTTTGGTATCTAACAATGAGTGGATAAGCACATCTTATATGTGGACAAAGTAATAAAGAATATTGGGATAAGTTATGTACATTTTACAATCAAACACAAGCACCAAAAACTTGCAAGCTTGTTTGTAATTTAGCTGGTGTGATACTATTACCAACCGATACTATGCCCAAACGAACCTATCAACCAAAAAAACGACAACGCTCCAAAGTACACGGCTTTTTTAAGCGTATGTCTACCAAAGCCGGCCGGGCAGTTTTAAAAAGCCGCCGCCAAAAAGGCCGCACCCGTCTTTCCCATTGATTTTAAGAAGTTTATTTTAAGTTACAATAATAGTTAGTATTCTGTTTGATATTAACAGTTAGGATTGTAATGCTGGCTAAAATACATCGTTTTCATAGACGTGGTAGCTTAAATTATGTTTATCGCAAAGGGCAAATTACTCGCAGCCCCTATTGTTTGATGCGTTTTGCCAAAGGTAAGAACGATTTTTACCGCATCGCTGTGGTGGTTAATAAAAAAGTTGCCAAATCCGCTGTGGTGCGCAACCGAATCCGCCGCCGGATATACGAAGTTATCAGGTTGCAGGCCGACGGCCTGCTGACCAACCAGGACATTGTGGTGACGGTTTTTGACGATCGCTGCTTAACCTTGCCCCACCAAGAACTGACCGGCACCATACGACGCCAACTTGAACAGATAGCCAAGACTGATAAATAATCAACCAGGCGTGATAAACTATTAATTAAGTTATGTTTCATGTTATTGGTAAAGTATTTAACGTTCTTATCGCGCGGCCGATTTTTAATCTGCTGATCTTAATCATTGCCTTAATCCCGGGCCATAACATGGGTGTGGCGATAATTATCTTTACCATCATTGTCCGTATGGCGATGTATCCGCTGCTTAAAAAACAATTGCACAATGCCATGGCCATGAAAAAGCTCCAGCCCGAGCTTAAACGGATTAAAAAAGAAGCCGCTGGCGACCGTCAAAAAGAATCACAAATGATGATGGCGCTTTATAAAGAAAAAGAGATTAATCCGTTCGGCTCTTTTGGCATTATCCTGGTGCAGTTGCCAGTCTTGATTGCCCTGTATTCCGGCATTAGTAAATTGGTTAAGAACCCCGAAGCGATTGTTACTTATTCATACACTTGGACTCATCATTTGCCCTATATGCAGCATGTGATAGCCAATATCCACACTTTCGACCGGACTTTTCTGGGTTTGATTGACCTGACCAAACCAGCCCTGCATTCCGGCGGCGTTTATTGGCCGGCCATGGTTCTGGTGGTTTTGAGCGTAGCCATCCAATATATCCAGAGTAAGCAGCTGATGATGACTGATAAAAACACCAAAAGCATACGGCAAATATTTAAGGCCACGGCTGCCGGCGAGCAGGTTGACCAGACGGAAGTCCAGGCTGCTACCACCCGTTTTACGCTGTTTTTCATCCCCGGCATGCTGTTCTTAATTTCAATCAGCATTGCTCCGGCCTTGTCGCTTTACTGGTTTGTCGGCGGCTTAGTGGCCTATTACCAGCAATCCAAGATTTTAAAACGTGACGTCACCGAAATGGAAGCCTCGGTAGACAAAGTGCCGGTAGAAGCCGAAATAATTGAAACGACTCATAAACCTCCTAAAAACAAAAAGAAAACCTCCAAAAAGCATAAAAATGCTAAACGCAGGAGGTAGGTTATGGAAGAATCAATAATATATGCCAAAAAATATCTAGAGGATTTGCTATCCTTTTTTGGT
>DATKGW010000021.1:0-47792 GCA_035510605.1 Patescibacteria group bacterium
CACAATAAAAGAAGCCAACCTATGACATACAGGTAACCGATGTACTTCTTCTGCACTATATCCTCTATCCGTTAAAGACCCATATGCGCCTTCTGATGCCAAGAGTAAATCTGTTTTTGTAGCTTCGTCTAACGCTGGCAAACTATTATGTTTAATTTTAGTAAAAGTCATTATTGTATAATACCATATTTTAAAGTTATTGTCAAAGGACTGGCGGGATATAGAGTCGGATTTCAGAACAGTGAGTCTGGGCAATCTGTCTAATAAGTTGACTAATCTATAGATTAGTGTTATATTATACTAATGGATTCAGCACAAATAAAAACTGAAGTTTGGACTCCAAAATCACCCGAATTTGAACTCGGCCCTGCCATAACCGAGGCTATTAATGAAATCAACGCCCAGGATCCTAATAAATTAATTGAAGGCCTGGAGGAAAAAATCCAAAAGTCAGAGAATGGGATTAGATTCGCAGTTCTTGATGGCAATCGGCCTGATGAATACTCGCATACTGATGCGCTAGTAATGTTCAATCCTTTTGCAAATGCAGCCACTGACAATATGCTAGTTAGGGCAGAATTCATTCGACTAGTCGCCAAGCATGAAGATGTTAGGGATGACTCAGGAAAGCTCAAGCCTGTTGTCATGCTCGCAAGCCCGGGGCTTGGAGGCAGTAAAGTTAGACTATCTAGAGAAGAAATCGACGAAGTAGTTGCCGGCGAGCTTGGGCCGGTGGCACGAGATATGTTGCATGCAGTTAGTGAATTAGAAGTAGGCCGTGTCGCTTTGTTGGGTTTCTCGCAGGGTGCGGATATGGCAATCGCTGGAGCAAGACATGGTTACTCTGCAAATCTTGATACAAATTCAGTCGCTATTGGTGATCCGGCGGGCATAGCCGAGAGAGGCGCTATGAGCCTCGGCCTAGATTTTATGAAATCAGGTGGGATGAAAGAAGTAGTACAAGCTAATGGTATCGATGCTCAAAAAATCGCCCTTGGTTTTGGCTATGGTAATCAGGACTTTATGCTTGGGTTTGTCCCCTCTGCTCTTTTTAGCAGAACCAATCACTACATTTGGCAGGCTTTAGGCAATAACTCTTTCGAGAGGCATATACAACAGATTTTAGATGAAGGAAAAGTGAGAAAACTGGTTATCGGATATGGCAACGAAAGTGCTATTGCTCAACCGGCCAAAATAGAACCAATAATTAGTTCTTTCGATACCGATCAACCTATCTCCGTAACATCAATCAAAGTCGAATCTGCTAGACACACTTGGGGAGATAATTTAGCCTTGCTCGCAAAATTGTATATGAGAGCCGTCGTTTAATTTCGAACAAGTAGTTTAACGGTTTGGGGCCAAAATTAACAGAGGTAAAGTTACTGGCGGGCTCGACCGGATTCGAACCGGCGATCTTCTCCGTGACAGGGAGACATGTTAGGCCTCTACACCACGAGCCCGTAAATTTCTAAATAGCTTGATGCTGGTTAGAAATTTTAAAAAAGTACTCAATTTATCAAATTGCAGGAGTTATCGTATCAGGGAAACGGTTGTTTTGCAATCAGCCGCAGTAGCTTAAACCTTGATATAAACTACAGCTTTTTGTTTGGCCTTATAATCGTTTAGATAAGTATTTATATCTTTATATGTAAACAATATGTGTGCTGCTTGCGTTTTATCTCCCTGAACGCTTATATTTTTAACAATTTCCAGAGCATAGCCGATATCAATCACTCCGGATCTTTCACCGGGCTTGAGTTTATAAAGCGCATCAATAGTTTGAGATGGTATATTATGATCGGTTTTAGAAATTAAAAATCCCATTACCCCGCCATTGTTCTTTGTTGCCGCATCATCAGAAAACTGCTTGGCAACCGTACCAAAATCCTGGCCGGCCCTAAGATCGGCCAGAGCGGTATTGGCTCGTGTCTGCACGCTTGTATCCAACACATGCAAAACCTTATCCGTGAGCAGTTCCTCTTTTATACTGCGACGAAAATCAGCAATACTCCAACCCCAATAATCTTTTAAGACATTTTCGAAAACCTTATTATCACTACCAAGCTTGTTTTGATTTCTAAGAAGTTCTATTTGGTTATCTATCTCTGAGTTGCTAACCCGCAAGTTATTCGTACGGGCAATCTTTTGAACGTAGGCATAATTAACCACATTCTCTATTGATTTTTTACGTTGCTGTGCCAATTGGGCCTTGCCCTGATCGGTGCTAAAATCAACACCCTGTTGAGTCTCGAAATAATGGATATAATGGCGCAATTCAAACAAATAATTCTCGTAGCTGATAAAAGTACCACCGATACGGGCCACCGGCAAAGGTACAACTTTGGTGACCTGATACATAAAGGCAGAAGTTGATTGCCATCTGTACAGGCTCACCATGGTATAAGACATAAATCCGATAAATACCGCGACAAGTAGGGCTATGGTTACCATCACAATTTTACGGCGCGAGTGTCTTAACGGATAAATGTATTTACGGGCACCGGACAATACCTCCTCGCGGTGCTCGGCCACTGTTTCGTTGGTAATCCGTGGAACTTGTTCCTCGGTTGGAGAATTAACTTCTTTTAAATTAGCCTGATGACGCAAATAGCGCTTTGAACCTGGCCCATTGAATAGTAAAAATCTTTTTTTAGTCATTCTGGTTTTCAAGCATTGGCGGAACAGCAGAGTGATACCCTAATTCCCGCAAAATATGAGACATACGGTTTTGAATATTTTTAGGGTGATGCACATCATGAATCACTAATTCGCCAACATATGTCTGTATGACTATTGTACCAAATCCAAGCAGTGTTTCTTGTAAACCGCTAACTTCATAAGATATCGTCTGAATTTTATCCAAACCGATATCTACAACACTACGTTTAAATAAACCCCTCTGGCTCATTTGGAGCAATCGCTGATCGGTCACGATAAAAACACTAAAATACCAACCTATCCAAGCGTAAAACATCACAAGCGTAGCCAGAATAAAACCGATTGCTAAGCCCCCAAAAAAGTAGGCATAAGTTGGCTTAATCAGAGCCGGTACGGTGCCGAGCAGCAATAAAACGGATGCAATTACTATTTCTCGGCGCATCACAATCGGGTGCTTGCGAAATAACAGCAACATTTCTTCGTCTTCGAATTGGTCACTAAAATATTTGTCTGCCATAGCTTAATTAGTATTGTACCCGCTTAAGGCTTGATAGTGAACAGATATAAAATGATATACTAATAAGCGCTCATTCAAAGCTCCGGTAGTTCAGTGGATAGAACACCACCGTCCTAAGGTGGGTGTCGGGGGTTCGAATCCCTCCCGGGGCACCAGGTTTATTTCTTATTGATGACAACCCGACCAAGCACCATATCTTGATGAGGAGCGTTATATTCATAAATTTCGGACTTTTTAAACCAAAGCGGTATTTCTTTTGCAGCCTCTTCTTTACTGCCAGATGCGTGAACAATATTTGGCAATGTGCTGCCAATGCCATTTGTATACTCTTGTGTCAAATGAGTATAATCTCCGCGAATTGTGCCAGGAGCCGAATTTTTAGGGTCAGTAGTACCCACCATTTTACGCACATGACTTACGGCTTCCACTCCCTCTAGAACTATGGCAATCACTGGCGATTCTGTCATTTGAGATAAAACAATGTCATAAACTTCTTGGCCCCACCGACTAATTAGTTTGCTGATGCCCTCATAGTGCTCATGAAAGTGGGCTTTATCTGGAGCGATCATTTTAGCCGCTACAATTTTAAGACCGGCTTTTTCAAACCGTGCCAATACTTCACCGACAATGCCTCTTTGTACTGCATCCGGCTTCATAACAATCAGGGTTCTTTCCATATTAATATCACCTTTCCTTTAATTTAAACTACACCTGTTACGGCTAAAATTATTAAAACCACTGCCAAAGTTACCCTATACCAACCAAAATCTTTTAGGCCGCGGCTGCTTAATAGCTTAATAAAAAAGCTGATGGCCAGCATACCGCTAACAAACGCCACGGCGTTACCAATTAGCACCTGGCCCATATTATTTTTAACAAAATCTATTCCGCCACTACCTAGCAAAGTTTTAAAGCTAGCCCCGGCCAAGATGGGTATGGCCAGTAAAAAGCTGAATTCGGCAGCTTTTTTAGCACTTAGCTTATTTCTTAAGCCTGTAAAAATGGTGATACCCGAACGAGATACCCCTGGAATTAAAGCTATTGCCTGGGTTATACCGATTTTTACAGTAATTGACCAAGAAATCGATGTTTCGAGTTCTCTATCATCCGCCTTAGGCTCTGCGCCACCTTTTACTATCATTAACACCCCTAGTACAAATAAAGCCAAGGCCACTACCCAAACATTGTCATTCAGATTTTTTACCTGCGAGTCAAAAATTGTACCAAATATCACTGCCGGAATGGTAGCTAAAACTATTTTTGCCAGCAGCCACCACTCCCTACCTATTAAAGTCCTTTTTATAATTGACCAAATGCGTTTACGATAATAAATTATCAATGCTAATAATGTGCCGAAGTTAAGCAACACATCAAAAGTAAAAGCATTGCCTACACTCAGCAGATGATTAGTAATAACCAGATGTCCTGAACTGGAAACCGGTATAAACTCTGTCAGCCCCTGCACCAAACCCAATACTATTGCATCTATAAAAGTCATCTTTAATATGTTAGCAGATGGCGGTGATATATATATAATGAATACTTTTTGTATTCATCTCTGTTATCGTACGAGTAATAGTAATACAGAGGTAGATGTCGTACAATATTGGCTATGAGGGCTACCAATGCAATCAACGAATATCTGGATTATTTAGCCATAGAGCAAAACCGTTCAAAAAGAACGATAGCCAACTACAACCACTACTTGACCCGTTTGATTGATTATGCCGGCGATATAAAGGTATCTGACATCAACCCGGATTTGGTGCGTAAATGGCGACTGTGGCTGCACGAACTTGGTTCTGACCGCTCAGATGAACTTAGCAAGGCCACCCAAAACTACCACTTAATTGCCTTACGTAACTTCTTAAAATTCTGCCATAAACGCGGCATTGAATCTTTGAGCCCTGACCAAATAGAATTAGCCCGTGTTAAGCGGCCGCAGGTAACCTTTTTAAATAATGACGAGTTAAGTAGCTTACTTAACCAACCAAACACCAATGATGCGGCTGGTCTGAGAGATAAAGCTATCTTAGAGCTTTTGTTTAGCGGCGGCTTGAGAGTGTCGGAGTTAATCGGGCTGGATAGAAACCATATTAACGTTGAGCGACGTGAATTTATGGTACGTGGTAAGGGTCAAAAAGACCGGCCGATTTTTGTCAGTCAGGATGCTGCCGATTGGTTAAAATTGTATATAGATAAGCGAACAGATAATCTCCCCGCTCTGTTTATTAGCTATAGTGGCCGGCACCAAGCAGCAACGACCGGTAATTACCGCCGCTTGACGGCACGGAGCGTACAACGCATGATTGCCCGCTATGCCCTACTGGCCGGTATTACCAAGCATGTTAGTCCGCACACTATGCGCCACAGTTTTGCCACGGATTTATTGATGAATGGAGCAGATTTACGCAGCGTGCAAGAGATGCTTGGCCATAGCAATATTGCAACCACCCAAATATATACCCATGTAACAGATCCACACTTAAAGAGTGTTCACGAAAAGTTCCACGGCAAAGCAAGCAATAATTAAATTATGGGCAGGTTGTTGCGCTAACCGGGCCGGCAACAGCATTAGTACTAGCATCTAAGCGATAATTTTTACATAAGTAGTCAGCAGAAACGGTAAAATCCGGTTGCCACGTCGTAGTCGTAAGCGGAGCATAGACCACTAAACGCTTAATAACATCTTGCGATTTAGCTGTAGCATCAATTTTTGCTTGCGCGTTTGTTAGATAAACATTACTGTTCGTAGAAGCAATAGTTACTTTCGAACTACCATTTAATGAAGTTATTGACAAAAAACCGTTTGACCATAGGCTGCCCAAATTAAGTATAATAGTACATTTACCAGAAGCATTGCACGATGCATCTTGAATTGATCCACTTGAATTGCCATAACCAATAGTCCCTACACCACCTACACTTCTTGGATTTAAAAACACTACTCCAACATTAGAAATATTGTCAGCTCGCGCGGCAGCTATTCTTAAGGTAGGAATTCTCCCGCTGCTAAGTTGTAAATTTCCGCTGCCACCATAGGTTGTATTACCAGAACCGTTATCGCTTGAAGATCTAGACCAAGTTATGACTATCTGACTAATAGCTGATACATCAGGTATTATTGGCACTACTATAGGACTAGTGCTCACTGGGTCATACATCAAGGGAGATAATTTAGAGGTCCATGTAAGGCAGGTTATGGATATATTTGATTGTGGTATAGCATTTTGCAAACTTGTCTTATATTTTGAAACGTCCTTTGCCGGAGTATCTCCAGCACAATCTTGGTTATCTGCCAACACTGTTTGTTTATACAAATTTTGAATTTTGTTTATGGCACTCTCGGCAGCATAGGTTGCTTGATTAGACAAAGTCTTATCAAGAGTTTGGCGCTGATCGTTACGCACTAAGGTTGCAAAACCGACTGCCAATAAGCAAAGTACAATCGCCATAAATATAGCAAACATTATCGATGCCATGCCGGATTGATTTTTTAATATTTGTCTCATTAATTTATTACCTTTCTGGCTACAGTGCTGGTAAGTGACACTACTGCGCAAAATTCACTACCCAGTACATTACTTTGACACTGCCTTCCATAATTATTACTCACAAACATGTCTTGACTGCCTATAACGAATGTAGTTGTTAAGGTATAGGGGTCAGATCCCTTTATTAAAAAGTTTATCACTTTAGTGTTTGTTGCGATTGCACTATTATACGGTATATTGGTCGGTAACGGATGTTGAGGTTTGCTGATAGTTGTATCTCCACAAGATCGGTTTGTGATGTCATCTGTCATAAAATCACCATAATAACGTTGAGTCTGATCATTGATATTAGACCACAAGTAACGAGTCGCGCCGATACAAGTGGCTTTATACTGGACGCCATTAGCCGCATAAGTAATAATAGGATGACTAGGGTCAAGTTCGCTACCGCTGTATTGAACAACTTGCGTAAATTGGCTGTGGATTTCTCGAGCAGCTGTCAGCAGTTTGGCTTTGGTAGCACCCTGCTGGTAATAGCGACCGACAGCAATCACGCCTGAAGTTATAAGCACAATTGCAATTGTAAATACAGATATAGCAATCATAAGTTCCAGTATGGTGAAGCCTTTTTGATTCTTATATGCCATAGACTAGCTCCACTTGGTCATTAGTCTTATTCACTATGCTGACCCAGCTGACATTAATCACAAAAATATTGAAAATAGAGGACGGTTGCTTTATTGATACTGTATATAAACCTATATTGGCGCCATTATCCTGTTTACAACCGTCCGGCGGACTACTTAAATCGGTATAAACATCTGTTTTGGCAGTATCTGATTTATCTATACAAAAATACTGGGTTGAAGTTATTGAAAAAATTGAATTATTAGACATATAAATTTTTAGGCTATCAGCTTGGCCATTGGCTATTAATTGTGCCTGATAGCGTTCTTGGTTGGCTTGTATCATATTCTTAGACCTGGTAGATATGGCCAGCGCTCCGCCCAAAGCCGAAGCCAGCACGGCAATAGCAAATAAAACCTCTACTATTGTTTCGCCGGTCTGGTTTAATAATCTACGTCTACTCATGGCATGTATTATCCTGAAAATTAGTTTTTACGGTTAGGGCGCCATTTATTCCAAATTCTAAGCTGCTGTAGTGGCCGCTGTTTTTAAAACAAACTTTGTTGTTGCTAGAGTCGACAAGCGCAAGATTCGAGCCATAGAATAAACTCACACTTTGCGTGCCAGATAAAAAATTACCAGCAAGATTGGTAGCTGTGGCAAAGTTTGTATTTAATATGTAATAGACTGATGATGATGGTGAAATAGGTGTTATACCCCATTGATATGGCTTTGTCTCATTTAAATTAAGCGGTAAGAGTTGATTTATGTTGTTAATGGGATTAATTCTATCTATTTTAACACCATAAGCTTGTATAAGAATATCGTTAGCCTCAAATGTTATAGATTTACCGGCAAACATACATGTTTGACTAGAACCTCTCTGGTAAGATGCTCCTCCACAAGATGGGTTTGTGTCAGTAATCGGGTAATAGCCATTAGTAACATCATTTAAGACGCCACGTACTGTAGACTCCAACTGGTTCACGGCGTCTTTAGATTGATATTTATCCAACTGGCCAGAAATCATTATTGCTACAGAGACAAAAATAGCACCCGACACCGCTAAAAACATCATTGTTTCTACTACAGTAAAGCCGGCTCTTTTTTTTAGCCTCATCATTGATAAAAGTATAACATAAGCACATTGTTTCTATCTCAAGAAGCTTGGCTAGCTTACAAGTATGAACGATTGGTACCAATTGATGACGTGCTGGCCAAAAAGCACTACAATCATTGCAGCCATAATCAAAAACGGCCCAAACGGTACTTTACTAGTTCTGGTTATCTTTTTTGAAATCATTAATGGTAATATCCAAACCAGACCCAAAATTGAAGAGAAAAATAATAATAGGAGCGCAAGTTCTGGCTTAGCTACTAAAATCCCAAGCAAAAACCCCAGTTTTACGTCGCCACCGCCGATCCACTTTCCTAAAGAAACCTGATAGATCAACCAAAACAGCCCCCCTCCAATAATTACCGATAGCAAAACTTCTGTTATGTCTTTGCCGGGCCTGCCTAAAGCAAATTGCAACATGGTTGAAATAATCGCAAATACAATTACGGGATAAATAATTTTATCGGGTAAAATCATCCACTTGTTATCATAAACAGCCAAAGCCGTTAAACCAACCAGGATAACTAGCCAAGTGGCAAAGTTTAGATATTGCCAGTTACTATTCAAGTTTATCGGCCAAGCTACATAAGAAACGACAAATAGCACCACAACCAGCAATTCCACCAACGGGTATTGCTTGGATATCGGTTTTTTACAATAGCGGCATTTACCCCTTAAAAATACCCAGCTAAAAACCGGCACCAAATCTTTTATGGCTAGTTGGTGTTTACAATTTGGGCACATAGAATGGCCATATAAAATAGAAAGTTTTTTGCTTTTACTCTTATTTTGCTCGTGCAAGCGCCACACTAGAGCATTGACAAAGCTGCCAAAAGCTAGCCCTAAGATAGCTAAAATAGCAATAATCATTAACACTTATGCTAACACAAAAAGAGGCTGATTAATCAGCCTCTTTTTTAGCTTATACAATCCCTACTCTTCTAAACACTGTGGAACTATTGCGCCGCCGCTGCCCTCAACGTCATATACGGCTACAACGCTTCTTGAAGTGGCGCCAGCTGCTACAGAGCTGTTACCACTACATTTTGCATAATTTGCCAACTTAACGCTATCTAGGCTAGCCGGATCAGTTACTGGAGTCGGACCATTTTGCTTTGCCCAGGTAACATTTCCTGCTGTAGTGTAATATCCAAGGTTCGGATTAGTATCTGTAAATACAGTACTGAAATTTCCGCCCCCTGGGTAGGTACCGCTGTGATTAGTAGAATATTCAGATACAGCACTCAATAGTGAGGCAATATCGTTTTTCCGCTGGGTGTTACGGCTGTTGCGCTGCAAAGCCGGAACCGCCAAGAAGACGATTAACATTATAAGCCCGGCGATTGCCAGTACTATTAAGACTTCGATTATCGTGAAGCCTGATTTGTTTTTCTTTAGCATATATTTAGTGCCCTTTCCCTTTTAATTCTTATGCTTAATTCTATGATTTAATAATAACTACAAAATATAAAATTACAAGTGACCTTTAGCTTATGATGTTTTTACCCGCCAATCCGTATATTGGCATCAGTACTGCCGCAACAATTATTAAAGCCACTACTCCAAGAATAATCATCATAACCGGCTCGATGATGGTAGAAACGGTTTTGATTTCGTTATCTACCTCTTTTTCATAATAATCGGCCGTTTTAGACATCATGGCTTCCATCGACCCTGACTGTTCGCCAATATGCAGCATGTTTGGCACCAGCTCTAAAAAGTTCGGGTCACCGGTTAGGGCATCAGACAAAGCTTTGCCACCCTTAACCTGAATCATGGCTTTGTTTAAGGACTCTTTAATGTACACATTACTTACGGCTTCACCGGTAATTTCTAACATTTGAATCAGTGGCACACCACTGGCTACCAGAGTGGCTCCGGTACGGGAGAACCTGGCCATATACATCTTCATGTATAAACGATTTATGGGAGGTAGGGATATTTTTATTCTGTCAGAGAATCTTTTACCGCCCACTG
The DNA here is from genome assembly GCA_035510605.1 of Patescibacteria group bacterium. Taxonomy (GTDB): domain Bacteria; phylum Patescibacteriota; class Saccharimonadia; order Saccharimonadales; family CAIOMD01; genus DATKGW01. Next base: position 10,391 of record DATKGW010000021.1, read on the forward strand.
TCTTCATCCAACGTGACCCAAACACAACTGCCAAAATTAATAGAATCAAGAAAATCCACCAAAAATGTGTCACAAAACTGGAGACTGCCAATAATACTCTGGTCAAAACAGGCAATGTGGCACCAGGAATACCGGCATATAGCGTCTTAACCTGCGGCAAAACTTTAATAATCATAAAACCCACAACCGCAATCATAACTAAAATTACAATTACCGGATAAGCTAGTGCTCCGCGAATTTTAGATAAAATTTCGGCATCTTTTTCTTGCTGGTTGGCTAAACGTTCTAAAGCTGTATCAAGTGTGCCGGAAGTCTCACCGGCAGCTACCATATTAGTAAAAACCAAACCAAAAACTAATGGGTGCTTTTCTAGAGCAGAAGCCAGGGTTTTGCCCGCTTCTACATCGGTTACTACATCACCGATAACTGCTTGCAGTGGTTTAGAAGTAGATTGCTTTTGGACCATACGCAAGCTTTGAACCAACGGTAAACCGGCATTAACAAGTGTTGATAGCTGGCGGGCAAACAAAACACGATCTTTGGCTTTTATTCTTTTAAAATAGCTTTTACCGCCGGTTTTTTGTAATTTGATAGTAAGCGGAGCCAAGCCTTGTTCTTGAATAAGTTTGGCAGCCGAGCGCTCATTGTCGGCCTGAACCTGGGCTTTTATTTTTTGCCCGGTTGCCGTGTTGCGTGCCGTATATTCAAAATTTAGCATATATAGATTAGCCTCTCATTAACCTGTCAAGTTCATCGATATCAACCGCCACGTTGCGAGCTTCATCGTAAGTTACCGTACCACCGTGTACCAAGCCGACAAGTGTTTTATCCATACTCTGCATACTATATTCACCACCAGTTTGAATGACGGCATCTAATTGATGACTTTTACCCTCCCGGATGATATTGCGAACAGCTGGTGTAGCTATCAAAATTTCGGCGGCAGCTATACGACCTCCGCCAATGGCTGGTAATAGGCGCTGCGAGCAAATAGCCATTAGCATATTCGACAATTGCACCCTAATTTGCGGTTGTTGATGAGGCGGGAAAACATCAACCATGCGGTCAATACTTTGGGCTGCGCTATTGGTGTGCAAAGTCGCAAAAACCAAATGACCGGTTTCGGCAATGGTAATAGCAGCTGCAATAGTCTCTAGATCACGCATTTCACCAATCAACACCACATCCGGATCTTCGCGTAAGCTACTACGCAAAGCAGCCGAAAAACTAAAAGTATCATAATGGACTTCGCGTTGGACAATTACGCTTTTTACACTTTTGTGAGTAAACTCTATCGGGTCTTCGATGGTAATAACGTGTTCGGTACGGCTTTGATTAATTTTATTTATCAAAGCAGCCAAGGTGGTTGATTTACCAGAACCGGTTGGGCCGGTAATTAGCACCAAACCGCGTGGATAATCTGCAAATTTATTGACAATTTGTGGTAAACCTAATTGCTCTACAGATAATATTTCATTCGGAATCAAACGCAAGGCGGCGGCCAAGTTGCCACGCTCATGAAAAGCGTTAACTCTAAAACGGCCCAGATCGCCAAAAGCAAAACTAAAATCAAATTCTTTATCTTTTAACAGAATTTGTTTTTGATCATCATCTAAAATTGCAAAAATCAGGGTTTCAATAGATTCTTCGGTGAGCACATCGGCACCGCTAACTGGTTTTAGCGCGCCGTCAATACGCAGCATTGGTGCCAACCCGACTTGTAAATGCAAGTCACTGGCTTTACGTTTGAGTACTTCCTCAAGGAGTACTTCTATTCTTGGCTGTGTTGATGCTGGCATATTTCTTTTCCACCCTTTTATGAATTTAAGCGCTATCTGTTGCTGCTACCCGATTTACCTCTACCAAGGTCGTTTTGCCTGTTAAGGCTTTTAAGTAACCATCTTCGCGCATGGATACCATGCCTTGCGTTTCGGCCTTTTTCTGAATTTCGGCGCTGGTAGCATGCTTAATTATGAGATCCTGGATGTCTTCGGTGACATTAAATACCTCATACAAGCCCATGCGCCCTTTATAACCATTGGGGTTGCTCGGCGTAGCTTTGCCCTTGTACAAAGTATAAGCGTTTTGGTCGGCAAGTGGCAAGTCTCCATAGCCCAAATCTTCCATGACAGCCTTTTTCTCTTCTTCGGTCTTAGGTAAGAGCCGGCCGATCGTTGATTTAATAGCCTCAACTTCGACCCTGCTGGCCTGATAACTATCCGGTTCAACATTAACCCGCCGTACCAAGCGTTGGCCGATGACGGTACGCACCGTACTGGCAATCAAGAAAGGCTCAACTTCCATATCGAGTAAGCGTGGCAAAATGCCGGCAGCCGAATTTGTATGCAGTGTCGAAAAGACCAAATGCCCGGTTAAAGCAGCTTGAACAGCCAGTGCGGCAGTTTCCTTATCACGAATTTCGCCGACCATTACCACATCGGGATCTTGACGCAATATAGACCTTAAACCATTGGCAAAAGTCAGGCCAACATCCGCATTGACTTGGATTTGGTTAATACCGTCCATTTTATATTCAACCGGGTCCTCTAGTGTGACAATGTTAATTTCATCACTCTTTATTTCTTGAACCAAAGCATACAAACTGGTAGTTTTACCGGAACCGGTTGGGCCGGAAGTAAGAACCATACCATTGGCATGTTTAATACCCTCCCTGATTGCCCTTAGGGCCCGGCCGGAATAACCCATATCCTCGAGCTTAAGGCTGGTACCGGTTTTATCGAGTAACCTAATAACTACTTGCTCGCCCCAAACCACCGGCGAAATAGCAATACGCAAATCTATCGCCCGGCCGGCTACCATAATAGTAAATTGGCCGTCTTGAGGTATTCTGTGCTCATCAATCTTTAAATTGGATAAAATTTTTACGCGGGATACCAGTGGAGGCTCGGTTGATTTTGGCAAATTCATGATTTCCCTAAGTATTCCATCTATTCGGGCTCTGATTTTTAGCCCTTTTTCCAATGGTTCAATATGTACGTCACTGGCCCGGTTATTGGCCGCATACTCCAATATATAAGTTAAGGCCTTGCTTATCGGCGAATCTTGTACGATAGTTTGAATTGATTTTTCTGGTGTAACCAACTTATCCGCAGCTTGTTCGGCAGCTGTATGTTTTTGTAATACTTCGGCAACATCTTTGCCCACATCAACCTGATATTGCTTTAAAACGTTCGTAATACCTTCTTCGCTACTCAAATAAACTTTTAGGGGGCGGCCAATACGGTTAGACAAAAAGTCTACCGCCTGTACGTTGTCGGCATCAAGCATGGCCACAACCAAGCGATTTTGCATCTCACCCAAAGGCACCGCCATATAACGTTCAGCAATTTCTTGAGGTAAAAGACTCAAAACCTCCGGTTTTACCCGAGCATTCAATAAATTAACATAGGGCACTTTAGTAATTTGGGCAATTGCTTTTGTGAGCTCTTCGGTTGATATATGACCCTCATCTACCAGTAAAGTCAAAAACGGCGTATCATCAGCCACCGCTTTAGCCCGCAGATTATCAAGTTCCTGGGCTTTAATAAGCCCTTTTTTAACAATTAGATCTTCTACCTGTTTTCTGGTATCTGCTAAAAGTACACTCATGATTGTTGCGAATAACCCTCTAATACTATTTTATTGGGTATTAAATGGTGCTGGATTTGTGCTGTCACCGATAGTTATGTTCTTAGTTAAGTCAAGCGACCGTTTATTGAAATAGGTGCTGTCAGGCAGTTTAAAATCAGAGCTAATGGCCTGGACGGAAGGCGCAGTAAGCTTATGGGCCTTTTGACCTCCGAACAAAAAATTAGCTATGGCAAAACTAAATATTCCGCTAATCACGGCAATTGCCACAATAATTATTATGTCTTTTTGCTTCATTTAGTTGCTCCCGGGCTGCTGACAGTAGTTTTGGCCTTACTACTACCACCAGAAACCACATTTTGTTGTATACCAAGCTGTTTTTCCGGTTGGTAATATGTTTTAGCCATAACACTTACTTGAAGATTAAGATCACTACCGGTTAAAGTCAGAGATGATATTTGGATAGGCCGAATTGATAGTTCTAAATCGAGTATTAATGTTTGAGCACTGGTAAAGCTACCAGTCGCACTAATTTGAAACGGCATTTCTATTGGCTGCGGATTAATACTATCTTGAGTAGCCGTAGCTTCATTATCAGTACCGGTTATACTACTTATTTTTGAACCACTACTGGTAATTATAGCCTCTAGGCTAGTTGCCAGCGCCGGAAAATCATACTTGCTTGGCAAGGCATCTAAAACAATTTTAGAATTTTTATCGGCAGTACCAATGACTGATTCGCTGCTATTTTCGAATGTCTGATAAGAAGTTACCAGGGTGTTAACCGAGCTAAGGTTAGCCACTAATTGCTTATTGGCTTTGTTGCGTAAATTAATGACTTTATTTTTATATGCCATCTCTTTACCCAAAGAAACACAGGCTACAATAGAAAATACAACCACTGCCACGGTCGCCGCCGAGACTATGACAATCCTGGAATTAGCCTTATCGATTTGTAGATGCTTGATTGACGTACGTAAATTAAATTTTGCCATAATTACCTCACTGCCTGCCCAGAATTATCACTTGTCTGGGATTTAAATAAAGCAGGTGGTTGCTCCGTCTCCGACCGGGTTGTGGTCATTTTTGGTACTACCAAAGTTACGGTTTTATTATCACTGCTAAATATCGCCGGATCAAAGCTCATTGTAATAGTATAAGAAGCACTTTTATCGGTCCGGGCAAAGCTTGTTAGAACAACTTGCGAAAAAGCACTATTTTGGTTTTGGTTCTGATCGGTTGTAAATTTAGTAAATTTAAGCGTATCGGCAAATTTGTTCACCGATTCCAAAGACCCGGCAGTGCCATCAATTGTTATGGTAGAGGTGTCATAGCTAAGAGTAAACTTTGCTATCTGTACGTCATTTGGAGTAATTTGCGGTAAGAAAGTAAATAACCGGCTGGTGACCGGTTTTTGCGAATGCAACGCCGGTAGACTATTCAACTGATTTTGAATGGTCAATATTTTATCCAATCCATCAATTTGCTGCAGTTTTGAACTATTCTTTTTAATATTGCTATCCAAACTGTTTAGGCGAAGCCTCTGAGCACCATAAACAACGCTGGCCATAATTATTACCACGCCAATCACCACACTTGATATTACAGCTGAGCTTACAAAAACCAGATGCTTGGTGCGCTCGGCTTTTATATATTTGGTTTTTACCTCTGGTAAAAGATTTATTTGTATCATTCCATACGCTCCGCCAGCCCGGCTGCCACCGCAAAATGGTTAGACACTGCCAATAATTCATTCTGCCTATCTGTCGGGAATGAAACATTCCGCCAAGCGTTGCCGATTTCTACATTAATGGCAAATTTATTTGCCAGATAAAGTGGGAATTCCGGCAAAGTAGAGGCACCCCCGGTCACAATAATGCGTTCTAGTGGCATATTTGTGTAACGGGCTTGATAAAACTTAATGGATTTTTCTATCTCATTTACCAGTATATCGATTGTAGAAATTATGGCATTGTATATTTGGCCTTCCAGCTTATCTTTGTTTAAGCCAAATTTATAGATAAACTGCTCGGCTTGTTTGTCGTCAATGTTCAGATTTTGAATCGCAGCCCTTAAAACAGTGTCACTACCAGTAGGAATATTACGCATCAACCTGGGGCAACCGGCAGCTGAAATGACCAAATCGGTAGCCTTCATTCCCATATCGATTACCATTTGCGGAGTTGTAGCATCACTGGCGATTATAGCCCTGGCCAGTGCCAGAGCATCCGGCTCAAAGGCAACCACATTCAAGCCTATATCTTCTAACATATCCAGACGTTGCTCAATAAACTGGTTTGGTACGCTGGATAACAATATTTCTACCTTTCCGGCATCTTTTGGCGAATCGCCTATATAAGCCCAATCAATTTTACTTTCGTTAATAGGAGTCGGAATAAGCGTATCGGCCTGGAATTGAATTGTTTTATCGAGTTCGGCTTTACTTAAACGATTAATGTCTACGACTGTGCTAAAAACCCGTTCGGACGGCAAACCAACAGCCACATTTTTGGTGGTAACTTTTGCCTGCCCCACCAATTCTTTTATTATGCCTGCTACTTTTTGTTGATCTGCTTTGGCGTCACTTAAGACGATGTTTGCATCGATAGGTACCATCGCGTACTTAATAAGCGCTTTTACCGGGCCATTGCCCCGCAGTTGCACCAACCTGACGGCTGATGTACCTATATCTAATCCAAAAAAGTCCTTGACGCCACTAAGGACACCCATAGGCATTATTGTAGCATAAGCGTTAATATTTGAAACCAATTTTACAGGAGCGGCGCGGCATTAAATATAGATTGATAGCCGGTTTTGCTTGTATCGGTTAAGTATGGCGTAGCAAAGTACAGATATGCTGGGAAGTTAATCACCTCAGCCGCATGATGTACATCTCCTCCCACTCCAGTCATATTGTCCACTCCCGCTTTGTCACCTGCTGCCGATGTAGTAGGATTATTCTCTCCGGATGCAGCCAGTAACCTTGTACCAATAGACCGGGCAAAACGGATATTAGGCGCCCCAACGGCACCATTGATGGTGAGTTTTGTATTACATTGGTTCTGCCAGCTGCTACGAGCAACTTCACTGAACCCACTTGCACAGGTGTAAATCTTACCACCAGCAATCAAAATAGCATCTATCTGCTTAACATTACTGTTTATATAAATATCCCTACCAGCAATTAATAAGACCACTGGTGTAGTAGCATTAGAAAACAATCCACTAGGGATGGTTGTCTTTATATCACCTGTAATATTGATAGAGCCATCGGTTTTTACAGTAACCTTGTTGGCAATACCACTAGAACCACTTATGGAGATATTGTTACCACTAGAAGCCGGTATATAATAGCCGGCGACATTTGGCAAAGCACCACCATTAAAAGTCCCAGTAGGTGAAGATGGTAAAACCCCCGAGACATCCCGTTCATTACCGGACCAGTTATTAAATCTTTCCACCTTGAGTCCATTAGGGGGAGATGGAGCAGCCCCACGGAAGGCAGCCGTCACCATACTAATAAGATTTGTCGCTATGGCAGCATATTGATCTGCGGAACCATCATTACCATTAGAGTTAAAGAATATCTGGCCCTGTGGAGTACCTCCAGAGCCCGTGGCATGGATATCATTACCATAAAAACGCGCGTAAGGGACCTCATAAATAGTAAGTGTTGTACTAATCGTGCTTGGGCTTATCGTGTTCGAGAAGCTCCCGGCTGCAAAACGGGCATTCGCTGTATATGTTAGCGATGAACCAATCGGTTGGGTATCTAGCCAGGCCTTACTAATATCCCAAGTAAAAGAGCCAACAATAGATCCGTTTCCCAGCGTTGTACTACAGTTAGGTACCTCGACAGTTATTTGCTCGTCCTTTAGCACGCCATTTTTATTACCGCTTATTTGCAAAATTATATGATCAATATTAACCGCTCCGGCCAAACCCTTGCACGGAGGAGGCGAAATTAACCTAACACTGGCAGTAACCGGTATGGTAGCAGCACCGCTGCTACTGGCGCCCCTTTCGTAGTCCCCGGCAGAACTTATTGTTACCCCATAAGATGCCTTGCGATTTTGGTAAACCGTTACACAGGCTTTGTTAGAGCTTCCAGCACCAGCGTCGTTATAAGCTCTTGGCCAAAAGTTAATCTGTTCGCAATAGACAGTACCATTCGCTGTATCGGGCGGAAACGATTTGGTGGTAGACCGAGTAGGCGCCCAACTCCAGGCACCGAGCGCTGCATTACTAAATACACCAGTAACTGCCGCACCGCTACCATCTACTACTTGCGAGCTAAACCCCTGGTCCATATTGTAGGGTGTCACATTTTGTATATTATGCGTAAAGTTTGCCGACGCGCTACCGTTGTCACCGACTTCGACAGTCGGCGGACTCACACTAGAAGAACCCGCCAAAGCCCACGGGTTGATCACAGTTACGCAAGCTGTAGCTGGATTATTTGAATAAACCGCATATGCTGGCGCCCCGTAAGCGGTTATGGTCCTACAATAAGTGCCTGCGGCTGTTTGAACAACGGGAACCGGACTATCGACAGCCAGCCCAGCAGGAGATAATGGCGCACCACCCGAAGTTGGTGCGACACCGGTAATTGAATAATTAAATCTATCTGCACCTACGTTAGATAGATTACTGGTGTTTTCTCCATTATCAAAAACAACTGTCTGCCCTACTACAGCAGTGGCGTTGGCAACACCATTGGCCGTTGCAAAACCGGTAATAGTGGCTGAGTGTGGAATAATTGGAATAGGAGTAAGAAAAGCGTCAACTTCTTTTGCCATCCCATTAGTTCCTATAAAAACATCACGCCCCTCTAATTGCTCTACCGTTATGTACCCCGTTTTAGAAAACACCCACTTCCAATAGTAATGGCACTCCGCTGCTTGGTCATTTAGAAAAAAATAATTGCCGCTGATACGTACCGAATTACCACTACTATTAACTATGTGCGACACTTGATGATCTAGAGTAGGTGTGTAATTATTATACCCAACCCAAAAGCTACGCTTAGCACATCCTGAATGCTCGCAACTCTGACTTGCCCATTGATTTGCACACTGGCCAAGAAGGTCGGTTATTGTTTCATTGACATCTACGCTTGGGAGGTAAAGGGTGTTAGCGTCACTCACGGTTCCATAAACTTCAACCGGGTTAAAATAAGTATTTGGCACTCCATTAGGACACGGCCCAATAGCAAGAGCATGTTGCCCAAACAACAAAATTCCAATATTAGATAACCACTTAGCGGCGGTCTGCAATGCCGAAGCTATCTTACTTAACGGATTATAAGAGACGTATTTATCTTTGCAGCTATTGATAAATTCTTCCCAGGTGTTATATGACCCACCATATACTTTATCTACTCTATAAATAACATAATATCCACCACTAGATTTTACAACTGGCGTATGATCACCAACATTTTTTAGCTTAGAAATTGCTGCCCAATCTTCGCCTTTACTTGCAAAAAAGGCGGCTTTAGACGTTTCTTCGTTTATTAATTTCTGCTCATCAATGTGGCAAATAGAGTTTTGACAGCTAGGATCTGCGCCAATTTGTTCTATGGTTCTACCTGCCAAAATCTGATTATAATAATTATCAATTCTCGGTTTTGCTAGAGGATCTTCTTTTGGTTCATCTGTACCCATATCATAACGGACAACCATAAACATAACATCATAACCCTTAAGCACTTGATCTTTTAATTTTTGAGTCAATAATCTGATCTTTATTGAATATTTTGTAAGTTCTGGCGTCCAATCGTATGCAGCCTTTATTGCCTTTATATACGCCTCTTCGCTAGGGTATTGTTTTACAATTTCATTATAGCCAGCATTTATCTCTTGATCAGATACTGTTATACCTCTTTTTTGTGCTTCACCAAGAATTATCTTTTCTTCAATGAGTTCATTTTTAGCAGAAGTCGATACTGATTTTTGGGCATTCTCATCATTATTATACTTATAGAATTTATCCATTTTCGCTTGTTCGGTATTGTATTCTGCTCGAGATATTTTTTGGCCATCAACGGTTGCTACCGGCACATAGTGCCACCATGTCAGTAACCCGGCACCAATTAATATCAAAAACAAAACGGCTAGGCCAATCCATTTAACTTTTTTGGACCTTAATTTTTTAAACGGCAATTTAGGCCAAGATCTATGAAATTTCGGGGTGGTCGTACCAAATACTGTTGCATCGTTCGTGTTCACAGGATTATTGTGTTTTTGAATTTTGAAGGGCTTTTTAAGCCAAAATTCATAAAATTTAGGGGTAATTGTCTCGGATACTTGTATACCCTTTATGTCTTTTGATCTGTCGTTTCTTTGTGACTTAAATGGGATTTTCATTATAATGCTTTAGCTTTAAGTATGATTGTACTTAAAGCTTGGACGACAAGCAATAACCACTCTCTTAACAATTGGCGGCCATATTCATTTAATAATTTCTAGCCTTACACTTTAATTGACAAACAGCAGTTTGCTTCTATTTAATGTTTTCCTTAGGTTTATAAAAACTTTCGCCCTAAAATGAGATGAAAACATTTTATATATAAATGTCACAGATATTAATGTCACTATCCCCAAAAGCGTTATAGCAAAATTCTGTAACAAATTCGTTCTTGGCGGCACTATTAATGCATAAAAACCAAAAACAATAAAGGCGTGAGTGATATATACAAATAAGCTGTTACGACCCAGTAGTTCCAACACCCCTTTTGTATGCTTAGCTATGGCCATTTTGTACTTTTCGACCAACAGATAAAGTACCGTCATCCACAAAAAGAAAAGCACAATCCTAATTGGGCCCATTGTCCATTTTTGAGCGTATATCCAAATATCGGCGTTAATGGTATTCCAGCTATGAGTCAAGCCAACAAGCCAATTTGGTAAATTAGAAATAACATCATTAAGATACGTCAGCAAATAAACACCGGCATAACTAAAAACAAAAGTGATGCCGGCTAACCAATAAAGTGAATGTTTAAAAATACGCTTTGTTTTTGGCTGTAAATTTTTGGCCCTTATCTGCAGCTCATTCCAGTAATAACCGGTTAATATGCCAAGGTTAAAAATTATTTGCCAACCTAAAATGAAGTTTTGACCTCTCAATATCCAGGCTACAACGCTGGCCGTCACCATTATCCACCACTTGCCTTTTGCTACCATATAAAAAACAAATGGTGCGATAAGCATTAATATGGCAAACCGTGACAAAAAATCGGCCCAACCATACACAAATTGCAACCCAAAAGTCCGAAGAATTAAACTGTGCCAGTTTACGGTGTTCGGCAAGCCGTATTTAATCCATTGATGGTTAGTCATTACCGCCCAAAAAGCAAATATCAAAGTTGTAGCTACTGCCAAAATATAGAGTTTAAAGGCTCGCTGCCACATTTTCTTAAAAATAAATTTAAAACCTAGGGCTATTCGTCGCCGGTAAACTATACCAACAAGCAAACCCGACAGAAAGAAGAAACCTTCGGCTGCAGAAACATACAATCTACCTTTGCCGGTAAACAAATCAAAGTAATTGGTTGGCGAAAATTCTAAATGATCAATAAACATTATCAGTAAAAACATACCCCTGATTAAATCAAAAGACAGTATTCGGTTAGTCTGAGCTTTAGCTATGGAGCTAACCTGCTGAACCGACATAGTATTAAACAGCCGCCATATTTTTTAAAGCCACTAGCTGGGGCTTGCCACTACGGACACACGGTATTTCTTTGATAACCACAATCTTGTCTGGTCGCCAGGCGTGGGGCAGATTGGCCCTACAGTAAGCTTGCAGCTCATTTTTGCTAATATTACCTACTATAAAACAGACAATCTTGTCATTGGGTTGATTTGAATCTTGGATACCAACTATATGAACTTCATCGATGTCCGGGCAATGATATATAGCCCACTCAACATCGCGCGGTGAAATCGTATAGCCGGATTTTTTAATAATTTCTTGCTTACGGCCCCTTAAATAAAGCTGGCCATTGTCTAACTCACCAATATCACTGGTTTTCCAGTAACCATCATCTGTCAGACCCTCGAGAGTTGCTTGGTTGTTATTAAAATATCCCGGGAATATCCCCGGAGATTTAACCAATACGTTACCCAAACTATCTAATTTCAGTTTTACACCGGGTAATACTCTGCCCGGCGACCCGGGTACACGACTGGACATTGTGTTACCGGCAATCCGGCCGGTTTCCGAAGACCCATAACATTCTGTAATCTCTACGCCAAAACGATCTTTAAATTTTTGCCAAACAACTGGTGATAATGGTGATGCACCCGACACGCATAATCGCAGTTTAGATAGATCATAATCACCCTCCATTTGTAATAATTTGCCATAAACCGATGAGACATGAGTAAAGAATGAAATTTTACCAGATGCCAGCAGCTTTAATGTTTTTTTAGCATCAAACCAATCTTGCAGATATAGCGTATTACCGTGATAAAGCGCGCCGCTTAAACCCATAACTATGCCATACCAATGGCTAAGCGGCAATGAAATTAGTAAAGTGTCCTTTGGCGTCCAATTCCAGACCTCGGAGCAAGTTTTTATGTTCCAAATATGATTGGCATGGGTATATGGTGCAGCTTTTGGCACCCCAGTTGTACCGGATGTAAAAGTCAGGCTGGCAATCTGTTTTTCTGGTGATATCCGCAACAGTTCCCCAGTCAATCGATTGTAATCAAACAATTCATCTACCATTATTAATCTAGTTGGGTTATTCGATAGACATGATTTGTAAACATTATCGGTAATTATTAATTCGGGACTCATTTGGTGGGCTATTGCTTCAAGTTCCAGTCGTTTAAAGCTTAAATCTAGCGGCAATGCAATGTGCCCAGCATGAACAATCGCCAAATATGATATTACGAAATCAATCGAGTTGGGCAGCAGCAACCCAACCACTTTTTGCTCATCCGCCCCCAACTTTTTAGACACCAAACGACTAGCCGACTCAACTTTTTGCCACAATTGATACCAGGTAATATTTTGATCTTCAAATATTATTGCCGGTTTGTCTTTGTTTTCTTTAGCGTTTAGCTGTAAAAAATCCGTAAGATATTTAATTGTATCGTTCTCCGAATTTAAATATTGGTATTTATTAGATGATACTGATGGTAGCTGATAATTAACTGATAGACGTTCTATCTGTACAAGATGCTAAAATTAGAGCATGTCTTTATCTATCGGCATTATCGGGATGCCTAATGTTGGCAAATCTACCCTGTTTAACGCCCTGACTAACAATAATATTTTAGCAGCTAATTACCCTTTTGCCACAATCGACCCCAATACTGGCATTGTGGCCATACCAGACAAGCGCTTAGAAAAATTGGCAGAATTATATAACAGCAAAAAGATTGTACCTGCCACCGTTACCTTTACGGACATCGCCGGTTTGGTGGCCGGAGCCAGCAAGGGCGAAGGCTTGGGTAACCAGTTTTTAAGCCATATCCGCGAATGCGCGGCCATCGCCCAAGTCGTACGTGCTTTTCATGACGACAATGTGCTGCATGTGAACAATAAAATTGATCCGTCGTTTGACATGGAAATTATTAACACCGAATTAGTGCTGGCAGACTTGCAAACTATTGTAAATAGACTGCATAAAATCGAAAAAGAGGCTCGGGTTGATCCAAAACTGAAACCAAAATACGAGACTACCAATAAAGCTTATGACCTCTTAAATAATGGCGTTTTGCTGAACAAAGAACCCGCTCTTAATTTTGATGATTTGGCAGACTTGCAGCTTTTGACAACCAAACCGATTATTTATGTATTCAATGTCGATGAGCAAACTCTGGCTGATAAAACCATGCAACAAAAATTGGCAAATTTGGTTAGCCCCGCCCAAGCCATTTTTATTTGTGCCAAGCTGGAAGACGAACTAAAAAATCTGGACACTGCCGAGGCCAACGAACTCTTAGAAAGTTATGGTGTAAAAAATTCCGGCTTGGAACAACTGGTCACGGCAGCCTATAGGACTCTTGGCCTGCAAAGCTTCTTAACCGCCGGTGAAAAAGAGGTGCGAGCCTGGACCATAAAAACAGGTAGTACTGCCCCGCAAGCTGCCGGTGTAATCCACGGCGATTTTGAACGAGGCTTTATTGCCGCCGAAATTGTAGATTATCACGATTTAATCACAGCTGGCTCTAAAGTCGCCGCCAGAGCCTCCGGCAAGCTGCGTACTGAAGGCAAAACTTATATTATGCAGTCAAACGACGTCGTCGAATTTAGATTTAATGTTTAATTAATTAATAAATAAAAGCGTTCCTGGTTGCCTTTGGCACCCGTAATGGCAGAATCTGCTTTATTAATAATTACAAAGTATTTTTTGGCCCAATCTTCGAAATGCTTAATAATATCGCGGCGCATGGTATCATTTTTTATTACGCCTTTATGCATTGAGTTATCGCCTGCTTCGAATTGCGGCTTTAGCATAGCTAGTACTTGAGTGTTCGGGCCCGAAATCTTAGTAACATGCGGCAAAACTTCCCTTAAAGAGATAAAAGAGACATCGATTAGAACTATGTCGGGCTTATTTGCCAGAATAAAGTAGCGGATGTCAGTTTGTTCGTGCAACTCGATTTTTGGATTATCTAATAATGATGTGTGCAGTTGCTTGGTGCCAACATCTACAGCGATTACCCTTTTAGCTCCATTTCGCAGAGCAAAATCCGTAAACCCACCGGTACTGCTGCCGACATCAAGCACAATTTTATCTTTAAAATCCATCTTTAATTTATCAGCCACACTGGCTAACTTTAAACCGGCGCGGCTAACATATTGCTCTTGCTGGTCTAGTTTTATTTTGGCATTTTCGTTTACAAAATAACCCTGCCTGGCAATCACCCTGCCATCAACAGAAACTTTGCCCAACTTAATATAACTTTCCGCTTGGCTGCGTGTAGCTACTAACCCCAGCCTGACTAGTTCTGTATCGAGTCTTTGCTTCATCAACTATTAAGTAAGAGCCAGCATATAAAGTTTTGCAAGTAATGTAAGTTCATCACCCCAAGTATGTTTGCCGCCATTAACTTTGATCGAAGTAAAACTATCAAGCCCGTACATCTCATATAATCTTTGCAGGCTAGGCTCAATTTTTGCTGGTTTGGTGATTTCACTGGCAGAGCCATAGCCAACTACAATTCTGTCTATTTTACTCTCCGCCAAAACTTCTGACATCTGTTGTTCAAAAGTATCTTTGGCTAAACCGCGATAAATATAATGGTTGGCTGCTGGTCTTGCAAATGTTGAAACTAAAAAGTTAATGCCATACACAGTTCCGTTATTATAGGCCTCGTTTTGTGCCTTTAGTCCCGTATCTTCTACGGCTTTTTTAAGATCAGGAATTGTTGCTTTAAAGAAATCACTCGCCAATTTAATTAATGGCCTCGCTTCTACTTGCGGATCATCTCCTATACTTAAAGCATTAATATCTAAGTTGCTACCATACGCTTCTGCTGCTGCAGTCCGGGCAAGTGAAGAAGCTAGGGAAAAGCCAAGTAGTGCTACGTGCCCAAAGTCCTTTTCAGCAACAACGTGCAGCAACTCCTTGGCTGCCGGACCCAGATCTCCGCTTTTTATCACACGCCTTTCATCCCAGCTCAGTTGAATAGAGCTATCTGACCCCGGACTACTTAATAGCACAACGGGCTTTAGTTTTCCCTGGTCATCCCTAATATCAGCATCTTTAGCAACTTCGGCAATAAAACGTGCTTTTACCAGATTGTTTGGGGCCATAGTGTTAGCGAAAGGGCTAAACAACACCAGAGCCTCTTCTTTAGAGTATCCTTCGTAGTCATTGGCCGTAATTACCGCATAAGCAATTCCTTTTTCTGACTTTTCAACAGATTGTAATAAGTCATAAATAAGTTTATCGGGATTTTGCTTATTTAAGGTATCTATCGATTTTTGAATCGCTTCATCTAGTTCCGGATGCTCGTTATTCGGCCAAATTTCTGTGGGGTTAAAAGTTGGTACCATTATCTCTTGAGACATACTGTATCCTCAAATTCATTCTCGAGCCACTGTTTCATCTGACTGGCCAAGCATATTTTTTGCTACAACTGTTTTAGTACCCTTAATTTTATGCATTACCGCAATATGATCAAATATCAACTTTTGGGTCTCATTTATTGGCGGAAGATATTTTTTAATAGTGACGTGAGGTGTAAATTCATCTCTTATAAAACGAGTGTAGCCAGTATTAATATTGTGTCTTCCCAGTTCATCAAACAAAGACACATGCACTGCTTGTAAATAGCTATTCGGCTTTACAAGAATCACAGGAATATCTTTTTTATCACCAATCATCATCCGCCCGTCCATTTTGATTTCAAACGGGTCAAACTTTGACGCCACTGTCTCAGCCACCTTAAGCACAGCTTGCTTGTCGGCAAAAAAAGGCGGGACAAGAGTTACGTGCTGTGGTGTATGATTTGATTTATCGCCAATTCTACGTTTTTCTGTCAAAAAAACATAAAAGTATCTATCATTATTAGTCGTGCTATTTTTTGCGCTCACGGTAGCTACCGTCCTCGGTGCTAACACTAATAACATCGCCTTGTTTTATAAACGCCGGCACCCTAATAGTGATACCGGTTTCTAATTTGGCATCTTTTAAAACGCTGCTGCTGGTATCACCCCGCACCACATTTTCAGTATAGGTGACCCTTAAGAAGACATTCTTGGGCATATCGATATTAATAATCCGGCCATTAAAAATTTGGGCCTTTACTAAATCGCCCTCTTTAAGGTAGCCTGAGTTATCGCTAATCATATCGGCACTCACATCTAACGGCTCATAAGAAGTGCTGTCCATAAAATAAAATTTTGCACCATCACTATAAAGATACTGGACGTTTTTGTTAGTTATATCCGCCGGCTCAATAGATTCGTTACCCTTAAATGTTCTATCCAACACTTTGCCATCAAGCAGACTTTTTATACGCACGTTAACAATGGAGCCGCCGCGGCCCATGACTTTTTGCGAATAATCCACAACCTTATAAGGCTGTCCATCCAATTGGAAAATCGTGCCTTTTTTAAGATCGGTTATACCAAATGCCATATTCATTTCGCTTTCGTAGATTATTAATTGCAATATTCAAAATTCAATATGCAAACTACAAATTAATTATGGGTTACAAACGGCAACAGTGCGATGTGACGAGCACGTTTAATGGCACCAGCCAAACGGCGTTGTTGCATCTCCGTTAAACCGGTTCGCTTGCGCGTTTCTATCTGGCCAAATTGATTGACAAAACGCTGCAAAGTCTTAACATCTTTATAGTCAAAATAGATTGATCCGGTTACTGGTTTTCGTTGATTGGTAGACATTTATTCTCCTTACATACCTTTATTAAAACGGAATCTCTGAGAGGTCAATCGGCTCGTCGCTGATGTCTTCTATGACAACATCTTTTTTAGCCGTCGGCTTTTTAGACTTTTCTTCATCTTCCGGTTTTTCTTGTTGTTGAACCGAGCCACTATTTTCACCTCTGCCGCCTAAGAATGTTACATCGCCGGCAACAACCTCCACCTTGCTGCGCTTATTGCCATCTTGCTCCCAAGAGCGGCTTTGCAATCGGCCGCTAACCAACACCGGGCGGCCTTTGGTTACATATTGCGCCACCCGCTCCCCTAAACCAGCCCAGGCAACGACATCTACATAATCCGTTGCTTCTATCCAATTGCCGTCAGAACCCTTGTAACTACGGTTAAGAGCTAAACTAAAACTGCAGACACTCTGCCCGTTCGGAGTTGTGCGCAACTCCGGGTCACGGGTTAAATTGCCCATTAATATTACTTGGTTAAAACTTCGTGCCATAATTCCCCTCCTTATTCCTCTTCCTCATTAATTTCTTCTGTTTCATGTTGTTTGGTTTCGTGTTCTTGTCTGCTGGCAGCCTTTTTAGCCCGTGCGGCTCTGGCAGCTTCGGCTTTAGCAATGGCTTTAAAATCTACTTTAGTAATCAAAAAACGGATGACCTCATCTGTAATATTAAGGCTAGCCTCGACTTTACGAACGGCTTCTGGAGGTAATTCAACCGTATAAAAAACATATACGGCGGACCCGAGGCCTTTTATTGTATAAGACAATTTGCGCTTGCCCCAGTTATCATCGGCGGTAATTTTACCACCGCCAGCGGTAATTATTTTTGTGACTTTTTGGGTGGCTTTATCTAGATCTATCTCAAGGTCGGGATGATATAACACCGCTAACTCGTATATATTCAAGAGAGCTCCTTCCGTTGGTTAATGGCTGCCTCCTAAAAACGTGACAACCTGAAGTTAATGATTTGGTTATTATACCTTAACCATCTCTGTTAAGTCAAACTAAGCCGCGAGATCTTTTAAAATCTTATGATCAAGTTTGATAATATTTTCCGGTATAAGTGGCCTTGTCACACTTAGTACTACATCTCGGGGGGTAACTAATCCTCGATTGATTATTCTTTTATTATGGCGAGCTCTTTGATATTTATCATTAATCGGTAAGGTTGATTGATCTACTAGTTTATCGATTATATGAGCGGCCAGCTTAATTCGCCTGTCTTTGTCTGGTGTAATTAAAAACTCCTCCAAGGTCAGCTCATTTATCGCTTTTATGTCTTGTTTTAAGACAACACTCATCATAAATCTACTAGCCCATTTAAGCCGCCCATTGTCTCTAATATATTCACCTTTTAGCATTCCGGGTTGCTGCATCCCTTTATATTCGTGAAAATTCAGTGGTATGATCTCATCCTCAAATCTTGAGTTTGGTACGTCAATGGCATTTTTTGGCATATAGCCGGCAACCGCAAAAATTCCCATGAGATAGCGGCTGTATATATTTTTTGGAATGGGTGGCCCTTCGTAAATATCATGATAATCATCGTGCAGCCACGCAGGTACTAACTGAACCCTTGAATGCCTTAAAAACAGAGCACCCTTTTTATTGGATGGTAAATCAGCTTCTGGATGAAAATGATGATGCCATATAGTCTTAAAAGGATCATAGCCAGGGTACCTGACGGAATGAGAATACTCGGAATAATCGCTATACGGATAAATGGGTAACGGTAGCCCAGTTAAATGATCAACAGGAGTAATCTTTTTTTCCACTTATAAAAATCCTTCTTTTTTTGATTTTTATACATTACCCACTTAGATAAATCATAAAACTTGTTTGTAAAAAGCTCAAGCTTAGTATTAACGAGTTAAGAGTTCGTCTTGCGAATCATCAGATACAGGTTCATCAATAGCGTCATCTTGTGCGCTACTACCAAAGACTTCGTCCATGCTATGCACCAACACTTCTCGCGGGCGAGCACCATCGGCCGGCCCGACTATACCCCGCTCTTCCATTTCGTCAATAATCCGCGAAGCTCTGCCATAACCAATTCGCAACCGGCGCTGCAATAAGCTAGTACTGGCTTTATTATTTTCTAGCACTACCCTGACTGCATCACGCCACATGTCATCATCAGAATCAAGGCCCGGATAATCAGCCACAATTCCACCCTTACCATTAAGTTGCACCGGCATGCTAACGACTTCATCGTTGTATTGCGGAGCTTGCTGATCTCTTAAGAAATCATTAACTCTGTCAATTTCATCCTTTTCGATTAAGGTGCCCTGGATACGAACCGGTTTGGCCATATCAGTAGTTTTATACAGCATATCGCCAAGACCTAAAAGTTTTTCGGCTCCGGCCTGGTCGATAATCGTCCGTGAATCAACTTGGCTGACAACCGTAAAAGCGATACGTGATGGCACGTTGGCTTTAATAAGCCCGGTAATAACGTTTACGCTCGGCCTCTGGGTAGCTAAAACCAGGTGGATGCCAGCCGCCCGGGCTTTTTGGGCAATCCTGACCACTAACGACTCGACATCTCTGGCAGCAGCCATCATCAAATCGGCCAGCTCATCAATGACAATCACGATATAGGGCATTCCCTCTTCTCTCTTAAAATCGTTATAGTCGCTGATATTGCGTTTGCCACACGCCGCAAAAGTTCTTAATCGTCGTTCCATTTCGGCGACCGCCCATTTTAAGGCACTGATGCATTTTTCCGGTTCAGTTATAACCGGTGTTAATAGATGCGGAATATTATTATACGGGGTTAATTCAACCTGTTTTGGATCAACTAAAATCAGTTTTAAATCAGACGGGCTATTGCGAAACGTCAAACCGGTTAATATCGTATTAATCATGAC
Organism: Patescibacteria group bacterium; assembly: GCA_035510605.1. Taxonomy (GTDB): domain Bacteria; phylum Patescibacteriota; class Saccharimonadia; order Saccharimonadales; family CAIOMD01; genus DATKGW01. The sequence continues at coordinate 30,221 of DATKGW010000021.1, forward strand.
CGATTTACCCGAACCCGTCTGCCCGGCAATCAGTAAGTGAGGCATTTTATCCAAAGAAGCAACTACCGGTTGGCCGGAGATGTCTTTACCGACAGCAAAAATCAAGGGCTCGTGATCGGACGCCCACTCTTTTGAAGACAAAACGCTATGCAAGCGCACAGTGGCATACTTATAATTTGGCACCTCAATTCCAACAGCTCGTTTACCCGGTATCGGGGCCTCTATTCTAATTGATGTGGCGGCCAGTTCGTAAGAAATGTTTGATTCATAAGAAGCAATCTTGCTAAGTTTTTGGCCGGAAGAAGGTAATAAAGTATATTGCGTTACTCTGGGCCCAACATTCGCACCTTCCATCTCAACTTCTATCCCAAAATCAGCTAAAGTGGATTTAATAATATCCGCTTTGGCTTTAGTATCTCCCGGGTCGGCTTTATCTTGTTTTTGATTTAATAAATTTATACTTGGAAATTTCCAATCAGGGTCGATGGCCGCAGTCAAGGCAGCATGATCTTCACTTGGAGTAAGTTTAGCGGCAGTATTTTTTAAATTACCCAATCTTGATTGTTTACCGTCTTCGCCTGAATCATGATGGATGACAGGGACTCCTTCGTGTATTTGAAATTCATTACCCTTTTTGAGAGCTTCTAAGTCTGTGTCATCTTTTTTCTTAAACCAAGCTAGTATTACCTTAAGGAGTCTTTTTGGTGAAATTCCAAACATGAACATAAAAGCCACCCAGGCAAAAACAAAAAAGATAATAAAAGCTGTCATGCTGTTGAGAAAAGTCAAAAGGCCGGTGCTGGCCAAATGGCCAATTTCGCCACCATACGTACCTTTGCTGGCGGCCTGAGCCGAATCGCTACGATCAACAAATACATGGGTCATTCCGGCCAGGCATATCAAAAACAATAAACTGCTTAATAATTTAGAAAATGGAGTTATGTATTCGTCGTGCCTAAATTTTTGAACAGCTAAAAATATTAATACCAGCGGCAAAATATAGGCCACCAACCCCAAAGACCAACTGGCGGCATTAAATAATTTAACCGGTAGAATACCGCCCCAACCGAGACCGCCAAGGAAAAGGAACAACGCTAAAACAACTAATACCAAAACAAATACTTGGCGCCAAAAAAAATTATTAGCTTTAGGCGCCTCGTTGGCTGCCGATGCTCGTTTGCGTTTAGTCGATTTTTTCCTTTTAGCCATTACTGTTATATTTTACCCTATTTTGCTTTTGCTTTAACTATTCGTAAGACAATGTAGTATATTATACCACAGTTTGACCATTTGTCTAGTCGACTCTGGAATCTTGGCCCAAGAGTTGTTGGCGCAGTTGGGCAAAACGACGAGCCTGGGCTATAGCATCTTCTTTAGCAGCTTCTTCTGGAGTTTTGCCATTACCATTGCCGGTTTTGGTTGTCACGGTCATTACGCCCTTACTGCCAACTACATTAATTACCGGTATGACAATCGGCGAGCGCTGAGTTTTTTCATACAAGAAATGGGTAACGTGCTCTTTTATCTCTTGCTTAAAACGATCTAGATCAATCCGTTTAAAACGCTGCTCAACTGCCCGTTTTAACTCATTACGAAGTTCTGTCATAAGCTCTTCATTATCGCGCATATATATAAAGCCACGGCTGATGATATCCGGGCTGGTAAGGTTGATGCCGTTTTTGCGGTCAATCGTTAAGACGACTGTCACCAAGCCATCCTGAGCCATCATTATACGGTCCCTGATAACTACGTTGCTGACAATGGAACCCGTCTGGTCAACCAGTACGGTACCATGAGGTACCTGACCGATTTGCTCCATTTTTTCACCGGTGAATGCTATAACGTCTCCGTTTTCGGCATTATAGGTGTTGGCTCTTGGGATACCTTCTTCAATAGCATATTCGATATGACGCTGCTTGGACCGGTACGAACCATAAACCGGCACGAAAAATTTAGGGCGAATCATTTTAATCATCTCGCGGTATTCATCACTACTGCCATGGCCCGACACATGGAGCGGCCCACAGCCATCTAATTCGTGAGTTGTATGTTGAAAGACATGTACGCCTTTGCGCATCAAATCATCTACCATATCGCCAATTAAGGCATCATTGCCGGTTTCCGGAATCGGTGTTGAGCTTAAAATAACGGTATCGCGGGGTTTCATCTTAATGTTACGGTGATCGCCGGTGCTCATTCTAATTAAAGCCGAGCTTGGTTCACCTTGCCCACCCGTACAAATAACGACAACTTTGTCATCAGGCAGACTGTTGACGCTGGCTATTGGTATAAAAGTACCCTTGGGAACTTTAACAAATCCATGCCTAACAGCCATCTCCAGCGTACTCATCATACTGCGACCATCAAGCGCAATTTTGCGCCCGTGATGTACTGCGGCATTAACAATCATTTGTATGCGATTGATATTAGTCGAAAAGATGGCTACAAACACCCGGCCAGGTGCTCGGTTAAGCAAATCAAAATAACTGGGTTCGATTATACTTTCACTGGGTGTCCTACCCATACGCTCGGTAGTGGTACTTTCTGATAGAAGTACCAAAACTCCCTCTTCTCCAATTTTATTCAAACGCTCCATATCTGTACGTTCATTGTCAAGCGGTTTGGGGTCAAATCTAAAATCACCGGTGTTTACTACCCGGCCCACGGGAGTATCAATTACAACAGAAGTCGAACCGGGAATTGAATGTGTGACTCGCACTAATTCTATAAAAAAGTTGCCAATTTTTAGGCGTTCATGAGTGGTATCGTTCATAACGATTGTCTTTAATTCAAAACCGTTTGGCATGGGTAAACCAAAATTCTCAAATGTTTCTTCCACTCTGCCTATAGTAAATTTACTACCATAAACCGGAGCCGGTACTTTCGGCATAATATGGGGTAAACCACCAATATGATCGAGGTGGCCATGGCTAATAACATAGCCGCGTACCTTATTTTTAATGGTTTCGAGATAACTGATATCGGCAATTCCGTAATTAATACCGGGCAAATCCACACCCAGGTCATTACCGGCATCAAGTACTAAAGCATCATTTAGATACTCCAGTACCAGCATGTTTTTTGAGCCACCGCCATCCATACCGCCCAGGCCGATTATTTTTAGGCGCGGCGTGTCATCAATAACGTTAGCTCGTCTTTCCAGTTTCATTGCTGAAGCGTCAAGATACTCATTGGTAATTTTGTTAGCCATTTCAGCATTACGCTTTTGAGCTCTAATCGCTGCACCTCTAGAAACTGTACGAACAGGCGCAGCATTATCTTGCTTAAGGCCATTCGTATTTGGTTGTCTTGTTGGTTGTTTCATGTATTAATAAATTTTCCTTTACTTATTTTCTCTAATTAATCTTAAAATTTCCGGTATTGTGGCAAAATCATCTATCAATGTTTGCCTCATTCCACCGTTGTATAGGGCTGCTGCCGGATGGAACAGCGGTAGAATAACCCGCCCCTTTAACCTTTTCGGTTGACCGTGGATATTGCTGATCTGAAACCCGGGCAAAAAGCATTCCATGGAATGCCGGCCTAGGGTTACCACTAAAAGCGGTTTGATAACCTCAAGTTGGTACTCCAAATATGGTAGAAACGCCAGTTTTTCTTCCGGCAACGGGTCGCGATTGTCTGGCGGGCGATATTTAACAATATTTGTAATGTAAACCTGTTCACGCTTCATATTAATATCGCCAAGCATTTCATTAAGAAATTTACCGGCTGCCCCGACGAAAGGCAAGCCTTGCAAATCTTCGTTTTTGCCGGGAGCTTCACCTATAAAAACGATTGTCGCATCCGGATTTCCGTCACCAAAAACCAGATTGGTGGCTTGTGCGGCCAGATCCGGGCAAATATTGTTCCGTACAATATCTGCCTTTATTTTATTCAGTTCAATTTGTTTGCTAAGGCCCATTTTACTTAAAACATTTCTCCTATCAGATTATAGATAAAGAGATTTACTTAATATTCGCTTGTTTCATTGATAGCACTAAACGGCCTCGATCATCTATGGCCACTAATTTAACAGTTACCAGATCGCCTTCTTTTACCAAATCACCAGGATGATTAGTGCGCTCATCAGCCATTTCGCTGACATGTACCAGCCCCTCAACACCAGGCATAATCTCTACAAAAACACCAAAATCCATAATCTTCACCACTTTGGACTTTTCATAAATCTTCCCCACCTCTGGTTCAGCGGTCAGGTTTTCTATCCAAACACGCGTGGCATCGATAGATTTCTTATCTGGTGAGGCAATAAAAATCGTCCCATCGTCTTTAATATCAATATCGGCACCGGTTTCGGCAATGATTTTATTTATCATTTCACCGCCTTTGCCAATAACTTCACGGATCTTTTCCGGATTAATCTTCATAGTTTCTACCCGTGGGGCAAACGGGCTCATTGCCTTACGCGGCTCTGGTAAGGTTTCCAGCATGTGGGCCAGAATATGAGCTCTGCCAGGTTTAGCCTGCTCTAACACTTGTTCTAAAATACTTACCGGCAAACCATGAACCTTCATGTCCATCTGCAATGCCGTGATACCGTTAGAAGTTCCAGCTACTTTAAAGTCCATATCGCCGGCAAAATCTTCAGCGTCGGCAATATCGCTTAAAATAACCGGTTTATCGCCATCCATGATGAGTCCCATAGCTATACCGCTAATCGGTCTTTTTAAGGGTACACCGGCATCCATTAGAGCCAGACAACTAGAACAGGTAGCCGCCATAGAAGTACTACCATGCTGGCTCAAAATCTCGGTAACACTGCGAATGGCATAAGGAAAGGTTTCTTCGTCGGGGAGCATTGGCCAAATGGCCCGCTCGGCCAAAAAACCATGGCCGATTTCGCGGCGGCCCGGGCCACTTAAGCGGCGAACTTCACCGGTAGTATAACCGGGAGCATTATAGTGATGCATATAACGCCGCTCACCCTCCTTTTCCATAGTGTCAACGACTTGCGAATAGCTTAAAGGTGCCAATGTAATAATATTCAAAGCTTGGGTCATGCCGCGAGTAAACAAACTTGAGCCGTGAGCCCGTGGTAATATACCAACTTCGCTACTTAAAGGCCTAATTTCGGTTAATTTACGGCCGTCGGGGCGGATTTTATCTTTAACAATGCCTAGTCTGACATCTTTATTGGCAGCAGCTGCGAAAGCTTCTTCATAATCTTGTTTAACTAAAGCAAATTTTTCAGTACCCAGCTTTTCCTCGAAATACGCCAACAGCTCTAGACGGATTTCATGCATAATCTGATGACGTTCGGGATAATTAGTGCGAATTTTAGTACCTAATTTACCGTCCAGCCACTTATCAACTTGGGTCAGGATATCTTCTGCCGGTAAGCTCAAATCATATTCTTGTTTTTCGACACCAACTTTTTTTACAAGCTCTTCTTGTAACTTTATTGCCGGTTGCATTGTCTTTAGGGCAAATTCTAGAGCTTTGGCCACTTCTTCTTCGCTGGCTTCGTCAGCACCGGCCTCTACCATCATAATGGCGTCTTTAGTACCGGCAACTACCAAATCCAATTTAGCTTTGGCCAGCTTATCGGCATGGGCAAAAATTTCGAATTTACCATCTATTAGACCAACTCGGAGGCCCGCTACGGGGCCATCAAATGGCGCGCCAGCCAGCATAAAGGCAGTACTGGTAGCGATTAGGGCAATCATATCCGGCCGGAAAGTCGGATCCATACTTAAAACCGTGGCAATGCCTTGAACTTCGTGTCTGTAGCCTTTGGGCCATAAGGGGCGAATCGGCCGGTCAATCAAGCGACCAATTAATACCGCATCATCACTGGGGCGACCCTCACGTTTAATAAAACGGCTGCCGCTGATTTTGCCGGCCGCATACATTTTTTCTTCGTAATCTATGCTCAGTGGAAAATAATCAAGGCCAACCACCTCATCTTGACCAACCATGGCCGTGGCCAGTATCACCGTGTCGCCATAGCGAGCAATGACGGAAGATGTTGATTTAAAACCAACCCGATTAACTTCCAGACTTAAAGGCCGGCCGCAAAAATCAGCCTCAACTTTAATAATATCTTTACCGAATGGGTTTATTGTCTGCCCCATTAAGAGTTCCTTTCGTTTTTATCAAGGTGACAGGGTTCAGATATACTAATTCGTATAGCTGTGCTCCACCACCTTAAATTATTTGGTCCCACTATTATACCACAAAGATCAACTTTTTTAAAATTTTTGTCGACTGCAAACTAACGGCGCAAACCAAGCTTTTTAATAAGTTTAAGATAGGCTTGGCTATCTTTTTCAGCCAAATAAGCCAGTAAACGACGACGCTTGCCGACTAACTGCAGCAAACCCCGACGAGCCATATGATCCTGTTTATTAAGCTTAAGATGCTCGGTAATTTCGTTAATCCGAGCTGTCATAATACTTACCTGCACCTCTGGAGAACCAGTGTCCGACTTTGTGGTTTGGTACTCTTTAATGAGGTCTTGTTTTTTGTCCAAAGAGATCATACGTTTGGCAATTGTATCAGTATTGTATTCAATTTTCAAGAGTGATAAGGCGGTCTTTTATCTTTGCATAAGTTAATTCTTTTAAGGCCACTGCCGAATCAATATTGAACTGCCCAATGCTTTCTCGTCTTAGCCCGCTCATATAAGCGCCGACCTCTAATTTTTTACCGATATCTTCTACCAGCGACCGGATATAAGTACCGCTTGACACGTTTGTCCTAAAATCAACATCCGGATAAGAATAATTTAGAAGTTCAATGCCGTTTATGGTTATTGGCCGTGGCTCTAGCTTAATGTTTTGACCCTTGCGAGCCAGTTTATAAGCCCTTTGGCCGGCCACTTTAATAGCGCTATAGACCGGAGGAACCTGCATTATGTCCCCGGTAAAATGCCTAAGAACACTCATTAAGGATGCTTTAGAAACGGGATTATCTGATAATTTGGTGATTTCACCTTCAACATCACCGGTGGTAGAAGTAAACCCAAACCGCATTGAAACAGTGTACGTCTTATCTTTTTTAATGAACTCAGGCAACCGTTTTGTATAAGCCCCAATAGCAATTATCAGCAGACCGGTAGCTTGCGGATCAAGCGTACCGCTATGGCCAACTTTTAACCTGACTCCTGTCTCGCGCTTAATAATGCCTCGCACCTCGGCAACAACCTTGAAACTGGAAATACCCCGAGGCTTATCAACTAGCAAAAAACCTTGCATACGGTTGTTAGTATAACCTGAACTTATGCAACTATTTATAAAATCAACGGCTCATCAAGGCTGGGAGTTGGTAGGTTGTTATCATTTTGATCTTGATCTTTTGGTTGAACTGTATCAGTTGGCTCATCATCTTGCGGCAAAGGAATCGGTAGTGGTGGTGGTACCGAAGGTGGAGCAGCTTGATCGTCTGACTGATTAAATTCCGGAAAAGGTTGAGCATTTAGAGCTTGGATTGGTTCCGGCCGGTTAAAATCCGGCCCGGCGGCAATGACGGCGTTATCGACTGCTCGTCTAGCGGCATCGGGGTCTGGCATCTTATTTTTTTTATTATTTTCAATCTCTTCAAATTGCATGACACGTGACTCAATATCATCGAGTGTGTCTTTTGGTTCGTTAATTGACGGCCCTAGTAGTTGGTCATGGTCACTATCTTCATCTGTTGTAGATGTTTTAGACGAAGCCGCTCCCCCTCCAAACTGTGGTTCTGACGGACCATCAACCGTTGAATCCACAATGCCAACCTGCGGAATATCACTTAACGGATCAGTACTTGGTTCGAGTTGTTCCGGCTCGCTATTAGCCGTTAACGTACCGCCACTCTTTGGTGGTTCTGATACATATTCACTATAATTTGGCCGCTCGTTATCCGCAGGTAGTTGAGCTGTCTGCACTGTATCACTTTCTGAGTTATCGACTTTAACATCGTGGACAGAGGCGGTCTGATCATTAGCATCATGATTGTGCAGCTCACCTTTGTCATCAATACTAATTTGATCCACTTTGGGCGGCTGCGGGATTGGCCTAGCACCGGGTTGGTCATGAAGCGAAATTACCCCTTCGTCAGATTCATCTGCCGAAGGTGGCAAATCTGTCGGTATATTCTTCGCTGGTTCGGGTGGTAATGTCAATTTAGTAGCAATGAGTTGCTGGTTGGCACCGGCCGCCATTAATTGAGCCGCCATTGTCATAACCTTGGGAGTTGTCTTATCGTTGCTAAAACGGTCGGTCTCGGCCACTATACCTGTCAAAAAAGCCGTGGCCATTTGGTTATCCAATAAACCGCTTTGGAATGCTTCACTTATGCTGACTAACATTTCGCACAAACTGCTGGCCACTGGATCTTGCCAATTAATACTGCCTAGATCAATTCCGTTATGGCCGGCCATAACACCGATAACCGTAGCATCATGCAAGATTCGCCCATGAGCTTGAATTGCCTGATCGATGTGCTCTTGTTTATCAACACCAAGAGCTACCACTACATCAACATTAAAGTCGCCTTGGCTAAAATCAAAATCTGCCTCGCTTAAAGAAGTTCTGTAAGGAGTAATGAATATCTTTACGACATTTTCTTCTACCTTGTAACGCAGTTTATCGGCCTTGGATTTATCCAGTGCGATAATAAAATCTCTCAAAGAATCAGTATTTTGTTCAAGTGTAGCCTCCGGTTTTAAAAACTCCAGAGTCGAAGGTACCTTGCCGCTAAACACGGCCGTAGCATGCTTGCCAAGTTTATTCATGAGCAGCGTAAAACCGATGGCAGCAGATAGTTGGTCAACAGATGGATTGTTACTAACGGTTATTAATACGTTTTGCGCATCACGTAAACGCTCTACTACTTGGTTTTTAGGATTGACATCCATTTTTTGGTTATTTTCCATTTTTTATCTTTTTATTATATGACTATGTAATTGCACATTACCATAAAAACTTTGGCTCCGCAAGAGGCATAACCAATGTGATCTCTTTGCAATTAGTGCAATTTTAAGGTATACTTTGCCTCTGAAGATTTTATAAAGTAAAGAGGAAGTTCATGCCCATAATTAAATCCGCCAAAAAGCGCGTTAAAATTGCTGCTAAAGCGACTGCTCTTAATTCTAAAACTAAGCGCGTTATGCGAGAGGCTGTTAAGGCTTTTTATACTGCCCTAAACAGTGGTAAAGACGACAAAATTAAAGAAACTTTCGGCAAAGCTGTCAGCGCTATAGACGTTGCGGCAAAAAAGAATGTAATCCACAAGAACAAAGCCGCCCGTAAAAAGAGCCAGTTAAGTGCTGCGCTAAAAGCAGCTAGCACCAAACCTGTTGTTGCTAAAAAAGCGGTTTCAAAAAAAGCCACCACATCCAAGAAAGCTCCAACTAAAAAAGCAGTAGCCAAAAAAGCTCCGGTTAAAAAATCTGCTCTTAAAAAAGCCAATAAATAAATATTTTCAAGCGAATGCCAAGATTAGCGATTGTACAGCATCGTCAGGGTTTATGGTGGTCGTTTTCATTTGTTTGTCTATTTTTATAGCCCGCTCAATAAGGCTAACGAGCTTCTTTTCGGTAATCCGGCGAGCAGTCGCTAAGTTTTTTCGCACTACAAACGGGCTAAGTTTGGAGTTTTCGGCAATTTCTTGCACCGAAATTGAGCCAGCGGTTTTTACTATGGCGAGAGCACTCAATTGCCAGGTAATCATACCCAAAATCGCCTGCGGCTCCATACCCTGAGCCCTCTGTTCGGTATACAACTTTAGAGCTTCGGACATATTGCCGGCAAATGCCGCGTCCAACATGGTAAAAATACTGCTCTGCGGGTTGTAAGTCGTTAAAAGTTGAATACTTAAAGTCGAGATTTTTGGATTATATAAGATAAGTTTTTGTAGCTCGTTGGCCAACAATTGATGATTGGTACCCACCCTATCAACCAGAGCCTGGGCTGTTTCAAATGTTATCTGGCCACCAAGCAACATTGTTTGTTCAACAATCCATTTTATTAAGGCATCACCCTCTAGGTGCTCAAATTCTCTGACGTCTGCCAGATTTTTGAGGTTACTTAAATATTTGCTACGCCCATCAATATGATTTTCTATAATTACCAGATCTGTGGTGTCGGCCGTATTGTCGGTAATATGTGCGAGATTATCAGTTAATGTTTTATTTAAACTTAAGTTCCGCAGTACTACCAACCGGCGCTGTGATAAAAATGGCAAAGTTGATATGGCATCAATCAGTTGCACCATCTCAAGCGTTTCGCCATCCAGCCTGTCGATCGCCATTGTGCCATGCACACCGGCAAAACCGGCCACAAATTCTTTAGCTGCTTGCTCGCGGGCCTGGCCATTATCACCAACAAATGCCACAATCATTTTTTACTCCCTTTATACAACTTCTGGCAATGCAGACAAACATGTGTTCCCCGGCCAGCCACCCTTATTTTTACAATAGCATGATTACAGTTCGGACACGGTAACTTTTCTCTTCTAAAAACTTGTGCAAAATCAGTATAACTACCTCTATTGCCTTCGGCATTAACATAATTTCTATCTGTTGAACCGCCTTTTTCAATTCCCAACGACAAAACTTCCCTAATGGCAGTAAAGAGATTTTTTATTTTAACTTTTGGAATGGCGCTAACAATGCTGGCCGGGTGTATTTTAGCTGCAAATAAAGATTCATCAGCATAGATGTTACCGATGCCGGCAATTACAGTTTGGTCTAGCAGCACGGCTTTTATATTGGAATTCTTGCGCCTTTGCAACCTGGCTACTAAATCCTCTGCGCTAAAATTTTTATCCAGTGGTTCCGGCCCGACTTTTTGCATAAAATCTATATTCGGAATCTCTACGGTTGGTATTAGACGCATCCAACCGAACTTACGCTGGTCATTAAAATAAAGTTTACTTTTATCTTTGAATTCTATAGTTACTCGAGTGGATCTATCTGGTAATTCACCAATCAGGCTATCGGTTGGGTGGCCCGCGCCAAAATTCTCTGCACCGCGGTAAACTAGCTGCCCGGTCATTTTAAGATGAATAACCAAGCTGTACTTACTGGATAAATCTATCATTAAAACTTTGGCCCGTCGCCTGATATCAATAATTTCGGCGCCAATTAAAAACCGTTTTACGTCTGCCTCTGTATTGGGAAAGCTTTTTGGCCAATTATAATCAACTTGAGCAACCTCGTGGCCAACAATCAATCGTGTTAATCCAACTCGAACGGTTTCAACTTCAGGTAACTCCGGCATCTTATACATTATAATGGTGAGAGATGGATTCCATAAAAGATATTCTGATTCAAAAAGACTTAAGCGAGCCGACGGAGCTCACGGCTCTGCGTAAATATTGCGAGAAACTATTTAACTTTACCCCTAAAATATCGATTAAAAATAATTGTATCTGGCTAACGGTACCTAACGGGATTTTGGCCACAGAACTGCGAATGCGCTCGCCGGAAATCAAACGTCACTGCCAATTAACTCAAAAATTAATTATTCGAATCGGCTAGAATTCGGCTCAGCTCAGGTTTTAGTGCCTCAACACCTTTATAAAGAATAGATTTCATGCCGATCGCCTTAGCGCCATCACAATGTTGCTGGTTATCATCTACATAAATACATTCGCTAGGGCGTACATCAAGTTTTTGAGCAATTAACTTATAAAAATCAGGGTTTGGTTTCACCATAGCGTGTTGATGAGATGTAGCTATTTCGTCAAATAAATCTATGTATTCTAAACCGATTAACTGATTTAAATCCCTGCCAGCATTAGATAGTATGCCAATTTTATATCTCGGCTTAAGATCGTGTTTGATAATTTCAAGTAGAGGCTTGTTGGGCAAACCTCCTAGATCAATCACTCCATAAAAATCAAAAATAATCGCTTTTATCAAAGTTCGCCCCAGTTTTGACCGACATGGACATCAACATTCAAAACTACGCCAAGTTCTGGGTAAATATTCTCCATCTTATCTTTTAGGATTTTAGACACTACCTCAGCCTTAGCAACCGAGCATTCCACTAGAATAGAATCATGAACCTGCAAAAGCTGGTGGCAACCAGCTGGAAGATCCTTATTAACCTCTATCATAGCCATCTTCATAAGGTCGGCCTCGGTACCTTGCATTGGCATATTTACCGCTTGGCGCAAAGCTGCCTCACGAACAATAAAGTTGCCCGATTTTACATCCGGTGTCGGACGGCGGCGGCCAAACAATGTTTCTACGTAACCCCGATCCCTAGCCTGATTTTTTAGTTTATTAATATAATCCACCAGCGGCTGGCGAGCGGCAAAATAGCGCTCGATAAACTCTTTAGCATCACCAAAAGTCATGCCGGTGGCAGCCGCCAAACCATGCGGGCTCATGCCGTAAAGCACTCCAAAATTAATCGTCTTGGCATTGCGACGTTGCTCGGGTAATACATCTTCCAAGGCTATGCCATAAACCTCGGCCGCCGTGCGGGTATGAATATCCGCACCACTGTTAAATACCTCTATCATGTCGTTATCACCAGCCATTACCGCCGCCAGACGCAGTTCAAATTGGCTATAATCGGCCGATACGAAAACATTGCCCTTACCGGCCACAAAGGCCGTACGAATAGTTTTGCCGACTTCGCTGCGCACTGGAATATTCTGTAAATTCGGGTCAGTCGAACTTAGTCGCCCGGTCTGCGCTATCGTTAAATTGAATGTAGTATGGATTCGGTTATCTTTTGTGGCCAGTTTGGGCAAAGCATCTACATAAGTGTTTTTAAGTTTTGAATATTCGCGGTATTTGCTAATACAATCGATAATCGGGTGCAAACCACGCAATTTATCCAGTTCGTTGGATGCAGTAGACAAACCGGTTTTACCTTTTTTTACACCTACAGTCGGCAAACCGATATCCTCGAATAACACCTTTGCCAGCTGCTGTGGGCTCGAGATGTTAAAGATTTGGTTGGCATAACCATAAATTGTTTGTTCAATATCACTGATTTGATCTTCTAGCCGCCGCCCCATCTTCTCTAAATAAGGTACGTCCACGCCAATCCCGGTATATTCCATCCGCGCCAGCACAGCAATAACCGGCCATTCTATGTTTTTTGCCAGGTCGACTAATTTTGGTATTTTAACCATTTCGGCTACCTGCTTTGAGTGCAAACTTTGCAAAACGCCAATCAACTCCGGTGTGTGATGTGGAATATCTTCTGGCGGAATGGATGCCATATCAACTAATTGATAGCCGATTTCTGCCTCTGCCAAATCATTTAAGCTTTTAGCTGTATGCAGACTGTCCAATAAAAAGGCTGCCACCTGCACATCATGAGCCACTTTGTCGGCTTTTACTCCTAAATAAAACAAACTTTTAAGCTGTTGTTTGACATCGTAACCAACAAATGCGGTAGATTCTAGAGTTAGTTTTACCTTTTTAAAATCATCTATATGCTGTGGCAACAAAAAGGTCGTAGCTGTATCTTTTGTGCCTAAGACTATGGCGTAAGGATTGGCTCCATGAGCTCCACGGGCATAGGCTTGTATGTAAACTTCATCCTTACCCGTAATTTTAAAATCCTTGGGTGTTACCATTTTAGGCAAATGTAGATTACCGCGCGGCGCATTGCCGTCATTAATGTCTACAGCAACATCAGATATTTCCGGCATTTGGCGTAGTAAGCTCCTGAATTCCAACTTCTCTAAATTGGCCTTTAGTTTAGGTGCATCAAACTTGTTGACATCCATCGATTGAAGATCCAGTTTTATCGGCGCATCGGTGTAGAGTGTGGCAAGTTTTTTACTCAAAACAGCCATATCTTTGCCGGCCACCAATTTATCGTGGATACTTTTGTTTATCAGCTCAATATTTTCATAAATGTTATCCAGTGTCTGGTACTTTTTTAGCAGTTCTATGGCTGTTTTTTCGCCTATACCAGGTACGCCTGGGATATTATCCGAAGCATCGCCTTTAAGTGATTTTAGATCCAAAAATTGAGTCGGCTCCAGGCCGTATTTTGCTCTAAAACTCTCCGGGTGGAATTCCTCAATGTTACTAAAACCCTTTTTTAAGGCATAGACTTTTACATGGCCGTTAATACATTGCAGAACGTCAAGGTCGCTAGTGATAAGAATAGTCTCCACATTTTTGGCTCTGGCCTGCTCGGCTAAAGTTGCCATAATATCGTCGGCCTCATAATCGTCCAACTCGTAAAGCGGCCAACCGAATGATTCCAGGAGCTCGTGCAATATCGGAATTTGGGCATAAAAATCCGCTGGAGCTGGTTTACGACCGGCCTTATACTGCGGATAAATCTTTAGCCGGCTACGAATGTTGGTTTTTGGCTTATCCCAAGCAACTGCCACGTAATCGGGTTTCAACCTCTTAATAACCTCTAAGCTAAGCGTGGTGAAGCCATAAACGCCTCCGGTTGGTGTGCCATCTTTGGTGGTTAGCCCGGGCATGGCGTAATAACCACGGTAAAAAACACTTTTGCCGTCAATTAATACCAATCGTTTATTCGGCTCAGTCGCAGCTATTACATTTCTCCCTTATGTGTATACAAATATTATACCCTTCGAGAGAATAGTTTGCCTAAGCTAACTAAAATTATCTTGATAAAGCCGCGGTTGTATCTGATGTATTGAAACTAACCGTGTTACTGACATGTAGAGTTAATTGTTGGTCAGACGTACTACCATTTTTTAAGGCTGCAATGACACCATCCGTTACTTCATCAATATTATCAATTGCTACAGTGTTACCGGTGGTTAAGTTTACATCTTTTTGCAGCTTATTAGTCTGATCAATAATGTAAGCCCGTACCAAGCCTTGGGAAAAATCCAAGCCGACATTTTTTGAGCCGGAGGATTGGTCGATCTTTAACCAAGACAATTTTTGCGCAAAAGTGGGCTTGATGCTGGCATAACCATACTTAATAGTTACAGGTGTTTGCAACATCGTATTGGCTTGCGCCAGATCGTCTGTCAGGTCGCTGGCATAAACTTTGGGTTTAATAGTCACCGAGTTAACGCTAATATTCGGCGTGCTGGCTCGGCTCAAAGCTAATTTAATTTGTTCAGCGATAAAATTCGGGTTTGTCTGAAAACCAACTAGCGCCGGTTTTATGGTCAGTTTGTTTTTATCAATCACCAGCTGCGCATCTGTTGATTTAGTCTGGCTAGGGTTAATAACCCTCGCCACATACCCGGCAACAATTCTGTCATTCATGGATATCGGCACATCATAGCGCTGCCAATTAAGATAAGAAAACGGACTGACGCGTTTTTGGATAACCTGATTGCTAAGTGCGGTCGTATCAGCTTTGATGTTAAACTGGCCAATCGGAACTTGGCGGACCAAGCCGCCCTCAACCAAGGTAATCTGCATATTATTAAAACGGGCATCGAGTGTATCTATTATCTGCTGTTTGTTCATGCCACCAATAGCTACATCGCCAACGTAAGTAAACGGAAGTGCCCGGCCATGATATTTCCAGCTAATCAAAACTCCGGTTGTCATAATCACTAAAGCAAAAGCCAAAATAATATATAAAGCGTCCAACAAGCCACGGGTCAGATTATTAATCATCTGACTTTTTTTGAACGCCTTAGCCCCCGTTATAAAATCAACGGGTTTTGGCACGTTTAATTCTCTAGTTAAAGTTGTTCCAGTCGATATCGTACTTTGATTTTTATATTCATGCCCAGATTTTTTGCGTGCGAAAGCAATAACTGTGGCAGCACGGTACCTTGGACTTAACATTTCCGAGTCCACGGTTTTCCTTTATTTTAAATTTTAGATCTATGTCTCTTTTTTGTGCACGCAGCTTATGCTTTAACTGTATAGCCTTACTCTAAGTACGTCAACTACATCATTTTAAATAAAGTTTTCTCAACATTTAAAAAGAATTGTGCCTCGTCGCTATTGTTAGTAAATAAATAATCAGCAGTTTCTTTGACTGTTTTTATACTAAATTCCGCCGGATTGTCGGACTGGTGCCATTCGGCTTGCTCCTCTGCCCTAAACTGCTTATAAGTAATAAAATCATCACCACGTTTACGAATCTTTAATCTTTCATATCTTATCTTTGAATCGGCATCAACAAATATTAAAATACCGCCTTGGCTTTTGATTTCATTAATTTCGCCTTTTGTGCGTATGCTAGCTGCAACCAAACCAATTTTGTTACCGGATTTTGTATAATGTTCAATACATAAATCAACCAGCACACCCGCTCCGCCCTCGGCTCTAAGTTCATTACCTACCTTGGTTTGGGTAGGTCGTAAAATATTACCGTAACGCTGTATGGCTGCCTCACGAACCATATCACCAGTCGAAATAAATAAATAACCATGCTTGTCTGCCAAATACTCGGCCAGCGTGTCTTTGCCGCTGGCATTCGTGCCACCAATCCCAATCAGCCATGGTTTTACCATGGTTCTATTTTACTTGATGTAGTCAAGGAGGCGCTTGGAGTCTTTGTGCTTGCGTAGTTTTGCCAAAGCTTTAGCCTCAATTTGACGGATCCGCTCGCGGGTAACACTAAATTCCTGGCCGACTTCTTCCAACGTATGGCTTTTGCCATCCTCTAGCCCAAAACGCAGACGTATAATCTTTTGTTCGCGCTCGCTTAAAGAGCCGAGCAAATCTTTAACCTGCTCTTTTAATAGTTGGTTGGCAGCCGATTCTTCCGGGCTGATGGTATCTTCGTCTTCGACAAAGTCACCCAGTACGCTATCTTCTTCGTCGTCGCGCACACTCTGATCTAAGCTATGAATATCCTGTTTGATCTTCATAATGTGTTCGACCTTTTCGACTTCAATTTCCATTTCTTTGGCGATTTCGTCATTGGTCGGTTCGCGGTTTAGCTCCTGGGTCAAACGGCGCTGAGTCCGCAGCAATTTATTTATGGTTTCAACCATGTGCACCGGGATACGAATAGTGCGGGCTTGGTCGGCAATAGCCCGGGTGATAGCCTGACGGATCCACCAAGTTGCATAAGTACTGAATTTAAAACCCTTGTCCGGGTCAAATTTTTCTACGGCGCGCAGCAAACCAGTGTTACCCTCTTGGATAAGATCTAAAAGGTCTAAACCACGGCCGACATAGCGCTTGGCGATTGAAACAACCAAACGCATATTGGCTTCGGCCATCTTATCTTTAGCCCGCTTATCGCCGGCCACAACTTTGTGAGCTAGAGCCAGTTCTTCTTCAGCAGTTAGCAGAGGAATCTTACCGATTTCGCGCAAGTATAACCGGACCGAGTCATCAGAAACGTCATCCAGATAAACATTGGGGACCACCAAAGCTTCTTCGTCTTCGGCGACCCATTCATCACTAAAATCATCAGCCGCCGGTTCATCAGAGACTACCAGCTCAATGCCGGCTTCAGTCATTTCACCGTACAGCACATCTAAAATATCCAGATTGTCCGGCGTATCGGCAATTTCTTTAAAAATTTCCTTTTGCTCCAAGTGGCCTTCTCGTTTACCCTTTTCGAGCAATTTGTCTTTAGCGACATTTAAATCAATCTGGGCGTTTGTATCGTCGTCTGACACTATAAAATAAACCTATTCTTTCTTTAAAAGATTATTAAACTCATCGAGCAATTTGGCAACC
>DATKGW010000022.1:0-31472 GCA_035510605.1 Patescibacteria group bacterium
ATTAATAAGAGCTTTTTCTAGGCTCTCTGTGGTTTG
Organism: Patescibacteria group bacterium; assembly: GCA_035510605.1. GTDB lineage: Bacteria > Patescibacteriota > Saccharimonadia > Saccharimonadales > CAIOMD01 > DATKGW01. The sequence goes on from DATKGW010000022.1 coordinate 37, forward strand.
TTCTTCAAAGAATATTCCTGTCTTTGGGTTAACATAATCTAGGGCACCACCGGCTTTAAAAGCAATAACCGGTGTGCCGGCAGCCATCGCCTCTACCGGCAAAATCCCGAAATCTTCGTTAGAGGCGAATATAAAAGCACTTGCCTTAATGAGCGCTTGCTCTACATCGTGGTCACTGGCGTATCCTTCAAAGAACAAAATGCTGGCGCTGGCTATTTTTTGCAAATGTTTATGCTCTGGACCGCCGCCAAGAACAGCAAGTGGCAAATTGAGTTTTGTGCAGGCTTGCACGATTATATCAGTTCGCTTGTATGGTGTCTGTCTGCCGATAGTCACGAAGCCATTTCTTGGTTTGTCCAAAGGCAGATTTTTGAAACGTGAGATATCTACCGGGGGATGAATTACAACCGATTCGCGTCTATAATATTTTTTAATCATTTTTTGGATGTGGCAGGAGTTGGCAATAAAATAATTTGGCCGATTGGAAGCTTTTAAATCCCATTTGCGCAAGGGGCCAACCAATATTTTTAAACTAGCCCTAGCTAGTGGATTAAAAAATCCAAAACCAGGGCTCTTTAGATATTCGTCATATTTATCCCAATAAAAGTGAGTAGGTGAATGGCAATAACAAATATGGATAGCCCCCGACTTTAGCTTTTTAACTCCTTTAGCCTCACCATTACCCGAGCTGCTTATTACAATGTCATAATCTTTAAGATTAAGATGTTCAAACCACCAAATTCGAAAAACCGGCAGGTATTTACGCAATTTTGAGAACGGCCAGTTTTGCAAATAGCCTGTTATTACTTTGTTATCTAGTTTTTTACGCCACTCATCAGTCGAGCAAGAAGTATAAATTGGAGCATCCGGAAATAGCTCGTGCAAAGCTTGTACAACTTTTTCAGCACCGCCACCAACCAGCCAATCGTGAACTATGGCTATTTTTTTATTACCTAGATTATTTTGCGCCACGGCCATTTAATACGTCGATTACGGTTCTAAAAATAATTTTGGTATCGAGCCAGAAGCTCCAGTTTTGAACATAATAAAGATCAAGCGCTCGGCGCTCGTCAAAATCAATATTACGCCTACCGGATATCTGGGCCAGCCCGGTAACGCCGGATTTTACACTTAAGAGTAAGTTTTTGAATGGATAGTCGGCAAGCTCTATAGGCATTAAAGCCCGTGGCCCGACTAGACTGATATTGCCCTTAAAAACATTAAATAATTGCGGCAATTCATCCAGGCTGGTTTTGCGCAAAAAATTACCAAACCTAGTTATCCGCGGGTCATTATTTAAATAGTCTCCGTTGGCGCGGTATTTAATTGCCAAATCTGGCTTACCCATTTTGGCAAATGCTTCTTCTGGCGATAAGCCGCTATAAGCTTTTTTATGGGTTCTAAATTTATAGATATTAATTGTCGTGTTGAAACGGCTGAGCCGAGGTTGTTTAAATATGGCCGGCCCCCAATCGGATAACCTGACAAGTATGGCGATTATCAGATAAATTGGCGAAAGAATAACGATACCAAAACTAGCAGCAGATATATCGAATAAACGTTTTGCTACCCGACCCCAACCGGTTAAAGCTGTTTGATGTACCGATACAACCGGTAGATTTTGGAACAGTTCTACCTCTATATTGTTGCTTAAAATACCTTCGTGGGCGGGGATAAATTTAAAAGCAATATGGTTAGCCTGGGCTGCCGAAAGTGCCTGATCGACTTTATCGGTGTCAGATGCTAAACCGGCGTAAAGCATGGTGTGGATATCCAAACGATCTAGTTTTTGCAAAACTTCATCCAATTGGTCGTAATGTTTACCTTTATATTTTGGTAATCCGCTTTTGCTACATACGACAACGACTTTATAACCGGTTCTAGCCGGATGATTCATCGTCGCGACAAGATTTGCCACAATCGGGCCATCACCGATAATTAAAACATTATTTATACCAGCACCATAACGCCAAAGCGACATCCGTACATAACGTAAAATTGTTCGCTCGATGACCAAAAACATAAAACCGATACCCAAACCATAAACCGCCACCAAGCGGGCCGGAAAAATGGCTGCCTTGGTTATAAAATCATAAGAAATGATAGCCATAATACCGATAATGCTACCTACCAATAAGCCGGTGAATTCTTTATAGCGGTATTCATACAAACTTCTACGGTAAAGGCCAAGTAGAGCGAAAATTATTATCCAAGCCGGCACCAAAGTTAGCCAAATTCTAATATAATTGGCCGCTGTGACATGGTTAAGTAGTGGGCGAGAATCCAGACTGACTCTTAGTATATAGGCGACCCCGAATGCTCCGAGCAAGGCAATAAAATCACCGACCACTAGTTCGAAGGCATATACTACAGATCCATTGTTCTTCATAAGCTAATACGATTATACAGCTTTTTTATCTAGAGGACGGCCCGCTAAGCCTAAAATTATGCCCAACCACAGCCAAATATAGACGGTATTAATATACGTTCCAAAAAACCATTGATGAGCTATAAAAGCACTAAATAAGGCAGCAATAGAAATGTTGATGATAATATTTTTGTTTTTAGAAAAGTTATTAATAAATTGTCCCAAGCCGCCCAAAGACAAAATCAAAAATGATGCAAGGCCAAGTAACCCAAGTTCGGCAATGATTAATGCATAAAAAATGTAGACGGTTAAATTGTTCGGGACAGTAGAATCAATATGTTTTATAGTGTAGGGCCCCAGATTGCCGGCTCCCACACCAAATATGATGGTATAGGGGTTGGAGCGCCAAGCCTTAAGGGCAAGTTGAGCTGCCCCTAACCGTTCCTGGCTGGATGATTGTATTAACCCGGGCGGTGTAAAATTTGTGTTTGTGCTGGTATTGGTATTTGTAGGGCTAACTTGAGTAACAGTCTTTTGAGGGATGTTAACAACGCCAAGCGATAAATGATCCAACATGCTGACGGTTGTATTAAAAGCGATATTGGGTGTGGTGCGGTATCGATGTGAGGCTGAAGACACTAACGAACCAAACCCAACCAAGCCGGTAATTGCAATAATCAATAACACCATCACCAAACGGCTGAATTCAAGTTGTTTATTTATGGCTAATAATATGATGAATATTGCCAGCCCAACCAAAACAGCTAAAAAAGCTCCGCGGGAAAAAGTCAACATAATGCAAAATCCGGTAAGTATTAAAGCGGCTAGACTCAAACGGCTTTTAAATTTGTAAAACATCCCTAGTGCAATAAAGAAGAATGGCAGCAGGGCGTTGGCATAGAATTGCGGTTCGGCCGCGAAACCATTGACTCTGGGGAAACCAAATATGGTGCTGATACAGTTTTTGCATAAGATGCCAAGTGTATCATTAGAAAACGTAGCTAAAATAAACTGTAAAATCCCAGCCAAGCTAAAAATTATTCCCGATATGAGCGTAATTTTTAAGATTAAGCTGAATTTATTTTTGAGCAATTCATATTTTACATACCACCAGGTAGTAACAACCAACACCAGCAAAAATATGATGGAGGCAATTAGCAGTGCGCTCCTGGACTTATATAAAGATGATATTAAACCGATGATTGCTATAAAAGCCAGCAAAAGAATACTTAAAAATACCGGTCTATTTTGTTTAAATAGCGACTTTAGGCTTTTTATGGTTGGCAGGGCACACAGAATGATAAAAATGGCGGCCAATATTTGGTACAAGCCTAACCTAAAAGAACTAAAATTAAATTCCGGCAGGGCAATCGAGGGATATTTAGATAGTGGTGCCAGCGCAATCAAAGATACAAAAAGCCCAAAACGCAAATTTTTTATAGACATTAATTGATTCATTTTGACTTAATAATATTGTATGCGAGCTTAGGTTAATGTGCTAATCTAAAAATAAGAACATTTTAAAAACAGACCCCTATGTTTAAAAGAAACAAAAAAATCTTTGTGCAATTAGCCGAATATATGGTAGCCGGCGGAGCCTATTTTTGGAGCGGCTATTTTATAATCGTATTTTTAACTCCCGTAATTGGGCTTTGGTGGGCTAATTTGCTCGGTAACGGAGTGGGCGTAACGGTTAACTTTATACTAGAGCGTTACTGGGTGTTTGAAGGCACAAAAAAGCGTACTTTAACAGAGGTATCAGGCCGGTACGTAATATTTACGGCTTGTAATTTTATACTTAATTATCTGATTCTAAGGGCTTTGATTTCTGTCGGTATTAAGGTGGCATTAGGTCAATTTGTAGCTGCCGGCTTCTTTACGATTTGGAACTATTTGTGGTATCGCAACTGGGTATTTAAAGATAAGCCGCAAGCCGGGAGAATTCGCCATCATGCCTGAAGCAACATCACCCCAGATGGCAACTATCCGGCCGACTAAAAAGCAAAGGCAGCTACTGGAGTTTGTTTCGGCCTTTATCAATGAGCATGGTTATAGCCCTTGTTATAGGGAAATTATGGTTGGCTGTGGCTATAGCTCGGTGGCTACCGTGGCTTTGCACGTAAATAATCTTATCAAAAGAGGCCATTTGCAAAAGCGTGACAGATCGGCTCGTTCGCTGGAGGTTGTTTCGGCAGATGCCGCCAAGCCGTTTTTGACCAACCAGATAAAAGTGTCGCAAGAAAAGTGGCTGGTGGAACTTATAGAAGCCAAATTTACGTTTGCCGAAAGTACCGAACGGCCATCAGAAAGAGATGTTGATGGTTTATATGTCTTGGTTGGCGCTTTGCGGGTTTTGGATTTAGAAGGGGCGAGCATGAGTTTTATGCCACGCCTCAGTGCTTTAAAGAAGCGCTTGGCTGGCAATATTTAACGGTTATCAATCGTTGACTACGGAGTAGTTCACATCTATAATCAACCAAGTATTCCGGAGTAGCTCAATGGTAGAGCGACGCCCTGTTAAGGCGATGGTTGCCGGTTCGAATCCGGCCTCCGGAGCCAAGTGTTAATTAAATATGGAAATGTCCAAGAAGCAGTTGTTATCTGTTGTAGTCCCGCTATATAACGAAGCAAGCGGGCTACTTGATTTTCACCAGACACTTACCAATATTTTTCTGCAACAGCCACAATTTGAATTTGAAATTATCTATTGCGATGATGGCAGCACTGACGGCACAACCGATATAGTCCGCGCACTGCACGAAAAAGATAAAAGCATAAAACTTATCAGCTTTTCCAGGAATTTCGGCAAGGAGAACGCCTTGTCTGCCGGAATATCCCACGCCTGCGGCCAAGCAATCATAATGCTTGATGGCGATGGCCAGCACCCGGTAGACTTAATCCCCACTTTCATCAAGGCTTGGCAAGAAGGCGGTCAAGTTGTAATTGGTGTAAGCAAGAATAGAAAAAGCGAAGCATTTTTTAAACGTCTTGGCTCAAAGGTTTTTTATTTTCTGATCAATCATTTATCCAGCCAAAAACTAATGCCCGGTTTAACTGACTTTCGGCTGATTGACCGTTCTGTTCAAAAAGCATTTGTTGAGTTAAAAGAGAGTGATCGGGTTACAAGAGGCCTGATTGATTGGCTGGGTTTTAAAAGGGTTTTGATTGAATATAAAGAGAAGAGCCGCACGCAAGGGCAACCGGGTTACGGATATCGCAGTTTGATAAAACTAGCCACCAACAGTATCCTTTCTTTGACCCCGACTCCTTTATATATTTTTGGCTTTTTAGGTGTATTTATTACAATCGGTGCTTTTTTGCTTGGTGTCTCGATAATAATTGAACAACTTATTTTAGATGATCCACTGCACTGGAAATTTACCGGTACGGCCATGCTGGGCACTCTAATACTATTTCTGGTGGGAATAATATTAATGTCACAAGGTATTTTGTCGCTTTATGTATCCCACATTCATTCGCAAAGCAAGGGCAGGCCTTTGTATGTCATTGATTATCAAGCTTCAGTTGGCATAGAGCATGAAGTTTAAACTAGACACCTTAAAACAACCAAGGGTTAAAAGTTACTTAATTGTCGGTGTCAGCGTCTATTTACTTGAGCTGATAACAATTTTTGTAGCCCAGGCGCTTGGTGCTAGTGCGGTTGTAGCTGTCGGTTTAAGTTTTTGGTTAGGATTATCAGTATCTTTTATACTGCAAAAATTTGTAACTTTTGGTGACAAGCGTTTGCATCATCGTATTTTAATTCCTCAAGTCATAGCTTTTTCGCTATTAGTACTATTTAATTTTGGCTTTACAATTGGAATGACCAAACTTCTAGCTAGTATTATCCCGGCTGTCGTGATAAGAACGCTGGCACTGGGCGTGACAACGATTTGGAATTTTTACTTGTATAAAACCCGAATTTTTAAATCCTCAGACAACCCTGTATACTGAAAAAAGTCTTCAAAAATTAAGCTTAAATAAGATAATTAGTAGTCTGATTAAATGGCTAAAAATAGGAAACCTCTAAGCCCTGGCGATCGTCTTAAGATTATCGCAGATAAACCGTTATTCGGTTTGAGATATGTAAGATTTGCCATTACCGTGCTACTGGCTACGACCGTATATTGGGCGACGCTAAGCGCTCGTTTGCAACAGTTTAACTCCGATCAAATAGCCAATACTTATTTGTTTAACAACCTGGCCACATTTAAGGGGGCCGAGTTTCCCAGCCAGCATACGTTTTTATTTAAATGGCCACTGTTCTGGCTTATCCATTTGCTAGGATCATCAAGCGCTGCCTTTGTTGGCATGACTGTTGGTGTTGTTTTAGTCACGGTTATTGCTCTGGTAGCAATAATATATAAAATTGAACACCGGCCCATAATATTTGGGACCTTATGTTTAGGTTTGGCCTCAGTTCTTTTGATGGTGCCGGCACAACCATATGCTGGTGCTTTATTACCCGTGAACATGGCAATGCTGGCAACTCGCAATTTGGAATATATCTTATATATTGGCAGTCTCATTTGGATGATAATGTCTCGACGTCGAATGTGCTGGCATTTTTGGCTGGCGGTTATTGCTATGACACTACTTATAGCCAGTGACAAACTTTTTTTGGTAATCAGTCTTGGGGGGGCACTGTTGGCATTAATTGTTTGGGCAATATATTACTGTTGGAATTCGATTAACTTGGCAGTCAATTGGCTTCTGGCTACAGTTTTTGCAGCCGTCGGGGCAATGATTGTTCTTTGGTTGATAAGCTTTAGTAAAATAACGCATATTATCGGCCAGTCTACTGCCAGCCCTTATACGATAGCGCTAAACGGCCGTCATTTTGTTCAGGGTTGCATATATGCAGTATTTGGAATTTTTACTAATCTTGGCGCTAATCCGGCGTACAATGCCACCACCATAAAAAGCATTCCCCATCATCTACTTACAAACTTCTTTAGTGTTGGCCTAGTTGCCTATGTAGTAAATATTTTAATTCTGGCTTTCGGGGCTATTTGTATTTACAAAATAGTTAAAGTCGGCCTGTCTCCTGATTCGAACAAGAAAAAGAAAAAAGTAGATGTATCATCAAGGCTGAGCTTATTACTATTTGCTTCACTGCTAGTATCGGTTGCAGCATTTATATTTACCAACCATTATTATGTGGTAGATGCTCGATACTTAAGCATAGTGCTCTTTACCGTATTTATCTCTTTAGCAACCTATTTAAGTCATAAAAAATGGAAATCTGAAAAGATTGTGGTCTGGGGCGGTATTATTTTAGTCAGTATTTGTTTTGGAATGTGGACAGCTTGGAGCACGTACAATACCGATAAAGCGGCCTTTAACGATATTAATACCCGTAACGAACTTGTTTCGCAAATACTTACACAACACCCCGTAGATGTACTTGTCGGTGATTACTGGCGGGTATTACCCACAAAATTTGTGAGCGGCAACAAGCTGAATATTATGCCACTGGCAGACTGCACGACCGGTCGTGATACTCTTAGCAGCACTGCCTGGCAACTCGATTTGCACAATCACAACGTGGCTTATTTGTTCTCGTTTGATAAAGGCTTAACTGACTTTCCGCAGTGCAGCCTTGATCAGGTAGTGGCGAGCTATGGTAAACCGAATTCCAGCAGCTTGATTGCCGGTAGCCTCAGCCACCCAAAAGAGATGCTTTTATTCTATGATAACGGTATTCATCCCGGTACCAGTAAATCTTCGACTCAAAGTACACCTACTGTCGTGCCGGAAACTGTGGACCAGCTGCCATCCGACCAAACTAATTGTGAGCAACCCACAATTTTAAACATAGTTGCTCACCAAGACGATGACCTGTTGTTTATGAACCCCGATCTTTTACATGCGATTAAGGATGGTGATTGTGTAAGAACTATCTATATAACAGCCGGAGACGGTGGCACGGATGGATCGTATTGGCTAAGCCGTGAACAAGGCTCGCAAGCGGCTTACGCCACCATGACCGGTTCTAATAACATATGGATTCAGCGGATAGTCAAGCTGGCTGATAACCAGTTTGTAGTTATTGCTTCTCCAAAGGGCGACCCTAAAATATCGCTGATATTCATGCGCTTGCCAGATGGCAATCTTAAGGGGGAAGGGTTTCCAGCTCATCATTACCAAAGTCTGGCAAAACTCTTGGTTGGCAGGATTAACACAATCAATTCGCTGGATAAACAATCAAGCTATAACAAAAATCAGCTTATCGCCGCCTTTAGTACTCTTATGTATACATACCAACCTGCCGAAATCCGGACCCAAGCCAATTATGCCAGCTCGCAGTATCCTGACCATAGCGATCACGTGGCGACCGGGCAATATGTTCAGATGGCGACCCAATTGTATGAACAGCAGCATTTTAATAATCAAGTTGAGATACCCATAAAATATTACATAGGTTATCCAATCCATCAATTTTCGGATAACGTGTCAGGCCAGGATCTTACAACCAAAGAAAAAGCTTTCTTTGCATATTCTAATTTTGATGGCAGAGTCTGCCAATCAATGACCGGTTGTAGTAAAATCGCTTCGACGTATCCAATTTATTTAAAGAGACAATATAAGTATTAAGATTGCCTCATTTCATCGACAATTCATACCTTAGTAAGAGTTAAGGCGATAATCCCTATTATATACAAAGCCAAAACTGCCAGAGAATCCAGCCCCATGCGCAAGAAAATACGCCGTGGCCGGACTATTAACCCGATTATATAAATTCCGGTTAGCAACACCCCTAAACTGGCAAACCAGATATCACTGGCACTGGCGTGCCTAAGTATTGCCTGGCCGGCAACGATGTCGCAAATAACAAATAGAGCAGGCATAAAAGCATTGCCTCCAAATATGTCGCTCATGGCCAGCTTATAGTCGCCCATGTCAATGGAACTAAAGCCGGTACTGATATTGGGCAAAGCGCCGGCAAAAGCAATAAAGGTGGCGGCAAATAGGCCGCTATTTAAGTGAAAGGCAGTAGCTATGTGGCTGCCGCTAGACTGTAAACCGACCCCGGCAATTAGCGTAGCAATGGCGGTTATTGAAAGAATGATAAATATTTTAGAAGTGGATGCCCGGCGTAAGGACGGATGATTGATAACCTGTTGACGTTCATGGTACTCACGTCCGGGGTTGGCAGCGATAGCTTCACCCCTCCAAGGTAAACCCTTACGGGCTTTAAAGATAAGCCATAACCCAAAAAACCAAAACCCGAAAATAAATACCGATGCTATGCTGATACTGGTATGGGGCACAATCAAAGGAGTTTTTATGGCTATGATTGACGCTACGGTGACAATAATGACAATAATTGCTTCTAAAACCAGCGTTAGTGAAGCGGCCGAAAATGTCAAAGCATCGCGGACTCGCATCCTGGCATCAAAAAAGCTAATTACAACAGTCTGAATTGCGATGCCGCCAAGCAAAGCGCCGATAATAATGTCGTAGTGATGTTGCAGGGCAGCCGATACAGCCACCGATATCTCTGGTAGGCTGGTGGTAATACCCAGTATTAACAATCCGCCGAAGGCGCTGCCCAACCTGAATTTTGCATCGATAGCATCAGTAGTTCTGGCGAGCCAAATTCCGGCTATCCAGATAATAATGGCAAAAAAGATGAATTGTAATATCAGATATAAATGAGACACCTAAGCTAATAATATCATCCCACAAATTAATTAATGAAAATTTTTGACATCAAATCAGCTAACTCGGGTTTCTGGGCAGGCCATCCATTACTTTTATGGCGGCAAATAATTCTTAAGTGTATAATATGGTCACAAGATATTGAGCAAATATGAAAATATGTGTGATTGCCCCTGTCGTTCTGCCGATTTTGGGCAAAAATCAAGGATACGGTGGAATTGAAATTGTAGTATCTATTGCCGTGGAAGAAATGGTTAGGCGTGGCCACGAGGTTTATTTATTTGCATCCGGCGATTCTAAGACTTCAGCCAAATTAATGGCAACTTGCCCAAAAGCTCTCGGCCAAAGCGTTTCTTTTGAAAAAGAAAAAGCCTGCAACGCCGAAGCCTATAAACTGGCAATCGATTTAAAACCGGATGTGATTTGGGATAATACTTTAGCGGTGCATGCTCACGAGCTGCGCAAAAACAAATCCAAGTACTTATTCAAAGTAGATATAGTACTAAAAGACAAAGACTTGATTAATACTGGCAATATCCCGGTTGTCCAAACTTTGCACGGGCCGGCCAAAGACCATATGCCCGGACTAATCCATGATTTATCCGTTCAAGGCAATTATTTTGTAAGTATCAGTAAAGATCAAGCCAGAAGATATTTAAAATATCTAACTGTTAACCGACACCTGGGGACTGTTTATAATGCTGTGGATATTGATTATTTCAATGTCGGTAAAGAAGCAAAGCCCTGTAATTATCTATTATGGGTGGGCCGTTATTGTATGGAAAAGGGGCCGCATATCGCTTTGGAAGTAGCCCATAGATTAGGGCTGTCCATGGTACTGCTGGGTAAGAAAGCGGAGCCGCACGAGATAGCTTACTTTGAAAAATTTGTCGAACCGTTTTTGCAAAAACAGGATAAAATTTATCCTTCATCACTTCCGGTAAGGGATAAAATAAAATTATTTCAGGGAGCCAAGGCAACCATGATGACCAACCTTTGGCCGGAACCTTTTGGGCTAGTCCTGGCCGAATCCATGGCTTGCGGAACACCCGTAGTTGGCCCGGCTTTAGGTTCCTTGACCGAATTAATTGATTCGGCCGGGGTGCTGGTACCGGTAAACGATCTTAAATTAAATGAAAATGATTTAACGGTCAGTAAATCGCAACTAAAATACATTGACCGGATAATTGATTGCATGAAGCAGGTGGATTTGATCCCGGCCGGAGTACCCAGAAAAAGAGCGGTTTACTTATTCTCGCCAAAACATAACGTTGATGGTTACGAAGAAGCTTTTTTAAAAGCCATTTATTTAAAAAAGCTTAAGGCTTAATAAAAAACCGTTTTTTATCACTGGTAATCTGTTTTGAATTTTTATCTGATTGCTGTACGATTAAACTATAAAGTAAGCGCAAGCAATATGAATAAAAAACTAAAAATTGAAATTATTGTAGTTACGGCGATAGCTCTGTTAGTTTATGACGGGGCATTGTTATTTACTAAAACCAGAGGCCAACAAATTGATTTTTGGTGGGCTGGTTGCCTGGCGGTGCTAACGATTTTATATGGTGTTTTAGGCATTATGACTGCTAAACACTGGAGTTGGCTGAAAAGCAAAGTTGGCCAGTCGGTGTTTTTTATCTCACTTGGTGTAATAATGTGGGGCATTGGTCAAGCTGGCTGGACGTATTATGCATTTAAATTTCCAAACCAAGAATATCAACCAGCTAAGATCTTGGATATTTTATTTTTTAGCAGTATACCACTGTGGTTTTATGGGGTCCTTAAGCTTACTAAAGCGACAGGCGCCAAATACGGTTTAAAGAAACTGAGCGGTAAAATGCTTGTTTTGGTCTTATCAGTGGCCATGATTGCTATTTCATATTATTTATTAGTTGTAGTAGCCAGAGGCGGATGGGCCAGTTATAGTCAACAAACCCTATGGGCACAATTTTTTAGTTTAGGCTACTCAGTTGGTGATGCGATTATATTTACTATCGCGTTAGCTATTTTTGGTCTTAGCTGGAAGCACCTGGGTGGTCGCTTTAAATACCCGATTTTAACAATTTTAGCCGGTTTTGGCGTTATGTATATTGCCGATACGGTCTTTAATTATAGGAGTCTTAATAATACTTATTACAATGGTGATATTTCAGATATTTTGTATCTTGCATCAATCATTATTCTTTGTATTGCGCTCTGCATGCTAGATCCATCTAGGCCTAAATATATGCAGACAGCAAATTCTGCAACTTCTGTGCCTGAAACTTCGGCTTTTCCACAAGGCCTGGTTGCTCCACCGCCTGTCGAGAATTTGCCACCTCAAGGCCAAACATTTAGCCAGTCAACCCCTGGGCCTACGGTAAATAAGCCGGATTTTCAATCAGACACCGTACTAGCCGGACAAACTTTGGCCGATGAACCAACAATAAGCCCTAAAACCGAGGAGAATAATTAATGCCGCCAATAAATAATGATAATTCTGATTTACAACCGGATAGTATGCCACCTGTACCGGACCAACCGGCTATTAATCCACCATCTCCCCAACCGCCGATTTCGGGACCGATACAGACACCGGTTGCTCCACCGCCTGTCGAGAATTTGCCACCTTATCCTCCGGTTAATCAGGAGCCGGCTATTAACTCGCCAGGAAACTTCGTAAATACCGTTCCGTCAAATTCCTCTGATAGAGAATCCCTGACTAATTTAACATCTTTTTCGTCCGCTTCAACCCAACCTGTCGCCCCGGCAATTCAGCCAATTTCCGAAAAAGAAAATATTTATACCGAAATATGCAGCCAGATTATAAAAGAACAGGAACAAATTATAGGAGCGTTGGCCATAGAAGAGGCTGATCGTGTCGAGGGATTAACGGTTGATCACAATACCTACCACTGCAGCGTCATAGGTGATGGTAGCAAGGTAATTGATGATTTAATCGGACAATATCGTGACTTTTTTGGCCATGCCGCTGTGGAAGTCTGCAAAGAAGCTGCCTCCCGTTTTATTACCAGGTTACCGGCTGAAGCATTACCGGTTTCGCTGAGGTAACGCAAGTTAAGTTTAGATTTGGGGTAGAACCAATTGACTCCGGCACAGCTTAAAGAAACAGTCCAGAATCAACTGGAAAAAAACCAGGCGCTTAATAAGCAAGCTCAATTTAAGAATGACCTTGAGCGTATTGCTCAGGTTATGTATGCCCAGAACCTGACTTTAGTCCAGATTAATCGAACCTTATCAATCCTCCGAGCCATAGATTTGATAATTCTGGAATCAAATCGGAATCTAAAACAATTAAGTAATGATATCTCTGAAACAATTATTAGCGCATCACCATACGAAATGGTTGCTATTTTATCACTCAACAGTAGCGGAGATAATTTTATAAATTTTCAGGGCTGGGCGATAAATCCAGCCGTGGCCGAAAGAGTGCCCCAGGTAACCATTACCAATCTACTCTCCAGATATAAAGTTCCACTTGATAGCGAATGGATAAGTGGCCCGAAGCGTAACTTAATCATTGATTTCCAAAATTTAGATCCGGTTCGTTCCAGTATTAATGTTTTTAGCAAAGTGACCCAAGAAGCTTTGTTATTAATGAGCAAGGGTTATAATTTGCGCTCGATTTATTTAACAAAATTAAAAGCCAGCGGTAAATTAACCGGTTTTATGGTTGTAGGGATTGCCGATTCCGTACCGCATCTTGACGATATTGAGCTGATCGAACGCCTTAGTGAATCGACCGGTATTGCTCTATATAACCGATTACTGCTTGAAGAAAACCAAAATGTGCTGGAGCAGCTTAAACAAACCAATGACAAGCTAAAAGAAATAGATGAAGCTAAAGATGAATTTATCAGTATGGCCAGCCACCAACTGCGGACTCCGCTTACCAGTATGAAGGGCTATGTCAGCATGGTTTTAGATGGTGAAGCAGGGACGATTTCCAACTCGCAGCGCAGCATGCTGCAACAGGCCTTCAACAGTTCCCAGCGGATGGTTTATTTGATCTCAGACCTACTAAATGTTTCGCGTATCCGAACCGGTAAATTCTTGATCACCAATAAAGTGACAGATTTACCAACGGTTGTAGAGGGTGAAGTCAGCCAATTAAGCGAGGTGGCAGCCTCACGTAATATTCGGTTAATTTATGATAAGCCTACTAATTTTCCGCTAGCCATGCTTGACGAAACTAAGATTCGCCAAGTTATAATGAATTTCTTGGACAATGCCCTATATTACACACCCAAGGGTGGCCGTATTACCGTGGAACTTAAGGCGACTGACAATAATATAGAATACATTGTGACAGATACGGGGCTTGGTGTATCAAAAGCCGATCAACCTCTACTGTTTACGAAATTCTACAGAGCCAACAATGCCCGTAAAATGCGTCCGGATGGGACAGGTTTAGGGCTTTATATGGCCCGTAAAATTATTGTAGCTCAGGGTGGAGCAATTATATTTAACAGTATCGAGGGTGAGGGCAGTGTTTTTGGTTTTAGTTTTTCAAGAGATAAAGTTGCTGTAAAACCCTATTCTTGATGAAATTCTGATTTTTCATAGTTTGTTAAAATAGTCTACGACAGTCAAGTTAATTTAAATTAAGGGGTCTTATGTTAGATACTGCTCAGTCACTAATAAAAAGAGGCGGCAAACTACTATCTTTAACAGATAAAGAAATTGAAGAGTTAATAAAAATTAACGCCGAACATGTTTTTGAGATTAAATTAAAAAACGGTAAAACCTTTCAAGCTTACCGAGTGCAACACAATAATAAGCGAGGGCCGTATAAAGGCGGTATCCGTTTTCACCCAGAAGTCAATTTAGATGAAGTTAGGGCTCTATCAACGCTTATGAGTTTTAAAACGGCCGTCGTCGGTTTGCCGCTTGGCGGAGGCAAGGGCGGTGTTACGGTTGATCCCCGCCAGTTATCAGATGTTGAATTAGAAGAACTAAGCCGAAAATATGCCAAACATTTAGTACCTCATATTGGGCCTCAAAAAGATGTGCCGGCGCCTGATGTGAATACTGATAGCCGAATTATTGATTGGATGGTTGATGAATATGAATTGTTAACGGGTGATAAAAGCAGGGCCAGTTTTACCGGTAAAAGTATCGAAAAAGGCGGTAGTGAAGGCCGTGACGCTGCCACCGGACGGGGTGGTGTGATTTCTCTCAGGGAATTACTTAGATATCTAAAACTTGGCAACAAAGAACTGACAATAGCTGTTCAGGGCTTTGGTAATGTTGGGTCATTTTTTAGCCTTATAGCTGAAAAAGAGCAACCAAATTGGAAATTAATAGCGGCTAGTGATTCTGGCGCTGCAGTCTATAAACAAGAAGGACTAAAAGCTGGTCGGCTAAACAAATATAAAGAAAAAAGAGGTAGATTTTCCGATTACCCAGATAAATCATCAAAAATTATTACCAACGAAGAATTGCTGGCCCTACCTGTCGATATTCTGGTACTGGCGGCTCTTGGAGATTCTGTTACCGAGAAAAACAGGCGTAACATAAAGGCAAAATATATTGTCGAGCTGGCTAACGGGCCGGTTAATGAGATGGCTCACGATTATCTTTATAAAAAAGGTATTGTGATTTTACCGGATATCGTAGCTAATGCTGGTGGCGTAATAGTCAGTTATTTTGAATGGCTGCAAAACAATAAAGCTGAACACTGGCCTGTCGATAAAGTAAACGATAAATTAGAAGATTATATGGTCAGAGCCACCAAAAAACTGTGTCAGACGTCAGCTACAAAGAACATCTCTCTTAAAGAGGCGGCGTTTGTTAACGCAATAAAGAATTTATTGTAAAGCAGGGTGTAAATCAAGACTCTTTAGTCAATTCACGCTATAATACCATTAGCGGTATAACCCGTTTGGTTCGACATGTACACAGCTAATAAACGGCAGCGGAAACAAATAATCTTTTTCAGGTTTTTTTGTATGTCGTACCATTTGCCATAGCCTTGGTTGCACTCGGGTGGTTTGTGTTCTTGAGAGATGATAGCAACTCTGCCAGTTTTACCAAAGCCGGTACAGAAGTTGCCACCGTCAGCCCCAAAACCACTGATTTTGTGAATGAATATTTCAAAATAACTTTGCCAAGTACCTGGGTATTTCTTGGGCGTCAAAACCCATTCTCTAACCAGCTCTATTACGAATATCAAAACAAGCAAAAAGATTATGATAACCGATGGCTTAGAGTCTATGTTGATATCTTTCCTGGCGATTATGCTATTACCAGATTACTTCCATTAACAGTGTCAAACAATCATCTGGTACTTGGTGATTTATCGGATGATTGTAATACTTTTACGGGTGCCCCCCTAGCTAATAACAGCCAAGGGTTGTCTGGAAGTTGGGCGGCCAAATGGCGGAATATAAATTTTACATGCGACTTGTCTAGACAGCAAACTGTCGGTACCGCCAGTTTAGAAGAGGGTTATGGTGTGACCATAAAAAGCAAAAACAACACAGCCCATAAGTATTTTTTTGTTTATATAGATCACAATATCCATCCCGATTACACTCTTTTAAGTAATGTAGTGAAAAGTTTTGAAACCAAGTAGGCAAGAGCTCTATTAACTGTAATGAGTTTGCAAATAAAGCAGGTGTTTTTCGCGGAAACGTCTGAACTCGGTTTTATTAAAACCATTGCGCTTGATAAATGAGCTAATTTTTTCACTGCCAATATAATGGGGCATCATAACGTAAGCCGCACCTTCTTCGTATAAATTGGAAGCTTGTTCGGCGGTTTCAGCCGCACAAACAAATACAGCATTAGCGTTAACACGTTCCAGCCAACGGGCTAGAAAAATATTTGTCGGATGGTCGCTAATTGTGGAGACTACCAATTTAGCGCCTGCCAAGTGGACTTCGCCAAGTAGCTCGATATCAGTGGCATCTCCGTAAACGAAATCAATATTCTGATGGGTCATTATATCGATAACTTCTGGATCGTAATCGATTACAACAAAACTTTTTTTCATTTGTTCCATAACCTTGATAAACTCGCTGCCGCCTTTTTTATAGCCGAACAGAACCATGTCGTAACGTTGTTTGTGATTGTTTTCTAATTTGGTTTTGTGCCGTTCGAATATTGTCAGATTTTGTTCCAGTATGGCGTATAGGGAGTCACTGTAGGTGATAACATAAGCCGAAATGGCGATTGTGATAAGAGCCACGATGGTGAAAATATTAACAATATCGCCTTTTATCAATCCTTGTTGCTTGCCTAAGATTACCAACACCAATGAGAACTCACTTATCTGAGCCAGGGCGCTACTTGATTTAAAACTGGTATTTTTTGTATAACCCAGCACACCTATGATTGCCATCGTTATTATCGGTTTAAGTAATACTGCTATGGCACAAAATATCAGTACCGGCAACCAAATAGCTCCGAAATTACTAAAATTCAGCTGAGTGCCGAGAACAATAAAAAAGACTACCACGAAAAAATCTCTTAACGGTCTTAAGCGTGAGGCAATCTCTTGGGCGTAGGTTAAGTTAGCCAAGGCGACGCCGGCAAATAAAGCGCCGACTTCTATGGAGAAACCATAATGTTCAAATAGCGCTGCGGCTCCAAAACCCCAGCCTATGGCAAATAAAAATAAAAATTCCTGGCTGCCGGCAATCAGCTTGTTCATCTTTGGCAAAATTAAATTACCTATCAAAAATAGAGGTATTAATATTAATGACCCTTTTAAGGCCAGGGTTGATAAGGCTACTAGCGAGAAACTACCCTCGCTGCGGGCGGTTGCCAAGATTAATACTACTGCGGCGACTATATCTTGAATCAGCAAAACACCGATAGTAATTTTGCCATACAATCTGGTCTGTTCTTTTTTATCACTTAATAGTTTCAGGACGATAATTGTACTGCTAAAGGCTAGTGCCAGACCGACAAAAACACTTTCTGTTTTGGTGTAACCGAATAAACGTCCAGCTGCAAAACCAATCAGAGTTGTGAATAATATTTGAATAATTCCGGTAATAGAAGCTACCTTGCCAACTTCTTTAATAATGCGGGGGCTAAGGCCTAAACCGATAATAAATAACAGCAGGGCTATACCGATATTGGCAAAGACGTTAATAGTCTGATCATTATTAACGATATTTAAAATCGAAGGGCCGACAAACAGGCCGGTTAAGATATAGCCGATAATTAAGGGCTGCTTGATAATCCGCATAATCAAAGAAATACCGGCACCGATGGCAATGACAACGCTGAGTTCAACAAAAATATTAGCTGGCATTTTTTATTTACTTCTTAAGTACTAGACTCTAGCATACATTATTCGAAGTTGTTGGTACATATCATAAGCGGCTTGACGCCTATAGACTAGTTCTGATAGTATTTAACCTGTCACTTTTCAAAGGGGGGAATCCCCCAAGAGACAAAAATGTAAGGAATAAAAAATAAAAAATGGGGAGTGGGCTTAGTGTCTATGTCTATAAAAATAAAAACAGTTGCTACTCGTAGCCAACATATTAGGGTCAGAGTTTTACTTGCCTCATGGCAGATTTATATCGAATACTAAGTTTATTTTGAGGCGTTTTTAATGGCCTGGTCGATTACAGCCGAGAATTGATCGACCGAGAATATATTCTCATTATTGAGCTTGGTGCCATTTAAGAAGTATGTCGGTGTACCATCAACCCCCTTACTGACACCTTCTTGATAGTCGGCGTTGATAGTTGAGTTAACGGCTCCGCTGCTAAAATCGGCATCAAATTTGGTTATATTTAAACTTAAACTGGTGGCAAACTTATCAAATATAGTTTGTGGATTACTGGAATTAATCCACAAATTCTGGTTTCCGTATAAAAGATCGTGCATTTCAAAAAATTTACCCTGTAAACCCGCAGCCTCAGCCGCTCTGCTAGCTGCCCGGGCATTTGGGTGAGCGCTATCAAGCGGAAAATGCTTGAAAGTAAAAGTTATTTGGCCCAAGTATTTTTGCAACACCTGTGTTTCTATGGGATACATTTGTTCACATACAGAGCACTGAAAATCACCGTAAACCACAAGATGAACCTTACTGGAACTGTTGCCTTCGGTGTGGTTACTGACACCGGTGTTTGTGCTGGTGGTGCTGCCCGATGAACTATTTTTTTTGTTTGTAAAAATAAAAAGCCCGGTAATTGCCAAAATGATAACTACTAAAATTGTAATAAAACGTTTGTCCATTAATTTCTCCAAATAATTTGCTAGTGACTATTGTATCAGCTTATTCATAAACCTGATTTTAAATAAAAGTAATTAGCATTTTATTTTTAGGTTGCTATAAACTACTAATAGAGCCATGATTCAAATTATTCTACTAATCGCTGCCATAATTTTGACGCTGTATTTTATTTTACTGATCCGCAGCTTCGAATATATGAGCATTAGTGAACTTAAACGGCAAGCCAGGTCGGGTAATCCTTATGCCAGAACAGTTTATCCGGTTCGCGTTTATGGTGTTCAGTTGTGGATTTTGATATGGGCGATTTTGGGGTTTTTGACATCCTGTATCATCCTTTTATTTCATAGTTTGATTGGTTCGATCTGGACAATTGTTGTCACCGTACCGCTGGTTGTTCTAATTCATGCTATTTTGCCCTGGACGCGGCGGCCAAAGCCCAGCCTGCATATGGCAGCTATAGTTAGCCCTTATATTGAACGGTTATTGCGAATTTTGTTTCCAATTTTAAAATGGTTTGAAATGGGCGTCGGCCGGTGGATTCAACCCGAACCGCTACTTTTAATTCAAAGCAAGGATGAACTCTTGGAAATTTTGCGTCATAATGCCGAAGAATTTGATCATGTCAGTCATGACGAACTTAAAATTGCCGAGAATGCCCTGGTTTTTGGAGATAAACTGATTGGTGATTATATGACGCCCTTGAATACGGTGCATTTTATTAGCTTTGAAGAACAGTTAACGCCGGTGGTTTTGGGCGAATTGCACGATAGCGGTCATTCCCGCTTCCCGGTTTTTCAGGGTAGTAATCAAAATGTTGTGGGGACATTGCTGTTAAAAGATGCCTTAAGGGTAAAAAATTCCAAATCGGCCGGTGATATCATGCGCCAGGATGTCTATTATATTAACGAGCAGCAAACTCTAGACCATGCCATGCAGGCTTTTATTAAGACCAAACACCATATGTTTGTGGTGGTTAATGAATTTGAAGACATAGTTGGGGTACTGTCTATAGAGGATGTACTGCAACAAATAATTGGCCATCCGCTTCTGGATGAGTTTGATAAATTTGATGATCTTAGAGAAGTCGCTAAGATTGCCGCCAAGCAAAAGCAACAGGCCCACAAGGCAGAAGAGGTTTGATTTGCTATAATGAGCCAGATATGAGAATACTTTCTAACAGCGTTAACTCTCACATAGATAAGGTCATTACCATCAAGGGCTGGTTGCATAAAAAACGGTTGCTCGGTGGTTTGACATTTATCAATGTTCGTGACCGGGCGGGGTTGATACAAGTTTTGGTAGAAGATAAAAAAGAAGTTGAAAAACTCCGCGGTTTACAGATCGGAACCGTATTATCGGTTACGGGCAAAGTGTTTAAAGATGAACGAGCCTCTGGTGGCGCTGAAATACATAATGCCAAAATAGAAATTCTGGTGCCTGTAGAGGATGCTTCGCCGGTAGAAATTGACAAACCGTTGGATCATAAACCTGAGAACCTCGATACATTATTCGAATATCGCCCAATTGGCCTACGCAATCTAAAAGAGGCGGCTGTCTTTAAAATTCAAGCCAATATATTAAAGTCCATCAGAGAATATTTAGATAGCCAAGATTTTACCGAGTTTAACTCTCCAAAACTATTGGCCGAAGCGACAGAGGGCGGTGCCGAAGTATTTAAAACTGATTATTTTGGCAAAGAAGCCACTTTGGCTCAAAGCGCCCAATTTTATAAACAAATGATGGTGGGCGTATTCGAGAGAGCTTATGAGATTAATCCGACTTACCGGGCCGAGCTTTCGGCTACAACCCGTCATATGGCAGAATTCATTACTATAGATGTCGAGGCAGGCTTTATAGAATATTCCGATTTACAAGCTATAGCCAGCGGGGTGCTTCATGCGGCGGTTGAAGGTGTTTGGAAAAGATGCCCGGATGAGCTAAAACTTTGGAATGCCGTAAAACCTGAATTACCAACAGACATTCCATCAATCACACTGACGCAAGTTCATGAAAAATACTCTAAAGCCACCGGTGAAAACAGTATTGGCGAGAAAGATATGCGACCGAATGAAGAGAAGTGGATTACCGAGTGGTCCAAGAAGAATTTAAATAGTGAAGCTGTTTTTGTAATCGAATGGCCTGCCAGTGATGCAAAATTTTATCATCGAAGAAAAGAAAATGATCCGAAGATTGTAGACCGTTTTGATTTAATATTCAGAGGTGTGGAGATTGCGACTATCACAATGCGTGAACATCGTTATGATAAACTTGTAGCTCAACTAAAATCAATCGGTGCCGATCCGGAACATCCCGGTTTTAAATATTACCTGATGGCTTTTAAATATGGTTTGCCTCCGCACGGCGGTTTTGGGATGGGCTTGGAGCGTTTGACTGAAAAAATTATTGGTCTTGATAATGTTAAAGAGGCTACTTTGTTCCCACGTGATATTAATAGGCTGGCGCCATAAGTTTATAATAAAGATAATTAAATTATGTTTGGGTTAAATAAATTATCAAAAAACGAGGCTTCTGGCCAGATGGATCCTGAGATAACTGACATGATGGGTTTGCCGCCAGACGAAACTCCACCCCGAATGACTGCTGATACGCCAAAGCCGGTAATTGTTAATGATCCCAGCAAAGCGATGGCGGAAAATGCTAACAACGCGTCAGGGATTGACAAACCCCATGGTCTAAAAAGAATCTTTAAAGGTTTGTGGCGTAAATAAATTTAACTATTTTTGATAAAAACAGGGGTATTATATAATTTACTCCGGTAGTTTAATGTTACAATAAATGCGATGCCGACTCGATTTTTCATCCTTTTTGCCATAATGGTTGGGCTATTTTTTCCATTAAAAATTTTAGCTCAAACTACGGATATTTCTAACGGTACAAGCAGCGATGAGCGGTTATCGCAAGCGGTTGTCACACAAAATATTGTTCTTGATGATGCATCCAAGGCATCTATTGTCAGTAAATGTCAAAATGCTCAAAGTTCACTAAAACTTATTCAGAACGATACCGACAGACTGGTTCGGGCGAGGATTGATACCTATAGCTATATTCAAGATGAGCTTCAAGCTATCAAACTCCGGATGATCAGGCAAGGTGCTGATGCCTCGGAAGCTGATTTACTGACTGGTAGAATTCAGCAGGCACTAGATCAGTTTACGTTGCAGGCTGATCATTACGGGACTTCACTGGATGATGTTGTTGGTGTTGATTGCCAACAAAAACCCGAGCAATTTAAGGCCGGCTTAATTATTATGCGTTTGCAGAGAGCCAAGTTGCTTGATGATGCAATCAATCTCAAAAATATTATCAATAACTCGGACAGCAGTATATTTAATCAATTAAAAAAGAGGCTGACTATTTAAAATATGCCTGAAGATAACCAACAACCAGAAATAATAGAGGGGGCAAATCCGGTTTTGGCAATCGGCATAGCCGTGCTGATGGCGGCTTTGATGGTAGCTGCTGCCACTTATAGTTTTTTGCACTCGGGTGCTTACACAACAGTTAAGCAAATACAGATTGGTACAAGGGTTGTACGTTCCATTGATCATGGTGATATTGATACCGTTAGCCCTATAAAGGCTGCCGACATTGACCAATATGCGAGTAGCATCAAGGAACGTATCACAGTGTTAGATGATAACAATGATTTCGGTTCGGCAGCAGTTTCGGATTCGGCTCTTGGTTTAAACTAGGACATATATTATTTCTTTAGTCTAAAAGTGGGGTTTGGCTGCGGTTTTATTGGGCTTCAGCGGATAATTCTTGACGGGCCCATTCATCCAGACTACTACCGCCACCACCGGCCATACAGACAACCAGATCGCCATTTGCGGCATGGGCCAGTAATTTTTCTTTTAAGCTGTCGCTGAGTACAGCGGTTTCGGCGTTGGTTTGCTCACTAAGATATGATACGAGTTCATCGGGTGTGAGAATTTTTTGATTGGGATCCTCCCTGGCAAGATAACTGGGTAGCCAATAAATTTTTTTGGTGGTTTCAAAAACATCATCATACTGGTCCTTCATGTAGTGCTGGCGTCTATCCGTTAGCGGTTCATAAGCTACGATTACATCACTAGATATTTCTCGGGCCATTTCCATCGTGGCCCGTATTTCCTCCGGAGTATGAGCATAATCGGTGTAAATATTGGGGGCAAGCGGTTCAAAACGCCTAGATGAGCCGGGAAAACGGTTGGCAATGGTTATTAGTTCATCCACACTTTTGTTGGTTATTGGGGCAATAGCCCCCAAAGCGACTCTGGTATTCTGTCGGTTTTGTAAACCCTTAAGCTTGATATTTTTTAAAATCGCATCTTCGTTGGGCAATAGGGAAATAGAATTGGTGGTGTAGAGTTTCAGGTATTCCGCATCTCTGTTAAAAATGTATGTATGGTTACTTTGGTGAATAAAATCAATGAAAGCCTGTTTATAGGCGTCTCTGGTAGTGTATATCTCATGATGATCCCAGTCGACTATTGTAATAATACTAATGTATGGCTTAAAGCTTAAGAAATTTCTATCAAACTCATCGCATTCATAAACAAAATACTCGCTGGATGACTCATAGGCGCCCATAGGCCCGAAATTAATCTTGGCACCTACCGAATAACTGACCGGGATACCAAGCTCTTTGAACAGCCAGACCACCATGGCGGTAGTAGTTGTTTTACCATGCGTACCGGCAATAGCGATTAGTTTTAGCTTTTTTTCATCTAAAATCATGTTCAGACAGGCATCACGTTTGGTAATTTTTATATTGTTAGCTTTGGCAAATAACAATTCAGGGTTATTCGGGTTGGTTATTAATACTGCCGATGAAAACACGATCCAATCAATTGGATTTTTGGTATGTTCAGCGGCTATTTGTTCTTTTGTCTGGCCGATATGCAAACTTATACCATGTTTAAGTAGGTAGTCTGTATACTGACTTTGTTTGCTATCTGACCCCGAAACTTTATAACCGGCTTTGTTGGCAATTAACGCCAAAGGCCCCAGACCAGTGCCGCCAATCCCGGAAAAATATATATGCATTTGTCTATATAGTATAAACCCCCTCATAAAAATAACACCTATAGTGTAAATTTTTTAAGCGTTATAAACTTAAAAACGATACAATCTATTGTATGAATAAGCACAAACTCTATAATCTGTGGCATCATTTCCGAAAATTGTCATTAGCGGGTCTGGTTGTGGCCTTGGTGGCCAGCGGCGCAATCAGTATATATGCTCTGAGGGCTAATAACTTAAAGATGTTAGAACTAAAGCAAGCCGTCTTGACTGCCGACCAACAGGATCTGAATATCGAAACGGCCTTGAATAATCTACGCCAATTTGTCTATAGCCATATGAACACCAATTTGAGGACCGGCAGCAATAGCGATGAACTGCCCATCCAATTAGTTAATAAGTTTAACAGAGACGTAGCAACTGCCAGAGCCCAGTTAGCCGCTAAGGGAGGATCGGATCAAATTTATAAAGATGCTCAAAATAAGTGTGAGCAGCCAAGTTTAGCCATTCCCGCCAGAGCCCAATGTATAGAAGATTATGTGACTGCGCACGGTAGTGATATTCCGCAACTAAACTTACCCCCCAAAGAGGCTTATACTTTTGATTTTGCCAGTCCTATCTGGTCGCCAGATTTAGCCGGCTGGTCTTTGGTAATAACGGCCATACTGGGTCTATTATTAATTGCCAGGCTACTGGCTAGTCTGTTTATTAAAGGTTATCTAAAGAAATCTTAAAAAAATCCCCCGAACTTTGAAGCCGGGGGATTTTTAAACCAATTACTTGATGATTTAATGAGTTGTATTGGTTGTGGTGTTGGTTGTATTGGTTGTGGTGTTAGTAGTCGGAGTGGTATTGGTTGTTTGGCCGCCGCTCTTTTGATAAGCACGGATAGCTGTGACAACTTGGCCGCTCTCTTTTAGGTTCTCCCAGAACATCACGTCACTTTTATTAATGTACATAACATCTTCTGGGCCATGGATTTCGTTACCCAATTTGGCGAGCGAAATATTCTGGGTTGTGGCCGTGCTGTTCTTGTCCGGCTGGACCGTTTGAACACGGACATAGTAGATATCTGTTAATTTATAGTAGTTCCTGTTAAGCGAAGTAAGCTTACCGAAGTATACCTGACCGTCAGCACTGTTCAGGAAAACCGCCTGGTATTGCTTGATTTTTACCTGAGACATGGTTGCGGTATTGTCTTTATAGACAAAAACATATACCACTAGCGCGACTAAAAGTATAACTATGCAGACTAAAAACGTCATAAAGGCCATCTTTAGACTGGGTTTTGGAATTTTTCTTTTTTTATTTGGTCCGCCAACCGCAGGATGTTGTGCAGGGGCTTCTGGGCCACCTCCGTTGGCAACTTGTGCTGGTCGTCCCATTCGGTTCAAATAATCGTTCATATGCTATTTACACCTCTTTTATGTTGCTAATGCTTGTAGCCAAAGTGTACCGCAAGTGATACTTGATAATCAAGTGTTTAAGACAGCTTTTTTAAAAAAGTGATTGACAAGAGTAAAACCGACAGCGTATGGTAAGGGTACTACTAACAGTGTAAGGAGGAGAAAGTGGCATATCAGCACACGAACTCAAAAGGGGTAACATACTTCTTAAATTCAAAAGTTGTTACTCTTCGCGGTGGTAAAAAGCAGACCATCTATTATTTTAGTAAGGACAAGCGAGCAGAGACTATCGATGCTTTGCCAGCCGGTTTTTCGGTTAACGAAAACCCACGCAATGGTTTCTTAACCATTAAGCGCAACAAATAGATAGAACTGAATGTAAAAAGGCCGCTCTTTTTAGGGCGGTTTTTTTATTTTATCGAAGGTGTGGTAACATTTTTAGTGCAATGAGTATAGTAAAAATTAGAAATTTGACCAAACGTTACGGCGGTAAAACCGTTGTGGATCATATCTCCTTCGAAGTGGAAAAAGGTGAAATTTTTGGGATATTAGGGCCCAACGGCGCCGGTAAAACAACAACTCTTGAGATGATAGAGGCCATCCGGCCGATAAATGACGGTACTGCTGCGGTTAATGGCATTAATGTGGCTCAAGACCCTCAAAAAGTCCGTTATCTCATTGGCGTGCAGCCTCAATCACCAGCCTTTCAGGATAAATCCAAAATTAAAGAAATATTGGTGATGTTTGCCGCGGCCTACGGAGAAAAAATTGATCCCAAGATATTTCTGGAAGATGTTGATTTAACTGAAAAGGCCGATGCCTACGTAGAGCAATTATCCGGTGGCCAGATGCAAAGACTGAGTATTGCAGCATCTTTGGTTCATAGCCCCCAGGTCTTTTTTATGGATGAGCCGACAACCGGTCTAGATCCACAGGCCCGCCGACATCTGTGGAATTTGGTCCGTACTATTCAGGCCAAGGGCGTAACGGTGATTTTGACTACTCACTACATGGAAGAGGCGGAGATGTTGTGCAGCAGGGTAGCTATTATGGATAACGGTAAAATCGTTGCCATAGATAAACCCAAAAATCTGATCAAAAAATTGCTGGCCACCGGCTTTAAGAAAGAGCACCAAGTCGAGCAAGCCAATCTAGAAGACGTTTTTATTGATTTAACGGGTAAGCATTTAAGGGAATAACCAAAATGAAAAAATCATTTTATACCATTATTACTTTTGCCAGGCTTAATACCAAGCGCTATTTTAGGGATAGATTGGCCATATTTTTTACAGTCGTTTTTCCGCTTATCTTTTTGGTTATTTTTGGCTCGCTGTTTCATAACACCAGCAATGTATCGTTTAAGGTGGCTCTTATAAATCAGTCAAGCAGCCCTTATTCACAGCAAATTGTTGCTCAGGCCAATAAGACCAAGGTCCTAAAGATTGACCCTAAAGTCCAAACTCTTAGCTCTGCAAAAGAAAAAATGAAGCGCAGTGAACTAGATGCTACTCTAGTTTTGCCTCAAGATTTTGGTTCTGTACGTAATGGAATTCCCAACGGCCAATTAACTGTTTATTATAATCAAAACAACCAGCAGGCTGCCAGCACCTTGGCTTCGATATTACAAGATCAATTTAATGTTGTTAATACTCAATTTGTTAAAATTTCCACTCCATTTACTGTTGTGACTAAATCA
Organism: Patescibacteria group bacterium; assembly: GCA_035510605.1. Taxonomy (GTDB): domain Bacteria; phylum Patescibacteriota; class Saccharimonadia; order Saccharimonadales; family CAIOMD01; genus DATKGW01. The sequence goes on from DATKGW010000022.1 coordinate 27,396, forward strand.
ACCAATCAAAGCAGTTTAACCCAGTTTGATTATACTTTTTCGGGGTTACTGGGTTTTTCGGTGTTGGCACTTGGTATTTTTGGGCCGGTTAATGTTTTCCCGGAGCTTAAAAAACAGGGGATTTTGCGTCGCTTACATACTACACCCCTTAGAGTTTGGCAATATTTTACGTCTAACGTGCTTTCGCAGAGTGTAATCGGTCTGTTTTCGATAGCTATTATGTTCAGCGTTTCGGTATTGGTTTTCCATTTACATATGAAGGGTAGTTATATCTACCTGGCTATATTTGCCATCTTAAGTATTTTTACAATTTATGGGATTGGATTAGCAATAGGTGGCTGGGCTAAAAACGAACGGCAGGCTGCACCGCTTGGCAACTTAATATCTTTTCCATTAATGTTCTTGTCCGGCACATTTTTCCCGCGCTATCTTATGCCGGAATGGCTACAGGGGATGACCAATTATTTACCCTTGACACCTGTTATTGATGGTTTTAGGTTAATTGTTACAGAAGGTAAAAGCTTGTTCGCTCTTGGCCCGCAACTTGGGCTAATGGCTATTTGGGCTGTAGTAATCTACTTCATCGCATTCCGAATCTTTCGCTGGGAATAGATTTTACAAATTTATTAAACAGTGTCTAACTATATTTATGAAAAAGGAAATAAAAGGCCAACTTGGCCTTGAATTTAAGCCATGTTTTGGTTCAAGGGACGAAGAGATAGTGGATTGTGTTAGATCGGCCCGGATAAGAGGGATATTAAAGATATTTAATATTATTTCTGATACTAACAAAGATAAAGGTTTTGCGTTCCAACTTACTAAACAGGATGAAGAATATGCAAGACATAAAAGATACCATCCTATTTCAGAAAAATACCCCAATGCTAACGCCGAAGCGATTTGTGATAAATGTGACGACATCATGTTGCTCGGAGCTTTAGTGTTAGAAAAAGAAGTGTGTTTTTATTGTGATGAATCAATAGATAAGGACAAGTGTTTTATAGATGTACTTGCAAAAGGGTATGGTTATCAGCATGCTTATGCATTTGGTTTTTCAAACTGGTTTGCCAGAGCAGAACACAGACAAGAGTTTAATAAACAATTAAATACCAAACCGGATGTTATCTGCATGCCCTTTCACCGGAATCCTACAATAGACAAATAAGCAGAATAGTGTTATAATAAACAGGTAATGGCAAAAAAGACTCCAGAAAATCCCGGGCAAGATCGTTTATTCCAGGCTTTTCCGCATGGTAGCGTAGATGGCCCCATTATTATTCGAGAAAGTCTTCCTGACTTTGGAAAAACGGCTGGAAACACAGTTTTAAATGAAGTCCCGGTAGAAAAAGTTAACAAAGTTTTAGATGCAATCAATAGACGTAATAAATCAGGACGAACCAGACACATGCCAGATTTTATGGCAGTTCAAAAACTTAAAGATTATGGCGGAATAAAAGCAGTTGACGGTCGTGCCGAAAACGCTGAAGAAGATGCACAGTCTCTACTTGATAGTGCTTGTACTATCTGTGCATTTAACGGAATTTGTCGCTTTGCGTTTAATATTGATAAATTTGCTGGTGAAGAAGATAAAAAATATAATTTATATTATGGTAAGGCACGTAAAATTTTAGCTAATAGACAGAAAAAAGATCCAACCTATAGGTGCGATAAAATATATTAAACTCAAGATTACAACATAGTGCGAGTCTAGAATGATAAGAATGCTTGATATACCAAAGCCGTTTTTTGCGTTGGCACCGATGGACGAGGTTACCGACAGCGTTTTTCGCCAAATTGTGGTTGAATGCGCCAAGCCGGATCTGATGTTTACCGAATTTGTGAACGTTGATGGTCTGCAAAGCAGGGGGCGTGATAAAATCATCCACCATCTAAAATTTACTAAAAAAGAACAACCCATATTTGCTCAAATTTGGGGTAAAAACCCTGAAAATTATCTAAAAACTGCCAGTGAGCTGGTGGCAATGGGATTCGCCGGCATTGATATCAACATGGGCTGCCCGGATAAATCTATAGTAAGACACGGCGGCGGCTCGGCGTTGATAAATAATCGCCCTTTGGCGGCCGAAATTATTGCCGCCACCAAGCAAGGTGTTGCCGATAAAATTCCTATTAGCGTTAAATTGCGTACCGGCTTTGATAAGGTAGATCTTACGTGGCCGCAATTTATTTTAGAGCAGGGAATAGATATGTTAACCGTTCATGGGCGTACCACCAAAGAAATGAGTAAAGTCCCAAATCGCTGGGAGGATATCGGCAAAGTGCGTGAAATAAGAGATAAAATTGCATCAAAAACTTTAATTGTGGGCAACGGTGATGTTATGTCGCGAAAACAGGGCTTGGAGCTGGCCAAGAAGTACAAACTCGATGGCATAATGATCGGCCGTGGCGCATGGGCCAACCCTTATGTTTTTGACCCTGATGATAAGTGGACATCTCTAACACCTGTACAAAAAATGAAACTCTATAAAAAACATCTTGAGCTTTTCAAGCAAATTAAGGGTGACAATGACAAATTTAATTTTCAATCACTAAAGAAATTTGCCCGGACTTATATTAGCGGTTTTAATGACGCCAGCAACATCAGGGGTGAATTTGTCAGAAAGCAATCTTTGAAAGAGATGATTGAAATTTTGGATAAAGCAATCAAGGGCAGTATTTAGCGCCCCAGTCGGCCATTGATGTCAGGACGTTTTTGAGAGCTTCGCCCTTTTCGGTAAGGATATATTCAAATCGGGGTGGGCGCTGACAGTATATAGATTTAGATATTATTCCCTCTAGTTCGAGCTTATTTAAGCGTTGGCTAAGGGTGCGTGGGCTAATTCCGGCTAGACCTTTTTCTAAATTGCTAAAAGTTTTGGGGGAGATAGATAAATCGCGTAAAATCAAAGCTGTCCATTTTTCGCCCAAAATTGTCAAAGTAGTTTGCAGGCAGCCCGGTTTTTGCTCGATATCTGTTAATTCCATAGTTTAATTATAACGGACTATACATAATATAGTATCTAGTAAAAAAGTCCCAATTAAAAAATTAGGGCTTTTTCGTGGTCGCCCTCGTTCATTCGAATTGGAACTTATTATTTGAAGAATTATTCAGATGGAAGTCAATGAGCAGAGTATTAACTTGAAAATAATAATAATTATGCTATAATAATTTTATGTCAGAAAAACTCTCGGGGGAAACTACATACTTTCCTCCTCAAGCTTATGATGAACATCTATATGAGACTTTTGCCGATGCTGCTTCTCTGCAATCATATGAGTATCTCAACGGTAATCCCGAATATCGTAAAGAACAAAAAGATAAGTTTTTATCTGGAGATATTCAAAATCCCAGATTAGACTACCCAGATATTGATTTAGCCAAGTTGACTCAGGCAGAGTCTGATTTGCTTTCCATGAAACAACATATTATTGCGAATGAACAAAATGAAGTTGTTAAACAGACTTACCGATGGAGACTTAATGAAAAAATAGCCGAAGTTAGAATGCTAAAAGCGGTTGCGAGTGAAGATATGAGTCGCTTCAAGCGTTATTGTGATTTTATTTACGGTAAACCATCGCCAGACATTTTTGCTTATACAGTTAATTCGATTCGTACAAAGGCTGAAGCATCCATTAATTCGGAAGACGAAACAATCAATCGGATTGCTTCTGATTTGCTTAAGTTATTGCCGGTAATGAACGAGCCTCAAATCACAGAGTTGCCTGATGGGTCAGTTATCAATTACGCACACAAACAAACTCTTAAAGAAATGGGTAATTTAATAAATATACCCGAGGAAGTCTCTAAACTTGATGCGGCACAAATTCAAGAAGCTTTTGAGTCTGCTTTGCAACAAATAGGCGATACCGATTGGCGGGTAGCTATTGATGAACAGACTAGCAGAACGGCTGTTAGCGTAAATCAAGAAGAAATGAAGGTTAATATTCCTCAAAGTCGCAGTGTTGCAAAAGCTAAATTAGCTGGTCTTATTGTTCATGAAATAGGCACCCATGTAGCTAGACGTGTCAATGGTGAAAGAAGTCGATTAAAACTATTAGGGTTGGGTTTAGATAGGT
>DATKGW010000023.1:0-10312 GCA_035510605.1 Patescibacteria group bacterium
AAATGTTTGTGCGGCAATTGCCGCAGTCTGGCAAATCATAGGTGGAAATATTCAAGTAATTACCCAAGTTGTTAAAGACTTTGCGGGGATGGAACATCGCCTGGAATTCGTCCGGGAGCTGGATGGCGTGAAGTATTACAACGACAGTTTTGCCACTACTCCCGAGGCAACCGTTGCGGCTATCAAAGCTTTTAAGCAACCAAAGGTGATTATTTTGGGTGGCTACGATAAAGGAATTCCATTTTTTGATGTTGTCAATGAGGTGGTCAAAAGCAATACCAGACAAGTTATAGCAATTGGCGATACCGGAGAGAAAATTATTGAGCTACTGGTGCAACGGGGTTTCGAAAAGATAACGCTAGGCGGCAATACCATGCCCGAAATTGTTAAGGCCGCTAAAAACGCAGCCCAACTCGGTGATGTGGTATTGCTAAGTACCGCCTGTGCCAGTTTCGGTTTATTTAAAAACTACAAAGACCGCGGTGACCAGTTTAAGACTGTTGTTAATAATCTTTAGATTCTGCCGGCGGCACGAATGACGTTTTCGAACAAGGCGCAGACGGTTAGTGGGCCGACTCCACCGATTTTAGGAGTAATGGTTAAATCATCCCGCTCATAAACATTATCCGCCAAATCGCCTTTTATCTGATTGCCTTCGCTGGCCGTGCCGGCATCAATTACCGCGCAATTTTGTGGAATATCTCTGGCCGACAAAATGCCCGGATGGCCGACTGCCGTAATAATAATTTGGGAATCCTGCAGCAATTTTTCCCTGTTTTTTGTTGTTTCGATGATGATTTTAGGTTTAATACCGGAATTTTCTAAAAGTTTTTTAAGCGGTGTGCCAACCAAGCGGCCTTGACCGACAATTGTCACTTGTTTATTCTTTAGGTCAATATTATTACCGGCCAATAGCCAAGTAATCGCCAGTGGTGCCGCACTTTCTAATTCACTGTTTTTACCTAAGCCATCGACGTCTTTATCGGGAACAATACTATTAACAATTTCATCGGTTTGAGACGGATCAGCCAGCGGTAATTGCACAATAATGCCATGAGTTTTATTGTCTTTATTCAGCTTTTTAATCAGAATAATGACTTGATGTTGATCAATTTTATGTATATCGACACCAACTGAAATATCCGCTCCGTAGTGCTTTTTTAGTGACACATACTTGTTGATTGCCGGGTTTTGATTACAAACAACAACTGCCAGCTTTGGGTTAATCTTTTTAGACTGAATCAAACTGCGCACTTGAGTAGCTTGGCGTTCTTTAATAAAATCGGCCAGTTCTTGTCCGTTAAGTAATTTCACATTTATTAGTCTATCAGATAAGAGATGTTAAAATTAGAAAGTCAGTTGCGCGCCCGTAGCTCAGCTGGATAGAGCGTTGGTTTCCGGTACCAAAGGTCGTAGGTTCAAATCCTATCGGGCGTACCACGTAATTTAAAATAGCTTTTGGCTTCTGTTAACAGCAGCGTGTACAATAAAATCCATATGATTAAATCCTCGCATTTGAGTAAACACTATCACAAAACCGTGGCGGTTGATGATATTTCTTTCGAGGTTGAAACCGGCAAAGTTACTGGATTTTTAGGCCCCAACGGTGCCGGTAAATCCACTACTATGCGTTTGATGCTAGGGTTGGATAACGGTGGCGGTTCAACAACCTTTAACGGCAAGGCTTTGCGTGAATACGATCATCCGTCAAAGATAACCGGTATTTTGCTAGAAGCTAAGGCTTTTCACCCTACTCGCTCCCCCCGTAATCATTTAAAAATCCTAGCTACCGAGGGTAGTGTGGCTTTATCGCGAGTTGATGAAGTTTTGGATATTGTTGGTTTAAAAGACGTAGCCAAGAAAAAGCCGGGTAATTTTAGCTTAGGAATGAGCCAGCGCCTGGGCATAGCCGCAGCTATTCTGGCCCAGCCAAAAAGCTTGCTGCTCGATGAACCGGCCAACGGTTTAGACCCAGAAGGTATTGTATGGCTGCGCGAATTTCTAAAAGCCTATGCGGCCGACGGTAACGCGGTTTTTGTGTCTTCCCATTTACTAAGTGAAATTTCACAAATGGCTGACAATGTTATCGTAATCGGCAAAGGTAAACTGATTGCCAGTACCTCTATCAAAAACCTGATTTCCGGCAGTACTAAATCAAGTGTCTTTGTGCGTACCTCAAACCTTGCTAAATTCCAAAAAATCCTAAAAGATAAAACCATAGATGTTAACACTGTAGACGGCGGTTTGGAAATTTCTGGTGCCAAAACGGATGAAATCGGCAAACTGGCTTTTGATGCCGGCATCCCCATACTCGAGTTAGCTAATCGCGATGCCTCACTAGAAGATGTTTTTTTGGAATTAACCGAAAATGTTGAGGAATTCCAGGCACACGAGCAGAAGGACAAAAAGCAATGATAACTCAAATAAAAGCTGAGCTAAAAAAATTATTTACAATCCGCTCAACTTATTTCATTTTGGCGCTGGCCTTTTTGCTGGTTTTCTTTTTTGCATTTTACATTTCCGGGTGGCATCTGGAAGCTAAAGATTTGCATAATCCGTTCACCCTGCAAGGTGATATAACCGGTGCTGTCAGTGCCGTATCTATTTTTTCGGCATTAATCGCATTATTATTATTCACCCACGAATACCGCTATAACACTATAATGTACACTCTGACATCCTCTAATAGCCGGAGCAAAGTGCTGTTGGCAAAAATTTTGGTAATAAGTGCTCTGGCAATTATTTTTACCCTGTTTTTTGCGACATTGTCGCCGTTATTATCTCTTTTTGGAATTCATGCGCATCATTTGCACCTGGTACCCCAAACTCTGCATTATGGCAATATAATCTGGCGCAGTTTGTTTTATGGCTGGGGTTATGGCATGGCAGGATTATTGATTGCCGCTTTAGTCCGAAACCAGGTTGGTGCCATCATCACCCTCTTTATTGTTCCCGACACTGTTGAGGGTTTGCTTAGTTTATTGCTGAAGAAAAATGCCGTTTACTTGCCGTTTAGTTCCATCCACGCAGTTATTGGCCAGGGTTTGAACTACAACAATAGCATTACCGCCGGACATGCCGCATTACTGTTTAGCGGCTATTTAATCATCGGCTGGTTGATTGCCTGGGTTCTATTCTTGCGCCGTGATGCCAACTAGCTTGGCCGGCTAATCTTCTGGTTTGACTTTGGCGGTACAGTGCCTGCAACGAGATGCCAGTTTTGGAATTTCACTTAAGCATTCCGGGCATTCCCTGGTAGTTTTTTCCGGCTCGCCTTTGCGACGATTGGCTATGGTAACCATTTTATTAATTGGCTGGACAACAAAAAAGAATATCACAGCGGCGATAGATAAAAACGAAACAAGGGCATTAATTACATCGCCATAAAGCAGCTTGCTGCCATGAATCGTAAAACTCAAAGTAGAAAAATCAGTTTTGCCGGCAATGGCGGCAATTATTGGTGTCAATATATCTCTAACGAGCGCCGTTACAACCGACCCGAATGCAGCACCAATAACAACCGCTACGGCTAAATCGACAGCATTGCCACGTAAGACAAACTTCTTAAAATCTTTTAACATATTTCCTCCCCCAAAGTATTGATTTTATTTTAGCATTTATGTCTTTTATAGGATAACTTTCGCCATTTTTGGCTCATCAGGTAAACCACTCAGTTTACGAGTTATTCGAATACGAGAGACATTTGCCCCCTCAGGCGGGGGCGCTTTTGCGCCCCCGCCACACGGGTTGCTATTTGGGCTTGTGGAGTTTGTCCTTTATCTTGGGCCAATTTATCCACAAGAGGGTTAAGAACATGCAGAACGCCAGAAACCCGACAACGTAAATGTAATGCTTCCCAGCCAAGTACATGGCTAGCAACAACACCGCCAGAAAAATAAGCGGCTTTAGTTTACCCATAGCATCACCTCTGACGTACGACTCGATATCCGACTTCGGACATCGAGTGCCTGTTTTCGAGCTTGCGCAGCTTGAGATTTGCGGCTCTTAAAGTCTCTCTGTCGTCCTTGAGAGACTCTTGAGTGACACGAAGAGCTCGTCTCTGCTGCCTTGCTACCACGATGTTAGTTGCTATGCGTTGATCCAGTGTGGCTATCTGCTTACGCAGAATATCCATCTGGTGCCCCGGCGATCGCCACCACGCATCCCATACCGCTCCTGTGAGCAATATGAGCACGGTAATAGCGATTGCCTCCCATAAAGCAGACACGGCTCCTCCCCTTTTGGTAAATCCTCCAGTTGGCGGTGTTCAGGGCCATTAGCCCTTAATACCTTCCTGTACGGCGCCGAGACTGCCTGGCTCTCATGTGCTCGTCAAACTGCACATCAAAGACTAAATTGCAGAGCCTCGTGCACTCTGCATAGTCATCCTCGATGCGGTTAGCGGCGTGGTTCAAAAGCTGACGGAGTTGATTTTCATACATCACATCTTGTTCGTTCAGCTGCTTATTTTTTAGCTCTCTCTTGAGTTGCCTGTAAATAAGCTGCCGGTTGAGCTTTTTGAATTCACGCCTATAAAACTTGAGATTATCATACATTTTTCTCAATTTCTCGAGCAAATCGTCTACAGTCTCAGAACGATTTGTGGTGTGCGCCAGAGTGTTTCTTACATCCTGCCGGATATAGAGTCGTTTCTTGGCTTTCTTTTTGCTGACCGGTGGGCCAGCAAAAAACTCGAATAGCAGCATTACTGGCCTCCCATGGTAGGTGTTTCCTAACTGACGTTACTACTCGCTCCAAAAGTAGTGAACACTAACGTCAGTTAGTTGTCTCTCGTATTCTTAAAATGCATCTAGACAATGCCTAGAATACGAATGTTATATCATTTAATAAGCATTAATGCAACACTTATGGTAACATTCCGAGCTTACTCCGGACTATGTTTAGCTAACTAGCGGGGGTTTCTGGCGTATCTGTCGGGGGAGCCATGGTTGTAGGCACTGCAGTATCGGAACCGACTTTATTGAATGAATCTTGGACTATGGCTTGGCCAATCATACCCAGCAGCCACATGACAACAAAAGCCAGCACACCACTCATCTTTTCTTTGGTGACATGCTCAACACCTTCGGCATATCGCCAATACCACCAGATACTACCGACGATTGGGATTAACCATATCCAAGCGGTGGGAATAGTCTCGCCCAACTTGTTCATTTCGCCCTTGGTTTTAACAGCCCAATACCACGAATATAGCCCCAAAGTTATAAAACCCAAGGCAAAAACTGCGATAGGATCTCTGTTTTTCATTTTTTCTCCGTTAATTTATTCTTTTTAAGCTTATGATTAATTTAACTTTAAAACAAGCTGCGGTTTTTGGTATGTAATGTTGGCTACAAGCTGCCTGAAAAACCCGAAAAGGAATCCATTAGTTGTGTGAGATTTAACTCTTTTATAGTCAAAACGTTGGTTGGCTTGGCCGTATCCACTTGTTTGTCTTCTGCGATCAAGCTTAAGGTCACCTTGGTACTGTCTTGACCGGTAACGGTTGCTGTTAATTTGCCCATTTGCTTTTTGCTATTAACCCACATATAAATATCACCGATTTGGACACTACCGGTACCGGATGAAGTCGATGCTTTATCGGCTATAGACGATGTATCCGCAAAACCACATTTTGTGGCTAAATCCTTAGTGGAACCTTCGAACTGCTTACCAAGGTTTTCTGCGAAGCTTTTAAGTTTTGGTTGATCAATAGCAACCTTAAACTTCGTCATTTTTTGCCCGCTTATCGTATCCTGACCAACTTTTGTGATAGTTGCAAAATTCTGCTCGGAGTAAACCTTACCAAATTGTTTTTCCATGTCATTTTTAGAAGCAGTTATGTAAGAGGCATAAGCGTCTACACATTTATTAGCCTTGACGGCAGTTGCGGAATCAATAAAACCGGCATCTTGAATATCGCTGACACTTAGACGTAGCCATTTATCACCGAAGGTATTTGCTAGCTGTTGCAAGCCAGATGAACTTTGTCCGCCAGCCACCAAATTGAGCAGTGACGGCAGTTGATCCACCTTGATATACAGCTCTTTGTCACTCACTCTGGCGATTATAGAACCGCTAATTTTAAATGCAGAGAATTCGGTGCTTATGTCGACTCTGGTATTTCCATCTTTATCCATACCGCCAATTACACCTACCACTACTTTGCCCGTCGAACTGTTATTAGTATCAACCTCGGCATTGACGGTATAGGTCTGTGGCGTTTTAGGGTCTAGCACATTCCCGATAGCTGCTTTAACAACATTGCTGGGCTTATTCGGTACAACGTAACCAAAATAAGCGGCAGCACTGAGACCCGATATTAATATGACAGCGGCAATTATTTCCATAGCTAGGCCGGGCATCTTTAATTTTTGATACCATTTTTTGGGTTGAGTCGAACTCAAATCACCTATTAGCTGCGGTACTGTTGGGTCACCGGTATTCATATCGGACACTATGGCCTGTGGATGTGTTGGTACATTACCAACCGCTGGAGTAGATTCAACACTAGGTTACGGGCTATTCACTTGGTCGGTTGGATCCACATTATTTTGTGAACCGTCTTCTGCTACCGGAATCGATGTTTCAGGAGAAATAATAGGTTGTTCAGCCGCAACATTCGGTTGTTGCTCGTCTATTGGCTCAACTGGATTATTTAATGATTCAGGCTGTTCTTGCTCGTCCATGGCTATAAAGCTCCTACTTTTTATTTACACTGCTTAAGCTCAACTATACATAGCGCTCTTGGACTTATCAAGCAACGCTTAGCTAATCCTAAGGCACAAGGTAACTTTTTGGAGGGCCATTGTGTTAGCTATTGGAACTATTTTATGCAATCACCGCCTCCACGCCGCTAACGGTGGTGTATAAAAATGCATCTACCCCAAACTCTTTCGCTTTATCCACCCAATCTTGATTATCATCAAAATAAGCAATTTCATAAGGTTTTATATCTGGTAATAAAACTTTTAGCTTGGATAAGGTAGTTTTCCAAAAATGATTTTCATTCTTTTTAGAACCTAAATCGCAAGAACAAAACATACCGTCAATTTTGTCTTTGAATATCACATCACGCAAATATGCCGCACGATATTTTTCTTGCTGTGTTGCTAAGAAAACCAAAACCCCGCTTTTTCTTAGTATTTTCATAATTTTAAATAACTCTTCATTGGGATAATTCTCACTCTCGAACCACATCTGCAAAAGCTCATCAGGTTCTCCGTGCCACTGCCACTTGTCATTATGTATCTTGAGGGCTTCTTTCAAGTCAAATTTACCCAGAGAAGCATCCTTCCATTCTTTGCTGGCATAAAATTGCCCCTGTAATTTTGGGTTTATGCCAAACCGTTCGCAATACTGCTGAGAAAATAGTTTAGGTGGAATGATTAGCACGTCGTCAACATCAAATAGGATGATTTTGTATTTACTCACTAGATAATTGTAGCAATAAAAAACTCCTCAAAATAGAGGAGTTTAAGCATAAGCTTTATTGGAGGGCCACCGTAGACGCTATCGCAACTCTATTTCAGGAAAAAGGGCATACATCGGACTTCCTGGTAGTTTTTTCCTAAATCCAGACTTTGCGAAATTAATATCATTATTGAACGGTAAGTTAATCCAGGGGTCCATCCATTGATTGTTATGTCTAATTAGATAGTGTCCAGCAATATATTTTTTAGACCGACGAATTAAAACTATTGTTCCATCTTTATAAATAGATTTTCTTAACTTGTTATTAATATGTTTAGATTTATATCTAAGTCCTAAACTATTAAGCGCTGCATTGAAGTCTTTTACCCAAAATCTATTGCTTTTAGATTGTTTTGGACCGAGTATTGTCGTTGCTTCTTTATAGCTAATGTTTAATGCAAATGCGAAACAGGCAATACCACAGCCATAATCAAATTCTTGAGTGATGCTTTTTCTCATATCAAAAGTGTAGAATTTATAATTATATAAACAAGCCCAATAAAAAACTCCTTAAAATAAGGAGTTTTAGCATAAGCATATTGGAGGGCCACAGTACTGTCTATATCAACTGGATTTAAGTTGAAAGCCTTTATTAAGTAATAAATCTTTTATGTCGAGGAATGTACTAATATCTTCGCCTTTATCGTAAAAATCCATTCCTATCATTTTTCCATTTTTATAGTGCGAGTTCGCTACTCTTTCATTATCAAAAATCATAAAGTCACCCGGTATTACTACTCTGGGAATTTCGTTTTCATTAACTAAATATACTATCTCATCTCCAAGTGGGATATTAACTAATTTATAATGCATAATCTCCCATTCTAAATACGAAGTGTAGGGTTCTTTAACAATTCGAATACGACGCTTAAGGATTGGCTTTTCACGAGTTTGTTTTGACCATGAATTAGCGTTATCTTTCATAATTTTAATGGATTTGTCTTTATCGCCACTAAGCCAAGCTTCATAAGACGGTGATTGAACTATTTCTTCAGCACCATAATCTTGAACTTCTTCAACTTTAAAAAATTCCTTATTAGCATCATTCCAATAAACATCCCAATATTTAAACGCATCATTTCGTTGTAGGTATTTCATGCATTAACTATACCAAATAAAAACCCCTCATTTCTAAGGAGTTAAGCATATGCGTATTGGAGGGCCACCGTGTACGCTATCGCAACTTATATTGGGCGTGACACCACTATTTATATAGTTGACTATGCGTACCAATAAAACCAAATATAATAATTGTGTCACCTTGAGTCGTATATAGTGCTCTTATGTCTCCAGTAATATCTATACTCCTATAGCCCAGGTACTTTCCCTTAAGTGCGTGATTCCTTAGCGCCTTGTCGAACGGATTGCCTTTAAATACTTCAACACGGTTTTTAAAGGTAGTTTTTATTTTAATATTTAACTTCGCATACTGTTTGTCGAAGGCCTTGGTTGTCTCAATAACCATTACAAACTATCCAGATGCACAAACATTTCTTCCAAAGTTTCAAATGGACCACTAACTTCACCTGCGGCTATTTCTTTTTCAGCTTGTTCAATCAATTTCTCCATTTTCTCTGTCATGGGTTCTGATGCTGTAAAGTGTACGCTGCCAGTAGATGCCAGTTCATATAAATAGGCATTAAGAAGGTTGCTTAAAGGTATGCCAATTTGTTTTGCAACGGCTTGAGCCTTTGCTTTTGTTACATCATCAGTTTTAAAGTTTACTACAGCTGTTTTCATATAATCTATTGTATATATATTAGATTTGATTGTCAATATATTGAATCAAAAAACTCCCCTAAACAGAGGAGTTTAAGCATAAGCGGTATGGAGGGCCATCGTAGAGTTAATCGCAACTAACTTTATGCTAACTAAGTCTTAGCTTTCCCATTCTGTAAGCCGGAATTGTGTTGGTGTATTAAAACCGGATTTTTTAAGTTCTGGTAATTCAGTTTTCAAAAAGCTAGGTAATACAGTCACGCTGCTAATATCAACGAAATCAATTTCTGCTAACTCTAGCTCACCGTGTGTAGTTTTCTCAATTGATATATTTAAATAATCTGAACCGTTTTCGATGTGAAAATAAAAACCAGGGATACCATAGCCATTTTCTTGTTTTATCTGGTGGATATATAGCAAATTACCAACCACAGGTTTAATACCTGTTTCTTCAATCATTTCGCGTACTAATGCGGAAACAATATCTTCACCTGACTCAATACCACCACCGGGTAAACACCAAAAATTATCAGAGACCCTATTTCTAACTAATAGAAACTTTCCATTATGTTCGATAATTCCACGTGCACCCATTTTGCTCATTATGTAAGTTTAACAAAAAATGACTTGAAATAACTAAGTCATATAAGCATAAGCGGTATGGAGGGCCAGCGGGGACTTGAACCCCGGACACCCTGCTTAAGAGGCAGGTGCTCTAACCAGCTGAGCTACTGGCCCACGATAAACTAACAAAGTTAGTTTTGAGCGATATGATCAAAGCAATGGCAAATATAACAGATACGGAGTCGTTTGTAAATGGTACGCCCGGCAGGATTCGAACCTACGACCCCTGCGTTCGAAGCGCAGTGCTCTAATCCGCTGAGCTACGGGCGCGCACAGTAAACTGCAACAGCTTGCTTATCTTAAATTATAGCTTAGTTATTCAATAAATCTTAAACGACAGCGTATAATTTAACTAATATATGGATATTTTGCCAGACAAACAACTAGCTAATTATGTGACTATACGGATTGGCGGCCCAGCCAATGAAATTATAGTTGCACATAGCGAGCAAGATATTACCGAAATCGTATCTTATGCCAAAACCAAAAATTCGCC
>DATKGW010000024.1:0-48198 GCA_035510605.1 Patescibacteria group bacterium
GGTGTAGTCAATGTCACCGACCTGTCTGTCTTAGCCACCAACTGGGGCAGAACCAGTGCTACCCATGCCCAAGGCGATGCCAATAGTGACGGCACCATTAATATCTATGATTTATCTATTCTAGCCAGTCAGTGGGGGCAGACTATTACTCCAACACCAACAGCCGTTAATGTTATCAACTACGGAGCTACTGGCAATGGGACAACCGATGATACTGCTGCAATTGGTAGAGCCTTAAGCGCAGCGGTAAGCAGCACAAAAACCGTGTACATTCCGGCTGGCACCTACAAGATAAGCTCCATTACTGTACCAGACGGACTGACGATTACCGGCGCTGGCCAGACCGCCAGCTGGTTAAAGGGTCATATAGATTTTGGCAGTAACCAATATTTTAGTGATTTAAAAATTGGCGACAGTGGTGTCTCTGCGATACACAACATAAATGGTGCTTCAACCACGACATTTGAACGCGTACATTTCCGTGGTGGGGGTGGTGCTGCATACACACCAGTTGTCTTCATCGGTGAATATTATCCATCAGCAGGTGCTAGCAACCATATCACACTTAAAGACTGTGAAATCGAACGGAACCTGGGGACTGAAACAACTGCATGGTTTGAAGGAGGCTATAACGATGTGACAATCTGGGTTGGTAAGCTATCACCGGTAGACAGCGTCACTTTTGACGGTTGTCACTTTGGCGTTTCCAATGGACAAGGCGGGCATGATATCGGTTCGCCGCGTATGGACATGGAGGTTTACATAGATGGAGATCATAGTGACTTCTCTGTTGGTTGGAGTAATATCACGGTTCGAAACAGCATTTTTGAAGCAGCCGATGGTCAGACACTTGATTTTTCGGATGCATCATACGCTCGCGGTAACGGCGTACTGGTTGAGAATAATGTTTTTATGGGCGGTGGCTATAAAAGAGCCAACTGGGCTAACACCCTTGTACTCGAAGAACCAATGGGTGTAATAATTAGAAACAATACCTTTTACCGCGGCGGATCAACAGGCGGAGCATGGGGTAACAGTTTGCAGATGAGCAATACAGACCAAGATGTTGGTGGCCCAAATACGTCCATAACTGGTAATACTTTTGATCTTAACCATGATAACGGTATTGCGACTGGTGATGATTGGCCGATTGTCTTGAATGGATTGGGAAACACCTTTAGTGGGAATACAATCGATTGTAATTACGGTACTCTGCCAATCATCTTGCTGGACAATGCCCAAAACAACGTTGTTACCGGCAACACCTTTAATATCGGTTCGCGCAGTCTGTTTGGCTCAGTCAACGGTTCTTCCGCCAACACGACTAGCCCGAATACAGTAAACTAGTAAAAAAACCAAGACCCAAAGCCCGTGGCAGTCTTAATTAGCTTTATGTTTACGCAACCTGCCATATAATAAATAACAATGCCCCACCCTAAATCTTCTCACTCTAAAATAGCTATCGGTTCTACTCTCTTCAAGCAGTTCTCTATGATGAGGTTATCATTAGCCGGTTTGATCCTCATTTTTGCTTCCGTCGGTACCTATCTGCTGATAAGCAGCCGTGCCGCCTCTACCCTGACAGCCGACTTTAACTCTGATGGTGTAGTCAATGTCACCGACCTGTCTGTCTTAGCCACCAACTGGGGCAGAACCACTGCTACACATGCCCAAGGCGATGCCAATAGTGATGGCACCATTAATATCTATGATTTATCCATTCTAGCCAGCCAGTGGGGACAGACAAATACAACGCCAGCTCCTGATCCTAATTGGCAAACTTCTCTCGCCAATGCTCAAGCCGGTGATGTAATAGTCATTCCCGAAGGCACATATACACTTACCCAAGGGCAAGTACAGTGGCCAGGCGGTGATTTGTATTGTAATCTTGTTATCCCTTCGGGCGTAACTCTAAAAGGTTCAGGTGTGGGTAAAACTATTCTGGTCGGAGGTGGCACAACTTCTACAAACGTAATTGGTTCTGTTAGCACAACTAATATTGCCATAAGCGATATGACAATTATGGTAGATATCTCTCGTAAGGGTAGTACGAGCCAGGATGGTATTAAGATGGAGAATGTCGATGGGGCGACAGTTAGCAATGTAGAACTAAAATACCTTTACATCGCCAGCAATATTATCGGTTCGCGCAATGTTACCTACACGAATGTCCATGCTATTGAAAGCCAACTTGGCATCGATGCTATCAATATCGCGACTTATACAAATACTGCCAACGTACTTATTAAGGATTCTACCGCTACCGGTATTACCAACGGTTGGGGTTTTGGTACTTATGATGATACTTCGCAAGGTAGTGACGTACATGTTAGCGGTGTTACATTCCAAAACGACACCGCAACTGGTAACGATACTACCGGTCTCTTTTGTCATCTTTCTGACGGCCTGACGATTATAGGGGGGGACTATAGCAATAACACTAGCGAAGGAGTTAAGCTCAACACTTGTCTCAACTATCTCGTAAGCGGTGCTAATGCGACAAATAACCCTAGCGGCAATTTTGTTTACATTGCCTCAACATCAAGATAATAAAACAGATATAATAAGAACTATGCCCAAACTCAGACTACGTCAAAAACCCGGAATGTCTCATCCCAGACTGCTGCTGGCAGTATTAATCCTCATCTTCGCCTCCGTCGGTACCTATCTGCTGATAAGCAGCCGTGCCGCCTCTACCCTGACAGCCGACTTTAACTCTGATAGCGTAGTCAACGTCACTGATTTATCTATTCTAGCTACCAACTGGGGCAGAACCAGTACTACCCATGCCCAAGGCGATGCCAATAGTGATGGCACCATTAATATCTATGATTTATCTATTCTAGCCAGCCAGTGGGGACAAGCTATCACCCCGGTACCGACTGTAACTTTTAATGCCTCACCAAACAGTGTTACTTCCGGCCAGTCATCTACCCTTACCTGGAGTACCACCAACGCTACCAGTTGCACAGCCTCCGGTGCCTGGAGTGGTAGCAAGTCAACTTCTGGATCCACATCAACCGGAGCTTTGACATCTTCGAGTACCTATACATTGTCTTGCACGGGCAGCGGAGGAACCACCCAAGCCAGTACGACAGTTAGTGTCAGCGGTGGTGGTACAATGACTACCTCAGGTTCTCTGACATTGAATAATGTCCACGATGTGGTTTATGACAATGTAGATTTTGAGGGTGCCGGTACAAACTGGGGCGCAGACGGCGGACTTATCTTAATTGAGGGAAATTCTTATAATATAACTTTCCGCAACTGTATCATCGGTACAAACCAAGACGGTCTCGGCAATGCTGTCAAGATATACACCGCCAACACTAATATTCATGACATTACATTCGAAAACTGCACTATTAAGTATCAGCCCCGGATGGGCATAGAAGTCAACGATCGTAGTAATGCGGGCAATGGCTATGGCTACCAGCGCGTAAATATTATTAATTGTACTTTCGAAGCCAGTGCCGGCGAAGCTATCTCTTATGACGATGATGGCGGTGCGTCCGGCAATAGCACAGTCTCCGGTAACCTGATAAAAGGCGCCGGTGTTGGTAGCAGCTATACCTACGGCGAAGGTTTCGAAATTAATGGTCCGCATAATATGACTGTCACGGGTAATACTTTTTGGGCTGCTAGAGATGGTATTTGGAATCTCCAGATGCACGATACAAATGACAGCGGTTGGGTGTTCACTAATAATATTGTTGATGCCACCAAAATTGCAGATGGCGTGACATGGACTTATGACAGTAACCCAATAATGG
Source organism: Patescibacteria group bacterium (assembly GCA_035510605.1). Taxonomy (GTDB): domain Bacteria; phylum Patescibacteriota; class Saccharimonadia; order Saccharimonadales; family CAIOMD01; genus DATKGW01. The sequence goes on from DATKGW010000024.1 coordinate 3,774, forward strand.
CTTTTAACATTTACGGTGGAGTATTCTCTGGCAATACTATTACTAATAATGCACCAGCATGGGCCATAGCCTATATGTCGGGCGATCACAATATGGATTGGCGCACCACGACTTGGCATGATGCTAGGGGTGGTAGTTACCTGGTGCCTCAACAACTAAATGGTAGTTCCGGTAACCAGTTTTAATATATATTAGTAAACTACTAGCTCGTCTTATAATTAAGAGTATTAAATATAAAGACAGTATAGCCCATGCGCAACACTCATCTTCACCCAATACCCAAAGCGTCAAACAAAGCTGTTGTGAGTAGTGGTAATTTCGTAAATCACCTTACTATGCCACGTATATTTTTAATTGGACTTGTATTATTTTTTGCCGCCGTAGCCTCTTACTTTATATTCTTTAGTCATGCGGCTAGCAGTTTAAGTGCCGACTTTAACTCTGATGGCGTAGTCAATGTCACCGACCTGTCTATCTTAGCCACCAACTGGGGCAGAACCACTGCTACCCATGCCCAAGGCGATGCCAATAGTGACGGCACCATTAGTATCTATGATTTATCGATTCTAGCCAGCCAGTGGGGGCAATCAATAACTTTACCAGACAGAACAATTCTGACAGACTATTACGTGCCGGATGGAACTCACGATGTGACTTATGAAAACATTGACTTCGTTGGTGACAATGGTACCGATGCGGCTTTAACTATCAGAAATGCCTATAACCTGACTTTTATAAACTGCACCTTTCAGTCGAGCGGTTGGAACGGAGTCACTATAAATAGTATAGATGGGTCTGTCCATGATGTTATATTCCAAAATAATACTTTTAAAACCAGTTATAGGATGAACTTTGAAACTACAGAAAGAGGTTTAAATGCTGTTTACCAACGCATAAATCTAATAAATAACGTATTTGAACCTGCTGGGGGAGAAGCCATATCTTATGATTCAAATATTAACTTACCTGCGAATGTAACTATTACCGGCAACACAATCAAGGGGGCTGGTGTCACAAATAACTCAACAGTACCGTGGGGCCAAGAACTAGAGATTAATGGCCCAGCTAATTTTACTGTGACCAATAACAAATTTTACATGTCTCGCTCGGACGCATTTAATCTCCAAAGATATACAAGTGAACCAACCGGTTGGGTGATTAACAATAACATAGTTGACTGGTCGGTACGCTACCAAAGCGTTATGCCGGCTAGTGATGCGGTGTCTATCCTTATGGTAAATACGTATGGGGTTGATTTTAGGAACAATACCATAAAGACTTCCAGCCCGGCGGGAAGTGTCGGCTGGCTAAGTAATGATCACGACATTGATTTTAGCGGTACAGTATTTTCGGATGCCAGCAATCGAAACGGATATGATCAATTACAACTTGAAAATGGCTGTACCAATATTACGTTATAATTGATTCTCTACTCTTTGGTCTTTGGTAACTTATTTTTATCTGCCTCGTGGCTTTGGGGCATTTGGCTGATACTCGTGTTTTTCGCTAAAGTATAATTTCAGCGGTGTTCCTTCGTAGCCAAAGCTCAGTCGCATTTGCTTATCTAAATAGCGTTTATAGCTCCAATGCAGCAGTTTGGTATGACTACCGAATACTTTAAAGGTTGGAGTTGCTTCGTCCGTTTGAGTAATGTAATTTAGCCGTGGATAACTATTTTTTAAACCGGCCGGTGGATGGGCGTCGACGGCAGCACGTAGCCACCGATTAAGCTCACTGGTACCGATCTTTTTAGTGCGGTTTTCAACAATATGTAGTACCAGCTCAAAGAGTTTAGTCACATTTTGGCCGGTTATGGAGCTGGTAAAAATAAGTGGTGCCCAAGGCACAAATTCAAATTCAGATTTTAGTACCGGTGCTAAACTGTCGCGGGTATAAGCGTCCTTATCTTGGGCGATATCCCATTTGCTGACCGTCAATATCAACCCCTTGCCAGCCTCTTTTACTATACCGGCAATTTTTTGGTCAAGCTGCACACCGATTTCGTTGGTATCAATCAACAGTAAACAAACATCCGCTTGCTCTATAGCGCTTAAACTTCTGATAACGCTAAATTTCTCTACGCCGACCTCAATCTTACCGCTGCGGCGAATGCCAGCGGTATCAAGCAGCTCGATTTCACGGTTATTAAAACGGACCACTGCTCGGTTGATGTCTCTTGTCGTACCGGCCCTATCTGCAACAATTGCCTGCTGTTTCTTAGCCAGTGCATTAAATAATAGGCTTTTACCGACATTTGGGCGACCCAATATGGCGACGTGGATACGATTGTCATCTTCTATTATTCTGGCGACGGGCAAATCTTTCACTATTTCGGCAAGAGCTTCTTCTATACCGCGTTGCTGGGTGGTGCTGGTTGCCAGTACCGGTTTGATACCGAGTTTAAGATAATCATTGAGATTGGCCTTAGAATTTTTATCAATCTTATTCACTATTAGCATAACCGGCTTTTTGCTCTTTAAAGCTAATTTTGCTACCCTACGATCTTCTTCGGTAACCATGACATTGGCTTCCACAACCACGATTATCACATCAGCACTATCGGCTGCCTGGGTAATTTGTTCCTGAATGGTAAATTCGAAATCATCTTCGGCATCTTTTATGCCGGCAGTATCAATAATCCAAAAATCCCGGTCCAAATACGATGCCCGGGCCATAATACTATCCCGGGTAGTACCGGGTTCACTGGCAACAATAGCCTCACGGTGGCCGATAATAGCATTAAATAAACTACTCTTGCCTACGTTGGCTCGGCCAACGATGGCAACGATTGGAACTTTACTACTCATAATTCATGGTTATACTAACACGAACAGAGGTAGAAGACCAAATTAACATTGACAATAAAAACGGTATATTAGTTTATTACTTTATAATCACCTGGGGCTAAAGATCCAAGCATATAATTACCAAACTTTATACGGTTTAGAGTTATAACCTTATAATTTAATACCTCAAATGTACGACGGATTTGGCGGTTACGGCCCTCATACATGTGAATCTCCAGCCAGGTGTTTTTATGGGTAATTTGAAATTTAGAAACGCCTTCTGTCAGTAGAACCCCACCACTTTCAATGGTCGTTTTATCTTTATCGGTTAATGGTTTGTTTAAGGTGATATGGTATACTTTTTCTTTTTGATTCGAGGGATGTGTCAACCGGTTATGTAAATTACCGTCATTGGTTAATAAAAGCAGACCACTGGAGTTTTTATCCAGACGGCCAACCGGATTTAGATGTTTAAATTCTTTAGGCAATAAATCATAAATGGTTTTACTGCCCTGCCCGTCCCGGCTGCAGACATAGCCAACTGGTTTATTAAATAAAACATACAAATATTCTGAAGCTTTGGGCAGCGGTTTTTGATTAATCAAAACCGACTTTGTATCTGTTATATCAGTACCAACTTCAGCAATTTTGCCATTTATAGTCGCCTGTCCGGACGCAATAAGTTTATCGGCAGCCCGACGAGAAACACCAAGCCTTTGAGCTATTAACTTATTCAACCTCATCACAGATACAAGTGTACCTCAAAACATTATAAATTAGATTTATAGGGCTATCTGGTTGGGGTCCGGACCGGTTGTGGCTGGTTTTTGAGGTGAAGCAGCTGGTTCTTCGGGCTGTGGCTTGTCGGTTGGAGCTGGTGCAATTTCAGGTTCGTCCACCGTGACACCGGGGATTTGAGAAGCATCGACGGTTTCTAGGGGAGTTGCTTCTGGCGTCGTCGAATCATTTGTAATCGGGTTATTATTGGTCGGTGCACCTACTACGGAGCCGGTATTTGGGTTAGAGACGGGACTATTGGCTGATTCTTCGGCCATTTCTTTTTCATAAAGTTCATTTATACTGGGCTCTTCGGTATTGTTTTTTGGTGGTTCAATAACCTTCTTGCGAGCTGATGGCGGTTCTAATGAATCATCATCTGATACTACCGGAGGTACGTCTGAATTAGTTGTTTTGACCAAAATTTGACGGCCGTCGGGAGCGGTTGTTGGAGTGGAATGATTGGAGTCTGCCGACGGAGCATTATTATTAACAAAATCTTCAATTTTTTGATCGACTGCTGCTGTTTCTTCGTTTGTAGTAGTTGCAGTGGCTGTACTATCGGCGACAGAGTTAGTTGGTTTAGATTGGGTTGTTTCTGTTCCGCCGGTTATGGGATTAGCTGTTGCTGGCTGTTCTGGCTCTTTAGGTATGGTAGGTTTGTCTTCACCAGCTGGTGTCGCTAAAGTGGCATTTTGTGTATCCTTAGCTGTATCTGGTTTATCGACTACCTTGGTGTCGTCTGTGACAGGTTCCGGGGGTGGCGTTGGTGTGGCAGTAGCTGGAGTAGCGTTTTCTGCCGGAGTTGTGTTAGTAACCGGTGGCGCGACTACCGGTTGTTCGGGTGTAACTGTCGGCTCGGTTGGTTTAGTCTGGCTAGCAGAGGTTTGAGCTTCACCGGGATAAACCATCTCATGAACGACCCGGGCTACATCTTCTAAGGTTACTTGCGATTTGACTAGATATTTATCGGCTCCTAAACGGTCAGCCCGTTCTTTGTCTTCTGTTTGGCTAAGGGCAGTCATCATAATAACTTTAGTATTCTTAGTCTCGGGTGTCTGACGCAAGATATCAAGCATATCAAAACCACTGATTTTTGGCATCATCACATCAGCGATGATAAGATCTGGTTTTTCTTTAACAGCTAGAGATAAAGCTTCTTCTCCGTCACCTGCGGCTACGATTTCATAACCTTCGGCCATCAATCGTTCACCGTAGATCTCGCGTAAATTATTGTCATCTTCTACGAGCATTATTTTTGGCATAGCGTTTGTTCTACCTTTGCTTAATTCTTTTGCTTATTTACTTGGTATTGTAACACGAGAATGGCCCCATATTACAGTTATAACTTTGATGATTGTGTAATCCCTGTAGGCAAATTTTGAGCTGCCTCCTTTGCTTGTAGCTCCTGAGCCTTATCGGTAGATATGCGGGGTAAATTAATATAAAAAGTGCTTCCAATCCCCAATTTGCTATCTACCCAAATCCGTCCGCTATAAAGTTCTGTGATTTTGCGGGAAATAAATAAGCCTAGACCTGTGCCGCTTGTAGTGCGGGTATTGGAGCTATCGACACGATAAAATTTTTCAAATAAATGAGAAATGTCCTCTGGTGGTATGCCGCTACCGGTATCTTGGACTCTTATCTGGATGACTTTGTCATCACCAGTTAAACCCAGGGTAATCTTACCAGAATCAGTGTATTTGATGGCATTATCAAACAGGTTAATAATTACTTCGCGCAAACGTTCTGGGTCGGCTTGGACATAATATAAAGGTCTGATTAGTTTTTGACCGCCGGTACCACTACTATTTACCGTTTGGCCGTTATTGGCTCCTATAAGATACTCTAACATCAAGCCCTTTTTCTCGGCCGTAAATCGGCCATCTTCGGACATTTGTTGTAAAAACTCTCCCATTTCTATGGCAATTGGGTGATTTTGCAGGCGGCCATCTTCGGCTTTGGCGCTGGTTAATAAATCTTGGAATAATTTGCCCAGATGCTCTGTGCTTAGGTGGGCTTTTTCTAAATATTCACGGGCTTTGGTGTCTATTCTGGCTACATTCTCATTCATCGCCAGTGCCAGGTAGCCCTCTATTGCGGCTACAGGAGTACGCATTTCGTGGCTGGCAGTGCTGATAAATTCAGCCCGTTGTTTTTCTTCTTGACGTTCATTGGTGACATCTCTAAAGACTCCAACTGCCCCGGTAATATTATTTGACTGATTTATAAGCGGGCTGACACTTAAAGAAATAGCTACCGGTTTGTTACTGACAGTCATTAAATAAGCGTTGTTATCACGGATGGGGGTTGCCTCTTGAAAAATACGCTTAAAAGGATCTTTATCGTCTATATATGGTTCATTTTTTTCATCTACCAGCTTAATGACCGATTTATATTCGAGCCCAATGGCGTCTTTTTGTTTCCAGCCGGTGATAAGCTCTGCTCCGTGATTAAATAATTGGATAGTCCGATTATTGTCTAATAAGATAACTCCGTCATCGATAGAACTGATGATTATTTCGGACTTGGCTTTCTCATCATACAAACTACTGGCCAGAGAGCTTCCCGACAGATTCTTATTTTTACTGTTTTTGCCAAATCCAAACATCAATAATTTTTTTGTAAGGCCCACCTTGGCCGCTTATGGTTATCTGGTGATATTATCGGTGTTTTGCTGATAAATTGCAAGAAACAATAACAGGGGTAGACTCAAGAGATGTTAATATAGTAAAGTAATAATGCAATTGCGGCCCCTTCGTCTAGCGGTTTAGGATATCTGGTTCTCATCCAGAAGATCGCGGGTTCGAATCCCGCAGGGGTCACCAAGAGTTTTGCTAATCTTTTTCGAAAACACTATAACCAATCGTTCCAATGTCGGAGTGTGCAACTAGTACGCAGCTTTGTGGTTTAAATAATGTTTTGCTATCGATATTTTTAATGGTATTTCGAGCTATGTATTCACTTCGCTGCAATTGTTCCTCTGAAACGCCGTAATAAACAATAGCCAGCTCGACAGTTTTACCCATTGCAAACTTTGCTAAATATTCAATAGCAGCTGTGTTTGCCTGTTCCCAACCCCTAATGCTATCTATTGGCTCTAATAAGCCTTCTTTTAAGGTTATCAACGCATTCTTACTGAGTATGCCTGCAACAAGATACTTTGCTTTACCTATTCTACCGTTCTTTCTTAGCTGGTATAAGCTAGAAAAAACTTGATCTATGCAGGTTCTGGCTGCTGTCAATGGAATGGATCTGACTATTTTTTCAGCGGTGGCACCGGATTCCGCCAATTTATAGGCTTCTCGTACCACGAAACCCTCTGGTGCCGATATAACTCGGCTGTCTTCAACTGTCACGGGAATACCTTGTTCAGCATAAAAGTCTTGGGCAGCATTTCCGGCGGGATTTATTACAGGGGTCAATTTTTCACTTGGGGTAATAATCACAATTTCTTCAACACCCTGCCCTTTTAGTATTTCAAGCCCATTCATGATTTCTCCGCTGCTGGGTTGAGCAGAATTGACTATAATTTGTTTGCTTTTGAGGTTAGATAAAAGCGTATCATTGTCTTCTTGGGATATTTTCGGATTATCCAAAAAAGCTTCACTGCTGTCATCTGTTTTTTTGTCTAGGTATGTTATATGGTAAGGTATTTCAACCAGCAGATGCTGATTAGCTTCTTGGCCGGTTTGCCAGCTTCTGGTGCTAAAACACAAGATTCCGGTTTTATGATTTTCCATTCCAGTCCTTAATAATTAAAAATATAATAACATTAATTAGACAGATTGTCATAATAATTTTTGGCATCAATATCCTTATTAATTATTAAAATCATGATATTATTACCGTATAAATAGGGGTGGCTGATTACTTCAGTACACTTTTATATAGCACATTTCGGAGGTAGATCATGCATATTAATGTTGCAGTATTGCTGGTAGCTATAGTTCTCTTCCCCATAGCGGTGTTGTTATTGTTCATTCGCTTTATTAGGGGACTAGGTGGGTAATCGTTTGTCGGATGGGACACAAGACGCCTTACTGACTCGGGGCTAAAGGGGTAATCATACCAGAAGAGCAAGAACGCGCAATGTTCGAAATCCCTGCCTGGGAAGGTATGGAAACGGTAAGCTTCCGCTGCCCGGGATGCAGACAGCCGATAATAATTGCCAATGTTCATACCAGCAGCGGCAATGGCTTTGGGGTCTGTGCAGAAATGCAGCTCGTAGCGATATTAGTGGTTTATGTATCGTCTACATCAACGTCGGTTATCTCGAGCGGGCGCTTCGCGTCATTGACAGCGAGATCGCCGGGCTACGGCGTATCCAACAAGCCACACTTTTGCTGCTGGCGCTTGATACCTTCGACTCTACTGGCCCTCTTGGAGAAAGACCCGCCTTGGCAATAATGTCAAGGCAACCTGCTCTTTCTGTCAAAGCGGGCCTTTTCTCTTTTTTGCAACTAAAACTTAATATCTCTTTTGATTATTTCGTCTTTTAATTTGCCGGCAATCGGACGACAATCACAATTTTTTTGATGCTCTAAGTGCCATTTTAAGCGTTCTTCTATCTTAGGGTTTTTAGGCATCTTATTTTTCAGATGCCATTGCTTGTTTATCATACTTACTCCTAATAATTTTTAATTATAAGACCTAATTGGCTTATGTCTTCTATAATATAACTATTATGAGCATGGAACCATTGGCGGAAAGAATGCGCCCGAAGACACTCAATCAGGTTGTCGGGCAATCTCATCTGCTTGATGAGGGTGAAGTATTGCGCCAAATTGTTGTCAGCAGGCAGCCGGTTAGCCTCATTTTATGGGGGCCGCCAGGCAGTGGCAAAACAACCCTGGCTCGGATTATCGCCAATGAATCGGGGGCTGATTTTGTGGAAATCAGTGCCGTGGCAGCCGGTCTGGCTGATGTTAAACAAGTAATAAAAAGAGCTGAGCAGAACCGGCGCTTAGGTATGCGCACACTTTTATTTGTTGACGAAATCCACCGTTTTAATAAAGCTCAACAAGACGCTTTTTTGCCTCATGTAGAAAGCGGGCTGATAATACTGATTGGCGCCACCACCGAGAACCCAAGTTTTGAAGTTATTTCTCCCCTACTCTCCCGCAGCCGGGTATTGGTATTAAATCCTCTGAGCAAAACCGAAATTTTAGTCATTTTAAAACGGGCCGTCAAACAATTGAAAGTTGGCAAGCGGGTTGATAAAAAAGTACTGGATTTTATTGCTGAGGCTTCGAGTGGCGATGCTAGGATAGCCCTGAGCGACTTAGAACTTAGTCTGGATTTAGTTAAAGGCAAATTAAGTGTAGAGGCTGTTGCGTCAGCTGTTAAAACTAAAGTTCCTGGTTATGATAAAGCCGGTGAGCAGCACTATAACGTTATCAGCGCTTTTATAAAAAGCATGCGTGGCAGCGATGCCAATGCCACGTTTTATTATTTAGCTCGCATGCTGGAGGCTGGTGAAGATCCAAAATTTATTGCCCGCCGGATGATTATTTTTGCCTCCGAAGATATTGGAGTTGCTGCCAGCCCGGCCCTTAATTTGGCAGTCAGCACTTTTTTAGCGGTAGAGCGAATCGGTATGCCCGAAGGTACTTATAATTTATTTCACTGCGCCTTGGTTTTAGCAGGCAGCAAGAAGTCGCGGGTTGTGGCTGATGCGATGCAAAAAGCTTTTGAGAACGTTAAAAACTATCCTGACTTACCGGTGCCGATACATTTGCGTAATGCGCCGACCAAGCTTTTGAAAGACTTAGGTTATGGAAAAGATTACAAATGGCAAGCCGACTTTAAACATTTAGAAGGCTTCTTGCCTGACGAGCTAATAGATCTAGATTTATTTAAGTAAAAATTGATTCATTGATACAATTAAGCTAATGGTAAAAAGAATTAAAAGACGTGGCAATGCTAAAAAATATGATGGCCGGCTAGTTGTCTTTAGTTTTAAAAAACATCACTTCAAAGTTTTTTTGGATAACGTATTAATATTTAATTTTTTTAGAAAATTGCACGGCCGGTTTTGGGGGATTGCCAGCATAGTAATATTATTCGTTGGATTTGGGATATGCTTTTTAATCAGGCCGGATTTGATTCATGGGTCAACCGCATTTAGTGATTTTGGCATGGATGTACGTACCGCCCCCTACTTTGCCGGTTCGGTATTTTTTGCTGCTTATGGGCTGTGGCGTTGGCGCAATTATTTAAAACGTACTCTAAAACGAACTCGGCCAATACTAGCCCTTATGCTACTGACTATTTTTGGATTATATATTGTTGCTTTAATGCCGATTAGTTGGAAGCCTTGGCCGTTTTATATTCATCTTTTTGGTATGGGTTTGGTTGGGGTCAGCATAGGTGCAACGGTGATTTTTGACGTATTGTTGAGTAAAACCCGTAAAGGCCAAAATGCATACAAGACAAGGTTTATAAAAATGGTCGCTTTTATGTTAATTGTGGCCGGTGCATGGATTACGATTGCTTCTGAGCAATTAATTCAGTGGATGCATGTTTCACTACTGGGCGAATCTATGATGATGGCCGGCTACGGAATTTGGATTATTATAAAAACCCGCCAGGGTGAAGAGCCACGCAGCACCTTATCCAGATTACTTAAACGTATAGTTCTGGTAGATTAATTATTTTTGAGATGATTATTTTCTAAATCGTGAATTCGTTTATGATCTAATCCAAAATGGTGAGCAATCTCATGCCAAACAGTCCGCCTGACTTGCTCACGCAGCTCACCAATATTATGACTATTTTTAGCTAGAGGTTTTTTAAAAATAGTGATTTTATCAGGTAGGACCAAGTTATAATTACCACCACGTTGGGTTAATGGGACGCCTTCGTATAAACCAAATAACAAGGCGCCATCAACCAAATGTAATTTGGTTCGTTGTTCAGGCGATGGTTCATCTTCAACTATGATCGCTAAATTTTTTATATTATCGGTATATTCTTTAGGCATTGCATCAATTGCCCACGAGACAATATCCTTAAACTTTTCTTCGGATACATTAACCATTTATATTTTTTAATCGTTCATTTTATTAGGAGCCGATAGTTTGGGAATACGGGACTTGATATTTAAATATGGATTGCTCTTGATATTTTTACGCTCGACTCCCAAGCCCTGCAAAGTCCGTCTGTAGCCTCTGACCATGTTCGGCGAACCGCCTAACAAGAAAATCGTTTGAAGCAATTCCTTACCTAATTTGTCTTGGACGATTTGTCCGGTAATACGCTCCGGTCTGTAAATATATTCGATAGAGACATTGCTTAAAGTTGATTTGATTCTATTCAACTCATCTTTAAAATAATGGCTTTCATTATTGCCAACGTAAAATAAAGTAATTTTAGTATCTTTATTATCTAGCTCGAGTTGTTTTAAGATTGATATAAAGGGTGTAATACCAATACCGGTTGCTAAAAAAGCATAGGATGCAGCGTAGTCTTTGATGTGCATTGGTCCGACCGGACCACGTAGTTTTAGTGGTGTGCCCTTTTTCATTATAATAAGTGCTTGTTTAAATTCATCGATGTGGTCAATGGGAATTTTTGTGGCAATAGTAACTATACCCTCGCCCGGTGCTGAGGCAATAGAAAGTGCTTTGCGGGCTGTTTTACCATTTGGCAGGGTAATTTCTAATATTCCATATTGCCCGGCCTTCCAGCTAACTGGTTTTAAAAATGAAAAATTAAAAGCAAATACATTTGGGCCAATTTCTGATTTGCCAGTGAAAATTAGCTGGATGGGTCTAAGTAGGTGTTTAACTGGCATGATGTATATTTTACACTTAAAATCATGAATGTTATAAAAACCGGTTTATTCTAGATAGCTGTCACTCGGTTGTTTGTCTTCGGCGATGTCATTAATAATCTGGACCAATTGCCTGGGAGTAAATTCAGCTTTAATAAGATATCCATCAGCCATCTTTTCGATCTCAGCCCGCGACTCATCTTCTTGTTCTAAATTAGTGGTAATAATTATTTTAGCTCGCAAATTTGGCGTTTCTTGTCGCAAGCGTCGTAAAACTTCAAAACCGGTGATTCCGGGGATCATCAAATCCAGCAAGATAATATCATATTCATCACTTTCGGCTGCTCTGAGGCCATCTTCTCCGCTAAGCATGGTTGTAACATCATAACCAGCTCGTCTAAGTGCCCGGGCATAAAGCTCGCTAATAAAATGCTCATCTTCTATGCATAATATTTTTTTGCCATTTGGTTTTTGCTTATCCATTTATTACTCCCTATATAATGAATGGTTTTTAATCCAGCCATGAGCGCCGCGGACAATACTACCATTATCCTCGCTTTTAATTTGATCGGCAACTGATGAAAAAAGCGGCAAGCTAAAACCGAAAGTCGAGCCCTTACCCTCTTTACTGTCAACCCATATAGTACCACCGTTAGCGATAATTATTGCGCGACTCAAGTAAAGCCCCAGGCCAGTACCGCCCGTACTGTTCTTGTTTTGATGGGCCCGGTAAAATTTATCAAAAACGTGTCCCAATAAGGATTCGGGAATACCAACACCTTTATCTGTAACAGTGGTCTCCACCATTCCATCTTTTTCGTAGGCGCGAATCAAAATATCTTCGTCGGTGTGGGTATATTTAATAGCATTATCTATAAGATTTGATAAAACTTCATAAATACTGACTTTATCGACAGCTACAGCCGGTAAATTTTCGGCAATATCATAAACCAGTTTTTTGTTATGCACACGGGCTCTAAGTTCCATATCTTTGCAAGACGGAATTAAAATATCTTGCCACTTTTCTTCTTTTAGGTGCAATAACAAGGCATTCTCTTCAACTCTTGAGACGTTCAAAATATTAGACACAAAAGACGTAAGCTGCTGAGCGCTGGCGCTCATATTATACATAAAGGCCAGTTGTTCATTGTTCAATTCTTGTTCAATTTCATCTTCAAATACCTCAATGTAACCTCTCATAATTGTTAGCGGGGTGCGCAGCTCGTGCACGGCCAAAGCCACAAACGTCAAATCGTGGTCATCACGCTCGTAGATGTTGGTTCGATCGTATAAAACCAGAATAGTCTCCAGTCCATTGGGGTCGTTATTACTATAGTGGGCCGCTAAATCGAATTGTTTGCGCGTATTATTTGGCAGATTGAGCCGGACTCTTTCCCATATTTCATTTTTTAAGGCAACATTTTTAACACAATCATCTAACCATGACTCTAGTGTCAAGCTGCTGACAAAAGATAAATTCATAGCATCGTAAAAAGCTTGGTTTATGACTTCGCTGGCGGGCAGACCAATATAATTTAAGGCTGATTCATTGGCAAAACTTATCTGACGGTCTTTATTTAAAACAATTACTGGCAGAGGAATTGAATTAGCTAAAAAACGGTAAAAAGGTAGTTCCGAGTTGTCATGTTTGGATAAGTTATCGCTGGTACTGGCAAGTTCATAAATACTTTTGGCAAGTTCGCTCAAAAATTCTTTGCTGGCACCCAACAATTTGGCATCTGGTGCTTCGATTTGATTTTCTTCACGCGTGACTAATAAAATAGCTTTAGCTAAAAAATCTGTTGCTTGCAGTGCATAATCGGCGATGATACTGCCAAACAGAATAGCAATTAGTAGAGTAATAATTGCGGTTACTAAAACTGAATATAATATACTGGCTGGTAGAAAATCGGTGGCTAAAACCCACAAGCCAATACTGCTCATGCCACTTAAGAAAGCCAGTAGTGTAACTCGTAGCCAGATGCTTTCTTTTATGGGGGCTAAAAATGGTAACATGCGTTTAGTTTATGGCGTGTAACTGACGTAGCTAGCTGAACCGACTATTGATATCCAAGTTTGGCCGGCATTTAATTTCATGGTCAGGCCATTTTTATCCGTAAAAACAAATTGGCTCTGGCGGCTGGACTTTGCCCATGTGCCTACTGATACGATACCATCCTGGAAAACATACATTTTACCCGAACCGGTGTCTTGGTAGGTGGTATGATCGCCGTCAGATGCCAACCCCTGATTCATAACTAGGGCAATAACCACCTTTGGAGAAATTTGGGCGCCGGTTTGGGCATCAACATGCGCTACCCCGCCCTCCGAGCGTTTGTAGGTATTGGTTGCGGTGTTATATTGAAAATGAGGGCTGTAAAAAGAACTGGAAATTGAAAAATCGATAGATGAAGCAGTTGGTGTTTGAGGTACATCCTTTTTGCGGGTAAACGGAGTGAATTTGCTGCTAGTGTAACCTTTTGACTGGTTAAGAGCATCCAGTTTGGCAAAACTGCTGTAGACGTTATGCGGAGCAGCTCGTTCGGTTATTCGCCAGTAAGCCTGGCTGTTATAAAATTCGTCTAAATCTCTTACACCCAGGTTTTTTATATCATTGAGGGCATCTGGGCTACCACCGACATGGCCCAGGCCGGCATCAAATGGTAGGGCAAAGTCGATGTAATATGGCCTGGCGCTACGAATCGGGCCGATATACTGGGGCTGGGATTCTTGGAAAAGGGCTAAAAAGCGAGTAATACCGCCCTCGGCAATAGCTTCAAAAACTATCCCGGCATCGGTAAGGCCACTTTGCGGGCGGGCATCACCGCTATTTTCTATCATTAAGCCGGTAACTGGCCGGTTAGCTAAGCTAGCATCAGAAAGCTCAACACCGGTTAAGGGAGAGGTTGGTTTGGCTTTAGGCGTTGCTTTGTTGGCTGTAACAACTGGAGTTGTGTTGGTGCTGGATTTATTGTCAGGCTTCAATACGAACCAATAAACAAGACCTCCGCCGATTAATAATGCCGCAACAATACCGGCAATAATCAGTAATTGTTTTTTTGATAGGCGTTTAAAAAAATTAGGCTTTTGGGCTGAATCGGTAACTGGTTTTTCTATATCTGCTAACGGATTAGCAGCCGATTTATCTGCTTCTGCTAAGGTTTCGACATTAGAGCCGTCTGCCTCCGTCACTGGATTGGACACAGAGTCATCTGCTAGGTTGATTGTTTCAATTTGATCTTCTGCGGCTGGTTGTTTCAGGGGTTCATCGGGGCTGTCGTTATTAATTTGGTCAAGCTTTGGCGGTTCACTATTTGTGAATGGACGCTTCGGCGGAAATTTTATATCATCCATTATTATTTTCTCTTTTGCACCTTATATAAAGCTAATGTTTGTATTGTAACACGAAGCGGATATGCTTTTTAAGAGAGAAATTCAATTGCCTTCTGTATGCGGATCAGAGTTTGGTCTTTGCCAAGTACGTTTAATGATTCGGCCAGTCCTGGGCTTGAGGTTGCCCATGTGGTTGCAACCCGGATAAGGCTAAACAATATGCTCGGTTTCTGGCTGGTTTCGGTAAGTAAATCATTTAACAACTTTGTGAGATTTTCTGGATTAAAATCAGATGTACTTAATTTTGTATAGGTTTTTTGTAAAAGACTTACCAGCTCCTCTTGTTTGAGATTACTCAATTGGCTGTTGTTGCTGATTAATTTTAAATCGGGTTTTGGTTCAATAAAAAAGGGCTTGGTTAGTTCCGGTAATTCCGCCAGATACTTAAGCCGGTCTTTGACCAGGCCAAGCACCTGTTTTTTATAATCATCGTCAAATGTTTTACTATCGGTCGGCCAAAAATCCTGGGTTCGATTATATAAATCAACTATTGGCAGGCGGCGAATCCAATAGCCGTTCATCCACAATAAGCGTTGTTCGTCGAAACGGGCACCAGCTTTTTGAACAGACCCAAGTTTAAATTTAGACATTAATTCTTCAACGGTAAAAATTTCTTGTTCGGTCCCGTCATTCCAGCCGAGCGTCGCCAAAAAATTCATCATAGTCTCTGGCAAATAACCTTCTCTGGCATAGTCTAATATATCTTTGGCGCCGTCACGCTTACTGAGTTTTTTATGGCCGTCAGCCGCCATAACATATGGCAGAGTTGCCAAAATTGGTGGAGTTAATCCTAAAGCTTCATATAAATTGAGGTATTTAGGTACTGATGACAGAAATTCTTGGCTACGAATAACGTGAGTAATCTTCATCAGGGTATCATCAACAATATGGCAAAAATTGTAGGTCGGGTAGCCATCGGATTTCATTAAAATAATATCGTCAATTACCTCTGGGCCGCTATGTAAATCACCCATGACCGCATCGTGCCAGGTGTAATTTTTTGGCTCAGACTTAAAACGTAGCGGCTTGGATCCGTCCCAAGCCGGTGAGCTGTCCGGACGGTGTTCACGGAACAAAAATGGCCGCTTTTCGGCTTTTGCCTGCTGCCGGAAATTATCTAATTCTTCGGTAGTATATGGATCGACATAGGCGCGGCCATTATCTAATAATTTTTTAGCCCACTCGCGGTAAATACCCAACCTCTCCGATTGGCGATAGGGTGCATACGGCCCCCCTATATCAACGCCTTCGTCCCATTTGATGCCTACCCAACCGAGGCTGTCTATTATATGTTGCTCTGCCCCACTAACCTCGCGGGCTTTATCGGTATCTTCTATTCTTAAAATAAATTGGCCATTTGATTGCTTGGTGACCAGCCATGCAAAAAGCGCTGTTCTAACGCCGCCAACATGCAAAAAGCCGGTGGGACTGGGCGCAAAACGTGTTCTTACATTACTCATTACTCACCAGTATAATTCAACTTCTTAATTTTGAGAAAACTAACCTAAAATACCATCATTCGACACTCGCCATTCTTCATTCGGTGCTAATCTGCTATATATTACCGGCAATCGATAATATTTGATCGGTAGATAAAGAACCTTGCCCGGTAACGTTATACCAAACTCCGTTATCTACCCAGGTTGCCTCGCCATCATTATAGACGTATATAGTTAAGCCCTTATCTTGATAGGTCTGATAATGCAGTTTTGAATCGACTAAAAAATTAGTCAGCAGTGATTCGCTACTCCACTGAGTAGGTTTTTGATTAATTGTAAACTGGCGGTTATCGGAGTTAGATTTATAATTTAAGGATATATTGCCTTTGGAGTAGATTATCGGACCCTTAAATGAAAAACCGGCTGGAATGGTATCGGGTAAATGACCGTTGAATCCAGCTTGACTGGCAGCTACTCGCATGGCAATAGTCGGTATTTTTTGATAAGCCAAAAATCCACCCAAGATTATTACTGCCAAAATAGCTGTACTGATAGCTAGTATTTTAGGTCTGATATGCATTTTCTTGGCGACTCGTTTGTGCAATTTCTCTTTCGATAATTTAGGAGCATTATGATTTGCCGATATGGCAATAGCGTGATTAAACACTTGAGGTTTTGGCTTGGATTTTGCAAAGACTCGATTTAAAAGTGGAGCTGACTCAGGTGCTGTAAAAATCTTTTTTGGTGGTTTGGCAACGATTAAGTCGGCTGTCAGTTTTGGTTTGCTTGAATCAACCGTACCGAATCTGGTGACAGACATATTATGAGTGGTCTGTCTGGCTCTAGTTAAACGTTCGGCAGGTACCTTAAAAAAACCTTTGTTATCAAAATCTGTTTGGGCGGCACTCATCTTTTCTGGTTTGGATGAATGTCTTGTTAAGGGGTCTAGGTATGATGGTTTTTTAACAATGCTCCTAAATAAAGTTTGCGTTTTTTCGGCTCTATTAAATGTCCGGTGTAAGGGTAATAATGATTGGCTGGGCTTAGCGGCTTGTGAAGCCATCGGGATTTTATACGGTGGAACGGGATGTGGATTGAAATTGGTCTGTTGTCTAGGATGACGATGAATACCATCCATAACTATGGCAGATTCTGCGGAAGGTATTAATTTTGCGTTAGTTTTTGAAACAATAGATTGCGGTTTTTGCTCTAACAGCTTACCGGTCGTGACATCATATTTTCGGCCGTTTATCTCAATAACAGTTTTCAACTTTTTTACCACTTTTACAGGTACTTTCTTTTATTTTCTTAAGCTTTATACTACGCTTTCGGCTATTCATCCTGCAAGTATTTTATAGTGACGAATGGCGCTAGTAGATAATTATTGCTTGCTGTGCCAAAATAAAACTACTGCTATGGAATTTCCCGAACCAAAAGACAAACGAGCTCGAACAATCCGCTTATTCATAGGTTATTTTTTAATCGGTGTGCTAATAGCCCTAGCGACATTAGTAATAGTTTATTCAGTTCAAGGGTACAGCTATGATTCTGATAAAGGTATCGAACAGAGTGGCTTGGTTTTTATTGATGCCAAACCTGTTTCGGCTGACATATATATTGATGGCCAGCAAAAGACTAAAACTGATGCCAAGATATCGCTTAACGAAGGCCGGCACCAGATCACTCTTAAACACGACAAATACCGCGACTGGAGTAAATCATTTAATCTCGAGGGAGGGTCGGTTTTATATTTTGCATATCCGGAGCTTTACCCCGTCAACATAACGGTTGGTGTTACTCAATCATTTGCTACACCACCGGTTTGGTTAAGCCAAAGCCTGGATCGTCACTGGTTGGTTATGCAGCAAATGGCCAGCTCACCCGTGCTGACAATATTTGATTTACAGAATCCAACCAATGACCCGACATTATCAGCCATACCAGCCGAGCAGCTGATCAATCAAAACGGCCAGTTCGGTACGATTACTCCTGTAGAATGGGCTGATGATAATATTCACTTACTTTTAAAACAGCAATTGCCCAACGGAACGATAACCTATCTGGTTTATGATCGAACCAACCCTGATCAGACAATCAATATTTCATCGAAAGTCAGCATGGCCGATAATCCGAGTGTCAGCCTAAGTAATAAAAAATATGATAAATATTATGTTTTCGATGCTGCGTCAGGCGAACTAAGAACTGCTGATATAAAAAATGGCTTGAATGACACACCAATATTAACCGGTGTGGTGTCATTTAAATCTTACGCCGATAATTTAATAGTTTACACAACCTACATAGGGGCCAAAGTTAACGAGGCAAACGTACTTGTACTTAGTAACAAAACGGATAAATATTTGCTTCAGAGCCTGCCACGTGATCCAAATAACCAGTATCTGTTAGATGTTGCTCAGTACAGTAATGATTGGTATTACGTTGCAGCATCAAAAAGTGATAAAAAGGTTCTCATTTATCGCAACCCATTAAGCCGGGCTAAGGCTGGTAATGTAAAAGCCATCGTACCTCAGATGAACTTGATTCTAAACAACCCCCAGTATGTTTCATTTTCTGATAACGCCCGATTTATAGGCATGCAGTCCGGCCAACAATTTGTAGTTTATGATGGTGAACAAAGCACCGTTTTTAAATATATTAGCCCTCTACCCATTGCTCCGACCCAAGCGGCTAAATGGATGGATGGTCACCGCTACTCTGTTGTTACAGACGGCAAAGAACAAATTTTTGAATTTGATGGTACTAACCAGCAGACTTTGACTACCAGTTTGGCTGGATATACGGCTTATTTTGATAGAGATTATCGCTATGTCTTTACACTTATTCCACAAGCAGATGGCAAGGTTGGTTTTGAAAACGGCCAACTTATCCTAAATTAAACATCAATCACTTGGCTTACCTTGTTTTTTCAGAACAAGTCTTAATCCCAGATCCAGCTAAACAAACGATGGAATAAACTTTCCGGGTTGCCTGGTACAATTGAGGGCTGCTGGGTCGATTTAGTTGTATTGGCGGCAATATTACCGGTTGGGGCTGGGCTGATTTGCTCACCGATAATAATCATCCGATTTGACGATAAACCTGGCGGGTCACAGGTTATAAGTGTGGCTGTGGCCGTTTTATCGGCTGGGCCAAGCACCGAGACATCGGTTGGTTTAACAACTTTTTTGACATAAACCCTGTAAACATATTGTTGGCCATAGTAATTAAGCATAAAAGTATCATTAATCTGCAGGTCATGCAGTAGCGAGAAGACATATTTATATTTACCCGGGGTAAAAATATTCTGGGCCGAATGACCTACAATTACCACATTGCCATCTTGCCCTGGTACTGGCGACAAACCGTAATGTACAACTCCGCGTTCCAAACCGTTTTCTATAGCTTTTTCGTCGATACTGGTAACGTCGTAAATAACGGGAACCTCAACATTTATTTTAGGAATAATTACCTTTGGCTCGGGGTCAACAGAATTCCCTACTAGCGGGTCGACAATAATGGCCGTATTACTAATGTTACGACTTGGTGTTATGAAGGGCGCTATGAAGCGTTCGTTGAAAAAGCCGAACATAAAGATAAAAATTACTAAAATACCGAGCATCAACCCAAAAACCAATGATTGAATATGATGTCGCTTTTTAAGTTTACCCCGAGCGGTAACAGTTTTTAGTAAGTGATCCTTAATAGAGGCTACGGTTGGCAATTTTTCATTATTGGTAGGTTCGGCTGTCTCAATGTGGCCAAAAACTGGTCGGGCTGGTTGATGTGATGGGTGTGCCTTTGAAGTATGTGTAGTTAGCTGTTGCTTTTTTAAATTAGAAAAATATTTCGAACTGCGGGCATGGTTGGCATAGAATTCTTGCCAGACTTCGTGTTTTTCTTGGTCAGGTAGATCCTGGTAATATTTGTGCCAGGCTATCTGGATGTCTGCCAAACTGCGTCCGGAACTCATTAATTGATCAATAAAACGTTGATGTTTGGAGGTCGGGCCGATAGCTTCGATTTCTTGTTCTTCTTCTTTGGCGGCCGGTTCTTCGCCGTATAAGTTGTCTAACTTTTGCCTAATTAAAGATAAAGCCGGGTCGTTGTTAACTTCTGGCTCTGCTGTTTCGTCTTTTGGTGGTAAGGGTAAATCTTGAACTGCCATTATTAATTTAAAAGTTTAAGCTCTTTAAATATCACGCTTAATTATAGTACAATTACCTCTGATTTGTCTTATCTGTGATCGCATGTGCCGCGGTGGCGGAATTGGTAGACGCGCGGGACTCAAAATCCCGTGAGAGCAATCTCTTGAGAGTTCGATTCTCTCCCGCGGCACCAACGAATTCAGATAAAATTGGTCAAAAAAGGAAATGCCCACCTCGGCGGGTGTGCTGGTCTTGATATACGCCAAGGCTGGCATTCCCTGCTGGGCGGGCTTAAAGCGAATCTGGAGTTCTGGGGTACTTCTACTTGTAGTGAGCCAAGTAGAAAAAGACTGCACCATATAGGCCTCCGACCCAGCACAGTATGCCGATTCCCCCTACCAGAATACCGGTGGGTTGACTGCTGATGTGGTGTTGGGCGAAGATCAGGTAAATCCCGCCGGCCATAGTGGCTGTCAGGATGACGAGAATCGCAGTGCTCCACCAGGGTCTGGGCTCTATTAAAGCCCTTTGTTTAGTGGTCATTGTCACCAGTCCCTTCATCCAGGTCAACGTCGATGTGGTCTGATTGTCTAGCGCCATGATCAGTGTTGTGGTGGGCTATGACAAAGCAGAACGCAATGACCAGGATTATGATCACTCCGACCGCCAACCAGTGCGCTAGTGGCATGTAATGCGGGCCTGATGTTGCCCACAGTGTGCCGACAGCTGCAATAGCTAAAAGGCTGATCACGACGTATGCGACGTTTTTAAGCAGTTCTTTCATATTAGCTCCTGGGGTTGGTTCTTCTCGTGTTCGTATGCGATAATCCTGACGGACAAACCGACGAACAACAGGAACAGAAATGGCGCCGAACTGTTCGCGAGCCAGAAGTACCACGGTGTCGGGTACATATGCCTGGTCGTGAAGATCACTACTACTGCGGCCACAAGCATAACCAAGGCTATAATCGTGGCGAAGACAAGAAGCACGTAGCGCATCTTAACTCCTTATTCGCTGGGAAAGATCGAGACGGAGTTTCGCCGTCTATTTTTGTAGTGCTATTATATCATAAAATTTAAATTTTAAAAGGTCAGAATGCTATTTGAGTGATGGCAGTAGCAATGGCTTGCAGCGGTTTCTCAGAGTTCTGTAGCCACCAGACAGCTGCAGATGTCGCTAACTTTAAACGCCATATCTTTGGCTCGGTTGCTAATTTGGTGCTAATGACTTGCCCACCGCTTGATACAACTAACTGCATTTTATGCTCCATACAAATGCTGCAAGGGTATTGAATTGTAAATTCGTGCAAAGATTCTACCAATTGCAAAAGCTCCATATCAAACGTAAAAGCTTTTTTATAGCCTGCGTTCAGGGCATACTTTTGTAACTCGGCAAAGCTCAAAACTATTAGAGTGTTTGATCTATTAAGCAATGTTAGCGGTGTGTTAATAAAATAGTCCGCCGCATCTCTTACATAAATCTGTAAACCAGGGTATTTGGATAATTTTTCTAATAATATGGCGGTCTCGGAACTGTGGCTAAAATCACCGGCAAAAAGCGTAGCATCGGCCCAAGAGATGTAACTTTTTAGGTCGTTTTCTGCCTGGCTGCTAAAACTACCGCTTGGGTTGCTGGGGGCAAATTCAATACTTGTTGGCGGTTTTGGGCCAAGTAACCTGCGGGTCGCATCTGGCATTATAACTTTGCACTCGCCCACTCCTTGTTTTATGGCAATTTCGTAGGCTTCACCCGGGGCTGCAATGCTGTGCAGATTCCCGCCAACAATCAGCAACTTCCCGGCTTTGGATTTTTGTTGCGGGCGGCTCCAAATCAAATCATCAAATAGTGGTTGGCTCGAATCTTGTTTTTGCCAGTAAAAATCAGTCATAGGTTTAAATCTTTAATTCAATACTTATCGGGCAATGATCGGAGCCTGTAACTTCGGGATGGATCTGTGCTTTTATTATCTTATTTTTGAGGCTTGCAGATGCTAAAAAGTAATCTATCCGCCAACCAATATTGCGAGTTCTGGCATTAGCCCAATGAGTCCACCAGCTATAATGGCCGTTGCCTTTTGTAAAAATGCGGAAAGTATCAATAAAACCGGCATCAATATAATTCTGAAAACCCTCGCGTTCTTCTTTGGTAAAACCATGTTTGCCGACGTTTGGTTTGGGGTTAGCCAAATCATCCTCGGTATGGGCGACATTTAAATCTCCGCAAAATATTACCGGTTTGGAATTTTCCAGCAGTTTTATGTATCCCAAAAAAGCCGGATCCCAAACATTTCTTCTAAAATCCAGGCGGGTCAGAGTTTCTTTAGAGTTGGGAGTGTAAACCGTTACAAAATAAAACTTGTCATATTCAGCCGTGATTACGCGGCCCTCGCCATGAACGTCTTGTAACTCAGAATCGGCAAAATCATATTTGCTGGCAATTGAATCCGGGAAATCGTAAGAAATATTTAATGGTTTGATTTTGCTAAAAATGGCCGTGCCGGCGTAGCCTTTTTTGTTGGCACTATTCCAATATTCAACATAGCCGGGCAAATCAATCTCGGCTTGGCCGCGTTCGGCTCGGGTTTCTTGCAAGCCTAAAATATCCGGATGGTATTCTTTAATAAAGGCTTGCAAGGCACCCTTTTTAACTACAGCTCTGATGCCATTAACATTCCACGAATAAATCTTCATCAATTTGATTATAATTCATTTTTAAACTTTGTCTTATCAAAGTTATGGAAGGATTAGCGTTTGAGTGAACGGCGGGTATCCCGATCGGTGTCGCGCTGTTTGATCTTTTCACGCTTATCGTATTTCTTAAGGCCGCGTCCGGTAGCAATCTCCACTTTAATAAAATGTCTACCAGTTAACAATTTGGTTGGTATGATTGTTAGACCCTGCTCTTTGGCACTGATAAGCTCGGCCAACTCTCTTTTGTTTACCAGCAACTTACGGGCTCGCACCTGCTTATCTTCAGTTAGGGCGTTCCGATTAGTATTGGTTGGTGTGATTGTGGCATTAAAAAGCCAGAGTTCCCCGTCTTTTACATTCACAAAAGCACTACGTAAGTTGCCATGGCTGGAGCGCAGGCTTTTAACTTCAGCACCTTCCAGCATGATGCCGGCCAGGAATTTTTGCTTAAACTCGTAATCGTGGCGAGCCCGACGGTTTGTAATTACTGCCGGTGTCTTTGCCTTTTGCTTAACCATACTAATCATTGTACTAGATATAACTAAATTTAATTGGTAGTGGCACCACCGGGGTTTGGGATGTCTTGCTTGATGGTGTTCCAAAGGCTGGGGTCGTTAAATTTAACTTTTCGCCAGTACCACCATTCTCCGCCCCATAAATCTATGTCCCTAAAACCGGTATCTTCACCGTATTTTATACGTTCGGTCAAACGTTTGGCATCCATTGATTTGCTTTGCTCGGCAATCGAAGCACCTTTTAATCCATTGGGCGGCCAGGGTTCGGCTTGCAGCTCGTGTAGCATGGACTCTTTACCGGTTAGTATCTCGGTCCAGCCGGCTCGCCAGCTGTAATACCAAGACGGAAACGGATATTCAAAATAACGATGAGTGATGGTTCTATCCCAAACCCGCTTATAAACCGATACGCCAAATTCATCTGCTCTTGGTTTGCCTACAGGTACGCCTAAGTAATTGTTAGATAGGCTGATGATTATCGGATGGTTTGGGTCGAGTTGCTTGACGAGATTGAACTCTTCTATCAAGCGGTCGCGGCTAGAATCTCCACAATTGGCAAAAACGCTTAAAAAATATTCATTTTCTAACTGGTAACTTTTGAGAGCCGGGTTATTTTTATAACGATTAACCACGGCGGTCATATATTTTTTGAGTGCCGGATACCAAACACTTTTTGGTTGGCCTTTTGCCCAATCCGGCTCATGGCACTCCGGCCAGCGTGGTTGACGCAAACCGATTGCCAGTGTCACTTGGCCGTTTACTTCGTTAACTTTACTAAATTGCCAATCCAGCTCACTAAAATCGTAGGTACCTTTTACTTTTTCGGAATCGTCCCAAAAACTAACCAATCTAAAACGACGAAAACCCAAATCGTCGCGCAGAGCCAAAAAAGTATCCTTGGCGTTTAAATCAAGGTATCTGGCATAGTCAGCCACAAAAGTTACTCCCCAAACCAGAGGTTCACCACGGTGTTTGTGTTGGTACCATAAGGCAACACCGTAAGCCTGGGCTGTGAATAATAGAACAAAAACTGCCAGTACAAGGCCGATTTTCTGCCACCAGCGTCTTACTTGCCACCAGTTTTTAAAGCGTTTATTATTGGTTTTGGATTTTGAACGGCGAGGCTTAAGATTAACCAGCACACGGCGGGCATAATTCTGCTGCTTCAAATTTGAACCGACAGGCTTGTTTTTCGCTTGTTTCATATACCGCTTATGATTTCTACAAATAGTATACAATATCTGCCAACCTGTATCTCAGGTGTATAATTGATAATAGGTATATATGATACAAAAACACTTTCGTATATCTGTAGTAATTCCGGCCTATGACGAAGAGGATCGGATCTTTTACTGTTTGGATGCTTTAAGCAGGCAGACCGTTAGGCCATTGGAAATAATTTTGGTAAATAATAACTCAAAGGATCAAACCACAGCCATTGCCAAGAGGTTCAAATCTGTCCGAATAATCAATGAGCCTCGTCAAGGTCGAGCCATCGCCCAGGCAACCGGTTTTAAAAATGCCAAGGGCGATATTTTAGCTCGTATAGATACCGATACAATTGTGCCATCAAACTGGATTGAGCAAATTGGCCAGGCTTTTAATGATGATTCAACAATTGATGCTATCAGCGGCTATGGAGTTACTCGTACAGGTGTAACAATAAACTTTATTTCTGATATTTGGAGCTGGGCATATTTTACCCACTGCAAAGCCTTTTTTGGCTCGGAAATCTTGTGGGGCTCGAATATGGCAATCAAAAAGACTGCGTGGGTTAAAATAAAAAATCTTTGTTCTGTTAATACCAATTTGCACGAAGATCAGGATATTTCACTGGCCCTGGCTAGCGTAGGCGGCAAGGCTAAAATTTTACCGGATTTAAAAGTTTCGGTAGATTTTGGCGAAATCGCATACTTGGGCAAATATTGGCGCTATAACAAAATGAAGCACCATACCCGCCAGACACATCGAATCCATTACCGTTCCAACTTACCGACATACCACAAGATCCCTAAATTTATGCGGGCATATTATCACCTGTTGGCTACCTATACGGTTGGCCTATTTATGATTATTACTGCGATTAACAGTGGCGTCCACATATTGACAAGTGCTTTAAAACAATCCTCTGTTTATTTTTGGTATCAAAAAATCAAAAGCGAATTTAACTTTTAAACCGCGTTGGTTTTATAGAGGCCGTTCTTAAAATAATTTATAGTTTCACTTAAAGCATATTGTAGCGCTACACTATTAAAATATGTTAGAAAAAATATATAATTATTTTCCACAAATTAGCGATCAACAGAAATCACAACTTGCAGCTTTAGATGGTTTATATCATTTGTGGAATAGCCAAATTAATGTTATTTCCCGCCGTGATATAGATAATCTGTATTTGCATCACGTACTGCATAGTTTAGCTATTGCCAAAGTACTACAATTTTTACCAGGTTCCAAAATTATAGATATTGGTACGGGCGGTGGATTCCCCGGTATTCCCTTGGCCATTTTGTTTCCACAGGCCGATTTTGTGTTAGTCGATTCGATCGGCAAAAAAGTAAAAGTCGTTCAATCTATTACGGCAGAACTGAAGCTTAATAATGTAAAACCTTTGCAAGATAGGGTTGAAAATCTAAATGAAAGATTTGATTTTGCCGTTTCAAGAGCCGTTGCTCGTTTAGATACGGTATGGGGATGGGCCCAGCCGTTAATTAGCACCGACAGCAAACACAATCTACCGAATGGGTTGTTGTATTTAAAAGGTGGTGATTTTGAGCCTGAACTTCCCAAAAATATTGCAATAAAACACTGGCCAATAAGTAATTTTTTTGTAGAGGATTATTTTAAAGAAAAAACGCTTATACTTTTATCAGACGATAAATGAATAATGCGATGAAAAAAGCCAAACATCAATTTAAACTTTCGACACAAATCAGGCAGCGGAATTCCAAAAAGTTATTATTTTATATAGTTATTTTAGCTCTATTGGTTTATGCTGTTATGCCTAAATTCCACCAATTGGTTTTAGGTGTTAAAAATATTCGCGATGCTGATTTTAATTGGATTTTAGTAGCTTTTATGGCCATTATTATGACTCACTGCGCGGCAGCGCTGGTTTATGTGATTTTAGCCAAACACCCCATAAAATATTTTAAGACTCTGGCTGTGCAGTTGGCAGCCTCATTCACTAATCGATTACTGCCCAGTGGCATCGGTGGCATTAGCTTATTTATAGATTACCTAATAAAAAAAGGCCATAAACCCTCAGAAGCCACCTCTGTTACTGCCATGAACTCAGTGGTGGCCATTACCAGTCATCTGACTTTGTTAATTAGTGCATTGTTCATCGGCCACTCTTCTTTTGTGGCGGTGATAAATGGTAGAAGCATTTCTGCCCGAAGCCTGATTATTCTAACCATCCTTTTGTTGTTTGTTTTTATCATTCTCGTAAGAAGAAAACCGCTAAGAAGAAAAGTTTTTAGGCTAATTAAGGATATCTGGAGCAATATACTGGAGTATCGCTACCATCCTTTTAGGGTTTTTGGGGGTATAGTAACCGCAACTGCGATTACGGCTGCTTATGCAATAGCGTTTTACGCCAGTTCTCATGCCATGGGGCTGCAACTCAGCATGATCCAGGCCTTTTTAATATTCACCGTTGGTACTGTTTTGGGTGCAGCGGTACTAACACCAGGCGGTTTAGGTGGTGTTGAGGCAGGGCTGATAGCCGGTATAATTGCCTATCATTTTGATATCAGTTTGGCATTTGCTGCGGTGATTATTTACCGTTTTATCACCTTCTGGCTACCCATTATTCCGGGGTATGTTGCTTTTTGGATTTTAAGACATACCAGAACGGTTTAACACCTTAAAAAGCAAAAAACCGCGTCTTTGACAACGCGGTTTCTATAAATTTTTGTTATGCTTATAGCTTACTCCGGCAATATAAATCATGTCAAAACTTATTGTAAATATTACTATTTCACATAAGTGTGGAAGTTGCTATCTGTATATACTCTAATAATCTACACCACTGTTGGCTAAAAACTTGTCATCAAAATGATGTTTGATTTTCTTCATGTCGGTGGCGATATCGACAATCGGTAAAAGCTCAATCGGAAAGTCACGGCCGGTTAAACAAAGGTTGGTTTTGAGTGAGCGGTCCTCGATAAGTTCGATCAGCTGTTTTTTCCCCAGTAAGCCATCATGCACGGCATTATTAATTTCATCGCAAATCACCAGGTTATATTTACCACTAGTTGCCGTTTCAAAAGCTTGTTTGTAGGTCTCCAAGGCGACTTTTTTATGTTCTTTTAGCGTGACGCCTTTGGCGCTTAATTCACCGGCGTTGTAAAAACCTTTGCCGCCCTCGTAAAACAATAAATGATTGCCAAAAACCGGCTGGATCTTTTCAATAAATTTATGCTCGTTAACTTTCCAGCCTTTAATAAATTGGATATAAGCCACATGCCAGCCGGCTCCCAGTGCCCGGGCTAAAAGACCCAAACTGGCACTAGTTTTGCCCTTGCCTTGCCCGGTAAAAACAACCACTATGCTGTCTTTGGTTTTAAAATCCTCAAAAGCCATAACAGTCTTTAGTGTAAGCAAACTTTTAAAAATAGTCTATTAATAAGAAGTTAAAACGGTAGAGGTGTTTTTAACAGCTTGCTTTTTGGGGTAATTCCTATTATTGTAAGGCCATAAGACTAAATAAGGAGGGTATTAAGCATGAAACAGCGGTACATCGCTGAACTGCTGGCCGAGTTTATAGGTACATTTGTGCTTGTCATGGTTGTACTTAACGTTAGCCGATACGGCCTGCCGTTTTTCACAGCAATCGCAGCCGGTGTGGCTGTGGCTACATTCTATAGTGTGGCAGTAAAAATATCAGGGGGGCATTTTAACCCGGCAGTGACTTTGGGCATGTTTAGCGTGCGCAAAATTACTTTTGTCCGTACAATTGCCTATTTGGTAGCCCAGGCAGTTGGTGCAGTCGCTGGTTGGCAACTGTATGATTACTTCACCCAGCGCTCGCTTAAGAATGCGACTACGTCTTGGGATTGGCGAATTTTCATCGCTGAGGCGATTGGTACAATCGTACTTACAGTTGCATTTGCGGCTGTCATCAGACAAAAAATCGAAGGTTGGCAAGCAGCTGCAACTATTGGGACTGCGTTCTTTTTGGGGATCACAGTTGCCGGTTTAGCTAGCAATGGTTTGCTTAACCCTGCGCTTGCGCTTGGTGTGCGTAGTTTTGATCTGAACTATTTCTTAGGCCCGGTACTCGGCGGTATAGTAGGTTTTAACCTATATATCTATGCCCTGGAGCCGATTGTAAAAGGTAGCAGGTTTGTGGCAGCAAAAGCTGCTCCAGCTCCTGTCAAAAGAAGAACTGCGAAAAAATCCAGAAGATAAATTAAAACAATAAAAAAATATAATAAGCTCCGGCTTAAAAACCCGGAGTTTTTGTTTATGTAAAAATTATTTACTGTTTAAAGTTGTCTATAAGATGGTTTTCGAAGGCTATAATACCTTTTATGCTAGGCTCGTACTCACTTGTATCAGGAAAGTCTAAATTTATAATTTTCTGCCAGACCGCTTTTATTAATTTTTCTAATCTATCAATTTCCAAACTTTCGCTTGGGTTGAGTTGCAAACGGATTATCTCGCGTTGCCTAGTCGGTTCAACAAATACCAGATTTGCTTCGGTTAGCTTAATGCCGTTATCACCCCATTGGCGCGAACCTTCTACCAACAATTTGTAAAAATAGAGCTGTTGCTTATAATGGTGGGTTTTAATCTTATCGTAAACGTTTTTGCCTTTTACATCCCAATCTTCTATTGCCTTACCGGTTTTGTAATCAGTAACTTTTGCTTTTAACTTATTAATTTCTAGAACATCAAGCTTGCCGGTGAGTTTTGCGTCGCCTAGCATCACACCTTGGCTATAAAAGTTCTGCTCTGCAATCTGCTTGTTGTTAAACTCACCTTTTTGATTTTTAATAAAAGCTTCCAATGCCTCAATGCCGCGCTGTAAAAAATGAGCCTCATCTTTTTTGTCTAATCGTTTAAATTTAAGAGATCTTTCAAAAAATGAGCATATCTCTTTTTGGTTAGGCAGTTTATTATTTTTTGCAAAATTATTGTGGATGAATTCTAATGTGTCGTGGACAGATGATCCATAAGATGCACTGGGACTCATGGCACTTGGGAACTGCAGTAAATTGGTAAGTAAATAGTTGTTAGGGCCACCCTTAGTCACATTCAAGTAATTAATTAAATGAGTGATGCTTAGGCTGTAGTTATCTAGCCGTTCGCCTAACAATTCCTTCATGTTTTTAAGCGGAACTTGATAATGTTTGTCGTACCAGGTGCGTTCTACTCTATTTAGTAAACTTTCGCTGGTATCGGGTAAAACCGTTGGTTCTATGGGGCTGGGTAAAATTGCTTTTACAGATTCGTGCTCCAGTGCCGCAAAATTAGTCACCGGTTTGCCATCATCACCCTCCAGGTAGCTGCAAATAAACAATTGCCGTTTGGCGCGGGTCATGCTGACATAAAACAATCGCAGGTTATCGTCCGGGTTGTTTTTATGAGCGACAGCAAACATATTTGGCGGCAAAGAAATTAATCTACTCTTACCCTTACCCTCCCAAACTTTATTCACAGCCGATAACAAGAATACGGTTTCAAATTCTAAACCTTTGGCGCCGTGAGCAGTGGTTAACGTGACGCTATTTTCGGGCGAACCATGTACTCCGCGTACTTTAATGTTGATTTTGGCTTCGGTGCATAAATCTACAAAATCTATAAAAATATCAAGGTCTAATTTTATACCTGGCCGGTATTGGCGCAAATGATTACGGATAGCAGATAAGCTCGAAAGCATATCGATATACTTTTCGGGCTTTAATTTAAGCAAATCCGGGCTAAAATAATAATCTTTAAATGGTGATTTAATTTTAAGTTTTGGATAATCGAATAATTCATCGGATTCATCGGCCGTATCATCGGCTGTGCCGGTCTTTGTATTGCCAATAAGCAGATCCAGTACGACTTCTAGGCCATGCGTCCTGGCAATTTTTGCCGTTTCAAGTAAGAATATGGCAATTTTTTTTGATTTTACGTCAGCGTCTTTTGACTGCATCAGCTCCAGCCAAAAAACTTTCTTGCGTGCTTTTTCGTAAGCTCTGCGGGAGCTCAAACTTAATTGCCAAATGGCGCTAGCGTCAATTTGCCAATAATCAGCACTCAAAAGTTCCGGTAAATAACCTTCGGCTAATACCAAATCATTTTTACTAAGCGCACCCACAACTCTGGCCAAAGTAACAAGTTCTTGGATGGCTTTGTTGTCTAGAGCATTTTTACGGTGCTCGTAGGTTACCGGAATACCTAGCGAATATAAATACGGTAGAAGATTTTCTAAATATTTATGTTCCCGGCAAATGACAGCGATTTCTTTGGGCTCATGGCCACCATTGATTAAGTTATTAATTTCTTCAGCCACCCATTCAAATTCGTGAGCCTGAATATTAAATAATTGGCGGGTTAGGTCCGGCGTATCGAACCTGGTTTGGGCTGCAAGTGTTTTGTTTAATTTATCTGGTAGCTTAGATTCTAAACGATCTTCGCCTTGTATTATTATTGCCCGCGAGGCTTTTAATATTTCTTTATCGCTGCGATAATTATCGGTTAAAGTAATTAACTTAACATTTTTATAGCTGTCATAAAAATTTAAAATATTGCTAAGTTCGGCACCCTGGAACGCATAGATGGCTTGGTCGTCGTCGCCTACCACCAATACGTTCGGGCGGCTTTCGTTAACCGGATGTTCGGCTAGTGCATTTAGCATTCGCATCTGCCCGGTGTTTGTATCCTGAAATTCATCGACTAAAAAGTATTGATATTGCTCTTGCAGCTCGTAAGCCAAATCGCCGTGTTTTTCCAGTGCTTGTACCACGCGCATAATCATATCGTCGTAATCGAACAAATGACGGGTGTCTAATGCTTTTTGATAATCCTCATAAATATCGGCTAGTGCTAAAAGTTTATCGGCGTTGTCGCGTTGCTTATTGATTAATCGGCTGCGATCTTTGCTGAACCAGTCTTTTTTAAAGTCATTAATTGGTTTGGCGCTACCGGCATCCAATGCAGCTTGTACAGCGTCACCGAAAATTTCTATAAATATTTTACTTAATGGTAAAAAGCCGGCCACGTTTAAATGGGGCTGCTTGTATTTGGCAGCAAAATCTAGTAAAAATGCTGAACGTTCTATATCTTTTTTGCCAGTAAATCTAGCGACGTCAAATAAAGCAAAAAGCTCTGGTTCTAAATACTCGCTAAAATTGTAAGCATCCATTGCTAACAGTCGGAGTTGTTTAGGCGTAATGGCACTCTTTTTTAGTTTGCTTAAGATATCTTTGATATCTTTTAAATAAACAAATTCACCTTGGTTTTTACTTGCCAGCGCATTTTTATAAGGCAAAGTCTTTAAAATGTCGCTTAATATTTCATGAGTGGCTAAATCATCGGATGGTGAGTAGTTAGCCCCCTGATAAAAATATTGCGGATAAGTATTGATGATTTCTGTCCCAAAACTATGGAAGGTATGCACTGCTACATGTGCCCCGGCTTCACCCATAAGATCAATTAAGCGGCGCTGCATAGCCACTTGCCCGCTTTCGGTAAAGGTCAGACATAAGATGTTTGTAGGTAGCAAAGTAGAATCTTTTTTAAGAATATTTGCTGCTCGGGTAGCTAGCAGCTGAGTCTTCCCGGTACCCGGGCCAGCAACTACCATCACCGGGCCATCAATGGTATCAACGGCCTCTTTTTGTTTAGCATTAAGTGATTTATAAGCTTCGTCAAAAGTCATTTCTTATATTGTATCTTCTTTCATGCATGGAGCTTATAAAAAAGTCAATTGTTGAGAAGGTTTACAGATTATATATTTGGGTGTACGCTGATAATTAGTGGCAAGTAGTAAAAGATAAACACTAGAGAAAATACGATATCTCTAAGTAAGGGGGTATATACAATGTCCACTTGTTTTAAATTTAAGGAATCAGACGAACCACCTGTCTTCCCTGTTGAGCCAGAAGCTACTAATTGCAAGGTTTACTATCTTGAAGACTTAGGAACTCAAAAATTTCTTCACGATACCAGAGAAGCCACAGCAGAAGCGATTGATATAGCGTTGGGTGGAGAACAATCATCCAATGTAAAATACGGTATAAAATTAGCTGTTGACGAAGCAATCAGTAATGCTTTTAAAGCAGCAGACGATCTTGATAAAAAAGCAATAGTTGCTGCAGAGGTACTGCCTCGTGCTGGTGAGCTGCACGTATTTATAAGAAATCCTTATGACCCTGCAGCTGTAGAAAAGTCGCAGACAGATGATGATTCAATTAAAACTGAAGATTTACTCGCGATGGAGCCCGGCATAGCACAAGATATTGATACAAATAGATTAAAAACAAGTGGTCGCGGTGAGTTTCTGATTGAAAAAGTTATCCGTGGTAAAGGTATATACGAAAAAATCGTTAATGCCGGTATCTGTGTTACTCATTTATGTGTTGAGCTGTAAAGTTACCAGAGTATCAAACTAAAATAATTATTCTATCTTAAAAATCTTAGGCTGCTACAAACGTCAGGGCGTGACCGGTTTTACCGGCACGGCCGGCTCGGCCGATGCGGTGGATGTAATCGTTGTAGGTTTGCGGAGTCGAATAGTTAATTACGTGGGTGATGTCGCTGACGTCAATGCCACGGGCGGCAACATCAGTCGCCACAAGTATATTAACTTCGTTTGATTTGAACTTGCTTAAGGCTCGTTGCCTTTGGCTTTGAGATTTTCCACCATGGATGGCATCTGCCAAAAAGCCGCGGCTTTGCAGCTCTTTGCTTAAGCGTTCTACACTGCGTTGGGTGTCGTCAAACACCAGTGCCTTGGTAATGTCTTTGCCAATCAGCAAGTCGTGTAATTTGTCTATTTTTTGACTGGTAGTACCAAATCGTACGATATTTTGATCAACACCTTCGGCTGTAATACCGGTTTTAACAGATATAGTTATGGGATTGTTAGAAAACTCTTGAATCAAGTCGTTGACTTTACTATCAAGAGTAGCCGAGAAGAAAAACGACTGGCGAATCGGTGAAATCTGGCTTAAGATTTGGCGCATATCATGCACAAAACCCATATCCAGCATTCGGTCGACTTCGTCAAGCACCACGATGTTAAAACCGCGTATATTTAAACTGCCTCGCTCTATGTGGTCTTTAATTCGGCCGGGTGTGCCGATAACAATTTGCGGGTTGTACTTAAGATCTCGCAGTTGCGGCACAATCGGCGCGCCGCCAATTAAAACTGCGCTATACAAACCGCTACCTACGGCAATAGCGTGGCATTCTTCTTCTATCTGGTTGGCCAGCTCTCTGGTCGGAGCCATAATTAAGGCTTTTGAGCCTCTGTTGGTTATCAGTTTTTGTAAAATCGGGATAGCAAAAGCAATGGTTTTACCGGTGCCGGTATTAGCAGTACCGA
This sequence comes from Patescibacteria group bacterium, assembly GCA_035510605.1. Classification (GTDB taxonomy): domain Bacteria; phylum Patescibacteriota; class Saccharimonadia; order Saccharimonadales; family CAIOMD01; genus DATKGW01. The sequence continues at coordinate 37,840 of DATKGW010000024.1, forward strand.
TAATATCTTTGCCGGTAAGGCCAATAGGAATGGCTTGGTCCTGAATTGGCAGCGGGCTGGTTATTCCTTTTGCCTGCAGGTTATCAAGCAGCAGTTTATCGATATTAAAATCTTCAAAGCTGTGCTGCGGAATAAAAGCCGACGCACTTATGGCTGGTTTGGCAGCACTAATAAAGCGCGAGATATTGATGTTCTCTTTGCTGCGCTGGTACCTTGGCGGTCTGGCGCTATAAGAGTGTTGACGGCTTGTGTTTGGCCGCCTGTTATAGGTTTTATAAGACATAAAAATGAATCCTTTATAGGTTAATAGTTATTACTTCGATTGTCGGAATGAACATCGAGTAAAAAGCTATCGAACCCGGGATTCATTAAACAATGCAGCTATATTAGCATAATAATTATGTTTATGCAAATCTATAATTAAGCTCAGGCCGTTTGGCTGGCGCGCTTTGGCGAAGTCCAGGTAGACGAAGTAGCATCGCGTCTAAACACTTGATGGTACTTAAGCAAAGTATTAAACATGGCATTCATTTGCACAACATCCATTATGTAAAAGAAAATATATATTACCAGTGCGGTCAGGCTCAATTTAAACTTGTCTTTTAAGGTCAAATGTTCGTCTGGCCACAGTACACACAAGGTGTAAACCGTGACCGTCAGGTATGCGCCTAAGATTATCCCAACGGTATGGTAAGCAAAGCTAAGATATACTATATAACCTAACAAAATCGGCTCAAGAATCAGCAGTATCTCGCTTAAAAGCGCCATCGGTAACCGGTACATTGTCAGAGCCCGGCTATAAACTTCAGGGTTGTAATTGCCTATCAGGTGCCGGTATTTGAACAGGTTTTGCAGATTGCCCATCTTCCAGCGGTAGCGCTGCCTCATTAAATCTTTAAATGTGTGCACCCCTTCTGTCAGGGCGACAACATCAGAAGCATAGATGATACGGTGTTTTTGGTTACCATTAGTCGCGACAATTTTAAGACTCAGGCCGATGTCTTCGGTCATAGTGTCATCATCGTAAAATTTAACTTTTCTAAGAGTGCTTCTACGATATGTCGAAGCTACGCCGCCGATAATAAATTCGCTGTTAGTCAGGCTATAAAACTTTTTGGTGCGGTAGCCGATAAGGTGCTCAAAGCGCTGCACTTTACCGAGTATTGATTTACTTTCCATCACGCGCACATTAGCTGCGACACCTATGATGTGGTGATCCTTAAAGTGAGCAACGGCCCTTTCAATCGCCTGCGGATGCAGTATAGAATCTGCGTCCAGGCACATTACCAGCTGGCCTTTTACATGGTTCTTTATGGCATTATTCATTGCCGCCGCCTTGCCCTGGTTATGCTGATTTATAAGCTTAATTCGCGTAATTTTGTCTGGATGGATTTGAATGTATCTTCGTTTTAACCTAAAACCCCTACCGTCTCGGGCCATATAAGTTGCAACCCTTAGTTTAGTACTACTTTGAACTCTGGCTATGTAATCATGCGTTACTTGCTTGGTTTTATCTGTCGATCCGTCATTAACAACAATAATTTCAATATTTCCATATGTGCTGGCCAGCACCGAATCCAGGGTACGTCGTATCACTTTGCATTCGTTATGAGCTGGGATTATCACGCTTACTAATTTTAAACGGGCAGGAGTTTTAGAAATACTGGGTCGATGTTTTTTTGAGTTTTTATAAGCTTTTTTAAAGCTCAAGATGTCATAGGTGTTTGCACCAACCATATATAGACCGATATGCACCACGGCAGCCAGATTAGCGAATGCTAACAGATATAAAAATGGTTCTCGCATTATATGGCCCTTTCCAGATCAAAAACGTAAAATTGCCTGTCTTGCCATAACAACCCGCTGCAGGTTTGAATTGTTAAAATCGGCTTGCCCCGGTAATTAAACACGCTGTCATCTAGTTGATTGGTAGTTTTTACGCTATTTAAGATGTAATAAAAAATGTGATTATTATCGGTTTTTACTATGGCTAGCGAACTTGGTTTAAGCGTGTGGAGCGTCCCGAAAACATTTTGCAGAGCATGGCCGTAAAGAAAAGTATCGCCTTCTGCATTATTCGGTTGTGGGGTTATGGTGGCGTATTGGGCTTTATCATTTGACAGTGTCCAGGTTTGGGAATTCTTGTCGTAAACCCCTTGGATTACTTTTAGGTCAAGTTCCAAGCTGGGAATGATTAATTCTACTGGTTCGCCTTGTATAATGGCAGTTTGCTGTTTTGTCACAGTCGTCTGTACGGGTGGGCGTAGAATACTGGCGTTAACATCGCGGGAGCGCGCTAAACCGATCAGCAAGCACGTGCCGCTAATCAGTAAAACAAGGCCTAAAATTGCCGCTAGCTTAAACTTTTTCATAAATTCTTAACTAAATTTGAGCACCAAAAACAAAGTGGATTACCTACACAGATGTGTTTTAGTAATCCACGTTTATATTTTGCTTAGAATCTTAATTTTTTAAGCTTTGGTGTAAGCTCTTTTAGCTATCCAGCGTGCCAAAATTGACAACGTGATAGCAGCACCGACCGTTATGCTGGTAATAGCAACGATCGTTAAGATTATGTGCCCACCGGTGTTTGGTAAAAGGATTGCACCGCCAGCAATACCAACTGGTCCGGCTCCTTTGCCTCCTTCGTACATAAATCTCTCCTCTTTATATATATGATTTATACCAGGGATGTTGCTTTTACCTGTCTCGTCTGGATTTAAACCATATATTGGGTAGTAATACTTAATTACCACCTTTGTTTAAATTGCCAGAGACGGGTTCGCCATTTGCTCCACTAGTATAAGGCGACCAAGAGATATACTAGTTTCATTGCACCTCTGTTAATGCTTAAGATACTATATTAATGCGAGAAAAGCAAGAATATTGCATAATACTAATGCTTATTATTAACTAAGTTGGTCATAATAACAAATTTATTGCATTAAATTAATTATTCGTGTATAAGTATTACAAAGAGTAAATAATACGCCGTTAAGCGGCAAGCAAGGTAGAGTATGAAAAGGTATGTTAAATCACTGTTTGTGGGTGGTGGTACTATTATTAGTTTAATGGTACTTGTCAGCTTGGTTTTTTCGGGCCTGGCAAATGCAGTATCATATAACCCCGGTCCCAGAATATCGTTTACTTTTGACGATGGTTTGGCCAGCGCCTATACACTAGCCGCTCCAACTTTGGCAAAATACGGTTTAACGGGTACTGATTATGTCATAACAGGTTGCGTAGGGATGACGACAGTACCTAATACCTGTTTAGCGAATACCGGTACACCTTACATGACGTGGGCACAAATTGTCGCCCTACAAAATACTTACAGCTGGGACGTTGGTTCTCACACCGTTGATCATAAATGCCTGGCTTCAAATGCTACAGCGGACCCGGAAGATTGCCAAACCGCTACCCTAACCCAAGCACAGGTTATTACAGAATTATCTGCCAGCCAGACAGCTCTCGCGGCACAAGGTATTAAGGCTACAGACTTTTCAACACCATATGGCGATTACAACAACATGGTACTTGCCCAAATTGCCAAATATTACGCCTCGATGCGCGGATTCCAAGACCAAAACATTAATGGCTATCCCTACAGTGATTATCTGCTTAACGATTACGTAGTTTTAGAAAAGACTACCCCTGTAGCAACTGTAGAAGCCAGAATAGACCAAGCGATTGCCAATAACCAATGGCTGGTTTTAACATTTCATGACATTGCCGCTACACCAAGCCAAACCCCGGATAATTACCAATACGGCACAGCCGAGCTAGACCAGATTGCAGCCTATGTGCAGGCAAAACAGACCGCCGGTTTGATAAAGAACATCAATATTAACCAGGGCTTAATTACCAGCTCTACCAATCTGTTCGCTAATGGTAGTTTTAATAATGGTATTGCCGATGGTTGGACAACTGATGACCCAACCAACATTACAGCAAATAACGGTACTAACGGCAGTTACCCAGATCCTGTAAATTCGGTTAAGCTCGTATCTAACACTGCAGGTACAGCAACTCACCTATTTTCTCCTAAAGTAGCGGTGAACCCCAACAATACATATGTACTAAAGAACTTCTTAAACGTGCAAGCAATTACCAGCGGCGAAGTGTCTTTTTATATAGACGAATATAATGCTAGCGGCACTTGGATTTCGGGGCAGTATAAAACCCGCGAAGTTTCCGCCTTTGTCGAAGAGCTTAATTTTAACTATACGCCGAGTTCGGTTGCTGTTACCCAGGCTAGCCTGCAGGTTATTGTAGCCGGCCAAGGCATTACTGCTTACCTTGATAATGCCCAAATGTTTCCTGACGCCGCTGCCGTCTCAACTTTGCCTGCCACCATTGCAGGCGATTTAAATGGTGATAGCATCGTTAACGCGGCAGACTTAAGCTTATTGCTTACCAACTGGAATAAAACGGGTGCAACTGCCGCGCAAGGCGATTTAAACAGCGATGGAGCAGTTAATGCAGCCGATTTATCAACATTATTAACTAATTGGAGTAAATAAATCATGAAGAGATTTACATTACACAAAATATTAATAAGCTTAGGGGCAATATTAACCCTAGGTTTGGCGCCGGCTACAGCTAGCGCAGCCGGAACTGCGGCATTTTCGTTATCGCCAAGCAGCGGCAGCTATAACATCAATAACACCTTATCTGTCGGCATATACGAAAACGGCAGCAATGTTAACGTTGTAACCGCAAATTTAAGTTATGATGCCTCGCAGATGCAATTTGTAAGCATCAGCCCAGCATCCGGATCATTTGGTGGAGAAGTTTCTTCTACAGGCGGCAATGGCAGTGTAAGCATTTCGCGCTATGTTACACCGGCTGGGACAACTGTATCGGGCAGTGTCCAGGTAGCGATTGTTAACTTTACGGTGTTAGCTGGCTCTGGCACTACAACACTTAGCTTTTTAAGTTCTTCGATGATTGAAAGTGCAGGAACAAATATTGACGGGGCTAACAGTGGTGGCACTTATACACTTACAAGCCCGACGCCTACTCCTACACCTACACCTACTCCTACTCCTACACCGACACCTACTCCTACACCGACACCGACACCTACACCTACACCGGCCACAGGCAAAGGCTTATCTGTCACATCAAACTCTAATAACAGAAATTCGTCTTCTCGTCAGAGTGTGAACACCACAAATACACTCTTATCAACAGCTAAATCAAATACATCTTCTACATCAAAAAAATCAACCATCACCTCAAATAAAAATAATGATACCAAGAAAAACAACAGGTCCATGGGATTCTTCGGATCTATGGGTAACGATAATAAACCACTGACAGGCCTGCTGATTCTATTGTCAGCTTCAGTGTTGGGGGCAATTGCCTATGTGCTAAATCGCAAACTAAAAATTGTCACCAAAAAAGGCATATCACGACCCGTAGTTAAATCTATTCAATTTGCTGCTCAAATTATATCCCCTAATCCACAAAAAAGAGTGCGCAGATCACGTTCTAAAAAAAATACAGAGCCTGATCTTGTCTAACTAGCGGCGGAGTTCATCGGCGATTTTATCGGCTTCTGTGGCAAATTTAAAGTCAAGTTTTGTGATGCCGCGAGCTTCTTGTGTATATAAACAAATGGTAACGCGGTTATAGGAGTTGGTCCAAACCGGGTGGTGGTTCAGTTTTTCGGCAATAGGTGCCATAAGATTAATAAATTGTATGGCAGTGCTAAAGCCTTTAAATCCATAGTCTTTTTTAAGTGAGTCGCCGTCTACAACCCAACCTTCGATTTCTGATAAAGATTTCTGTATCTCTTCCTCTTTTAACTTCTGCATACACTAAGCATAACAGATAGAATCGACAAATTTGATTTTGTATCTGTTAAATTATGCAATAAATTGGCCTTTAAAACAAAAAAGCGACCGTTCTCGGTCGGCGAGCCGCATGCAGTCTGTAAGACTCGTGCGGCGGTGCTCTTGGGCTTATGAGTGGGATGTGAAACAATGTTGACCTCCGGTGGTCGGGTTGATAACGGGAGGTTTACTTTTCGTCAGCTTCGGTTTCCTCCTGTTCGTCGCCATGTTCCCACTGATCGTCTTCGGTCTCTTCGCCTTCGTCGCATTCTCCTTCCTCATCATCTTCGTCTATCAGACGCAAGATCTTATAGTAAGGTTGATCGCGCTGTAGATCGATATCCATTGTGACAGCAATATCGTAGCAAATGCCGAACTTGGCAATCATGACATCCGTGACTACGGTTGTCTCCTTGTCGTCCATGTGCCACTCATAGAACACGTGGGCTTCCATGACACCGTACATCACTTGATCTTCTGTGAGATTGAGCTTGGCGGCGATCTTGGATTCCCATTCGCCGAAGCTATCGCACCCCTTGATGGCACATTTGATAGTTGCCACTGTTGCTTCGGATGGTTTCCGTTGTTCCACGGTCACTATTGGCTCCTTGCCTAAAGCTTCGCACCTACTTTATTCGGTGCCCAATGAGCGAAAACCAGAGTTACCCCTGATAATTAGAAATACTATAACATAAGATTATAAGATTATCAATAGTCAACTACTTGAGGCTATGGGTGATGTGCACCACAAAAGGCCCAACAACCGGCACTTGGTTAAACAGGCTCAAAATCCACAAAACTAACCCGATAATAATTGTGCCGGCGACAAAAATGCCTAGCCCATAAGCGATACCTTTTAAAAAGTTCAGCCACATCAATCTTTTTATATTGCCGGCGCCGGCCAAAAAGATGTCTTCTACCATGTGGCCCATTTTTTCGTATTCTTGCGGAGTTTTGTTTGAACTAGTCATGAGATTATTGTAACTTATTTCGCAACATTTTATTTACGTTAAAACATTGTATAATAACCCAAGTGATTTTTGAGAGATAAATATGGAAACTAATAATCAGAGTTGCAAAGATCCCTTGCTAGAGCTTGATCAATCGCCAGACTTACCTGTTTGGCCGCCAAGCGTTATTAGAGATATTAAAGCCCTAAACACGCTAGAGACAAATTATGGCAATATTTTACATACCAGCCTTGGCAAAAGGTTCAGTGGTGATGACAAATGGGGCCGTGATAGTTCTATTACCGCTGCCGACTTGGCAGAAAGCCACCCAGAAACAACCAAGGCAATAATTTTGACGCTAGCTTCTATACAAGGCACGGAGCATGTGGGTTTTAGTGGTGAGGAATTTGGCAAAATTCCGACCGAACAGCGGCGGATTTACGATAATGACGAGCTGGAGTTGTTCAACTTTAAAGAGCCATTTGATTCAAAACTTTTTATGAGCGTTTGGTCCATATTTGTTTTTCGCAACGGTTGGAGCGAATATACAAATTACTATTCCAGCGACACTACACCGATATTTATTAATACGGTTTATGAATATGCCAAGTTTGACAAGCGTATTTTAGCCGAAGAAGTTACCCAAAAAGACGGTTCAAAAAGATCTATCGAGCAATGTTTAATTGGTGCAGCAGAATATATTGCCAATTCCGTTAGCCAAGACGGCTTAATACGCATAAAAGAAGAAAATCTGGGTGGCCGTCAATTTCCTTACTGGAGGGACGACCCGGCCGAGCATGTCGATGAAAACGGCAATATAATCAACGGCTTTGACGAGCAAGTGATTTTGGATGTGCAAGCACTGGCTGCCCATGCATTAAACCAAACAGCCGAACTCATTCATGAGCCAGAGAGTGAGAATGTCAAATTATCTGAATATTGGCGTCAATTATCTAAAAAAGTTGTCGATGCCACGATTGAACGTTTTTGGATGCCGCAGGCAAATTACTTTTCATCCCTGTTATATAAAGACAAAACCGGTAATTTTGCCCAGTTAAAAACTATGCAGTCTAACGCTGGCTGGTTACTTAATACAGACTTTTTCGACCGGATAGAAAACAAGCAAATTTATATAGAAGCGATAGTTCAAAAATTGTTCTCGTCGGAGTTTTTAACCGATGCCGGTGTGCGATGCCGTTCGCTGGAGCATATTTATGACCGCGACCGGGTTGATTACCACGGCTCGTGGGTGGTTTGGCCTTTCGAAACATTCCAGTTTGCTTTAGGGCTCAAGCGGCAAGGTTTTAGTGAGCTGGCCGAACAGCTGGAAAACCGGATTGTCAATGTGACCAATCAGGCCGGTAATAATTATGAATTCTTTATAGTCGACGAAGCCGGTCGGGTTTTATTAGACCCAAATACTTCAAAAGATAATTGCGAAGATTGTATAGAAATCGATATGGTACCGGAGCCAACTCAGGCTTGGACGGTTACGGCTGTTAACTGGATCAAACGTAATCGGACTAAACAATATAAAGCCAAAAAGCAAGCTGTTACAGATGGCCCATCAAGTGATTTTGAGCAGCAAATCTTAAAGGGAATAAAAAATATCGGTATCTATAAAACTATGAGCGAGTTAAAAAAAGACATGCCAGACCCCGCTCATTATTACTTAGACGTAGAAGTCGGTAGAAATAAGGTTAAAAGAGATGTAGTCGATATGCTGGTTAATCATTGGCATATCGAATCACGGCGCCGGCACAGGAACGAATTAATCAGAAAAGCTGGCGGTAAGGCCATTGCCCGCATTTTAAATATATTTTGATTTGAAAGTAATTTATTTTTTGTGATCGTGCTTTGGCCAGATCATAGATAGCACTAAACCGGCTATCAATACGCCAACAGCTACTGCTGCAAAAGCTGCCCGTGGATGGACTTTCATCGGGGCAACATGCCACAACAAACCGGCAGCCACAAAGCTGAGCCAACCCCATACAACATTAACGGCAGCCGAACTAGGCATACCAAATATTTTGGCTCCGTAGCCCTTGGCACCGACTACAAAGTAAGGCAGTCCCATGCCTGCCAGCAAGCCGACAATTCCACCTAAAATTATTACACTTGTCATATTTTATTCCTCCTGCTTTCATCATACATCAATAACTGAATTTGAAACGTTTTTAGAGGATATTAATTTGTTATTTCTGGTAAAAAATATGAGTGGGCGGATAAGTATAGGCGGACATACCTCAAGGGCTCACGCTGTTGCCCGAAATATTATTGCCACTGGCACCATTGATTTCAACAATGGCTGTGTCACTGGAGCCGCCTACGTGAGTAAGCGAGTTTCCGGTAACCACATTACCCGAGCCGGCTTCGATTGAAATACCATAAATTTGGTCGCCGTTATACCGCATTGTATTGCCGGTAAAAGTCACTTGGCTAGCATCGAGGTGGACAGCCCACTGAGCCGGCGGTACTCCTTGGGTAGCATCAATGGTGTTATTTGCGATAGTCACGTGGCTCGGGTAGAGTCCTCCACTACGGTCGTAAACCTCGATAGCCGCCCACTTCGAACCCCAGATAGTGTTGTTGAGGATTTGCACACCACCACCGATCTCCAAACAGATACTTTGCTGGTATTGAGGGCTGGCGAATGAAGGGTTGCCACCCTTGATAAGATTGCCCTGGATGAGCATGTCTGTCATGGGCGGTGCATCAGGTGAGCTCTCGATATCCAAAGCTGTCTCGTCCGTCGGCTCAAAAGTAGAGTCGATAATTTGGAGTCCGCTCAGGTAGTGGTCCGGACTACGGCTGAGGGCCTCAATGCCCATTCGCGGCGATCCGGTACGGGTACCGTTACTCGAACCAATGATACAACGAGTGAACGAAAGATTCTGAACGTGCGATGTATCTTCTTCTCCGATGCTGATGACGTTATCACCTGTAGTATCTCCGTTGGGTTGGGTAAATGTAGCGTCAAACTTACAATCAGTAAAAGAGATGTTCGTAAGTGAACCGTCAGGGCCGCCAAAACCGACGTTTGAGCTACCATTAGAACCGTTTTGACCGCCACCGCCACTGAAGCGTACGGTCTGAAACGTCGTATCATGTGCACCATCTGAGTTACGGGCAGCTGCCGCGAAACGGGCACCGATTCTCAGATTTGTCCAGGTTTCGTTGCTGCCGTACTTAATAGGCCCCATCAGCCACGAACTCTCCCCCGTTCCAATGATATTCACGCCGTCAGGTACAAGCACCTGTGAGCTCAGCAAGAAGCTGCCAGCAGGAACATAGAGGGTCTTACCTGTTTGATGTGCTTGTGCCAAAGCACTGTTAAAAGCCGAGACATCATTGGTCACCCCATCACCCGTAGCACCATAATCTTTGATATTAATAGAGTTAGGCGGTTGGCCTGAGGATATTACCTGCCCCCACTGACTGGCTAGAATAGATAAATCATAGATATTAATGGTGCCGTCACTATTGGCATCGCCTTGGGCATGGGTAGCACTGGTTCTGCCCCAGTTGGTGGCTAAGACAGACAGGTCGGTGACATTGACTACACC